>NZ_JAGIQA010000150.1 GCF_017814975.1 Cupriavidus consociatus
AACTGCGTGCTGCACGGCGACGCCGCTTCCGAGCAGTTCCTCTCCGAGATCGTCGGCGCCGCGGCCTACCCCGACCGCCACATGAGCATGGAGGGCATCTATGAATACGGCTCGCGCGCCGGCGTCTGGCGCATCCTGCGCGAGTTCGAAAAGCGCGGCCTGCCGCTGACCATCTTCGGCGTGTCGATGGCGCTGCAGCGCCACCCGGAACTGACGCGCGCCTTCGTCGAGCTGGGCCACGAGATCGCCTGCCACGGCTGGCGCTGGATCCATTACCAGAACATCGACGAGGCCACCGAGCGCGAGCACATGCGCATCGGCATGCAGATCATCAAAGACCTGACCGGCGAGCTGCCGCTGGGCTGGTACACCGGGCGCGACAGCCCCAACACGCGCCGGCTGGTGGTCGAGCACGGCGGCTTGCTGTACGACTCCGACTACTACGGCGACGACCTGCCCTTCTGGACCGAAGTGGAAGTCACCGGCGGCGAGAAGAAGCCGCACCTGGTGGTGCCGTACACGCTGGACTCGAACGACATGCGCTTTGCCACGCCGCAGGGCTTCAACACCGGCGAGCAGTTCTTCCAGTACCTGAAGGATGCGTTCGACGTACTGTATGAAGAAGGGGACCCTGGCGGGCAGGACAGTCCCAAGATGCTGTCGATCGGCATGCATTGCCGGCTGCTCGGCCGCCCCGGCCGCTTCCGCGCGCTGCAGCGCTTCCTCGACTACGTGCAGGGCCATGACAAGGTGTGGATCTGCCGCCGTGTCGACATCGC
>NZ_JAGIQA010000151.1 GCF_017814975.1 Cupriavidus consociatus
CTATCGAGCCATTGCAGGTCTTCGAACAGCACCATCAGCATCTGATTCTGGCTCTCGCGCACCAGCAGTCTTGCAATCGCCTCGAAGGTGCGCCGGCGCCGGATCGTCGGATCCATCGTTGGCAAGGCCGAGCCCGGCTCGACGATCCCCAGCAGGTAGAGCAGGTAGGGCAGATGTTCCTCCAGCGCGCGATCCAGGATCAGCAGCTTGCCCGTTGCCTTCTCGCGACAGCGGCGTTCATCATCCTGTGGCGTGATCTGGAAGTAGTTGCGCAGCAGGTCGATCAGCGGCAGGTAGGGGAACGCCTTGCCATGCGACACCGAGAAGGTTTCGAGCACCAGGCAGCCTTCCTGCGCGCGCGCCTTGAATTCATGGAACAGGCGCGATTTGCCGACGCCCGCCTCCCCCACGACGCCGACGATCTGCCCCCGCCCGCCCTTGGCCAGCGCCAACGCCTCGCCCAGTCGCGCCAACTCCGCCTCACGTCCGACAAAGCGGGCCAGGCCGCGATGCGCCCCCACCTGCAGCCGCGTGCGCAAGGCGCCAAGGCCGAGCACCTCATACACGGCCAGTGGCTCGCGCAGGCCCTTGATCTGGGTACGTCCCAAGGCCTGGAACGCAAAATACCCCTCCGTCAGCCGGTGAGTCGATTCGCTGACCAGGATGGAGGACGGGGTGGCGACGCCTTCCATCCGGGCGGCGATGTGCATGGTGTGGCCCACCGGGTCATAGTCGGTGCGCAAATCGTCCTTGCGG
>NZ_JAGIQA010000152.1 GCF_017814975.1 Cupriavidus consociatus
TCGCGGATGTTCGAAACCTTCTTGTCGAACAGCAGCACGAACGGGCTGTCCAGCTGGACAACCTGCTTTTCCGGGTTGTTGATGAAGTACGGCGACAGGTAGCCGCGGTCGAACTGCATGCCTTCCACGACTTCCAGCTCGTCGGCCAGCGACTTGCCGTCTTCGACGGTGATCACGCCTTCCTTGCCGACCTTGTCCATGGCTTCGGCGATGCGCTCACCGATCGAGGTGTCGCTGTTGGCCGAGATCGCGCCAACCTGGGCGATTTCCTTGCTGGTGGTGGTGGGCTTGCTGACCTTCTTCAGCTCTTCCACGGCGGCGGCGACAGCCTTGTCGATGCCACGCTTCAGGTCCATCGGGTTCATGCCGGCGGCCACGAACTTCATGCCTTCGCGCACGATCGACTGGGCCAGCACGGTAGCGGTGGTGGTACCGTCACCGGCGTTGTCGCTGGTCTTGGAAGCCACTTCCTTGACCATCTGGGCGCCCATGTTCTGCAGCTTGTCCTTCAGCTCGATTTCCTTGGCCACGGACACGCCGTCCTTGGTCACGGTCGGGCCGCCGAAGCTGCGCTCCAGCACCACATTGCGGCCCTTCGGGCCCAGGGTCACTTTAACGGCGTTGGCGAGGATGTTCACGCCTTCGACCATCTTGGCACGTGCGGCGTCGCCGAACACTACGTCTTTAGCTGCCATTCTTGAAATCTCCTGAAATCTGTACGGGTGGC
>NZ_JAGIQA010000153.1 GCF_017814975.1 Cupriavidus consociatus
TCCACCTGCCGCACCTTGGCCTCGGTCACTTCGAGCGACGTGCCCACCGGCGTGGTGAAGCCGACCTGCGTCTCGCCCAGGTCGGCGTTGGGCACGAATTCCGTGCCGATCAGCGGCACCAGCGCAAAGCTGCCGAAGAAGGTCACTGCCGCGATGATCGCGGTCGCCAGCCGGTGCTTCAGCGCCCAGCCGAGCATCGCGGCGTAGCCGTTGCCGAGGCGGTCCATGCGCGCCGAGAACCAGTCGAGCATGCGGCCGATGGTGCGTCCGTACCAGCTCGTCTTGTTGCCGGTGCCGTGCAGGTCCGGATCGTGCCATACGGAGGACAGCATCGGGTCCAGCGTGAACGACACGAACATCGAGATCAGCACTGCCGCTACCACAGTGATACCGAACTGGTGGAAGAAGCGCCCGATGATCCCGCCCATGAAGCCGACCGGCAGGAACACCGCCACGATCGAGAAGGTGGTGGCCAGCACCGCCAGCCCGATTTCGTTGGTGCCGTCCAGCGCCGCGCTGCGGTGATCCTTGCCCATCAGGTTGTGGCGCACGATGTTCTCGCGCACCACGATGGCGTCGTCGATCAGCAGGCCCACGCACAGCGACAACGCCATCAGCGTGATCACGTTGAGGGTGAAGCCGCACATATACATCACGCCGAAGGTGCCGATCAGCGCGATCGGCAGCGTCAGGCCGGT
>NZ_JAGIQA010000154.1 GCF_017814975.1 Cupriavidus consociatus
GCCCAGGGCATCGAGCGCTGGTGGCTGGAGGTCACCGGCAAGGGCAACAAGACCCGGCTGGTGCCGGCCACCGACGATCTGATCGCCGAACTCGCGCGCTATCGCCGCGCCCACGGGCTGGCGCCGACGCCGCACCCCGGCGAGACGCGCCCGCTGCTGCTGCCGGTGATCGGCCAGGAGAACCGTGACAAAGGCCTGTCACGCGGCGCGCTGCACCTGATCCTGAAGGAAGTGTTCGGCCTGGCGGCCGTGCGCCTGCGCGCGCGCGGGCCCGCAGCATTGGACGGCCTGGGCTTCGCTTATGTGCCCTCGGACCTGATGGCGCCTCATATCAAGGCTGGACTGCTTGTACCAGTGCTTGAAGAGTGGTGGCCGCTGTTTCCGGGCTATCACCTGTACTATGCCAGTCGCCGACATCTCTCCCCCGCGCTGGCTCTTGTCATTGAAGCGCAGCGTTATCAGGAAGATCAAATCCGAGAGACGGTCGTCTAGGATTGAGCCAGGCCGGTGGGTCGAAGGGGGAACTCTCACGGAGTTTTGCACGCAAGCCAGGTCGGGGCCAGCGGCAGATGCCCATCCACGATGTGTCTGCCGCCGCCGGGCACCATTGGCTAGGAACCATGTGCACGCTGGCTTAGTGCTGCCTTAGCCTGCCCAGGCAGCGGTGTCGTCGAGCGGATAGACCGGCCTGCTGACC
>NZ_JAGIQA010000155.1 GCF_017814975.1 Cupriavidus consociatus
GCCGGAAGCTGGAATTCGGTGATGTCCGTCAGCCATTTCTGATTCGGCGCCTGCGAATGGAAATCCCTGGCAATCAGATTCTCGGGGGCAGTGCCAATCTCCCCGCTGTAGGAGCTGTACCGGCGACGTGGCCGGTGGACGGCAAGCTGTTCTTCAGCCATCAATCTGCGCACGATTTTCTCGGAGATCCGTATATCGCGCTGACACAGCATCGCGTGGAGACGACGGTACCCATAGCAGCGATGATTGCTGTCAAAGATCTCGACCATGGCGCTACGTACATCGGCGTATTTGTCGCGCAGACCCAATCCTGTCTTGTGATAGAAATAGCTACTGCGCGCAAGCCCGACGACGCGGAGAAGTTCAGCCAACGAATACGTAGCTTTCAAGGCATCAACCACCTGTGTCTTCTCCCTGTTTGTCAGGGGCAGGGAGTTGATGCCTTGGTCTTTTTTTATTAGATCGCCCGCCCGCGCCAGAATATCGCGCTCAAGTTGCAGCTGGCGTACCTGCTGTTCGAGCTGTGCGATTCTTTCCAACTGCGCCGCATGCTCCTCTTCAGGCGAGACCAATTTACGTTTGCGCATAGATCGATATGCCTCGTCTCCGAGCAGTTGATCTTTCCACTTGTACAGCATCGGTCTGCTTACTCCAACCTTTTTCGCTACATCCTGCGCGGAGCC
>NZ_JAGIQA010000156.1 GCF_017814975.1 Cupriavidus consociatus
ATCCAGTAATACACGACGTGTGGACTGATGCCCAGTCGGTGAGCGAGTTGCTGTACCGTGAGTTCGTCAGGCCGCTTGAGGCTGGTCGGCGCAATCCCATACCGGTAGCGGATCCACTTGACCATGGCGAGCGTAAATGATTTGCCGGTTGGGCTGCGCAGGCCTTTCTGATTGAGGTGCGCAACGATTTGCGGGTCGGACAGATGTTGCGACAGCTTGCGCACCTGCTCGACGGTCGCAGTCGGATAGCGCAACGCTTCGATGACCGGCGTGGGCAAAGTCACGGTGGTGTCGGTACAGATGCCGCCCTGCCAACGCACGTGTAGGACCACCTGTCTGCTGGCTGCGGGCAGCTTCTCGACCGTAATGTCCCGGATGAGCAGTCTCAACATGCGCTTGCGATCCTTTGCCGGGGTCGCCGGAGCACGCCAAAGACGTGGCAGATTGCGCGCCAGTGCGAGGATCTTGGCCTTCTGTTCGGGCGTGGCGACGCGCGCCTTCTGGCTCTGGAACTGGGCGGCTTCCGTCTTGATTGCTTCGAGACGTTGCATCGCGTCATTCCAGCGCCGCTCGAGGGTGCCCGCGACCAGACGGTTAGCGGGATCGCATTCCTGATAGCGACGCTCGGCAAGCGCGACCTCATACTCGGCGCGTTCGATGCGCATATGCCACTGACGCAT
>NZ_JAGIQA010000157.1 GCF_017814975.1 Cupriavidus consociatus
TGCAGCCATTGCTGCCGACGGTCGAACCCTCGCCCAAAGGCGGCCGACCGCGAGTGGACGACCGTGCAGCGCTTGGCGGCATCCTGTTTGTCTTGCAAACCGGGATTCCGTGGGAGGACCTACCCCAGGAACTGGGCTTTGGCAGCGGCATGACCTGCTGGCGTCGTCTGCGTGACTGGCAAGTCAGCGGTGTCTGGGAGCGACTGCATCTGGCCCTGCTGACCCACTTGCGTGAGCACGACCAGATCGATTGGAGTCGGGCGAGCATCGATGGCGCAGTAGTGGCCAGCCCCCGGGGGGCCAGCAGACTGGCCCGAACCCCACGGATCGCGGAAAACTCGGCAGCAAACGCCATCTCGCCGTAGACCGGCGCGGCGTTCCCTTGGCGCTGGCTGTAACGGGCGCCAATCGGCACGACTCGATTGTCTTCGAGCCTTGGTCGATGCAATACCGCCGGTGCCAGGCCTGTCCGGTCGGCCTAGAAGCCGTCCGGACAAACTCCATGCCGATAAGGGATACGACTTCGCTCGCTGTCGTAAGCATTTGCGCAGGCGCAGCATCCAGCCACGAATCGCACGCCGTGGCACCGAGAGGAACGACCGCCTCGGCAAACATCGCTGGGTTGTGGAGCGCACGCATGCCTGGCTTGCCGCCTTTGGCAAACTGCGCATT
>NZ_JAGIQA010000158.1 GCF_017814975.1 Cupriavidus consociatus
CCGAGCAGTTGATCTTTCCACTTGTACAGCATCGGTCTGCTTACTCCAACCTTTTTCGCTACATCCTGCGCGGAGCCCTGGCGGGCGCAAAGGTCAGTGACCGCCTGACGTTTCTGGTCGGGCGCAAACGGTCCACTGGTGTTTGTGCTCGTGACCATGCGGCGCGAACCGGGGCGCAGCTCTTCAATCCAGTAGCCAAGCACTTCGCTACTCGGATACCCGAGGGCCCTGCGGGTGTTAGCCAGAGAGCAGCCATGACCGAAGTAGTAATCCACCGCCGCGCGCTTTTGCTCCAGCGTATATCTCGGCTTGGGATGGCGGCACTTGGGCAAGTCGCCCAACGCCTGGTAGATGTGGACCCACCGCTTCAGGTTCTTACCCGACGGATAACCCAACTCGCGAACGACCGTTGCCGTCTTCCCGCCGTACTTAAAATATAACTTGACCGCCCTGATGCGATCCTCGTACGAATACATGAACTACCTCCAAGTAGTCCAAGTTTTCGTCCGCGCCCGCTTCTAGCAAAGTTGAAATGTCCGCCTGAGTGGCTCCATTCATGGTATTCAGCCTGCCCGGTTGAATGCAATGGAGGATGGCCTGTCGCTCTTTGAATGCGGTTGCAGGCGCTGCAAGGCTTCGCGTTTGGTATCCAACTTGGCTTGGGCGTAGT
>NZ_JAGIQA010000159.1 GCF_017814975.1 Cupriavidus consociatus
TCGCATTCCTGATAGCGACGCTCGGCAAGCGCGACCTCATACTCGGCGCGTTCGATGCGCATATGCCACTGACGCATGATGGCGTGATCACGCTGCTCGAGTTCGTGCAGGGCGGTCACGGCGAGTTCGAGTTCGGCTGGCCGCAGGGCCGCGAGCACTGCTTCGCCGATCGCGTTGTCGAGCAGGTCGCTGCGCACGCTCATGCAATCGGTTGTCGCCAGACCCTCGCGGCGTCGCGCATTGCAAAGGTACAACGGATAAATGCCACCGTTACCCTGGTAGCGCATGGTCAGAGCCCGGCCACAGCAGCCACAAATAAGCATCCCCTGCAGCAGCGCCAATCCTTCACGCGCCGCACCGCTGAGCACGGTACCTTCGCCGTTGGTCCGATTGAGCGCTAGGCGCGCCTGGTTGCGCTCGAATTCCTCCGGGGTGATATAGCCT
Organism: Cupriavidus consociatus; assembly: GCF_017814975.1. GTDB lineage: Bacteria > Pseudomonadota > Gammaproteobacteria > Burkholderiales > Burkholderiaceae > Cupriavidus > Cupriavidus consociatus. The sequence continues at coordinate 445 of NZ_JAGIQA010000159.1, forward strand.
TCGTGATGATCGGGCAGATGGACACGCCAGTCCTCCTTGGGTACCGGCTGCACGCGCTTATGGACCTCTCCCTGAGGCGTGATGCGCTGACGATATTGGTAACGGCCGAAGACATAGACGCCCGCATACGAGGGATTCCGGATCAGACCGAGCACGCGTTCATGGCGTAGGCGCCCCCAGATGAGTCGACC
>NZ_JAGIQA010000015.1 GCF_017814975.1 Cupriavidus consociatus
TCCTGGATCAACGCGGTGGAGCCGGCCATGTCGGCGAACAGCGCCGTGATGGTCTTGCGCTCGCCGGCCGCGTCCGCGCCCTTGGCTTCCATCGCGGCGCGCTCCGCCCGGATGCGCTCGGCCAGATGGGGCGGTGTGTAGAGAACCGGGGCCGGGACGGGCGGCGCCGGCGGCGGAATCTGCCGAGGCGCTGCCACCGTATCGGTCAACACCGCACCGCATGCACCGCAAAACCTGGCGGTAGCGCCAGACTCGTGGCCGCATTGCGGACAAAGCTGCGCAAGCCTTTGCCCACACGCCTCGCAGAACCTGGCGCCCGCAGGGTTCTCAAACTGGCAGTGGGTGCAGCGCATCTCTCCCTCGGACTGTCTGTTGGTCCCTACGCACTCATTCAAGGTCCAATCGATACCGGTGGCAAGGCCGTCACGGCCCCGGGGTTGCCGCCCACGTCGCATCAGCAACCGGGGGCAACGCGCGGCGACGGGGCCGTCACGCCGTCGCCCTCGGCATAGCGTAGCGAGACACCAGGCGCGCAGAAATGGGTACGCCGTCGCGATGCGACAAGGAAGTGCCGTTTTCAAGTCGTTAAAGTGAACAATCCGCGACCAGGCTGCTGCGCGCTGGTTACGTCACGCGGAGGAAATGGTGGGACGACGCGCACCTGCAAGCCAAAACGCCACCGCTCCACGCTGCGCCGTCATCATTCCCACTCAGACTTCGCGTGCCTCTACGGCGCTTTGACGGCTAAGCCGTAGTGCTGAGAAGCCGTTAGAGGCTAGCTCTGGAAACGGCTCGGTTATGTGGGCGACCCAGCGCTTCTGGCCGTGGGGGGGACGGCACGCTTCAGTGCGACATAAATATCGGAAGCGCTGACTGGCGCAGCAACGCACGCGTAGTTCCACCCAGCATTAGCTCCCTCAGCCGGGAACGGCCATAGCCACCGGCGATCAACAGGTCGGCCTGCATCCTGCCCGCAAGTTGCAACAAAACGTGGTCGGGGTCGCCCTCCCCGACAAGAAGATTGGCGTGAATGCCATGGCTGGCGAGCCACGCTGTCAACCGGTGCGCGCTTTCACGGTAGGCCTCACCCTCAATGGCAGCGCCATACTTGTCCGTGCTGACAATCAAAACGGACACAGCGCCGGCAAGTGCAAGCCATGGCAGTGCGTCAGCTACCGCCCGCGCGGCTTCCCGGCCGCCGTTCCATGCGATCGCGACTCGGCCACCGAAGTGCGGGCCGGATACGCCCGGGACCAGCAAAATGGGCCGCCCCGCATTGAGCATCGCATACTCGGCCACCCCCGCCAGCAAGGCCGGCACATCCGCATCCCCCGATGGCGGGCCGGGTAGGATGATGTCGGCGAAACGTCCCTCCTCGGCCAGGGCCCAGCCCGACTCACCGTCGACAACGACATGCCGGGTCGGTATGGCCGGCGACACCTGCCCGGTCAGCGTGTCGAGTGCTTCCTTGTGACGGACAACCAGGTTATGCAAATGACTCGCGGCAAGCGCGGCGTACTTCCCGGCTTCGTCGCCTGCACCGCGAAACGGTTCGAGGTGTGTTCCGGTTGCAGTTAGCCCGACCACTTTGCCGTCGAACTTTTCGGCAATCCGTGCCGCCGTTTCAATGCGTGCCGACCGGGCAGCATCTTCACTGAGGTCGACGAGAATGGTCTTGAAGTCCATGACGTGATTTTGGGGAATTGGCTGGCCGATACTGCCAGTCTAGGCGGCGGAACCACTCGGCAGTTGATCTGGATCACCCAGTACCTACACTTGGAACATCTTGACTCCGCCGGCACACAAAGGTGTGCAGGAGTACCTGGAATGCTGACATGACCGTTTTTGGAACCCATGGCCGGCGCGGTGTCACGCGAGTGCCGATGGGCAGCATGTCAGGAGGCGCCCTCGCGCAGACTACCAAGCTGGCGCTGTTGGGCCGCAGCGAGATCGAAAGCTGACCCCCGCTCGAGTCCCGACAAGGAGCGTGTCATGCCGCAGACCATGCGAGCATTGGTCTTCGAGGGCGCGGGGCGGCCTCTGCGCTTACTCCACGTACCGGTACCCGAACCGGGGCCGGGCAAGGTGCGCATTGCAGTTGCCGCTTGCGGCGTGTGCCGCACCGACCTCCATATCGTCGATGGCGATCTGCGCTACCCCAAGCCGGCCCTCATTCCGGGGCATGAGGTCGTTGGTACGGTCGAATCGTGCGGAAGCGGTGTCACTGCGATCAAGCAGGGCGACCGAGTTGGCGTACCATGGCTTGGCCATACTTGCGGCCAGTGCAGCTTCTGCCTCCGACAGCACGAGAATCTGTGCGACGCGCCGCAGTTTACCGGCTATACCCGCGATGGCGGCTATGCAGAGTACCTGGTCGCCGACAGTCGCTACTGCTTCAGCATTCCCGATGGCTATGGCAATGAGCATGCTGCACCACTGCTCTGTGCCGGCCTGATTGGCTACCGCACGCTACGTATGGCGGGCGACGCGCGCCGCATCGGCATCTATGGATTCGGCGCGGCGGCCCACCTGGTGACGCAGATCGCCGCGTCGCAGGGGCGGGAGATCTATGCTTTCACGCGCGCAGGAGACACGGGAGCCCAGGAACTGGCCCGCCGCACAGGTGCATGCTGGGCCGGTAGCAGCGACGCTGACGCACCGGAACTGCTGGATGCGGCGCTGATCTTCGCCCCCGTCGGTGCGCTGGTGCCGCGTGCGCTGGGAGCGGTAGGAAAGGGCGGTATCGTAGTGTGCGGCGGCATCCATATGAGCGACATCCCCGTCATGCCTTACTCGCTTCTATGGGAAGAGCGGCGCCTATGCTCCGTGGCCAACCTCACGCGTGCTGACGGCGACGCCCTCATGGAGATTGCAGCCCGCACGCCGCTGCAGATCCATACCACCGCCTACCCCATCGAACAGGCCAATGTGGCACTGGCGGACATGCGCGAGGGCAGACTGACCGGCGCCGCCGTCCTGATGATCCATGCCTGAGGTGGCCGAATTCCTTCAAGGTTTGGGATATCGCGCAAGCCGGCCCCCGGCCGCGTCTTACGCCAGCACGGCTTCCCCTGCCATCGCCTGTTGCCAGGTCGGCGGGCTGCCCATGCTGGATGTCAGGTGGGTGCAGAAGGCCTTCACTTTCGCGCTGGCATGCTGGGTGGCGCGCAGCAGGTAGATGCCGCCAGGCGCCTGCGGCAGCAGGCCGTCAAGCGTCAGCTCCACCAGCCTGCCCGCGCCGATATCCGGCCCGACCGACCAGTCGGGCATCAGCGCAATGCCGAGGCCCTGCAGCACCGACAGCCGCCGCGCATCGCAGTCGTCACACTCGAGCGCAAACGTCGCCTCGGCGGCGTGCGCAGGCGTCAGCAGCTCACGCCAGCCGCGCATGCTGGTGCTGTGGCCACGGTCGATCAGGCGATGCCTGCCGATCTCGTCGGCATGCGCCGGACGCCCATGCACGGCCAGATAGCCGGGCGTCGCGCAGATGATGTAGCGCTGGCTGGCGATGCAGCGGGCAACCAGCGAGCTGTCGGCCTGCTGGCCAACGCGGATCACGACATCGAACCGTTCGACCACGGGATCGACGATGCGCTCGGTCAGCGCCAGCTCCACCGTCAGCCGCGGATACTGGGCGTACAGCGCGCCCAGGTGCGGCACCACGTGCCGCCGGCCGAACGCGGGCAGGCATGCGACCCGGATCAGCCCGCTGACGCCCTGCTCCAGCGCCGTCACGGCATCGCGCGTATCGCTCAGTTCATGCAGGATGCGCGTGGCGCGCGCGAACAGCAGTTCGCCGGCATCGGTACGGACCAGCGCCCGGGTCGAGCGCGTGAACAGTGGCACCCCCAGCTCGCGCTCCAGCGTATCGATTTGCCGCGCCACCGAAGACGCGACCAGGCCGCGCTGGCGGGCTACCGCCGAAAAGCTGCCTGACTGGGCGACTTCGACGAAGATGGACAGGTTTTCCGCGAATCGGCTGAACTCCATTTTTGCAATCTCCGCAAAGGCGTTGCGCAGGCAAACCGGCTTCCCGCACGATGCGGGCCAGTCTAACATCCAGTGACCGATTCCGGTGCGCTGGCTTTTAGCAAATAAAGCAAAAGTGGAGCATGCCGGGCCCCATCACTGAGAGGAGCAGACCCCGATGGAGACTACCGCAGCAAAGACGATCCGGCGCTTCGCGCTGCCACGCCTGGCGGCAGCGGCGCTGGTCACGGTGACGGCCGTGTCGATGTCCCCCGCCATTGCCCGCGCCGAAACCTGGCCGGCCAAGCCGGTCACGCTGATCGTGCCCTATGCCGCCGGCGGCACCGTAGACAAGGTGGCGCGGCAGATCCAGGAGGGCCTGCGCAAGCGCCTGGCGCAGCCGGTGATGATCGACAACCGCGCCGGCGCGGGCGGCACCATCGGCACCGCACAGATCGCGCGCAGCGCGGCGGATGGCTACACCATCGGCATGGTGTTCGATGGCTTCGCCACCGAGTCGCATATCTACCCGAAACTGCCGTACGCCTCGCAAAAGGACCTGACCGGCGTCTCGTACATGGTCCGCTCGCCGATGGTGCTGGTCGTTCCCGCCAGCTCGCCGTACAAGACGCTGCAGGACTACGTCGCGGCCGCGAAGAAGCCGGATGCCGTGTCGTACGCGTCGGTCGGCGCCGGCAGTTCCAACCAGCTGGTGGCCGAACTGTTCCATGAGGCCGCGGGGACCAGCGGCACGCATACCCCGTACAAAGGCGGCGGCCCGGCCATCAACGACCTGCTGGGCGGCCATGTCGATTCGATGATCGCCAGCCTGCCGCTGGTGATGCCCTACGTGCAGGCCGGCAAGCTGCGCGCGCTGGCCGTGACAGCCGGCCAGCGCGACGCGCGCCTGCCGGGCGTGCCGGCAGTGGCGGAGTCCTACAAGGGCTTCGAGGCCTATTCGTGGGTGGCGATGATCGCGCCGGCGCGCACGCCGCCCAACGTCATTGCCAAGCTCGCCACCGAGGTCAATGCCACGCTGCGCGATCCGGCCATCGGCAAGGTACTGAGCGACGGCGGCTTCGATGTCATCGCCGGCGACAGTGCCCAGGCCAACAAGCTGATACGGGAAGAATCCGTCCGCTGGGGCCGGCTGATCAAGTCGCGTCATATCGTCATTGAATAGGTGCCTGGCATCATGCGACCCTTTATCTACCAGACCCACCCGCAGCGTATCGTGTTCCGTGCCGGCGCGCTCGCAACGCTCGGCGCCGAAGCCGACACCCTGCACGCACGCAAGCTGCTGGTGCTCTGCACCCCTCAGCAACGCGACCTGGCCGAGCGCGCCGCCGAGGTGCTGGGCGCGCGTTGCGCCGGCATCTTCGACGGCGCGGTCATGCACGTGCCGGTGGAGCAGGCGCGGCTGGCGCGGGCCCGCGCGTCGGAACTCGGCGCCGATGCCGTGGTGGCGATCGGCGGCGGCTCGACCATCGGGCTTGGCAAGGCCATCGCCCTCGAATCGGACTTGCCCATCGTTGCCGTCCCGACAACCTACGCCGGCTCGGAGATGACGCCGATCTATGGCCTGACGGAAGGCGGCCTGAAGCGTACCGGGCGCGATGCACGCGTGCTGCCGCGCACGGTGGTCTACGACCCCGACCTGACCCTCGGCCTGCCGGTGGCGATGAGCGTAACCAGCGGCATCAATGCCATTGCCCACGCCGCCGAAGGACTGTACGCGGGCGATCGGACGCCCGTCAGCGACTGGATGTGCCGGGAAGGCATCGCGGCGTTGGGGCGTGCGCTTCCAGTGATCGCGACAGCCGGGGGCGAGCGGGACAGCGCCGAACTGCGCGCGGCCAGGGGCGATGCGCTGTATGGCGCCTGGCTCTGCGGCGCCGTGCTGGGCAGCGCCACTGTTGGCCTGCATCACAAGCTGTGCCACACGCTTGGCGGCAGCTACAACCTGCCCCATGCCGAGACGCACACGATCGTGCTGCCGCACGCGCTGGCCTACAACGCGCCCGCGGCACCCCAGGCGATGGCGGCGATTGCCGCCGCGTTAGGCCGCCCTCACGCCAGCGGCCCGCAAGCAGTGTTCGACCTGGCTGCTTCTCTGGGTGCTGCCGTGGCGCTGCGCGATATTGGCATGCGCGAGGAGGATCTCGATCGCGCCTGCGAACTGGCGCTGCAGGCGCAGTATCCGAACCCGCGGCCGCTGGCCCACAGAGAAGTCCGGCAGCTATTGGATGACGCATTCCACGGGCAGCGGCCTGGCTGAGGGCGCCCTCGCGCGCCCTGGTCCAGCACCACCCCGACCTGGAATTCCAACCTACCGCACGGAGGGAGAGGAAGGCAACATCATGCCTTGCGGCGACCATGTCTCCTTGTTTTCCGGGACTATGGCATGACGCATCGCTCGGTCGACGCTCACGAAACAAAGGGAGCCACCGACTCCCTCTTCTCCCTAATTCGTTATTCTGGTTTCTGCAGGCGGCAGGTTACGTCTTCTTCGCGCACGTGGATCAATCTATCGTGTCCTGCCCCTCCAGCCCCTCCAATGCTGCGCATAGCTCGCTGGGGTTTTCGGAGGCGCTTGCGCCGCTGGGTTTTCCTGGGGCACTTCGTTACCCCACCACAACCAGTCAAAATTGCGACGCAGCCTGCCGTACCGCCTGGTAGATCCTGGGCTTCGCAAACAAAAGTGCTTTCATTGGTTGTCTCCTTTATTTATCAACCTATGACCCTTTTTGGCCGTCTACGGCGCGGACGATTTGCGCGTTGTCCGGTTCACAAGTGGAAGCACGCTCTCGGCTCACTCAAGCTCAGTGATAGCTTCGCGGCTTTTCGCAAGCTCCCTCAAACGGTACTTCTGGATCTTTCCAGTACCAGTCTTCGGCAACGGCCCATATATAACCCTGACCGGGCCTTGTAATGGGCCAGGCGATCGCGGCAGAATGCAATGATTTCATTTTCGGTTGGTGCCTCGACGCCGGGCTTCAGTTCGATGAAGGCACAGGGTGACTCCCCCCACTTCGGATGAGGCTGGGCTACCACGGCGGCAATCAATACCGCGGGGTGTTGGTGCAAGGCATCTTCAACCTCCACCGACGAGATGTTTTCCCCTCCCGATATGATCACGTCCTTGGATCGGTCCGTGATTTGAATATATCCATCGGGATGCATGACCGCGACGTCACCAGTGTGAAACCAGCCGCCACTAAATGCGGCTACGGTCGCCGGAGGGTTCTTCAGGTAGCCCTTCATCACGATATTGCCGCGTAGCAGTAGTTCGCCTTGCGTCTTGCCATCGCAAGGCACCGGTTCCATGGTGTCCGGATCGGCAACGCAGAGGCCTTCCAGCGCGGCGGCTCGATTGCCCTGGCGCGACATCAGCCGGGCCTTTTCTTCGCTTGGCTTGTCATCCCAGGCCGGATCTCGATACGAGCTGACCGGCGTTCCCGAGGCTTCTCTTTGCCCTCGTATTTGTCGTGGGCGCGTCGACCCTCGGTACACAGTTGCTGGCCTATGCATACGCGGGCGAGTTCTACCCCGGTTCCATTCGCTCGACGGGCGTCGGATTCGCCTCAGGGATCGGGCGACTGGGTGCCATCATAGCCCCGGTCTTCATCGGTGCTCTGGTGGGAATGAAGCTGCCATTGGAACAGAACTTCCTGGCCATCGGCGTCGCCGGTCTTGTCGGTACGCTCGCCGTCGTCCTGATTGACCATCGCAAGAGCGCCGCAGCACTGAACCAGCCAGACGAAATGGCCTCGCAAGCGCCGCTGGGGTCCGTACCCGCCGATCAACCGACCAACCACTGAAATCTAAGCTCGACCATCATGAAAATCTCCGGCAATGTATTTATCGTGACCGGTGGCGGATCCGGACTCGGCGCGGCCACAGGCAAGGCACTGGCACAGCAAGGCGCGACGGTCGTCATCGTCGATCTCGACGTCACAAAGGGGCAAGCCGTCGCTACGGAAACCGGTGGCGTCTTCTGGAAGACCGACGTTTCCGACGAGGCCAGCGTCAAGGAGATGTATGCCTTTGCCTCGGGACTGGGGAAACTGCGCGGGGCGGTGAATTGCGCCGGCATTGCACCCGCTGAGAAAGTCATCGGAAAGAGCGGTATCCACGCTCTGTCTTCGTTCATGCGAACGATGCAGATCAATGTGGGCGGCACCTTCAATCTGCTTCGCCTTGCGGCGGACATCATGGCAAGCCAGGAGCCGGTGGAGACCGGCGAGCGCGGTGTCATCATTAACACAGCATCAATCGCAGCCTTCGACGGCCAGATTGGACAAGCCGCCTATGCAGCCTCGAAAGGTGCGATCGTGTCGATGACGCTTCCGCTAGCCCGCGAGCTCGCATGGGAGCTTCCCTCAGGCAGGTGCTGTTTGGCCATTTCCGCTATGAAGTCACTATTTCCGCCAGTGCCGCACTCCTCCGGCCTCGCGCGCGGCCATCGGCTCACGACGCCACGCGCCGCAGGCACGCCAAAAACCACTGCGCCAGCGCCGGCACCGGTCGCTGCAGATTGAAAAGAATGTGGCTCTGGAACACGACTACCGGCTCGAACGGGATCGCCTTCACGCCGGCAGGTTTCAAGCTGCGCACCACCAGCGGGTTGACCACGCTTACGCCCAATCCCATGCCGACCATGGTGCAGATGGTAGCGGCGTAGGGTGTCTCCAGCGTCAGCACGCGGCGATCGTCCGCCGCGAATGCCGCGTCGACGGTAGTGCGGGTGCCGTCGCCGTGGGTCAGCGAGATAAAGGGCTCGCCGACGAGGTCGCTGGCATGGACACGCCGTTTGCGCGCCAGCCGGTGCGTGGCTGGCACGATGCACACACCGTCCTCGCGCCGCAGCAATTCGCTGCGTATGCCAGTAACTTCCGCCAGGTATGACACCAGGCCGATGTCGCAGAAGCGCGCAGCGGTCCATTTGGCCACGGTCGGCGAATCGTTGGTATGCACGGCGATCGGCACGTCCGGATAGCGCTCGCGGAACGCGAGGATTGCCTGGGGCATCACGCTCATGGCGATCGATGGCACGGTGCCGATGCGCAAGGTCCCCACGCCTGACTCACGGATGGAGCGTGCGGAGGCGCGCAGGCTGTCGAGCCCCACGAAGGAGCGCTCGACGTCAAGGAACAGTGCTTCGGCCTCGTCCGTCGGCACGAGCCGGTGGCCGACGCGCTCGAACGGAAGCCGGCCTCCCGTTCGAGCAGGCTGACCAGGCGGCTGATATTTGGCTGGGAGGTATGCAACTGCGCCGCCGCTTCCGTCATGGAGCGCGTCAGCATGACGGCGCGAAAGGCTTCGATCTGCTTGTAGTTCATGGCGTGAAAAGCGCTGGGGGCACGCCGAGCATATCAAATCCGTATAGATTTCCAAAAATTCCTGATTTGACGTTATATGACACGGATTTCCATACTGACTCCAACATTTCCGGAGATCGAACAGCATGGAATCCAAAGTCAGCCGCCGCCTGACCCAACCCACCGCCGCCGAAGTCTGCGAGCACATCTACCTGCCGCGCCTGATGCGCGAATTCGGCAGCGGCTTTCCCTATCTCACCGACATCAATCAGGCCCACCTGCTGATGCTGCACGGAAGCGGGCTGATCCCCGCCGACGTGGCTGCGTTGCTGGCGCGGGCATTGCTGCGCATTGAGGCCGAAGGCGCGCAGGCCGTGCCGCTGGACCCGGCCCGCGAGGACGCTTACTTCAACTACGAGGCCCACCTGATGCAGATTGCCGGTGCAGACGCCGGCGGACGCCTGCACGTCGCGCGCAGCCGCAACGACATCCTGGCCACGCATGACCGCCTGCGCGCGCGCGACCTGGCGCTCGACCTGCTGGAAGCGATACTGGCCGTGCGCGCTGTCGCGCTGGACAGGGCCGAGGCCTACGCCGAAGTGGTAATGCCCGGATATACGCACTTGCAGGCCGCGCAGCCAATCACCTATGGCTATTACTTGGCCGGAGTGGCCGAAGCACTCGGTCGCGATATCACGCGCATGCAACATGCGCTGGCAGCGCTCGACGCATGCCCGCTGGGCGCCGGCGCGCTGGCGGGCACGGCGTTTGCCATCGACCGGGAAGCGACCGCACGCTGGCTGGGATTCACCACCTTTGTGCCCAATTCGCTCGATGCGGTGGCGTCGCGCGACTTTGCCTGGGAGATGCTCTCGGCGATCACGATCGGCGCGGTAAGCTGGGGCCGCGTCGCGCAGGATCTCTATATCTGGGCGACGCCGGAGTTCGGCCTGATCGATTTCCCGGACAGCGTGGCGGGCACGTCCAGCATCATGCCGCAGAAAAAGAACCCGGTCGTGCTCGAATACCTGAAAGGCAAAGGCGGCCATATGCTGGGCCTGCTGACGGGCGCGCTGACCGCGCTCAAGGGCAGCCACTTTACCCATTCCGGCGATGGCAACCGCGAGAGTATGCGCGGCTTCTGGGAAGCCGGCGATGAATGCCTGCGCTGCCTGTCGCTGCTGCGCCTGGTGATCGACAGCGCGACGCCGCAACAGACCGGCATGCTGTCGCGCGCCAGTCGCGACTTCTCCACGGCCACGGACCTCGCCGATGCGCTGGTGCGGGACGCCGCGATGTCATTCCGGCAGGCGCACCACGTCGTGGGCGCCGTAGTGCGCGACGCGCTCGATCAACATCTGCCCGCGAGCGAGATCAGCGCCGCCATGGTCGATGCCGCCGCCGTGCGCGTGGCAGGCCGTCCCGCAGGCTTGGACGCGGCCGCAGTCGCGCGATGCCTGGACCCCAGGCAGGGAGTCGCGGCGCGCATTGCTGCCGGTGGTCCTGCGCCGGCACTGGTGCGCGCAAACGTCACCACGCAACGCGCCACGATTACGCAAGCGCAGCAAGCCCGCGATGCCACTCGCCGCCGCCTGGATACGGCCCGCGACGCGCTCAAGCGCTCGCTCGGACACCTCGCATCGCTTCACTGAGCAACGCCGCGCACCGCAGCCGGCATTGCCTATATCCTTTGTCCCACGGAGAACCTGCCCCCATGAAATCCCTCGCCAATGCCCTGGTTGCCACTTGCCTGACAGTCACGACAAGCCTTGCCCTGGCCGGCACCTATCCCGACAAGCCGATCCGCATGGTCGTGCCCTTTCCGCCAGGCGGCACCACCGACCTGCTCGGCCGGGTGCTCGCGACCCGGCTGTCCGAAACACTGGGACAGCAGGTTGTGGTCGACAATCGTCCGGGCGCCGGCGGCACCATCGGCTCCGACGTGGTGGCCAAGGCGCCGGCCGATGGCTACACGCTGTTGTTCGGCACAGTGGGCACACAATCCATCAACGCGTCGCTGTACAAAAAGCTGCCGTTCGATGCGCAGAAGGACTTCACGCCGGTCGCTCTGTTCGCCGGGGTCCCCAACATCCTGGTCGTCAATCCCAACGTACCGGCCAAGACTGTGCAGGACCTGATGACCTACGCCAGGAGCCATCCCGGCGCGCTCAATATGGGTTCGGCCGGCAATGGCACGACCAACCACCTGTCCGGCGAGCTGTTCAAGTCGATGGCAAAGGTGAAGATTGTCCACATGCCATATAAGGGCAGCGACCCGGCCATGGCCGACCTGCTCGCCAACTAGGTGCAGTTGATGTTCGACAATTTGCCCGGTTCACTGCCGCACGTGAAGGCCGGGCGCCTACGCGCCCTCGCCGTGACCAGCGCCACACGCTCGCCCGCACTGCCTGAGGTTCCGACCATGGCCGAGGCCGGCGTGACTGGCTACGAAGCCGATGTATGGTTCGGCGTGGTGGGCCCGCGCGACCTGCCGCCGGAAGTGGCCACACGCCTGTCGCAGGAAATCACGCGCATCGCGCAGGACAAGTCCATGCGCGACAAGCTGGTGCAGGCGGGAGCGTCGCCGCTGACGTCAACGCCGGACCAGTTCTCACTGCTGATCCGCAAGGATATGGAGAAGTGGGCCAAGCTGGTGAAGGAATCGGGGGCAACTATTGACTGAGTTGGGTGAGGGGATCTTCTTGCCCGCCGGCGTGATGCGTTGCGTCGACACCCTGCTCGCCACGCCTTCCCTTTCGGCCAGTGCCTCGCTGATCGAGGGCGCGCCGTCCATCGCGCCGTCGCCTTTGCCCGCCAGGCTGCGGGTCTAGCTCACCACAAAACCGCGACCGTGCTTGGCCAGGGCGTAGTCGCGCGTATGCGCGAAAAACGTCTTGGGCACTATGGACGGTGAACGCTGCGCCGAGAATAGCACCGAGGGACGGTCGTCAGCACCGGGTCGAGCGTGCGGAAGCAGACACCCCGCTTTTGTACTCAATCGCAGTGATCGGGTCGATCAGTGCTACCCATAGCCCCTCCTCCACGAACGCGCAGATGCTCCACGACATTTGCGTCTCCACCTGAACCTTGCATTCGATGCCGTAACAGACAAAGATGGCGTCGATCCGGCGCGAACCCAGCACACACGGCCGGGAGACAAAACACTCCCCCGCGAGGTCCTGCGGCACGATGACTTCCTTTCTGGCCTGCGGGTGCCTCAGTAGCAGCGCGCACACCATCCGTGTCGAGATCAGGCGCGCGCGTGCGCGGGTGGTTCATTGAAAAGATGGCGAAGGCCACGTCGTCAACTCAGGACATCATGTGACTCTTTCCCCGCTGGCTTGGTCGTTGGCTGCCTGACGGCGTGGCGATTACATTTTCCGGCCGCTATCTGAGCTCGGTGAGCTTACCTGATAACTGTTATTATCAGGTTTAATTTTTTCCATACTATATGGGGTTTCGCACACTTCACTTGGTGTTTTGGACTGCTGGGAGGGGTGCCGGGAACGGCGCTAGAGCGGACAGGAAGGAACGTCCAGCCGCGTAGAAAGAGGAATTTCAGCGCCGGACACAAGAAGTCTAGCGGGAAAATGCGCCGACTTCCAGTCTTGCCGGGCCACGTAGCCCTCACCTCCCGCTGGCCTGGCATGCATGGACAAATGTTATCAGGTAAGAAGCGACCACCCAAAAGCTCAAACCTTTGTTATGGCTCAACACAACCACGTCGCTGCCGATACCCCGCGTTACACCCGGGCCGACTTCACGGCCCTACGCTTTCGGCTCAATCGCATCCCGACCGCGGACATCCTGGTGCGCGTCTATGACGAAGACGCTTTGCTCGCCGTCGGCATCGAGACCTCGGCGCAGCTGGAAGCCAGACTCGACGCCATGCGCGACCATCTGGTCGAGCGAGTCTGCCTTAGCAATCCGTATCTTTCGGCGAGCCTGGCAGACGCCCGCCGTTTCAATCGCTGGCCTAAGACCGCCATTGACTATTTGGTGCGTGCCGCCGACCAGGATTTCTCCCAGCCGAAGCCTGATGATCCGGTGTCGGCATGGCTGCGTCCCATCGTATTCCAGGCATTGCGGCACGAGAACATCCTGACTGTCGCCCAGCTACATGCCTATATCGCACTGCGGGGCAGGCGCTGGTATTTGCCCGTGCCGCGGCTGGGTGCCGGCAAAGCCCGTGCGATCGAGCGCTGGCTGCAGGCCCATGCAGCCACGCTGGGCCCGCTCGTCATCGTCGACGACACGCCCCAGTCGGGATCGGTCGACCTGGGCGCCGATCTCGCGCGCAACCTGGTGCCACTGGAGCGGATACAGCGGATCGTGCCGACGCTCGACGGCAGCCAGGGCCGTAACCGGGCGCCGGGCTTCTGCCTGATTGCCGCGCGTCATGATTTGGAGGCGATCCAGGCCTACCTGTACCGGTTCCGTGACCGGGACAAAACCGCGCGCGCCTACCAGAAGGAGTTGGAGCGCTTCCTGCTCTGGTGCGTGAGCGTGCGCCGCACCGCGTTGTCCAGTGTCGGCGCCGACGATTGCGAGCACTACAAGGATTTCCTGGCGCAGCCAGATCCATCCTGGATGGGCCCCAAGGCGCCACGCACCTCGGCCCGCTGGCGCCCGTTTGCCGGCGCCCTCAAGCCGGAATCCCAGCGCTATGCGGTGCTGGTGCTGCGAGGCTTCTTTGCCTGGCTGGTGGGCGTGCGCTACTTGGGCGGCAACCCCTGGCTGCTGGTTCAGGACCCGTTGACGGCGCACCGGCAAGTGCCGATCGCAGTCGAGAAGGCCTTGCCCAGCCAACTGTGGGAGGCACTCATACGGCCCGAAGGTATCCTCGACCGGCTCTGCGCGAAATGGTCCTCGCCGCCACAGGCAGCGCCGCTGGCCGCGAAAGACGCCGATGCACCAGGTGCCCAATACCGTCTGGCGCGCGCGGCCGTGTTGCTGTTGGGGTGCAGTGGCGCGCGCCGCGAGGAGGCGGCCCGCGCGCTGCGATGCCATCTCCAGCCGGTACCGGAACAGGCCGGCATCCCCGCTGGCCTGTGGGAACTGGCCCTGCTCGGTAAGCGCAACAAGTCGCGCACCGTGTTCCTTCCCGCCCGAGTCATCGACGCCTTGCGCAAGCACTGGGCCGACCGCGGCCACGATTTCGAGAATCCAGATCAACCGTTAGCGCTGCTCTCGCCAGTGGTGGTGCCTTTGACGCGTACGGCCCAGGCAAAGCACCTTAGCCTGGAGGACGGCGCGCCCGTGCTGAATGGCAAGGGATTCTCACCGGATGGGCTCTATCAACTGCTGACGACGACGCTGCTGCGTATCGCCGACGACGCCACGCTTCCCCTGGCCGCGGCAGAGCGTGACCTGCTGCGCCATGCGGCGCCTCATGCGCTGCGGCATACCTTTGCCACCCATGCGGTGGCAAACGAGATGCCTGCGGACGTCCTCCAACGGCTATTGGGGCACGCCTCATTGCAAACGACCTCTCTGTATGTCCGCGCCGAACGGGCGCGCGGTCTCGCCGCGGTGTCGAAGCTCTTCTCCGGTTAGGGCGCCCCCGGCCAAAGCCTTCCGATTAGCGCTGAGGCTTCTGCCGTGTCCACCAATGTCTTGCGTGCGTTCGTTGCTGGCTGCGGCGTCCCGGAATGCAGCGCTGTTTCAGGCTAGCGTGGAGTTGACCCGCGCTACGTCAGGCACGAGGTCAGACCTGCTACGGAGCATCGGCAGGAATTTAGCGGCATGCGCACCGCGCTGGTTAGCCGAGCCGGAGCGCGGCTGTCCCGACTTGGGACAGCCGCCGCCTCCCAAGCCAAACAACGTGGGCACGTCATTGCCACAAGCGAAGGTTAGGCCCTGGAGGCGACCCGCTGGCAGAGATTCCGCGCCGAAGTGTCCCGACTTGGGACAGCGCAGCCCGAGACAGCGGCGGCGCACCGCGTATCGGGAAGCCCTTGTGTCGGTGTCCCAAGTCGGGACAGTCCCGGCTGCACCAGGACATCGGTCTGCCGGCGCGGCGGTGGATGGTGCGAAGCTCGCTCGTGGGACAGCGAGGGCCCGCGCTTTGGACAGGGAGTTGGACGTGGCTAAGCCGACCCAGGTCCCATGTTGGGGCAGCTGCTCCCGCGCGCCTAGGCGTGTCACCTTGCGGCGCGTCACACGTGGATCAGAGTGAGGGAATTTGCGGCAGGTGCACCGCGCTGGTTAGCCGAGCCGGGGCGCAGCTGTCCCAACTCGGGACAGCGCCGCCTCGCTAATCTAACAACGCCGGCACATCCCCCGGAGGCGACCCCCTGGCAGAGATTCCGCGCCGAAAGCGTCCCGACTTGGGACGGCGCAGTCCGGGACAGCGTCGGCACACCGCATATCGGGAAGGCCTTGTGCCAGTGTCCCAAGTCGGGACAGTCTCGGCTGTTCGCCTCGACCGTGGGACAGGCAGCTAAGCCGACCCAGATCCCAAGTTGGGGCAGGTGCTTCCGCGCGCCGCGGCGTGCATTGTGACCTGTCACTCGTTGCGCAGAAGGTGGCATCGATTGCCGGATCGCGAGACATCGCACGTCAGCCCCTTCTCGGCACAAGGCCGTCTGGTTCCTATGGCCTCGGCTGCCGCAAACGGGGACTGCCCAACCTTCGGAATCGCTCCGCGGGTACAGGATGGAACAACCACCGTCGAATTCTCTTCCCCAACAAGTGTCCCAAGTCGGGACAGGCTGGTTGCGGCACGCGGCAGGCCGCCGCTCGCGACGGTGCAGGCGCGACGCTGGCCTTCAACGCGCCCGGTCGTTGGCCTCGTTTAGGGCAAGGCTCGCCCGAAGTATTGGTGGTTGTAGTCCCAGTGATAGCAGCTGATCGGCCGACAGGCCGTCGCACGATTCAGCAGCACAGACATGGTCTCCTACCGGCGCGTTTCTCAGGGAGCGGAGTCCATTCGGACCGGTGCAGGCATGCCCGCGCGTTTCAGTTCAACCGCCACCCTGCGACGGCTGGAGGGACCGCAACGTGGATTGGCTCGCCGAGACTCGAACCTGATGTCCCGAGTTGGGACAGTCCCTTCAATGCCACGTTGGTGAACCGACAACCTTCGATCGGTGTATTTCGCGCCGGGTGACGCGGGGCTGGGGCACGACATGGGTTAGCCGCCGCATTGCACGAGTCTCGGCGTTCGTCGCCGGCGCTTCGCGCTATTAAAGGACACCGAGGCGCTCCGCAATATAGCTTGCGGCAGCGCGGCTGATACGATGGCAGTGTCCCAAGTCGGGACAGTTTCCCCACTTTCGCTCGCAGCACACTCGGTCCGCCTGGCGACAGGTTGCCCGGTTGGGCTGGACCGCTTGCGTCTCACCGCTTGCGCGATTGGCGGCGTTTCAGCATGCCGCTGGCCCGAGCTCCATCAGCGTCCGGCAGTGGGCCATTCGGATGCAGGCGTGCGTCCGTCGTTGCCGCGACGAGCGATCGAATGCCACAGCCATACTGTGGGCAGGTGTCCCAACTCGGGACAGTCTCGCGCTCTGGCGTTCCGGCCACTGTGCGGTGGTCAAGGCCACCACCCATGGTGCCACCGCTCGCCTGCGCAGGGTCTCGCCGAGGCGGCGCTTCGGAAGCGCCGACTGTCCCAACTCGGGACAGATGCCCGGAGCGCTCGCACCCAGCTCCCTCGCACCTTCTGAAACGTCCGTACTGCAAAGCGCCCGACTGATCTGCAAGTTTCCCAGGGGCATGTGGTCAGTGTCCCAACCCGGGACAGCAGCCCAATCCCCAAGGGCCTAATCACTGCTGGGGAAACGAAGCCTGCCTGATACGGCGGCACCAGATGCTAGCGGGCTCGCCGTTAGCGGCCAAACAAAAAGCCCGCCATGTGGCGGGCCTTTTGTCGAGTCGCCTCAGATTACTTCGGCTGGTGGTGGAACGTCTCGCTGATCAGCTGGCGGATCTGGGTCTCCAGCGCCTCGCTCAGTGCACCGAACTTGATCTTAACCGTGAAGCCATTGGCATCCTTGGTAATCGAGCCGGCGTGCTCCTTGCCGGCAAAGAACTTGTCGATGCTTCGCTCGCTCGCGGAATTGGGGGCTTCAACCCGACGGGTTGCCAGCGCTTTGATTGCCCCAGCCACTTTACCCTGGTCCATCTTGCCAGCCGCCACCAGCGGCCAGATTTCCTTCGCCGCTGCATCGCCCGCCTCGCCATACTTGCGGATGGTCATCACGATCGCTTCGGCGGCCGTCCCGCCGAGCAGGGTAGGCTGAAGGTCCAGATCCCGGATCACATAGTCGGGGAGTTGCGCGAAGCTCAGGAATCGGTAGAGACCACTCCTGGACAGCCCAAGGGCCTCGGCCAGTCGTGAACGGGATGGGAACTCCTTCTCGGTCTGACGAATGGAAAGCGCAATTTCATAGTCGGAGAGATCATCACGGCTGACGTTCTCTACGAGGGCCAGCACCGCCATATCGGCGTCAGACGGATCGGCGACCACCGCTTTGATGGTATCGGCACCCAGCATCTTGTGGGCGCGCCACCTGCGCTCACCTGCCACGATCTGATAGCCCGCTTCGGCGCGGCGCACCACGATGGGTTGCATCAACCCCACCTCACGGATGGATTCAGCAAGGTCCGAGAGTTTGGAATCGTTGAAGACGCGCCGAGGCTGCCAAGGGTTCGGCATGATGTCAGCGACAGCCAGTTGCGATGTAACCCCTGCGGCCTCGAGCTCCTTCACACGCAGCTGTGCCACGGCCAGGGCCCCAGCCAGGCCAGGTGCCGTCTGCGTACGGTCGTTACGCTTGATCTCGTCCTGCTGAATTGCCGATGTCTTCCGGATACCAGCCGTCTTCGCCAACAGCTGTTCTCGCATATTGCTCATTGCGCGCTCCTCCATTTTTCTGCGTAGATTTCATCCAACCATCGGCAATAGTCCACAATCGGCTGGCGCACCCGCTGCAGCGATTTTGCTGCGCTATGGGTACTACTCACGTCGAATACGGTTGAGAACGCCAAGGCCCCCGTGCTCATCACAGAACTGGCGGGCACCTCGATTGAATGCAGCCAGCTTTCATAGGCGCTTTGCGCCCACGCCCGAACAATTGGTGCGGAGGACGTACGCCCATAATCGACCCGCGACAGCAGCAACGACACAAAGTCGTACTTCTTGTCCGCTTCGTATTTGATGAAGCTCTTGGAGACATCCGAGAACAGACGCCAGAACGACAGGGAGCTGATGAAGTCCAGGTTCTCCGGGACCATCGGCATAACCATCGCGTCCGCCGCCAACAGGGCATTCAGGTTCATATAGGAAAGCGACGGCGACGTGTCCATGAGGATGTAGTCATAGTGCTTCCGTAACGGCTCCAGGCCCTCCCTGAGGACGGTCCAGAAGCGGAAGCCCGGCTTGACCTTCTGCATGGCAGGCAAATGGAACTCCGCGCCGATCAATTCCGTGTGCGCGGGAATCAGATCCAGGCCGTCCCAGTAGGTCGATTGCACCTGGCCCAGCAAGCCGCCCTCGATCTGCTGATCGTAGATATACGGCAAGACGGAATCTTCCGGCGAGACGTCTTTCTCGGCGTACAGCCCACATAGCTCGGACAGCGACGCCTGTGGATCCAGGTCCACCACCAGCACTTTCCTGCCGCGCAGCGTCAGTCCCTGGGCGAGGCACATCGTTGTCGTAGTCTTGGCCGACCCGCCCTTTAGCTGCGCCGTGATGATGATTTTCCCCTCGGGCTCGCGCGTACCGGTGACTAGCGGTGTCTGATAAATATCCGAGACTTTCTGCACCCACGTGCGAGCCTCCTCCAAGGTGAAGGTCCGGGTACGTCCGGTCCCCGCCGCCGTGCCGGGCGGCAATTCGCCATCGCCCTTGGTGGCAAGGTATTGCACCTGGGAATGCGAGATGTTGCACATCTCGGCGATCTCCCCGGTCTTGAATACCGGCGCCGTCTTTCTGGGGCGCGGCGCTAGAATCGTTTCGCGAAGTTCATCCGTAAAAATGGTGACCTTTTCCGCGAACTGGGATATCTGCTCAAGCGGGACAGTTCGGTCGACTGCAGGAAGTTGGCTCGTTTTCACCATTCTGAGGTTTTTCCACAAAATTCTGGAAAGCTCAGAATACAGGAAACGCTTGAGTAATGCCTCATAAACTGTTGTTTTTGAAGCCAACTTTTCTAAAAAAGCGTTCGTTTTGCTCAAAATTTAGCCAAATCAAGGGCGCCTAGCCCTGCACAACCAGATGCGGCAGGTTTCCCATGGGCAGTCTCTGCGCATGCCGGCCCGGAAACCGAGCACAAATGACCTCACCATGCCGGACCCAAGCCAGCGCCAGGGTCGCGGATTACCTGGATGCTGAAAGCCTACTTCTCGGATTCTGCACAATTGACCTCACCTTCCACGCGACTCTGGGGAGTTTCGGGGCGTCGGAGTCCGCCAACATCCGCCTGGTACCCGATGGCTCAGGCGCTGATTTAGCGCGGAAACGGTAAAGGTGAGGTTCATTGTGCGCGGTGTGTGCGGGCAGTCTTTCGCACCGCACAATGAACCTCACCTTGCGCGGAAACCTTCAGAAGCGACTTGCACAACCAACCTCACCTTTGGTGCAGCACAAAAAACCTCACCATGGGATGGGCTACACCCATGAAATCGCCAGCAGCGGCCGCGTTGCCGAAGCATTGGGCAAGTGGTCTGCCCAATCCGCAGTATGGACGGGTGGGCGAACCGGGACGCCTGCTGTGTTTGCTGTGTTCGCCGAGCGTCAGCATCGTGCGCGAGCGAGTGAGTGTGCTTTGTGCCGGTTTGTTCGGTTTTTTTTGAAGTAAACCCACCGACAAACAAACGGAAGAAGCCAAATCCATTGCAGATCAGACACTTAATGTCGGCAAAGTGAGGTGCAATGTGCCAAAGGTGAGGTGTGTTGTGCCGCAACCGTGCGGTTTGTTGTGCGACCAAGGTGAGGCCCATTGTTCCTCAAGGTGAGAGTTCTTGTGCCGAGCCAACAAAGGTGAGGTACGTTGTGCGGGCCCTGTGGATATCCCCGCCGGGCATCGGCTGGACGCCACGGCAGCCGCTGTTCGCCTTGCGCAACGGTGAGGTCCATTGTGCGTAGGGTGAGGTTCGTTGTGCGGGCACAAAAGGCGCAAGGTCAGAACCCTCCTACCGGGTCTCTATGGTGAGGTTCATTGTGTTGAGAACCTCACCATCACGTGCTAGAGTCACCCCAGCCTAAAAGAGGGGAACCAAAAGTATGGCGGCCGAGAACCCGGTGGAGATCAGAGCGAGGACCACGCCTCGGCAAATGGCGCTCGCATTGTTCGAAGACATGTTCGACCTCGGCATGTCCGTCAACGAGGCGAACCGCGAAATCGGCTATCAGCGCAATAACTTCTTCACGGAAATCGTGAACATGGGACTGGCGGCGCGGCGGTTCCTCGATGCCGCCTACTTCATCGTCGCCCAAGAGCCGGAAGTCCCCGATCAGTATGACGTTGAGCTGAATTACTTTAAATGGCTCATGCGGTACGACAGCCGCAACCTAAAGCATCTGCGCACGATCGCCGACGAAGCCCAGAACGCGAAAATCCGCGTTACCAACACGCCCTCGGACCGTGAGCCGGCGGAGGATGACATCTGGGTACAAGTTCAGTTGATCGGCATGGTGGCGATGCACCGTGGGCGTATCCGTTTCGATGTGCACCACAGCCTCATCCCACATATTCGGGACCCGCGCAAGTCGCACTGGCTGAGCCTGCGTATCTCGACCGCGTTTACTCGTAGCCTGGCGCGCGCCATCTACGACAAGGTATTACCCAGCGTGCCGGCAGGGCGCACAGACTGGATCAAGCTTGACGAGATGCGGACCTGGCCCGGCAAGATGGGCGCAAACGCCAGCATCTTCAAATACTTCAAGCGCGACTGGCTCGAGCCGGCAGTCCGCGAAATTAATGAGATCTCGGACATCGAACTGTCCTACGAAACCAGGACGGAATCTACCTCGTCGAAGAAGGTGGACCGGATCCGCTTCCAGCTGCAGCGCAAGGACACGGCGGACGCAGTGATGGCGAGCCTGTCTGACGCGAGCCAAATCTACAAGATCCTGAAAGACGAGTTCAACCTGTCGACACGCCAGTTCACCGAGATCTCTGAGAACCGGGAAACATGGAATGATGACCGTATTCTGCAAGCCATCGAGTACACGCGGTTCAAGCTTAATCGGGGCCAGGTGAAGAAGAGTCCGTCCGGCTATCTGATGAAGGCGTTGCGCGATAACTGGCGCATGTCCGAAGCTGAACGGACCATGGTTCAGGTTCAGACCAAGCTACTGACAGAGGAAACGGAGCAGGAAGCCCTCAAGGCAGCCGTAAAGACATCTGTGGAGCGTAGCGTTGCTTCGCGAGAGGACGAAACGCGCGCGCGCATGAATGATGAATCTCGCCAAGGGCGCGAGCATTTCACGGCATCTGATGCCAAAGCTCGCCGCGAGCATGTTCGGGCCTGGCTTGCGTCGAGGGAAGGCAAGCTCGTGCTGCGGCGGATGAAGCTGGAGGCGCCGTCCATCACCGAGGAAATCATTCTGACAACGCCTGATCTGTCCTGGTACCTGGGACAGTTTGTGTTTGGCCGAATCAAGGCCCAGGTCGCGCAATGACCTGGGTCGCATAGTTCGCGTATTCACGCCGGCACGTTCAAGGGCCGTTGGCCACGCTTCTGTACGTCCTTCTCTCGCTGCGGCCTAAAAGCGGAAGTAATCGTCATCCATAACGAACCGCTCAAGCGGCGCCTTCGCGGAACACCGCTTGCCGTGCCGATATGGGCTTCTGTCCCGCATCAACCTGCGAATATCCTCAATGGTCGCGTGTGCCACTACCGACGACCGCGGTCACGCTTGAACCCGGTTGGGCTATGGCAGGAGCCAGGCTGCTACTCTGTCCATCTCGACAAGCCAGGCACGCGCGTTGTCGTGCCCCAACGAACTTCGGCGACCGTCGTCGTCAGTAGCGGGCTCATCGACGACCATGGGCACGTTTGGAAGATCCGAGCAAATCTGCCTGCCTGGATATCGGTATCCTATCTTGGCCGCTGACAGAGATCGATCCGCATCCCGCTTCGCTTCAAAATTCCCAATGCTGCGTTCGGAATATCCCTTGTCCGATGACCAAATCAGCAGCGTGGCGCCATCCATTTTCGCGGACACGCCGCACGAAAGCCGCTCGCAGCGGTACAGCTACATCCCCACCGCGACAGTGCTGCAGAAATGCAATACCTCACTATTGATAGGCGAGAATCGTTAGCATTGTGATTTTGCGTTGGAGACCCAATGTCATGCCCCGCCGGGCGCTGATTGTGCTGGGCCTTATGCTCGTGGCGGGGCACAACCTGCTTGATAGCTGCACTTCCCCGCGGGCCATGCGCTGCACGTGCCCTGGGCCATCCTGCACGACCGGGGCTGGATCGAGGTGGCCGATGCGCTGCGTCTGCGCACCTCGTATCTGCTGCTTCCCTGGATCGGGTGATCGCGCTGGGCTACGCGGCGGGGCCATGGTTCGTGGCCGGGGCCGATGCGACGCACCAGCGGCGGCCGCTTAGCTGGGGGCTGGCGCTGCTCGCAGGTTTCTTGCTGCTACGTGCCCTCAACTTCTATGGCGACAAGCCATGGGTGGCGGGCGATACGGCGCTCGCCACTGTCATGAGCTTTGTCAACGTCATCAAGTACCCGCCATCGCTGCTTTTCGTCGCGCTCACGATGGGCGTGGGGCTGCTCGTGCTGGGCGCTTTCGAACGCTGGCCGCATGCGCGCTGGCTCGCCCCGCTGGCCGTTTTTGGCGCGGCGCCGATGTTCTTTTACGTGCTGCATCACTACGTGATCAGGTTCCTGTACCTCGATGCCGAGGTCCGGTGGGGATTGAACCATGGCAAGTACTTTGGCTTTGACACGGTCTGGATGGTATGGGCCTGCGCCATCGCGCTCGCGTTCGCGTTGTACCCGGCCGTGAAGGCCTTTGCCGGCTTGAAGGCGCGCCGCCGCGACATCGCTTGGCTCAAGTACCTGTGACGGCGGTAATCAGAGGTTGGCAGCACACCATGCGTCCGGCGATATGCGCACCCCCACATCGATTCGGTCCTTTCTCTTTCGGCGGCTGGCCAGGCTGCGTGACCGCAGCATGGGCGGCCACGTGAGAGGCAAGGTGATTGTGGATATGGCCGTTCAGACGAGGCCTACGTGCCAAAGCGAACGGCCGGCGAAAGGGTGAAAGACTCGCGCATGTCGCGCGCACCCAGCTTGACGAGAATCTGGCCGGCGCAACAGTAAGGCTACTGGAGGCATTGACGGCGCCAATGGACGCGCAAATTCTGGGACCGACGAGCCGGGTGCGTAGCGCGGGGGGCGGTGCCGCCTCACCACGCCGACTGCAGGATATCGACCACCTGCTGTGCGCGGTCGATGCGGCGCGGGTTGGCGCGCACCCATTGGTTTTCCAGCGCAAGTTCCGCCAGGGTCCCGAACTGCGCTTGCCCGATGTCGAGTTCCCGCAGCCGCGTGGGCAGGCCGAGGTCATGGATCAGTGCCGACACCAGTCCCGCCGCATCGGCACCGTCATGTCCCAGCGCGCGTGCCACGGCCCGCTGCGCCGGCGCCGTCACGCCGAGGTTGTAGCGCATCACCGCCGGCAGCAGCAAGCAGGAAGTAATGCCGTGCGGGACGCCGAGCGCGCCGCCCAGCACGTGCCCGATGCCATGGCTGGCGCCGTAGCGCACGCGGTTGACGCCGCTGGCGCATAGCCAGACGCCAAGCTGGCAATCCAGGCGCGCCGCATGGTTTGTGGGATCGTCCCGGTGCCGGCGCAAGGCAGCGGCCAGTAGCGTCAGTCCGTGCAGGCAGGTGGCGTCCGTCATCGGCTGCGCATCGACCGAGCAGACCGATTCCACCGCATGGTCGATCGCACGGATGCCGGTGGACAGCCAGAGTTGCGACGGCGTATGCACGGTGATCGCCGGGTCCAGGATCACGCTGACTGGCCCGATGCCATTTGCGGTGACGTGATGCTTGCTGCCGCTGGCCGGATCGGTGCAGCCGGCCAGGTCGCTGAATTCCGCCGCCGACAGCGTGGTCGGCACCGCGATCTGCCGGCACGGCGGCGCAGTTATCTGTGGCACCTGCGGCTGCCCGGCGGCATCGATCCGCACGCGAATGGCATCCATGGCGACGGCCGTGCGCACGTCCTGTGCCAAGCAAGCCAGCGCGACCTTCACGGTATCGATGGCGGTGCCGCCGCCGATGGTGACGACCAGGTCAGGGCGCACCTCGCGCATTGCACCGGCCAAGGCTATCACGGCGTCGCGCGGTACGTGTTCGACGCAAGCATCGAACAGGCCGACCAGCTTGTCGCGCACGCCGGCGATGGCGCCGCTCACCGCGCTGGTGGTGCGGTTCAGGGTGCGGCTGCTGACCACGAACACGCGCGTGGCGCCTCGCTGGCTGGCCTCCTCGGCCAGCACTTGCGCGGCGGGACGGCCGAAATGCACGCGTTCAAGCGGCAGGTAACGATAGGTTCCTACTGGCATCATGACTCCTGGATTGCGGGGATTTTTTATGCGCGTTGGCTGGGCGCCCCGTGCGCGGCGTACTCGCGCTCGCGCAGCAGGCGCCGCATCAGCTTGCCACTGGCGGTCTTGGGCAAGGCGTCGACGAAGGCGATCGCGCGCGGATATTTGTAGGGTGCGGTGATCTGCTTGACATGGTCCTGCAGCGCGCGCGCCAGCGCCTCGTCTGGCGTGAAGCCCGGCCGCAGCGTGACGAAGGCCTTGACGATCTCGCCGCGCTCCGCGTCCGGGCTGCCCACCACCGCGCATTCCAGCACCGCCGGATGCTCGATCAGCGCGTTCTCCACCTCCATCGGGCCGATGCGATAGCCGGCCGAGCTGATAATGTCGTCGCTGCGGCCGTCGTAGTACAGGAAGCCGTCGGTATCGGCATGCGCCAGGTCGCCGGTCAGGAAATATTCCGTGCCCTCGTGCTGCGCGCGGGTCGTCGCGGTCAGGGCGGGGTCGTTCCAGTAGCCGAGCATCACCTGCGGATGCGGCAGCCGCAGTGCAAGCTGGCCACTGGCGCCGGGGGGCAGCGGGCGCCCCTGTTCATCCAGGACCGCCAGCACCGAGCCAGGCAGCGGCAGCCCCATCGAGCCGGCACGCGTGGGCATATCCGGCGGATTCACCACCGTCATCAGCGTTTCGGTCTGGCCGTAGCCTTCGCGCAGTTCCACGCCAGTGGCTTCGCGCCAGCGGCGCACCACTTCCGGATTGACCGCCTCGCCCGCGGAAGCGGCCAAACGCAACCGGCTCAGGTCATGGTCGGCGAAGCGCGCGTTGACCAGGTGGCGGAATTCCGTCGCGGCGCCGCAGAACACGGTGACGCCGTGGCGCGCGATCAGCGCCAGCCGCTCGGCCGGATCGAACGGGCCGTTGTAGAAGAGCACGGCGGTGCCCACCGACCACGGCCCGAACAGGATGCTGGTGCCGGCCTTGCTCCAGCCCGTATCGGCGGTGCACCACATCAGGTCGTCCGCGCGCAGGCCCTGCCAGTGGGTGGCGGACACGCGCCAGCTGTAGAGCGCGCGTGTTGCGTGCAGCACGCCCTTGGGATTGCCGGTGGAGCCGGAGGTGTAGTAGAGGATCGCCGGTTCATCCGGCGCCAGGTCGGCGCAGGTGAACTCGTCGCTGCAGCCGGCCAGCGCGGCGTCGAAGTCGATCCAGTCGGGGGCGCCGCCCACGGCAATGCGGGTGCCAATGCCATGGATGCCGTCGAACTTGCCAAAGCTGCCGCGATGCGCGATCACGGCGGTCGCGCCGGCATGGTCGATGCGGTAGCCGATGTCCTTTGCCGTCAGCATCTCGATACAGGGGATCGGCACCGCGCCCAGCTTGAGGCAAGCGACCATCGCGATCTGCCAGTGCGCAATGCGGGGCAGCATGACGATCACGCGATCGCCGCGGCGCACGCCCGCGCCGGCCAGCAGGTTGGCGCAGCGGTTTGTCAGCCTGCGCATGTCGCCGAAGGTGTAGCGGCGCTCGGCGCCGGTGTGGTCGCACCACAGCAAGGCTAGCTTGTCGGGCTGCTGCCGCGCATGTGCGTCCACCACGTCGCGGCCAAAATTGAAGCTTGCCGGCAGGCACCAGCGGAAGCGCTCGTAGGTGTCGGCGTAAGCCGTCATCGGGTCGGGCATGTCTTGTCTCCTGCGGCGCTGCGATGGCGCCGCCTGCATTGGCATCAGGTATAGGTTCGGCGCTAGATCACGGCACGTTCGCGCAAGTGCGCGATCTCGTCAGCGGAATAGCCGAGCCCGGCAAGCACCGATTCGTTATGCTCGCCCAGCCGCGGCGGCGGCAGCCGGATGCTGCCGGGCGACACGGAGAATTTGATCGGAAAGCCGAGCTGGGGGATGCGTCCTTCGACCGGGTGGTCCAGGTGCTGAAGCATGCCGCGGTGGCGCAGTTGCGGATCATCGAAGGCCTCCGCCATGGCGTTGACGGGGCTGGCCGGGATGTCCGCCTGCGCCAGGCGCTCGACCCACGTATCGCGTGGCTCGGCCCCAAATATCGAGGTCAGGACGGCCTTCTGCAGCAAGGCATCTTCTCCGGCCGGCCATTGCATCGGCTTGAAGTCCGGCCGGACGATCAGGTCGCAGAAGCGGTTCCAGAAGTGCGGCTCGATGATGCCGAGCGAAAGGTGACGGCCGTCGGCGCAGCGATAGACGTTGTAGCAGGGCGCCTGGCCGATGAAGGGCCGCTCGCCGCCGCGTGGCTCGACGCCGCCGAACAGGTAGTCCGCCGCGTGGTAGCACAGCCAGCTCACCAGGCCGTCGGTCATGGCGATGTCGACGAACTGGCCGCGGCCGCTGGCACCGCGCGCCGCCAGCGCGGTCAGGATGCCGACCGCCGCCATCAGCGAGCCGCCGCCGACGTCGGCGATCGACAGCCCCGGCACGATCGGCCCCGTCTCGGGGGTGCCGAACAGTTGCAGCGCGCCGGTCAGCGCCATGTAGTTGAGGTCGTGCCCCGCTGCCTGCGCGCGTGGACCGTCCTGGCCGTAGCCGGAAATCGCGCAATACACCAGGCCCGGATTGGCTGTGGCCAGCACATCGTAGTGCAGGCCCAGGCGCCCCATCACGCCGGGGCGGAAGCCTTCCACCACCACGTCGGCATCGCGCGCGAGCCGCAGGAATACCTCCTTGCCCTCGGGGGCTTTCAGGTCAAGCGTCAGGCTGCGCTTGTTGCGGTTGAGCAGCAGGAACGATCCCGATTCCTGCTTGTGGATCGGGGCGAACTGCCGGTTGTAGTCGCCTTGCCCGGGTTGCTCGATCTTGAGCACGTCGGCACCGTAGTCGGCGAGCAGCTGTGTGCAGAACGCCCCGGGCAGCAGGCGGGTCAGGTCGAGGATCTTCAGTCCTTCCAGCGCGGAGGTCATGTCGGTCTCGCAGGGGTTGTCAGGTGGCGGTCCAGCCGCCGTCGACCAGCAGGCTGTGGCCGGTGACGTACGCGGCGGCCGGCGACGCGAGGAACACCGCGGCGCCCGGCACGTCGGCCAGGTTGCCGAAGCGGCCCAGCGGGATCCGCGACAGCAACTTCGCGCCGATATGCGGATGGGCGACCACGCTGGCGGTCAGGTCGGTCTGCACGAAGCCGTAGGCGATGGCGTTGACGCGGATGCCGTGCTCGGCCCAGTCGTGGGCCAGCGCCTTGGTCAGTTGCTCCACGCCCCCCTTGGAAGCCACATAGGGTACCTGCCGCTTCAGGCCGATATGCCCGGCGATGGAGCTGATGTTGACGATTGTGCCCTGCCGGCGCGGCAACATGGCGGCGCCCAGCTCCCTGCAGCAGCGATAGACGCCGCTCAGGTTGACGTCGAGAATCCGGTGCCATTCCGCCGCGGTGGTGTGCTCCATCGAAGCATAGTGCGGATCGATGCCGGCGTTGTTGACAAGGATGTCGATCTGCCCGAAGCGGTCGAGCACCGTGTCGCGCAGGCGCCGGATCTCGTCGTCGCTGGCCACGTCGGCGGTCACCGCCAGCGCCTTTCCACCGCGACCGGCGATGGCGTCAGTCACGTCGGCCAGCGTCCCGCCGGTGCGTCCGCAGACCGCCACGGCGGCGCCATGTGCCGCCAGGGCTTCCGCGATCGCGCGGCCGATGCCGCGGCCGCCGCCGGTCACCACGGCCACCTTGCCGCGCAGGTCGAACAGCGTTGCATGGTTGGTCATCACGCCGCCTCCGTACGCAGCACGCGCCGCGCAATGGCCCAGCGATGGACTTCGGAAGGGCCGTCATAGATGCGGAACGCGCGCGCCTCGCGGAAGATCTGCTCGACCACCGTGTCGCGCGTCACGCCGAGCCCGCCCAGTACCTGCATGCAGCGGTCCGCCACGCGGAAGATCGCCTCGGCGCAGAACACCTTGGCCATGCTGGACTCGTGCCGCGCGTGCAGCCCCTGGTCGAGCAGCCATGCCGTATGCCAGATCGACAAGCGGCACAGGTGCATGTCGATCTCGTTGTCGGCGAGCATGAAGCCGACGCCTTCATGCTCGCCGATCGGCTTGCCGAATGCGTGCCGTTCGAGCGCATGCGCGGTCGCGATGTCATGCGCGCGGCGCGCGGCGCCGAGCCAGCGCATGCAGTGCGTGAGTCGCGCGGGCGCCAGCCGCACCTGCGCATAGCGCAGGCCCTGGCCGACTTCGCCGAGCACCTGGTCGGGGCCGACGCGGCAGCCTTCGAAGAACACCTCGGCATGCCCGCCGGCAAAGCTCTGGTCGATGCTGTCGATGATGCGGCCGATGCGGATGCCCGGAACGCGCAGGTCGG
Organism: Cupriavidus consociatus; assembly: GCF_017814975.1. Taxonomy (GTDB): domain Bacteria; phylum Pseudomonadota; class Gammaproteobacteria; order Burkholderiales; family Burkholderiaceae; genus Cupriavidus; species Cupriavidus consociatus. The sequence goes on from NZ_JAGIQA010000015.1 coordinate 29,130, forward strand.
TCAGGAACATGGTTGGCCCGCCGCCCTCGCCAGGCACGCGCGCCATCACGATGGCGAAGCCGGCACCATCGGCGCCGGTGATCAGCCATTTGTGGCCGTGGATCACGTAGCCGTCACCGTCGCGCTCCGCCGTGGTCTGCAGCAGCGCGGGATCGGAGCCGGCGCCGGGATGCGGCTCCGTCATGCAGAAGCAGGAGCGGATCTCCGCCGCCGCCAGCGGGCGCAGCCAGCGCGTCTTCTGCGCGGGCGTGGCCACGGCTTCCAGCAGGTGCATATTGCCTTCGTCGGGTGCGGCGCAATGCAGCGCAAGTGGCCCGAGCAGCGAATAGCCGGCTTCCTCGAACACGACCGCGCGGCCGAGATGCGACAGCCCCAGGCCGCCCCATTGCTCGCCGACGTGAGGCGCCAGCAGCCCCGCCTCCCGCGCGCGCGCGTTGAGTGCCACGCGCAGCGCCTCGGTGGGGCCGTGCGCGCCGCGGCCGGGATCTGCCTCGAAGGGCAGGATCTCGTCTCGGATAAACGTCGCGGTGCGCTGGCGCAGCGCCTGCAGCGGCGCGGGTAAGGTGAAATCCATCTGGCTTGTCTCCATATTGCGGATGTGCGTGTCCGCCTTAGCTCGCGCGTCCGCGCGCGATGTCGTGCGTGAAATCCAGGATCGACCGGCCGATGTGACCGAAGCGGCCATAGCGGGGCTCGGTGGTGGCGCCTGAGAGAAAGCGCGCATGCAGCTGCAGGAACACCACGCCCAGCTTGAACATCGCCAGCACGCGATGGAATGGCAGGTCCGACAGGTCGCAGCCGGTGCTGCGGCGATAGGCTTCGACGACCTGCGCGCGCGACGGGAATCCCGGCGCGGTGGTTGGCATCTGGCGCAGTTCACGCACGGTGTCGGGATCGCCCGGCTCGGTCCAGTAGCTGAGCAGCGTGGCGAGATCGAACAGCGGATGGCCACGCGTGGCCATGTCCCAGTCCAGCACGGCGCGCGGGCGCAGGGTTTCGGGATCGAGCACGACGTTGTCGAGCTTGAAGTCGCAGTGCAGCAGCGTCGGCTTTGCGTCCTGGGGGCAATGCGCGCACAGCCACTGCGACAGCTCGCGCACGGCGACGCGGGGCGCCGCGCCATCGAGCGCTTCGGCGCGGCGCGTCCAGCCTTCGATCGCGCGGGACAGGAAGCCCTCGGGTTTGCCAAGGTGATCCAGGCCGACCTCGGCGGGGTCGGTGCCGTGCAGCTGCACCAGCAGGTCGACCAGCGTGCGGGCAAGCCGCGGCCCGGCGGCGCGGCTGTCCAGCCACGGCGGCAGGTCGGCGCCGATCGTCAGGCCCGGCCGGTACTCCATTACCAGGAAGTGCGCGCCCAGCACATCGGGATCGACGCAGTACAACAGGCTGCGCGGCGCCTGCGGGAAGCGCAACCACAGCCGGCTGCTGAGCACGCGGTGCTCGCGCGCCATGTCGTTGGCGCCGGGCGGCAGCGGACCGGGCGGCGGGCGCCGTAGCACGCAGGGCTGCCCGTCCAGGCGGATCAGGTAGTTGAGGTTCGCCAGACCGCCGGCAAACTGCCTGGGCATCTCGGACAGGTCGAGCTCATGGCCGAGCCCGGCGAGATAGCGGCGCAGACGGGTCCAGTCGAGCGGCACGGTCTGGGCGCGCGGCCGGAAGCCGGGGAGTTCCGCGTCGGCTTGGGTGTGCAAGCGCGGCGCCGCCGGGAGGATCGATGCCACGGCTTACTCCTTGCGCGCGCCGGCGCAGGTCGATTTGGCGAGCGGCAGGAAGGCTTGGTCGCCGGGGATGACCTGCCGCACATGGTAGTAGTCCCACGGGTACTTCGACTCGGCGGGCGCCTTCACTTGCAGCAGGTACATGTCGTGCACCATGCGTCCGTCTTCGCGCAGCTTGCCGTTGCGCGCAAACATGTCGGCGACGGGCAGCTCGCGCATCTTCCTCACCACAGTCATCGAATCGTCGCTGCCGGCGGCCTGCACCGACTTCAGGTAGTGCAAAACGGCGGAGTAGACTCCGGCCTGCGCCATCGTCGGCATGCGCTTCTGCACCGCATGGAAGCGCCTTGACCAGGCGCGCGTCTGCTCATCGAGGTCCCAGTAGAAGCCTTCCGTCAGGAACATGCCCTGCGCCTTGTCCAGCCCAAGACTGTGCACGTCGGTAATGAACATCAGCGTCGCCGCCATGGTTTGCTTGCGCGTGATGCCGAAGTCCGCTGCCTGCTTGATGGTATTGGTGGTGTCGTTGCCGGCATTGGCCAGCGCGATCACCTTGGCCTTGGAGGCCTGCGCCGCCAGCAGGTAGGACGAGAAGTCCGAGCCGGGGAACGGATGCGTCGAGCGGCCGACGATCTTGCCGCCGCCGGCGGTAACCACCTCCGAAGCGTCTTTCTCCAGCGCGCGTCCGCCGGCGTAGTCGGCCGTGATGAAATACCAGCTGTCGCCGCCGCGCTTGAGCACGGCGCGCGCGGTGCCGGTTGCCAGCGCATAGGTGTCGTAGGTCCAGTGCAGTGCAGTGGGCGTGCAGTCCTCGTTGGTGATGCGCGTCGAGGCACCGCTGGAGACGATCACGAGCCGCTGCTTTTCCTTGGCCAGCTTGACCGCGGCCAGCGATGCCGAGGACGCGGGCAGATCGACGATCATGTCGACCTTGTCCTCGTCGAACCACGCGCGCGCCTTGGTCGATGCGACGTCGGGCTTGTTCTGGTGGTCGGACGAAACCAGGCGGATCGCGAACGATGGTTTGGCGCTGCCCTTGAAATCTTCTACCGCCATCTTCGCCGCCAGCACTGAGCCTGAACCGGACAGGTCGGAATAGATACCCGACAGGTCGGTGAGGACCCCGATGCGTACTTCGTTCTCGGAAATGGCGGGCGCGCTGGCGGGCCCTTGCGCCAACGCGGGCGGCAGGGCGAGCGCCAGCGCCCACGCCATCGCCGTGGTGAGTGGTTTGCGTTGCATTTGTCTCCTCTCCTGGGCCGCGAAAACGGCCGGTGGGTGTGGACCGGCCTTTGTCGGTTTGTCTGACAATCAGAATAGCAGCCACTTTTTGCTTGTCAAGCGGCCTGGTGAGGTTTGACAGGAAGGAAGTGATTGAATAGTCTGATGGTCAGACAAAGGACTTGCCGGTGCACGCGCCGGCCCAGACAAGGAAACCGCGTTGGAAGCCGCATTCGAAAAAATCCGCACCGTCCCGGCCTACCGGGTGCTGGCCGAGGCCATGATCGAGCGCATTCTCGATGGCCGACTGCGCGAAGGCGATCCGCTGCCGACCGAGGCGAAGCTGTGCGAGATGTTCGGCGTCAACCGCTCCACCGTGCGCGAAGGCATCCGCGTGCTGGAGGAGGCCAACCTGGTGCGCCGCGAGCATGCCAAGAAAATGGTCGTGACGCGGCCCTCGGAGGCGGAGGTCGGCAAGCAGCTGGAGCGCGCGCTGGTGCTGCACGAGATCGTCTTCGACGAGCTATGGCAGGCGATGTCGGTGCTGGAACCCCCGATGGCGCGGCTGGCCGCGGCGCGTGCCACGCCCGAGGCGCTGGAGCGGCTTGACGACAACCTGCGCAAGACCGAGCTGGCACTGAAGGCAGGCGCGAGCCTGGTGGAACTGGACATCGAGTTCCACGGCATCGTCGCCGGCATGAGCGGCAACCGCGCGCTGGTGCTGGCGCGCGAACCGCTCAGCCGGCTGTTCTATCCGGCGTTCGCCGCCGTGATGACGCGCGTGCCGGTGGCTGGCAAGCGGCTGCTGGACGCACACATGGCCATCGTCGCCGCGATCCGCGGCGGCGATGAGGATGCGGCCGAAGCGTGGATGGAGAAGCACGTGCAGGACTTTCGGCGCGGCTACCAGGCTGCCAAGCTCGATCTGCAATCGCCCGTGGCCTCGCCGCACAAGGCGGCGGCTGCGCGCGGCGAGTGATGCCGCAAGGCGCTACCGCGCCCAGGGCTGCGCCGCCATCCGCTCGGTCAAGGCATCGCAGAAGACCTTGACGCGCGGGCTGAGGTGCTTGCGGTTGGGGTAGACCAGGTACAGCGGCTCCTTGGACGGATCCTGGTAAGACTCAAGCACCGGCACCAGGCGGCCGGCATGCAGATCCTCGCCGATATGGAACTCGGCTAGCCGCACGATGCCAAAGCCGCCGAGCGCAAGGTCGCGCGCGATCTCGCCCTGCGTGGTGTCGACCACGCTGGCCGGCCGCACACCGTAGGTCGTGCCGTCCATGGCACGGAACGGCCACACATTCCATTCGCTGACAAAGCTGAAGCCGACGCAGGTGTGCTGCTGCAGATCGTCGGGCGTCCGCGGTGTGCCGTGGCGCGCCAGGTAGGCGGGCGCGGCGCAGACGATCCACCGGCTCGACGCGATCTTGCGCGCCACGCGCGATGAACTGGGCAGTGCGCCGCTATGGATGGCGATATCGACGCCCTTGTCGAACGCGTCTTCATACTGCGGCGCAATGTGGAACTCTACCGACAGTCCCGGGTGCGCCTGCAGGAACTGCGGCAGCCACGGCACGATCTGGTGCCGCGCGAACGTCAGCATGGTGTGGATGCGGATCCTGCCGTGCAGCGCTTCGCCAAGCGCTTCGCCGTGCGCTTCGGCATCGGCCATCGCCTCCACCACCATCTCGGCGCTGGGCAAATAGCGCTGTCCCTCCTCTGTCAGCGCCACCGTGCGCCCCTGGCGCACGAACAGGCGAACGCCGAGCCGCGTCTCCAGCCGCGCCACCAGCTTGCTGACCGCCGACGGCGTGAGGTCGAGATTGCGCGCGGCCGCGGAAAAACTGCGGCTGCGTGCCGATTGCAGGAATGCGACGAGCTCTGAGTATCTGTCCACGGTCCCCTGCCTGCACCCCTTTCATAAGCCGGCATTGTCGATGCATCGCGGCAGCGCGACCTGTGCCGGCGTGTCACAGCGGCTATTCCGCCGCGGTGCTGGTTCGCGGCGCCATGGCGAAACACAATGCGCTCAACCCTGCCTGGACAGGGTCCGGTACTCACACAAAGGAGCTCGCTGTGCAAGTGTATTCGCGCAAATTCCACAATCCCCGTGGCGTGCAGGCCGCGGTGAATCCGCTGCCGCCTGACGCGCGCCCGGACATCTTTTTCGGCAACCTGACAGACGTCGACGACATTCGCTGGATCCCGCAGGCCGACGGCGTCTCGTTCCTGCCGCTGTGCCTGGGCGTGACGCAGGGATATTACGTCAATCTGCTGCGCGTCCGTAAGTCTGGTGTGCTGTCCTGCCACAAGCACTTCGGCGCGGTGCACGCCGTTGTCCTCAAGGGCCGCTGGTTCTATCTCGAGCATGAAGAGATGTACACCGAAGGCTCCTTCATCATGGAGCCGCCCGGCGAGACGCATACGCTGGTGGTGCCCGACGACGTGCCGGAAATGGTCACCTGGTTCCACGCCATGGCGGGCTACATCTACGTCGAGGACGGCAACATCATCGGCCACGAGGATGTCTTCACCAAGCTCGACGCCGCGCGGCGGCACTACGAGGAAAACAGCCTGGACCAGCGCGACCTCGACAAGCTGATCCGCTGAGGCGCGAGCCCGGATCGCCGCCCTGGCAATACGACGGCATCCCTGCGGCATCACGGCAGCACCGCGCGGCGGCCGCCGCGCGCGACAACACAGAGGACCTTGCCGACACCGAGCAAGGACCCGCGGAGACAATATGGAAATGCAGACCAGCCAGGCCCAGGACCTGGCACAAGCCCCTCGCGCCCCCGCGCGCCGCACAGCCGTGCGGACCATCTTCGCCGGCAGCATCGGCAACACGGTCGAATGGTTCGACTGGTCGGTCTACACGGTTTTCGCCGTTTATTTCAGCAAGCAGTTCTTTCCGGGACAGGACAGCACTGCCGCATTGATGTCCACCTTTGCCGTGTTCGCAATAGGGTTCTTCATGCGCCCGCTGGGCGGCTGGCTGATCGGTGCGTTCTCCGACCGCTACGGACGACGCAGCGCGCTGACGCTGTGCATCATGATGATGGCGGGCTCGTCCTTCGTGATCGCGATCCTGCCGACGTATGCGCAGATCGGCATCTGGGCACCGGTGCTGATGACGGTCGCGCGCATGGTTCAGGGCCTGTCGGTCGGCGGTGAATACGGCGCAGCCACAACCTACCTGACCGAATCGGCGCCTGCGGCGAGGCGCGGCTTCTATGGCAGCTTCCTGTACTTCAGCATTGCCGCCGGGCTGTTGCTGGCGTCCGGGATGGCGTGGCTGATGACGCGATACATGACACCGGAGGCCTTGCATGAATACGGCTGGCGCATCCCGTTCTTCCTCGGCGGCTGCGGCTCGCTGTTCGGCTTCTGGCTACGCCACGGGGTCGACGAGACGCAGGCGTTCACCCGGCTGAAGGCGGCGGGCGAAATCCGCCGGCGCTCGCTGGGCTGGGTCTGGCGGCACCACCGCGGCGCGATGCTGCGGCTCATGGGCAGCACCGTGTTGCCCGCGTTCAGCTTCTACCTCTTCGTCAGCTATATGCCGGTCTACGCCATGCGCAAGGGCGGCGTCCCGCCTGAGCTCGCGTTCCAGGCGAGCGCGATCGCCATCGCGCTGTTCATGCTCGCGCTGCCGCTGTGTGGTGCGCTGTCGGACAGGCTGGGACGGCGGCCGCAGCTCGTCGCCTTTGCGCTGGCCAATTTGCTGTTCCTGTATCCGGTGGTGTCGCTGCTAGATGCGGATTTCCGGACGCTGCTTTTGATCGAGTGTTTCGGGATGCTGACATATGCGCTGTATGCGTCGATCGCGCCGTCGATCATGGCCGAGTGGTTCGATACGCAGGTCCGCGGCGTGGGCATCGGGGCCGCCTACAACCTGGTAGTCGCGCTGATCGGCGGCACCACGCCGTACCTGCTGACGTGGCTGTCGTCGCGCGGACAGGAGGGGTGGTTCTTCCTCTATGTCGGCTGCGGCGCCTTCGTCACACTGGTGACCTTCTGCAAGATGCCGGAAACGCGCGGCATGCCGCTGCGGTAATTGCGAAAAAATCGTGGACAGGCATCCGCCCATGCGGGCTGCTGTTGCATCCGGGTGAGCCGGAGCAAAATCTTTTTCTTCCTTAACCTCAGGAATGCGAGGCAACGACATGCAAAGACTGACCATCGACGTGGACGGCGTCGCCACCAGCTATCTAAGCGCCGGAGACCCGGCGGATCCCGTGGTGCTGATGATCCACGGCACTTTCTGGAGCCGCGTATGGCAGCCGGTGCTGGACGAGGTGGCCGCAGCCGGACTGTTTTGTGTAGCCGTGGACCTGCCTGGGCTCGGGCACTCTGATGGCGAACTGACGGTCGAGACCGCATCGGTCCCGGCTCTGGCGGGATGGGTGGAACGGTTTGCGCACGCGCTTGGAATTGCCGGCCCGGTGGGATTGGCGGCGCACGACATCGGCGGCGGTATCGCGCAGCACCTGGTGGTGCATGGCCACATTGGCGTCAGCCGCCTCGCGCTGCTCAATGCCGTGATGTATGACTCGTGGCCGGTGCCTGCCGTGGCGCGCTACCGCGACCCCGCCGTAGCCGCCGCCACCACGCATGAGGAACTGGTTGCGGCGCGGCGCACCGCCATCACGCGCTGCCTGGACCGCGCGGCAACGCCCGAGCGGGTGGAGGAATACCTGGCGCCATGGCTGCAGGCGCGCGTCGCGCGGAACTGGATTGCGCTCGCCGCTGCGGCGGACAACCGCTATACGAAGGCATTGGTGCCGGCGTTGCGCGAGTCGCCGATTCCCAAGCTGCTGGTCTGGGGCGAGGACGACCCGTTCCAGCAGATCGAGCACGCCGAACGCTTCGCGCGGGAGATGCCGCACGCGCGGCTGGTGCGGATTCCGCATGCGTGCCATTTCCCGGCGGAGAATGATCCTGTCGCGGTGGCGAAGGCCTTGCGGGAATTTTTCCGGCCCTGACGTGGCCGCGCGGCGGGGCGGCGCTGCAAGTCACGCTGCGCGGCGAGCCAGGCGGCTTCTTCATCGCTGAACAACTCCGACTGAATAGCGTGCAGACGCCGCCGGCTTCGAAGGAAGCTTCCGCATGGCTGTGCTGGAAGCCATTCACCAGTGGACGGGTGGGAGCGCTGGGCCAGTCGTCTATGGCCGCTCGTGGACGTGGCGCATCGAGTATCAGGCGATGCGACGCGCGCTGCGGTGGAACCGGAAAGGCCAGTTATCGCTATTTTTCATAAGTGATTCAATGCGCATACAAGAGACTTCCCATACAGCGGAAGCGTAAACCCCAATAGCTGCCTGTCTTCGTTGAAAATATTGTTTGTCTACAAATAGTAGACAACACGCTCGAGCCGCAAACTGACGCTAGGTGGTAGCGCGTTCACATAGAGCGCGTGAGATGCCCAAAGCGTGAGAAGCCCAAAGGTATTTCCGTACTTCGCGGCTCGTCGACCAGAGGGCGGTTTCACTTGAGCGGTCTCCGCAAGCCAATGTCCGGCCACGATCCGAGACATCCATCCCGATGGAAACGAGCATGCTGCTGCGCGCTTGCCCGAGCACGTCTGCACCGTAAGCCACCCCCGTTAGGGTTTGTCCCATGGACACATCTAACATCAATAGCTATATTTTTACGTAAGTTAGCAAGCTATCTTTGTTATGTAATTGACGATGCGGAGTGGCAGGCCCGCAGCAGTCAACGAAACTCATCTGGAGGAGACAAAACGTGAACACTGCGAATCTTTTGAGTGGCCGTACTGTGATCGTCACGGGCGCAGCGACTGGTATTGGCCAGGCGTTTGCGTTGGGCCTTGCTACCCAAGGCGCCAACGTTGTTGTAGCTGATATGGGCCCGGCCGATGAGACGATGCAGGCGCTCAAAGACGTCGGCGGTGACGCGCTCTACGTCAAGACAGACGTCAGCGACGAGCAGTCGGTGCAAGGCATGGCCAAAGCGACGCTTGAGAAGTTCGGCTCGATCGATGGCCTGGTCAACAACGCCGCCTATTTCCGCGAGGTCAAGCTCACCAGCTTCGAGGAGATTGATCCGGTCCAGTGGGATCGCATCTTTGCTGTCAACGTGAAAGGCGTCTGGCAATGCTGCAAGGCCGTTCTCCCCGCCATGCGCGAGCAGCGCCGCGGCGCGATCGTGAACATCGCTTCGGTGGTTGCCCTCGCGGGCCAGCCGGGCTATCTGCAGTATGTGTCCAGCAAGGGCGCAGTGCTGGCGATGACGAAGGGGCTGGCGAAGGAGGTCGGGCAGCATGGCGTGCGGGTGAACTGCATCGCACCGGGCTTTGTGCTGACCGATGCGACGAAGAACCGTCCCACGGAATGGCAGCAGTCATTCCTCAAGGCGCGTGCGCTGTCACGCGAGCAACGTCCGGATGACCTGGTCGGCACGGCCATCTATCTGGTCTCGGATCTTTCCGGATTCGTCTCGGGACAGACCATAGTCGTCGACGGCGGACACATCATGCACTGAAGGCGGGGCGCGCCGGGGCCCTGAGGGCCTGGCGTTCTGCATCGACTGACTGTTGACCTGGAGCTTTGAGATGAACGCAGTGATTACGCACGTGAAAGGCCCCGCCGCGATGAAGCAAGGTGCCGACCGATTCCCCCGCAATGCATGGTATGTCGGCCTGTGGGCGCATGAACTGCCGGCGGGCAAGCTCGTGCCACAGACCATTCTGTGCGAGCCTGTTGTCTTCTTCCGCAAGGAGGATGGCTCGCCTGCCGCGATCGTGGACCGCTGCTCGCACCGTTTCGCGCCGCTGTCGATGGGCAAGCTGCTTCCCGGCGACCGGGTCCAGTGTCCCTATCATGGACTCGAATTCGGTGCGACCGGTGCCTGTGTCAAGAATCCGCACGGCAACTGCACCGTTCCGAACGCGGCCCATCTGCGATCGTTCCCCGTCGTGGAGAAGCACGGCTTTGTCTGGATCTGGATGGGCGATCGCGTTGCCGACCCGGAATTGATTCCGGACTATAGCTGCCTTGATACAAGTCCCGCTGCGCACGTCACGACGCCAGGGTACCTGAAGATTGCAGCGCACTACGAGCTGATCGTCGATAACCTGCTTGACCTGTCCCATACCACGTACGTGCACGAAGGCATCCTGGGCACGGCGGGGACGGTCGTCGCCGATATCGGCGTCGAACAGCGAGGCGATGTGGTGGTCGTGAGCCGTCCGTCCAAGGATGCGGAAACGCCTGGCATGCTCAAGATGCTGAGCGGGCTTGAGCGAGGCGACCAGTGGAGCACGATTTCCTGGTATGCGCCGTCGAACCTGATCCTGGAGTATGGCGTCAGCAAGGTTGGTGAGCCCAAGGAGAACGGGACCGGCTATTTTGCGCTGCATCTGCTCACGCCGGAGAACGAGCGGTCCACCCACTATCGCTACAGCGCGGTGCGCTGGAACGTGATGACCCAGGGCGAGGAAACGAACGAGGAGATTCGCGAGAAGATCGGCAAGCTCCGGACCTTCGCATTCGCGGAACAGGACGCGCCCATTATCGAAGCCCAGCAACGCCGCATGGACGAATCGCCCACGCCGATCACGCCGACCCTGCTAGCAATCGACGCAGGACCGATGCGCTATCGCCGTGTGCTCGACCGCCTGCTGCAGCAGGAACGTGTTGCCAATGAGGTGGACGGTGAGGCGAGAAAGGCTTCGTGAAGATAAGCGGTCCGATTTTGGGTAAGGAAAGAGCAAGCGAGGAGATACGATGACTACCAACAGCCTAGAGGTGTCCGTCATCGCAAGGGAGCGCGCCGCGAGCGATATCGTTCGCATCACGCTGGCGTCGCCGGACGGTGAGCAGTTGCCGGAGTTTGTCGCGGGCTCGCATATCGACGTTCACGTCGATGCGGACCTTGTCCGGCAATACTCGCTCATCAACCACCCTGGTGAACGGGGCCACTATGTGATCGGGGTGTTGCTGGACGGAAAGTCTCGCGGCGGGTCCAAGGCGATCCACTCGGACTTCAACGTGGGGCGTTCCGTCCGTATCGGCTCTCCCCGGTGCAACTTCCCGCTGCTGGCTTCGGCGAAGCATTCCGTTCTCTTCGCCGGCGGGATCGGGATTACGCCCATTCTGTCGATGGCCCGCGAGCTCTCCGCCCGAGGCCAGGCATATACGCTCCACTACTGTTGCAGAAGCCGGGACAAGGCGGCGTTCCTCGAAGAGATCGCGGCCCTGGGTCTTGGCGAAAAATTCAGGCTGCATCTGGACGATGGCACCCCGGACCAGCGGTTCGTGCTTGCGGATTGCCTGCCGGAGATGGAGCCGGACACCCACATGTACATATGTGGGCCGGAAGGTTTCATCAATCATGTGGTGGGTGGGGCGGAGGCGGCAGGCTGGCCGGCCTCTCAGGTACACGTCGAGCGTTTTAGCGCCAACGTGGATGTGACCGGCGATTCCTTTGTCGTCGTTGCGGCGCGCAGCCAGGCGGAAGTGGTGGTCTCGAAGGAGGAAACCATTGTCCAGGCCCTGGCACGCGTTGGCATTGCGGTCCCGGTGTCGTGCGAGCAGGGGGTATGCGGCACCTGCCTGACGCGGGTGATCGAAGGCAAGCCCGACCATCGTGACATGTTCCAGACCGACGAAGAAAAGGAAGCGGATAGTCAGTGCATCACGCCGTGCTGCTCGCGATCGATGAGCGGCAGGCTGGTTCTGGATCTTTGAAACGCCGTTGATAGGCCATGACTTTAATGACCTCTGATATGACGAAGACTGCTGGGACCGCGTGGAGCGTGTCGGAAGTGCTCCGGGGGCGCTCGGAGCGAAGGACTGTGGTTGCCGGCGGTTTGGCCTGGTCAGTGCTGGAGGCCGGGCAGGGGCGTGAAACGCTGGTTCTCCTGCCCGGTACCTTGGGCACTGTCGAGGTCTTCTACAAGCAATTGCTGAAGTTCTCGGAGACATGCCGCGTTGTCGTGCTGGGCTATCCCGGGGCCTCGAATCCGGAGGCGATGGCTGCTAGCTTTCGTGAGCTGCTGAAGGAACTGGACATCGACAAGGCCCACTTCGTCGGCTCGTCGCTGGGTGGATACTGGCTGCAGGTCTTCCTCCGGGGCGACACCGCGCGGGTCAAAAGCCTTGTCCTAGGGAATACGTTCCTGGACCCTGCCCGCCTGCGTTTCATCCGAATGTTCAGCACTGCCTTCCTTGCCGAGAACGATCCGGATGCCGTCAAGGATGCCTGGCTTGGATTTGTGCAGGCGCTGCCGAATCCGGAGTTGAAAGACTTCATGCTCGAGGCGGCGGGTGCGCGGCAATCCGCAGCGGAGCTTGACGGCCGATCTCGCACCATCGCTGTCGCAAATCCCGTCGCGCCGCTCGATCTCCCCTCGGACCGGATCACCCTGATCTGGTGCGAGGACGACAAGGTCATCCACGCCGAGACGTGGAAGGAACTGGTGAGCGCCTATCCTGATGCACGCAGAGTCGAGCTTTCCACCGGTGGCCACTACCCCCATCTCTTGGTGGCGGATGACTACAACGATGAAATTCAGTATCGCGTGAACTGCCGGTACGGCCAGGCGGGCTGAATCGGGCCGAAGTTTGGTTGAGGTTCCTGCCAGGCGGGCAGCGCCGAAGGCTGCCTGGGCAGCGACGAACTCGGGCGGATCGATGATCCTTTCTGCCGCGCTGGCACCCGCCCAGCGCGGCATTTTTTACGGCCCCTTTGCGAGGATGCTCACCTTTCTTGCGGAAGAGAGAGATTCGGACCGATGATGAAGACGAAGCACACAGACTTGACCCTTACCGTCACGCATCCCGAGTGCCTGGTGAATGGTTCGGACCGGGAGTTTCGCACCCTGGTGAACGGCCTGTTACCGTTTGCCGCACGGCTGCTGTCGGTTCGGGATGGGTTCGGAAGCCTCATTGATCTGACCGGCGCACAGTATTCGATCATCCGCTCCATTGCGACGCTCCATGCGCTATCGGGGGAGGTCACTGTGAACCAGGTTGCGGAGTATCTCCACCTGAGTGGAGCGTTCATTACCATCGAAACCGGGAAGCTGAAGAAGCTCGGAATCATCGACAAGAAGTCTCATGCCGAGGACAGACGAAAGATGTGCCTGAGCGTGACGGCAGAGGGAGACCGGCTTCTGGATGAACTCCTGCCGGTTCAGCAGCGGATCAACGATGTGCTCTTCGAAGGTGTCTCGCTAACCGAATTCAGATTGCTGTGTTCGGTCATTGATCGGCTCGTTGTCAATGGTGACCGCGCGGCGCTCGATCTCGGTCACCTGCAGGTCCGCCGCTGCCACGGTTGAGATTGGCGGCCGCGAGGGCGCGGAGGACTGAATTGGGAAACTGACCTCGATTGAATGAGCGGCTCACGCCGCTCAGTTCGAGGTCAGTACAGGCCGCGGGAGCCCGGCGGCCTGAGCGGCAGGCAGGGCGAGGGGAGTGTCCTAGCCTGCAATGGGCAGCGTCGAAACGGCGTAAGTGTGGCGCAGCGTGCGTTGAAGAACCGGATCCTCCAGTTCGATTTCGAATTGCTCGGCGGGGCGGATGCCGCCAATTGCCGGCAGCGTGCCACACAACATCGCGCTGCCATCGCCGAACTTTCCGCCATGGTTGGCGAAGCGTTCCAGCAGGTCGGCGGGGGAGCGCATGGCGGTGACAGGCCCTTCCTGGTACAGCACCCGCTCCCCACCGATGGTGGCGTACGAGCGCAGCACCAACTTGTCCCAATGTCCCCGGACCTCCTCGAGCCGCCACAGCGTGGAGGCGCATGGCTTCTCGCACATCTGCTTGGAAAGCGTGATGCCATAGGTTTCCGCTTCGCGATCCGTATGGTCTGACGCAATCCCTACCAGGATATCGCTGCCATCACCGACGAGGAGGAATTCCGCCTCGCCACTGCTGGCTTCGCCGCTCACCTGGATGTCGGAAGCGGGCCCGAGTCGTTCCGCCGCGACGCGATAGAACACCGGTGTGTACGGCGGGCGCTTTACGCCGAGTTCCTCAAGTTCCTTGATATGCGCTTCCATGGCTGCCACGTCGCGGCCGGTCCAGCCTGCCACGATGAGCTGGCCGATGACCAGCGCGCGCTGCTGCTTGCCCTGGCTGCTTTCGATGTCAAAAGTGAGGGTTTTCATGCTCAGTTCTTGTCGTGCGAGTGTGGATGACATTGGCCGTCTGGCAGGAACGTCTTCCAGCAGGCCTTTCGGTTGGACCGATCAAGCCGGATCGTAGTAATGGATTTCCAGCAGCATGCAGCCCCCGTGGGACTTGAACGGGCCATGGAAGGCGCCCGGCGGTCGGCATGCGTAGGTGTTAGGCGAGAACGCCTCGCCGCCTTCACCGTTTGCGTCGTTGCCGACGGTGAGGTCGCCACTGAGCAGGAAGACTTCTTCCCAGTATTCATGCACGAAGGGGGACTTGGTGAACACGCCCGGGTCGAAGCGCAGGAGCCGCGTGCGGCTGCCCGCGCGAACGCCTTCGTCCAGCGATCCGGACAGGATCTTCTGCTGAATCCCCGCGGGGTAGCCTTCCGGGACCTCCCAGCCGGAGGACAGGTCCAGTGTGTGGAATTCGTCGTGCAGTTTGTTGATAGCCATGGTGTCTCCGTGATCAAGGCAAGGGAACGTACAGAAAATTAACCAGGTGCAAAGTAAGCTTTAAACAAAGCTTTGCAAGTTAGCTTTTATTGAACGTCAGACACTGATGGCATGCAAGTTGGTGGAAACCCTAGCGATTGGTCCGACGTGAGTGCGCTGGCGCAGGTGGCTGGACGCCGGCGGGAGCGAGATGCGCAGGCGCTCGGTGGGAAGTAGGGGTGGCCCTACACGTGCGCCCTCGGTACTGCCGGCATGTTCGAGGGAACATGTGCCCCGGTCTGATAGGCGCGACCGCCCGCCAATCCTTATGCAGCAGAAGATCCCGGCTGGCGAGCGTTGTATTGCGCTGCTTCCGAGGGTTTCCACTACCTTGCATGGTTCCACACTTTCACGTTGAATAGTAGCTAATAAACAAAGCTATTAAACGAAGAGAAGATGCGGCGTAACCAATGCGGGAGGCAAGATGGCTGAATCAAGGAACAACCAAGGTAACGCGCAAGTGGATGTAGATGCACAGCGCAAGTTCCGCAACACCCTCGGCATGTTCGCAACCGGCGTGGCAGTCATCACGGCCCGGCGGGACGAGGGCGCGCCGGTTGGTATCACGGTGGCATCGTTCAACGCGGTTTCGTTGGATCCGCCGTTGATCCTGTTTTCGGTCGATCGCAGATGTCTGAGTCTGGGCGACCTGAGCGCCGCGCCGCGATATGCGGTCAATGTCCTCGCCGAAGCTCAGCAGGACGTTTCGAACCGGTTTGCCAGGGCGTGCTCCGGAAAGTGGGACGGCATCGAACTCGCAGCTCGTCAGCAGGAGCACGTCCTGTTGCCGGATGCCCTTGCCACTTTCGAATGCGAACCCTATGCGCAACACGACGGCGGAGACCACGTGATCTTCATCGGACGCGTCGTGAATCACCAGGCCCGGCACGATGGCCGGCCACTGATCTTCTTCGGCGGAAAGTACCGGGTTCTTGAAGATATCCGCACCCACGCCTAAACGCAGAACGCACAGACATACAGGACAGGAGAACGACATGATCAAGACGGGCAACCAGCATATCGCCATGCTGCGCGATGGTCGCGAGGTGTACATCGATGGCAAGCGAGTCAGCGATGTCACCACGCATCCGGCATTCCGCAATTCCATTCGCAGCTATGCCAACCTCTACGATTTCCAGGCGCGTCCCGGGCAGGTCGACAAGATGACCTTCCGGCCGGAGGGCACAGACAAGCGGGTGAGCCGCATCTGGCAGTTGCCCACCAGCTACAACGAGCTCGTCGAGCGTCGTCACATGCTGGAAGCGTGGACCGAGCTCCACTACGGGTTCATGGGACGCTCCCCGGATCACGTCGCGTCCTGCATCTCGGGCATGGTCATGGGCATCGACGTGTTCGAGCAGGCGGATCCCGCACGCGCTGGTGCCCTGCGGGATTACTACAGGTACGCCCGTGACAATGACCTGTTCCTGACCTATGTGATCGTCAACCCGCAGGCGAACCAGTCAAAGGCTGCCCACGAGCAGGAGGACAAGTATCTGGCCGTGGGGATTGTCGACCAGGACGCGGAAGGCATCACGGTGCGTGGTGCAAAGATGCTGGCTACCAGCGGCATCATGGCCAACGAGGTGTTCTGCAGTTGCATCCAGCCGCTGCGCGAGGGCGACGAGATGTACGCGCTCTCGTTCGCCATCCCGATGAACACCAAGGGGCTGAAGGTGCTGTCGCGCAAGTCGTACGAGGCCAATGCGACGTCGGTTTTCGACAATCCCATGGCCAGCCGCTTTGACGAGAACGATGCCGTGCTCTACTTCGACGACGTCAAGGTCCCCTGGGAGCGCATTTTTGTCGCGGGTGACGTGGCCATGTGCGCCAGACAGTTCCATGCAACGCCTGCTCACGTGTACCAGAACTACCAGTGCCAGGTACGGCTGATGGTGAAGCTGCGTTTCCTTGTGGGCCTGGCTCACAAGATTACCGAGATCAATGGCACCAGCGGCTTTCCTCAAGTGAAGGAAATGCTCGGCCAGCTTGCCGCGGAAGCGGGGATGGTCGAGGCGTGGGTGTACGGCATGGAAGCGAAGGGACAGGTGACCCAGGCCGGCTACTTCGTACCGGACCGCGGCATGCTCTATGGCTCTCAAGTCGTGACCCAGCAGCTTTACGCCAAGGTGCTCAACACACTGCGCGAACTCGCCGGAGGCGGGATGATCATGCTCCCTTCGAGCATCGAGGACTTCAACAACCCGGCCCTCGCCGAGATCATCGCCAAGACGCAGAAGTCCCCGGTTTGCAGTCCGGAAGAGCGCGTCAAGTTCTTCAAGCTTGCCTGGGACGCGGTTGGCTCCGAATTCGCGTCGCGGCACAACCAGTACGAAATGTTCTATGCAGGCGCCACCTTCGTGACCAAGGGACATGCGTACCGCACGTACGACTGGAAGAAGGCATCGGGTCTCGTGGATAACCTGCTGGGCAGCTACTCGCTGCAAGACGAGTTGTCCACACAGGCCCGGGCTGCCTAGCCGCTCACGCTTCGGAGAATCGACCATGGCGACAACCATCTCCTTCGCGCAGCGCCAACTGGCTGACGGCAGCGCCAATGCCTTGTCATTGCTGACATCATGCGTGGAGCGCATCTTCGATCCAGGCGGCGAAGGCAGCAGGGTCTTCCCGCACGGCGTGAGTATGGCGGCGCACAAGCAGGCGCAGTCCAGTGACATGCTGCGTGAGCAGGGCGTTACCGGCCCCTTGTCCGGGATCCCGATCTCGGTCAAGGACCTGTTCGACGTCCAGGGCGACATTACGCGGGCTGGCGCGCGTGTCATGCCGGAACAACCTGCCGTTCAGGACGCGCCTGCCATTGCGCGGCTGAGGGCAGCGGGCGCAGTGCTTGTTGGCCGTACCAACATGACCGAGTTTGCCTACTCTGGTGTCGGCATCAATCCGCACTATGGCACGCCCCGCAATCCGTATGACCGGCAAGCCGGGCGCATTCCCGGGGGCTCGTCCTCCGGTGCGGCCGTCTCGGTAACGGATGGCATGGCACTGGCCGCGATCGGGTCTGACACAGGCGGCTCATGCCGGATCCCCGCCGCGCTTTGCGGGATCGTCGGCTTCAAGCCGACGGCGAGCCGCGTGCCTCTGGACGGCATCGTGCCGCTGTCAAGCTCCTATGACTCCGTCGGATGTCTGGCCAACACCGTGGCTTGCTGTGCCGCCGTCGACGCAGTGCTGACCGGCGAGGCTCCGCCACGCGGTGCAGCGCAGCTTGCCGGGCTGCGTCTGGCAGTACCGGCGGGAATCGTCCTGGACGGGATGTCCGCTGAAGTTGCGGAGGTCTTCAGCCGAACGCTGCGCCGGCTGTCCGCATCGGGCGCGCTGCTCAGAGACGTGACCTTCGACAGTTGGAACGGTTTGACGGACCTCGGTGCAAATGGAGGCCTGGTTGCCGCGGAAGCCATGGCCTGGCATGCGGAGCTGATTGACAGTCAGGCCGACCGCTACGACCCTCGCGTGCTGTCGCGTATCCGCTTAGCGGAAGGGCAGGGTGCTTCCGACTACGTGCGCATGCTGCGCAGACGGGCGCAGCTTTGCCATCGTGCGGACGGCGAGCTTGCGGAGTTCGATGCGGTCGTGTTGCCCACGGTTCCCATCGTCGCGCCGGGCATCCATGAGTTGGAGCACGACGAGGCGTTCTTCAGTACCAACCGGCTTCTGTTGCGCAACCCGGCCATCGCGAACATGCTCGACCTTTGCGCGCTGTCTGTCCCATGCCATTTCCTGGGCGATGCGCCCGTTGGCCTCATGCTGTTTGGTCGGCGCGGGTCAGACCGCCGGCTACTTGCCATCGGCATGGCGGTGGAAGCCGCGTTGCGTCACGAGCGAGGCTAAGCAGCGGCGCTGCATTCTGCATGTGAGGGCCAAGCAAATTGGGGCGATGCGCCCCCAATTTGCTTGGCGTTCTGGAACGTCTACATGCTGGCTCTCTTCCCTCCTGGCCGCGCCGCGGTGACAACACCGCGTCTCAGACTTCGTCGCAAGATCTTCGCGCTTCTCAGGGTTTATCCCCGCTACATCCAAGGCAGCCACGCACTATCCTTTACGGAAAGAAAGCTTTGAAAACTAGATAATAAAAATATCTACAAAGGAACTCGAGTCAGCCCGGCGACGCATGACAAGCGGGCCGCTTGTACAGGGCGCGTGATCTGTGCGGAAGCCGCTGACGCATCCGAAACTTTACTCACGCAGTAACACTGCACCTGCCTCAGGCAGTCCTTTGGCAGGCATTCTATTCAACGTGCGCAATGCATGGAGGAGACAAGACATGCGTCACATTGACGTTCACAAGCTGGCCGACGACGCCCGCTTCAACCGTTTTCACGCGCAGGTTCTGTTCTGGTGCGCGCTCATCATCATCTTCGACGGATATGACCTGGCAGTGGCGGGCATCGCCTTGCCATCGATCATGAAAGACCTGGGTGTCGATGCGACGAAAGCCGGCTTCATGGTGAGCTCCGCCTTGTTCGGGATGATGGTGGGCGCCATCTTCCTCGGCACCATTGCCGACAGAATCAGCCGTCCTCGAGCCATGGCGATCTGCATTGCCTTGTTCAGTGTCTTCACGGCCGCGGCCGGATGCACGAGGGATCCGGTCCTCTTCAGTATCGCCAGGTTCCTGGCGGGCCTGGGAATCGGTGGCGTCATGCCAAACGTGGTGGCCCAGATGACCGAGTACTCACCGAAACGTATCCGGAGCACAATGGTCACATTGATGTTCAGCGGCTATGCAGTGGGAGGGGTCCTGGCTGCGATTCTTGGCAAGAGCTTCATTGCATCGTACGGCTGGCAGTCGGTCTTCATCGCGGCGGGGCTTCCGGTGCTTCTGATTCCGCTGGTTCTCAAATCGCTGCCCGAATCCATGCCGTTCCTGATCAAGCAGGGGCGCTTCGATGAATTGCGTGAGACGGTTGCGAAGATCGAGCCAAGCTATCGTCCGCAGGCGGGTGATCATTTCGCGCTGCCGTCGCAGGACAAGGCCGATGGGACGCCGATCCGTCACCTGTTCCAGGATGGGCGTGGCTTCAGCACGGCCATGTTCTGGACGGCGTTTTTCATGTGCATGTTCATGGTGTATGCGCTCAGTTCCTGGCTCGCCAAACTGATGGCCAGTGCGGGGTATAGCCTGGGCTCTGCGTTGACTTTCGTGCTCGTTCTCAACTTCGGGGCAATTTTCGGAGCCATTGGTGGCGGCTGGCTGGCCGATAGATTCAACATCAAGTACGTACTGATGGTCTTCTTTGCGCTTGCAGGCGTGTCGATATCGCTGCTCGGGTACAAGCATCCTATTGAAGTCGTCTACTTTCTCGTTGCTGTGGCCGGGGCTACCACTATCGGCACACAGATTCTGGCGTATGCCTATGTCGGCCAGTACTATCCGATGGCAGTACGCTCGACCGGCATTGGCTGGGCTTCCGGAGTCGGACGCAGTGGCGCAATTCTGGCGCCTATTGCGATTGGTGCGCTGGTCGCAATGCAACTCCCGTTGCAGTTGAACTTCCTTGCCATCGCAATTCCGGCAATCGTCGCAACGATCAGTATCGGGCTCGTCGACCAGCGCGGTATCAAGGCTGCGGGCGTGAAGGGGGCCGCGCACGTGCAGTCAGACCATAGTCTTGAGCCTGCAGCGCCTGTCAATCGCTAGGGAAGAGATATCGCGCGAAGGGTTCTGAGAAAGCCCGTCAGCCTTTCTGCTTGCGGGCTTTCAAGTGCTCCAGATCGAGCGCAGCGCGGTCACCATTCGCAACGAGCCGGTCGACAACCGAGCACAACATCTTGAACTCCGATTTTGTGATGCTGTCGAATAACACGTCATTGATCTGCTGCTGAACGGGGAGCAGTTCACCAAGCAGCTTCGTTCCCCGGGCAGTGATCGTAAGCCGCATCTTGCGCTTGTCGTCGGGATGCGGCTTTTTCTCGATCAGGCCCAACTCCTTGAGCTTGTTCGTCTCGATGGTAATGAATGGCCCGCTCAGATGAAGATGGTCACCCAGTTGGTTGACCGAAACTTCGCCCTTCTGGGAAAGGTGAGAAATCGAGCGGAGCAGGGAATACTGGACGCCAGTCAGGCCGATCAGGCTGCCGAAGCCATCGCGAACCGAGAGCAGGCGCGCGGCGAATGGCAGCAAGCCGTTTACGAGATGCCGAAATTCGCTGTCAGAACCCTCTACGAGGCACGCCGGATTCGTAATAGTCAGCATCTTGGCTGTAGCAGAAGTAGTGGCCATGAGTGGAATTCTCACTTAGCTTTCATTGCAAGCTTTTGCGCAAATTCTATCAAACTCACGGCATCAGGGAGTCCACGCTACAAATCGTGCTGGCGCGAGTGATCCAAGAGGCAGCTTTGTCGACGACGCGTAGCCTTGGTTACTGTCGGTGTGTCTCGGGTTCGGCAGCCAATCCGCAGCGGCGCCAAAAGCAATATTTTTGCTGAGGCGCGAGGGATTCAGGGTGCCGAAGTCAATAGTTGTGCATCGGGCGCGCCCGGACCCGAAAGGATGAAGCGCGCTTGCGGTTGGTGACTTGCGATTGGATCGGCATAAGATGCCATCTGGTATCGGCAACGAGGTCGGCTCATCCTTGGTGCCCTGAGTTCGTTCAATAGTTGGACCCGCAGCCCTGCGCACATCCTCGAGGGCAACTTCGAATTGGTGCTGGCCAACGCCCAGCACATCCGCAACGTGCCTGGGCGCAAGACCGACGTCAACGACGCGATGTGGATTGCCGATCTGCTCGCCCATGGCTTGATCCGGTCGAGCTTTGGGCCGCCAGTGGCCATCCAGGAGTTGCGCGATCTCACGCGCCCCCGTAATCTGCCGCAGCGCAGCAATCGCGGGCGCTTTACTAGCTCGTGGCTGAACTGCTCGTCGTGCTGCCATGGGGGCTAAGTAGGGCCGCCGAGCGCAGCAACTCTTCCACGAAGACTTTCACGGCTGGATGATCCTTTTCCCCACTTCGATAGGCTACTGAGATTTTCCGGCGCGCCTCCGGGCGAAGCTTGATCGCTCGTATCCCTTCGAGCTTTCGCGTCAGCCGAAGACCTGGTGCGACGGAGACGGAGCAGCCAGAGGCCACCATCGCCGCGACCATCTCGAAGCCCTTGCAGGCAGCGTTGAGCCGAGGCTCGAATCCCGTGCGCCGGCAGAGGTTGGTGATGAAATCGCCATATGCACTCGACGTGGAATCGAGAGCCCAGAATTCTCTTTTGAGGTCGGAGACCGACAACGAATGCTTTCTGGCGAGCTCATGACGGCCAGGCACCAAAGCATAGAGCACGTCTTCCGTCAGGGGGATACGTCCAATACCCGACTGCTTGCCATCCAGGATGGTCGAAAGGTCATCGATGATGGCAACGTCCACGCGCCAGGAGCGCAGGGCAGCCAGGCCATCGGTTGGCTCCATTTCATCGAGGATGATCTGCAAGCGGGGAAAAACCCTCCGCAGTGCTGTGACCGTCTGAGGCAACACCACCGAGGCGATTGACGGAAAGGCCGCCACCCGGAGTTCGCCCGCAATCTCGCGGCGTAGCTGGGCCATCTCTGACTTGGCCTCGTCCAGCACCACCATGACGCGCTCCGCATACCCGACAAGCGCCTCACCCGCTGGAGTTAGCCGAACACCGCGGCCTCTTCGTTCGGTGAGTGCCACACCCGCTTCGACTTCCAACTGCGCGATTTGCTGCGATACAGCGGACGGAGTGAGGTACAACGCCTCCGCAGCCGCGGCCATTGTCCCGCACCGTGACAGCTCTCTCAGTACCTTCAGACGCGAAAGGTCCATACGTAAACCCCTAGGGAGATACCCTGAGAAATTGAACAGTTAAGCTAACGTATCCAGTTAGAAAACATCAGTAGACCTAACTATACCAATCTCCTTAAATTGGCCCTGCTTCTCCCCCACTTGAACAGGAGCCGGACATGAAACTCGCAGTACAAGGCATTCGCGGCCTGCTTGCTGCCGCGCTCGTCGCTGTTGTCACCACGCCGGCGCATGCTGGCACGTCGCTTCTGGACACGGTGAAGCAGCGAGGCGTACTGAACTGCGGTACCGACAACTCCACGCCGGGTTTCGGATACCTCAACACGAAGACGGGCCAGCTCGAAGGCATTGACGTCGACCTATGCCGTGCGGTGGCTGCAGCAGTTCTCGGCGACGCAAAGAAGGTCAAGTTCATTGTCGTCACCGACAAGAGCCGGTTCAATGCAGTGCAGACCAACCAGGTCGACGTCGTGTTCGCTCACACGACCGTGAAGCCGGGCCGCGAGTCTGCCATCACCGTCGACTTCCTGCCAATCTACTTCTACGACGGTAATGGCGTGATGGTGAAGGGCGACAAGATTAAGAGCGTCAAGGAACTCAACGGCGCCACCATCTGTACGACGCAAGGTTCCGCGACCGAGCAAACGCTTGCCGGCTATATCAAGGCAGAGGGCTGGAACCCGTCGACGAAGGTCCTGACGTACGAAAACCTGGAAAAGCTGTTCGCAGCGATGGAATCCGGTCGTTGCAATGGTATGGCCACGGACCGCTCAGCCCTTGCGTCATGGAAGGCTAACGCTCCCAAGCCCCAGGACTACACGATTCTTCCCGAGTCTCTGGACAAGTCACCCTTTGCGGGCTTCATCGTCGCAAACGATTCGCGCTGGAGGAATGCATTGCGCTGGATCATGTTCGCCACCTTCCAGGCCGAGGAAAGCAAGATTGACTCGAAGACGATTGGTCAGGCGCAGAAGTCCAAGGACCCGTTTGTGCAGAAGTTCCTCGGTGTGAACGGAAGCTTCGGCCCTGACTTTGGCCTGCCGGCTGATTTCGTGTCGAAGGTTGTCGGCCAGGTTGGCAATTTCGGCGAGATCTACAACCGGAACCTGGGGCCCACGACGCCGTACGCGATCGGCCGTCGTGGAACGCCGAACGCCCTCTGGTCGGAAGGCGGCGCCATCTATTCGCCGCCCTGGATCTAAGCAGCAGGCGTGGACTGGAGGAGACAAAGATGGACAAGCCCTTGACGCTCCCGCTAACCGAAGCTCACTTGATTCCTAACAAGGTCAGGGTTCGCCGCAAGCTCCTGCATGGGTTGAAGCAAGCGACCATCGTACTTGCCGTAATCGCGCTGGTGATTTGGTTTGGCCTTAGCGTACGAGCAGGACTGGCGCGCAACGGCATCGCGTTTGACATGGGGTTCCTTAACCAGGTTGCCGGCTTCGATATCAGCGAAGGCCTGGTTTTTAGCAGTGAAGGGCTGCGGTCCTTCCAGTCCAGCGACAGCAATGCCAGTGCGCTTCTGGCTGGCTTCTTCAATACGTTGAAAGTCGCAACGCTGGCGATTCTACTGAGCACCGTACTGGGCGTCTTCCTCGGTATGGGACGTTTGGCTCACAACTGGCTCGTTCGCCAGTTGTCCTTCGGCATCGTTGAACTCCTCCGGAACACGCCGATGCTCATCCAACTCGTGTTTTGGTACTTCGCGGTCGTGCTGAGGATGCCGGGACTTGACGACGCTGTGCGCTGGTATGGCGGCGTCATCTTTAGTCGGCAAGGCCTGTTCTTGCCAGGGCTGACGCTGACGCAAAGCGCATCCCCCGCGGCAGTGTGGTTGCTGGTTGCATGTGTTGGATTGCTGGCAGCAGCATTCGCTAGCAAGCGATATCGGGATCTTCTCTGCGGTGGAAGTTTGCTATCACTGGTCGTGTCCATTGCTATGGGATTCCCCCTGACGACGACTACGCCGGAGGTTAAAGGCTTCATCGTCGAGGGCGGCATCTCGACTTCACCAGAGTTCGTGGCGCTGCTTCTTGGCCTGACTGTCTATACGGCGGCCTTCATTGCGGAGATTGTCCGTGGAGCGATTCTCGCTCTAGCACGCGGTCAGTGGGAGGCGGCGGCAGCGCTCGGTATGAGCCGTGGACGTACTTATCGCGATGTAGTGGTGCCTCAAGTGTTCCGCGTAGTGCTGCCTGCATTTGGAAATCAGTACATCAGCTTGGCCAAGACAACTTCGCTGGGCATCGCGATTGGCTACCCAGACCTGTTCAATGTCTATGGGACCGTCGCCAACCAGTCAGGTCGCAGTCTGGAGGGGGTGATTGTCGTGATGGCGGCGTATCTGGTCATCAGTTGGAGCATCAGTGGTGCAGTGAATCTGCTTAACCGTCGGCTTGTTGCGATGGGGGTGTGAAATGACAAATCATGGGGCTATTCGGTGGTGTCGCGTGAATCTCTTCGCGACGCCCCTGGACATTGCGCTTTCGTGTGTGTTCCTGCCGGTAACGCTATTTTCGGTCTGGCAACTGGGCACATGGGCCTTGCTGCAAGCAAAATGGAGCATCATCGCCGACAACCTGCGCGTTCTCATGGTGGGCACCTTCCCCGTGGAATCCATGGGGCGCGCCTGGTATGTCGCAGGGGTGCTTTCAGTTGCGACCGGCGCCACCGTGGGCTTGGTAGCCAAGCCGCGCGGCCTGGGTGCTTGCGCTTTGGTCCTGGCAGTGGTGGCAGTCATTGCGGCCGTCGCCGGGCACATCCGCATGGCAGGCTTCTCGGGTTGCCTAACGCTCGGATTGCTGCCTTGGGCCGCGGTGTCAAAATTCCTCGTCGTGCATCGCCTGGTGCAGAAGGCCATTGGCGCCATCTGGGTGTTGGGACTGGTCTCCGTGGGTGTGGCGCTTGCACCTGCCGGCATGGAGCATTGGGGTGGCCTGCTCATGAGCGTACTGGTTACGCTTCTTGCGTCGGTGCTTAGCATCCCTCTGGGCGTGCTACTGGCCTTCGGACGCAGAAGTCATTACGCCAGCGCACGGGTAATTTGCACTGGCTACATCGAGCTCATGCGCTCGCTTCCACTGATCCTGATTGTCTACTGGATTTGGGTCGTTACTCCGCTGCTCGCACCGGGCAACCCCGTTCCTGACCTGATTCGTGGACTGGTGGCGTTCACGCTGTTCTTCGCGGCCTACGTTGCGGAATACGTGAGAAGCGGCCTGCAAGGCGTGCCGCGGGGCCAAACGGAAGCCGCTGCATCGCTCGGGCTTAGCGCAACGCAGACAAGCCGTGACGTTATTCTGCCGCAGGCGCTCCGCGTCGTAACGCCAGCCCTTGTGGGCAACGTGCTCGACGTGTTCAACACCGTACCACTGCTCTTCATCATCGGACTGACCGACTTTCTGCGGGCGGGACAGATGGTGCTGATCGACCCACAGTCCAATGGTCGCAGCTACGAGATCTACTTGTTCATGTTCTCGATTTACCTGGCCGTCTCGTCTCTCATTACGTACGGCGCACGACGACTCGAATCGAATATGGCCGCGGGCCACCGCCAGACAGGAGCTTGAAATGAACCCAATCGTCCAGATGCGGAACGTCGACAAATTCTTCGGCAGCGCACACATCCTGCGTGAGCTGAACCTCGATGTCGACAAAGGTGAGGTGCTGGTAATCATCGGTGCCAGTGGCTCGGGCAAGTCAACGCTCATTCGATGTGTGAACGGTCTGGAAGTGTTTCAGCAGGGCCAGATCATCGTCCAGGGGTGCGAGTTGCCGTGCGAGGCTGACCGGGAGCTTGGCGAAGAGAAGCGACTTGCAGGCGTGCGCAAGCGTGTAGGCATGGTCTTCCAGCAATTCAATCTGTTCCCGCACAAGACAGTCTTGGAGAACATCTGCCTTGCGCCGATGCGAGTTCGTCAGAAGACCCAGGCTGAGGCAGAAGTCATTGCCAGACGCCTTCTGGATCGTGTTGGGCTGGCTGCTCATGCTTTGAAGTACCCCGGCCAGCTATCCGGTGGGCAGCAACAACGGGTTGCCATTGCAAGGGCCCTGGCGATGGAACCTGAGGTCATGTTGTTCGACGAGCCCACGTCCGCTCTCGACCCGGAAATGGTCGGAGAAGTGCTCGACGTGATGCGAGAACTCGCTGCCGAGGGCATGACCATGATGATTGTCACGCACGAGATGGGCTTTGCTCGTGAAGTCGCGAACCGCGTGGTTTTCATTGACCGCGGCAAGGTCCTTGAGGAGGGTTCACCATCGCAAATCTTTGATTCACCTCGCGAGGAGCGGACCCGCTCATTCCTTGGCCGAGTCTTGAAGCACTGAACCGAATCGAGTATCTCAATCCGACACACATCGCCAACTTTGCTGAGAGGAACAGAACATGCTGGACACACGCCCCTGGGTGCCGGACGGTCCCGAAGAATACATGCAGGCTCTGGCAAGGCGCTTCGCCGGCCAGACTCCGGACCAAAACGAACGCGACCTGCTCGCCTTTGTCGAGGAGAATCGCGTCATTCACGAACGGGATTGCTTCAATCTGAACCCCGCCACCAATGCCATCAATCCGAAGGCCGAAGCAATGCTGGCATCTGGCGTTGGGTCGAGGCCGTCGCTCGGCTACCCCGGTGACAAGTACGAGATGGGTCTGGAAGGTGTCGAAAAAATCGAGATCCTGGCGGCCGAACTCGTAGCAGAAGTCTTTGGTGCCCAGTACGCCGAGCTTCGCGTCGCGTCGGGTGCGCTGGCGAACCTGTATGCCTACATGATTGCGGCCAAGCCGGGCGATACGGTCTTTGTTCCCAGCGCGACCATCGGCGGACATTTCAGCCACCATGCGAACGGCGCCGCGGGCATGTATGGCGTCAACTCGTACCTCATGCCATTTGATGCGGAGAAGTACACCGTCGACGTCGACCGCCTGCGGGACGACGCTCGCAGGCTCAAGCCCAAGATGATTACCTTGGGCAACAGCCTCAACCTCTTCCCCCATCCCATCAGGGAGGTGCGGGAAATCGCAGACGAAGTCGGCGCGCTGGTCCTGTTTGACGCTGCGCACCTTTGTGGGCTGATTGCCGGCCGTGCCTGGCAGCAGCCGCTGGAAGAAGGTGCGCATCTCATGACCCTGAGCACGTATAAGAGCCTTGCCGGCCCGGCCGGCGGACTTATCGTGACCAACGACATGGAGGTTGCCAAGCGACTGGACACGGTAGCCTACCCGGGCATGACTGCGAACTTCGATTCGGCCCGGTCGGCATCCATCGCGATGACGATGCTGGATTGGCAGGTCTACGGCCGCGAGTACGCCGCCGAGATGGTGCGTACCAGCAAAGCCTTTGCCGAAGCGCTGGTCATGGAGGGTCTCCCGGTGTTTGCGCGCGACCGCGGTATCACGACATCGCACCAGTTTGCAATTGAGGCGCACGACTTCGGCGGAGGCCAGGCAATGGCAAAGCTTATGCGCCGCGCGAACATCCTCGCATGCGGTATTGGCTTGCCGCTTCCGGAGATCGCAGGAGACGTGAATGGTCTGCGCATGGGGACGCCTGAGCTTGTACGTTGGGGAATGCGTGGCGAGCATATGCCACCACTCGCGAGGTTCATCGCCGACGTGCTGTTGGGTCGCCAGGCGCCGGAAGAAGTCGCACCGGCCGTCACCGACTACCGTCGTCAGTTCAACAAGCTGCATTTCCTGCGCTAAGCGGAGAACGTCGTGGCGGTAAGCGTCTTTGACCTGTTCAAAGTGGGCATTGGTCCCTCCAGCTCTCACACGGTTGGACCAATGCGCGCCGCGCTCATGTTCGTGCGCGCGCTGGAGGGAAATGAGCGCCTGGATCGTGTGACCAACGTGCGTGCGGAGCTATACGGTTCTCTTGGGGCGACCGGCAAGGGGCACGGAAGCGATACGGCCGTGCTTCTGGGCCTCTCCGGCTACGAGCCCGACTCCGTTGACGTGGAAGGCATCCCCGGAGTTCTTGCGGCAATACGCGAGAAAGGGGCGATAGTCTTGAATGGCGTGTGCTGTGTGGAGTTCGAGGAGCGTCGTGACCTACTTTTGTATCGCAGAGCATTACCGCTACATGCGAATGGCATGAGGTTCATCGCATCGGATGCCAGCGGTGAGGAACTTCGCAGTTCCACCTTCTATTCAGTCGGTGGCGGCTTTGTTGTCGGCGAATCCGTCCTGCAAGACGGTAATCGTCAGGCTGCGATGGTTGCGGAGAGCAGCGAGCTGCCGTTTCCATTCCGTACCGGAGAGGAGCTGCTGTCGCTCACGCAACGCTATGGCATCACCATTGCTGAAGTCATGCGTCGAAACGAGCGACATTGGCGTTCTGACGCAGAAACCCGGGAGGGATTGCTGAACATCTGGAACATCATGAAGGCTTGTGTTGACCGGGGGTGTCGAACGGAGGGGACGCTTCCGGGTGGCTTTCAGGTGCGTCGACGCGCAGCGGTGCTTTCCCGAAAGCTCAACGCGCGTCCGGTTGCCGGCGACCCGTTGGACGTCATGGACTGGGTGAACCTGTATGCGCTGGCGGTAAATGAAGAAAACGCAGCCGGTGGCCGTGTGGTGACTGCACCCACAAACGGCGCAGCGGGAATTGTCCCTGCCGTTCTGCACTACTTCGTTCGCTTTGTCCCGTCAGCGAATGAAGATGGGATTGTCGATTTCCTGCTAACTGCTGCGGCAATTGGGATTCTCTACAAGGAGAACGCCTCGATATCCGGAGCCGAAGTGGGCTGCCAAGGCGAGGTTGGCGTCGCGTGTTCGATGGCTGCGGCCGGCCTATGCGCGGTGCTGGGTGGCACGCCGGAGCAAGTCGAAAACGCCGCAGAGATCGGCATGGAGCACCACCTCGGGCTCACCTGCGACCCGGTGGGGGGCCTGGTACAGATTCCATGCATCGAGCGAAACGCGGTGGCTTCGGTCAAGGCCATCAATGCGGCTCGCATGGCGCTCAATGGAGATGGCGTGCATCACGTCAGCCTCGATAAGGTCATCAAGACCATGCGCGAGACCGGTGCCGACATGAAGACCAAGTACAAGGAGACCGCGCGCGGCGGTCTTGCAGTCAACATCATTGAATGCTGAGGGCGTGACCCTCAGCAAGTCAGGAGAACGAGATGAAAGTTAAAGCCGCAGTTGCATGGGGTGCCGGTAAGCCGCTTTCCTCCTGAAGCACGAGCGCGAGGATGCCGACACCGCCAAGGCTTGCCTTGTGCCGGAACAGAATCAGGAATCCGTTGCCCAATAGTGCACCTCCGAGGCGGGGCGGGGGGCGGGGGCGAAGGCGAAGGCGACTTCGAGACCTGTCCATCCAGATCAGTCGGGCGCACGTTGCACTACAACCGGCAAAGTGTAGCGACGCTGGGCGAGGCCTCGCATGATCCCGGTCAAGTGCCAGCCCCCAAAGCTACGAGTTCGTCCAGCACTGACTGGATCTTCCAGTCGATCGATAATCGGCCTAACCAATTTCTCTAGTCGCGCTAGACTTTGTCGGCTGCGCCTGCAACTGGCACTGCCGCTGTACCAATTGCGGACATGGTGTTTGCGTCACCTGGATCTCTTCGCCGGCTGACCGGTTCGCCAGCGACATTCTGACTCGGCTTCATTCCTACGCGGGACATCGCAATGCAACGATCACGCGGCTGCAGCGCTCGGGTTCCGGTCACACTGGCCATCGCCATGTCAATGCTTGCCGGATGCGGCAACAAGAAGGAGGCCGCAGGCCCGCCGCCACCGCAAGTGAGCGTGGTCACGCTCAAGGCCGAGCAACTGACGCTGGATACCCAGCTGCCGGGGCGCACCACGGCGTTCCGCATTGCCGAAGTCAGGCCGCAAGTGGATGGCATCATCTTGCGCCGCCTGTTCAAGGAAGGCAGCGACGTCACGCAGGGCCAGCAGCTCTACCAGATCGATGCGTCTACCTACGAGGCCACCTACAAGAGCGCGAGGGCGACGCTGGAATCCACCCGCTTGCTGGCAGAGCGCTACGGGCGCCTGGTTGGTGACGAGGCGGTCAGCAAGCAGCAGTATGACGAGGCCAGGGCGGCCTGGCTGCAGGCGCAGGCGGCGGTGGACCGCGCCGAAATCAACCTGCGCTATACCAGGGTGCTGGCGCCGATCTCCGGCCGCATCGGACGCTCGAATGTGACCGAAGGTGCGCTGGTGACCAACGGCCAGGCTACCGCACTGTCAGTGGTGCAGCAGCTCGACCCCATCTACGTCGACGTGACCCAGGCTTCTTCGTCGCTGCTGCGGCTGCGGCGTGAACTGGCCAATGGTGCGCTGCAGAGTGCCGGCACCAACGCGGCCCAGGTTAGCCTGGTGCTCGAAGATGGTACCCGCTATCCCGAAACCGGCCGCCTGGAGTTCTCTGAAGTGGCGGTGGACCAGGGCACCGGCTCGGTGACGCTGCGCGCGGTGTTTCCCAATCCGCGCCATGAGCTGCTGCCGGGCATGTTTGTCCATGCCCGCCTGCGTGAAGGCGTCAAGACCGATGCGCTGCTCGTGCCGCAGCAGGGGGTGACGCGCGATCTCAAGGGCCAGGCGACGGCGCTGGTGGTCAATGCCAAGGACGAGGTGGAACTGCGCCAGATCCGCACCGATCGCGCCGTTGGCGACAAGTGGCTGGTCACTGAAGGCCTCAGTGCCGGCGACCGCGTCATCGTGGAGGGCCTGCAGTTCGTGCGGCCCGGGGCAAAAGTGCGCGTAGCCCAGGCCGGGAGCGGGGCGGGTGCGCCGGTGGCTGCTGCATCCGGCCCATCCGCACAATCCGCCCCATCCACGGCCAAGCCCTGAGCGCACCGCCCGGGCGAGGGAGTAGCCATGTCCAACTTCTTTATCGATCGGCCCATCTTTGCGTGGGTGATCGCCCTGGTCATCATGCTGGCCGGCGTGCTGTCGATTCGTGCGCTGCCCATCAGCCAGTATCCGGCCATCGCGCCGCCCACCATCGCCATCTCGGTCAACTACCCCGGCGCCTCCGCCGAGACGGTGCAGGACACCGTGGTGCAGGTGATCGAGCAACAGCTCAACGGCCTGGACCGTCTGCGCTATATCTCCTCCGAAAGCAACGCCGACGGCAGCATGACGATCACGGTGACCTTCGAGCAGGGCACCAATCCGGATATTGCCCAGGTGCAGGTGCAGAACAAGCTGGCGCTGGCGCAGCCTCTGCTGCCGCAGGAAGTGCAGCAGCAAGGCATCCGCGTGACCAAGTCGGTGCGCAACTTCCTGGTCATCGTGGGCCTGATTTCCACGGATCCCAAGGTGACGCGCGAAGACCTGTCGAACTACATTGTCTCGAGTCTCCAGGACCCGCTGTCGCGTACCTACGGCGTGGGCGACTTCCAGGTGTTCGGCGCGCAGTATGCGATGCGGGTATGGATCGACCCGGCCCGGCTCAACAGCTACCAGCTCACCCCGCTCGACGTGAGCAACGCCATCCGGGCGCAGAACGTCCAGGTGGCCTCCGGCCAGCTGGGCGGCCTGCCGGCGGTGCGCGGCCAGCAGCTCAACGCCAGCGTGATCGGCAAGACCCGGCTGCAGACCAGCGAGCAGTTCGGCAACATCCTGCTCAAGGTCAACCCCGATGGCTCCCAGGTACGCCTGAAGGACGTGGCCGAGGTGGGCCTGGGCGGGCAGGACTACAACATCAACGCGCAGTACAACGGCCAGGCGGCCTCCGGCATTGCCGTCCGGCTGGCCGCGGGGGCTAACGCGCTGGAAACCGTGCGCGCCATCCGCAGGACCCTGGATGGGCTGGAGCCGTTCTTCCCGCCCGGGATGAAGGTGGTCTTTCCGTATGACACCTCGCCGGTGATCGCGGGCTCCATCCACGAAGTGGTGAAGACGCTGATGGAAGCCATCGTGCTGGTGTTCCTGGTGATGTACCTGTTCCTGCAGAACGTGCGTGCCACGCTGATTCCCACCATCGCCGTGCCGGTGGTGCTGCTGGGCACCTTTGGCGTGCTGGCGGCGTTCGGCTACACCATCAACACGCTGACCATGTTCGGCATGGTGCTGGCCATCGGGCTGCTGGTGGATGACGCCATCGTCGTGGTCGAGAACGTCGAACGCGTGATGGCCGAGGAAGGCCTGCCGCCCAGGGAGGCGGCGCGGCGCTCGATGGGCCAGATCCAGGGCGCGCTGGTGGGCATTGCCATGGTGCTCTCGGCGGTGTTCCTGCCGATGGCGTTCTTCGGCGGCTCGACCGGCGTGATCTACCGGCAGTTCTCCATCACCATTGTCTCGTCCATGGTGCTGTCGGTGCTGGTCGCGCTGATCCTGACGCCGGCCCTGTGCGCCACCATGCTCCAGCCCATCGAAAAGGGCGATCATGGCGAGAACAAGGGCGGCTTCTTTGGCTGGTTCAACCGCAAGTTCAGCGCGACTACCCAGGGTTACGAACGCAGCGTGTCGGGCATCCTGAAGCGCCGCCTGCCGTTCCTGCTGATCTACGTGGCCATCCTGGTGGTGATGGGCTTCCTGTTCACGCGCATCCCCACTTCATTCCTGCCCGAAGAAGACCAGGGCGTGCTGTACGCCCAGGTGCAGACGCCTGCCGGCGCCACCGCCGAGCGCACGCAGAAGGTGCTCGACCAGATGCGCGAATACCTGCTGAAGGAAGAGGGCGGCGTGGTGGCATCGCTGTTCACCGTCAACGGCTTCAACTTTGCCGGCCGCGGCCAGAACTCGGGCCTGGCATTCATTCTGCTCAAGCCATGGGCGCAGCGCAGCGGGGACAGTACCAGCGTGTTCGACCTGGCCGCGCGCGCACAGCGCAAGTTCATGAGTTTTCGCGATTCGATGTCGTTCGCGTTCGCCCCGCCCGCGGTGCAGGAACTGGGCAATGCCACCGGTTTTGACCTCTACCTGCAGGACCAGGCCGGCATTGGCCACGTGGCGCTGATGAACGCGCGTGACAAGTTCCTGGCGCTGGCCTCGCAAAACCCGGTGCTGCAGCGCGTGCGTCCCAACGGCCTGAATGACCAGCCGCAGTACCAGCTGGTGATCGACGATGAGAAAGCGCGCGCGCTCGGCATCTCGCTGGCTGACATCAACAGCACGGTGTCGATCGCCTGGGGCTCCAGCTACGTCAACGACTTTATCGACCGCGGCCGGGTCAAGCGCGTCTACGTGCAGGGCCGCCCGGATTCCCGCATGAAACCGGACGATATCGACAAATGGTTTGTGCGCAATGGCAAGGGCGAAATGGTGCAGTTCTCAGCCTTCGCCGACGGCAAGTGGAGCTATGGCTCGCCCAAGCTGCAGCGCTACAACGGCGTGGCCGCGGTGGAAGTGCTCGGCGAGCCCGCGCCCGGGCGCAGCTCCGGCGAGGCCATGAACGCAATCGAGGAGATCATGAAGCAGATGCCGCCAGGCGTGGGTTATGCCTGGACCGGCCTGTCCTACGAGGAACGGCTGTCGGGCTCGCAGGCGCCGGCGCTCTATGCGCTCTCGCTGCTGGTGGTGTTCCTGTGCCTGGCCGCGCTGTACGAAAGCTGGTCGATCCCGTTCTCGGTGATGCTGGTGGTGCCGCTCGGCGTGATCGGCGCACTGCTTGCCACACTGGGGCGCGGCTTGTCGAATGACGTTTTCTTCCAGGTTGGCCTGCTGACCACCATCGGCCTGTCAGCCAAGAACGCCATCCTGATCGTGGAATTCGCCAAGAGCGAGTACGAACAGGGCAAGGGCCTGGTCGAGGCCGCCGTGGAGGCGTGCCGCTTGCGCCTGCGCCCCATCGTGATGACTTCGCTGGCCTTCATGCTCGGCGTGTTCCCGCTGGCCGTGTCGACCGGGGCCGGTGCCGGCAGCCAGCACGCCATCGGCACCGGCGTGATCGGCGGCATGATCACTGCCACGGTACTGGCGATCTTCTGGGTGCCGCTGTTCTTTGTCGCTGTCACCTCCATGTTCGGACGCAAGCGCAGGCCGCGGGCGCATGGCGCCTCCGTGGAAAAAGGCGCGCTCGAATGAAGAAGACCTTGTTTTGCGCCGCCGCCATGGCCATGCTGGCGGGCTGCAGCCTGATTCCCAGGTACGAGCGCCCGGCCTCGCCGGTGGCGGCAGCGTACCCGCAGGGCGCGGCCTACCTGCCCGCCGATGCCGCCGCCGAGGCCGGCCAGGTGCCTGCGGTCGAGTTGGGCTGGCGCGAATTCTTCGCCGATGCGCGCCTGCGCCGTCTCATCGAACTGGCGCTGGAGAACAACCGCGATCTACGCGTGGCTGTCCTTAACGTGGAGGCGTTCGGGGCACAATACCGCATCCAGCGCGCCGACCTGTTTCCCGCCATCGGCGCGGCCGCACAGGGCACGCGCCAGCGCATTCCCGCCGACCTGTCCGCCACCGGACGGCGCCTGATCAGCAGCCAGTATGGCGTGTCGCTGGGCACCACGGCGTGGGAGATCGACCTGTTCGGCCGCGTGCGCAGCCTCAGTGAAGCCGCGCTCGAACAGTATTTCGCCAGCGACGAGGTACGCCGCAGTGCCCAGATCTCGCTGGTGGCGGGCGTTGCCAGCGCCTACCTGACCCAGCGCGCCGATGAAACCCTGCTGCGGCTCACCCGGGAAACCCTGGCCAACTATGAGCGCAGCTATGGCCTGACCCGGCGCAGTTACGAGGAAGGGATCGCTTCCCGGCTGGACCTGCGCCAGGCGCAGACCGCCGTGGAAACCGCCCGCGCGAGCCTTGCCCGTTTCACCCGGCTGGTCGCCCAGGATGAGAATGCCCTGGTGCTGCTGCTCGGCACGTCCCTGCCAGCGGATCTGCCGGAAGGCCTGCCGCTGGAGCAGAAGCTGTTCGCCGATGTGCCGGCCGGGCTGCCCTCAGACCTGCTGCAGAACCGTCCGGACGTGCTCGCGGCCGAGCACCGGCTGCGCTCCGCCAACGCCGATATCGGCGCCGCGCGGGCGGCGTTCTTCCCCAGCATCAGCCTGACCGCGTCGGCGGGCACCGCCAGCAGCCAGCTTTCCGGCCTGTTCGGGGCCGGCTCCGGCACGTGGTTGTTCCAGCCGCGCATCAATCTGCCGCTGTTTACCGCCGGCAGCCTGCGGGCCAGTCTGGACTACGCCACCATCCAGAAGGACGTCAATGTCGCCCAGTACGAGCGAACGGTGCAGACCGCCTTCCGCGAGGTGGCCGATGGGCTGGCGGCGCGGGGCACCTACACCAGCCAGCTCCAGGCCCAGGTCCGTTTCGTGGAAGCTGCCCAGGACGCCTATGGCCTGGCCGACCGGCGCTATCGCACGGGTGTCGACAGCTACCTTGCCGTGCTGGACGCGCAGCGCTCGCTTTACAACGCGCAACAATTGCTGATCGAAGCCCGGCTCGAGCAACTCTCCAGTGAAGTCAACCTGTACAAGGCCCTGGGCGGCGGCTGGCACGACCAGACTGGCAAGCGCAACGATACGAAAGTTGGCCGGGGGGATTCGTAAAGATGAGGAGCTTGCATGTTGGCCTGCCGGCCGACGCATGACTGGATTTTCCGGCCCAGTACGGGATTCGCAGGAACTTGCTACATTGCTGACTGCTGACGAAAACAGCCCCACGCTGCTGTCCCGCTCATCGCAAATCATCGCAAACCGACAGACCAAGGAGACATCGAATGCGCACCACACTTCAACTTCGTTCGCAAATCAAGAGCAGCGGTGAACTCGAGCTGTCGCTAGCCAGCATCGACACGCCGAAGCCTGGCCCGGATGAAGTGCTCATCCGCATTGAAGCCTCTCCCCTCAACCCCTCCGATCTCGGCCTGCTGTTCGGTGCGGCCGACATGAGCACGGCCAAGGCCAGCGGCACGGCCGAGCGCCCCATCGTCACCGCACGCGTTCCGGAAGGCGCGATGCGCAGCATGGCGGGCCGCCTGGATGCGTCCATGCCGGTTGGCAATGAGGGCGCGGGCGTGGTCGTCGATTCAGGCTCGTCCCCTGCGGCGCAAGCCTTGATGGGCAAGACCGTGGCTGCCATCGGTGGCGCGATGTACTCGCAGTACCGCTGCATTCCCGCGGATCAGTGCCTGGTCCTGCCCGAAGGCGCCACGCCCGCTGACGGCGCGTCATCATTCGTCAACCCGCTCACCGCACTGGGCATGGTCGAGACCATGCGGCTTGAAGGACATAGTGCCCTGGTGCACACCGCCGCGGCCTCCAACCTGGGGCAGATGCTCAATCAGATCTGTCTCAAGGATGGCATCAAGCTGGTGAACATCGTGCGCAAGCAAGAGCAGGCGGACCTGCTCAAGGCACAAGGCGCGGTCCACGTCTGCAACGCCGCGTCGCCGACGTTCATGCAGGATCTCACCGAGGCACTCGTCGCCACTGGCGCAACAATCGCGTTCGACGCCACGGGCGGCGGCAAGCTCGGCGGCCAGATCCTCACCTGCATGGAAGCGGCCTTGAACAAGACGGCCCGCGAATACAGCCGCTATGGCTCGACCACCCACAAGCAGGTCTACCTCTACGGCGGCCTGGACACAAGCCCGACCGAGTTCAACCGCAACTTCGGCATGGCGTGGGGCATGGGCGGCTGGCTGCTGTTCCCGTTCCTGCAGAAGATCGGGCGCGAGCGGGCCAACGCGCTGAAGCAACGCGTAGTGGCGGAGCTGAAGACCACCTTTGCCAGCCACTACTCGAAAGAGATTTCGCTGGCCGAGGTGCTGGACCTCGACGTGATCGCCGTCTACAACAAGCGCGCGACGGGGGAGAAGTACCTGATCAACCCGAACAAGCGCCTGGCCGGATAAGCCACCCCGGGGCGCCTTGCGCGCCCACCGTGTCAAGAATCAGCCGCTGCGCCACCGCCGGCGGCGCGGCGCTGCCGACTGGCCGGCCGGCAACGGGGGAGCGCTTTCCAGTTCCGCGGCGGTGTGGAAGCTCACCCACACGCTGACCTGGCAGTCATCGCGCACCAGCACGCGCTGGGCCAGAAGAGCTCAAAGATGTGCCCCCCGTCGTCGCTGGTTTCAAAGTCCTCGCATGGGTAGCTCTGCTTCTGATCGCATAGCTATTCCAGGAAGACGTAGTCCGCCCGATAAGGCATGCGATTCTCCTGTCCTTCCTGTGTGCAAGCCTGAGGGAGGGCCTGTCCGCCTTGGGTATTCAGCCGTTGCACGTAACGCGTCCTCGAAAGCAGGCCAGCTCCGCCGGTGCTCGTTGCCTGCAACAGCAAGAGTGGAATGCTGTCGGGTTCCTGCGCATTGGGCGTCTGCCGCAATACCTTGCCGGTCACCTTGCTGCCATCAGGCGCTTCCCAGGTCGGCCCAGAATAATGTTTGACGGCGAGTTGTCCGGTGTCATCCTTCAGGGTGGCTTCCGGGGCCGAAAAGATCCATAACAACCGGCCGTCGTTCGCACGCTTGCACTGATAAATCTGTACACCGGATGCGTGCAGCACCGCGATCGTTCCACGCGCGTCGGTGGGCTGGAGTTCGGGCGGAGCCGATATCCTCGGTGTGGTACACGAAACGAGCAGGCCTGCCATGCAGAGTACAGC
This sequence comes from Cupriavidus consociatus, assembly GCF_017814975.1. GTDB lineage: Bacteria > Pseudomonadota > Gammaproteobacteria > Burkholderiales > Burkholderiaceae > Cupriavidus > Cupriavidus consociatus. The sequence goes on from NZ_JAGIQA010000015.1 coordinate 66,982, forward strand.
GAAACTCGCGTTGAAAAAATGCCGAGAACATTGCGACATTTTGCCCCCTTACCTTAACCCATGCAGGAGGATAGTACTTCCCGTGCCACGTTGCCAGTTGCGTCCGCGCGGGTCCGATCGCCTCGTCGCATCGGGATGCGGGCGGAAGGCTTGGCGGCTTCAGTAGCCCGTCAACAAGGGTCGTTCGGGGCCCGCAATCGGAACCTTGAGTGGCCCAACGAGACCCGCTCGGCGGCGACGCGCGCGGCAGCAGCAGCAGCAGGTAGTGCAGGACCTCTCTCCATCCGGCATCGGCGGGCACGGCTCAGGGCAAATCGCCGCGTCGGGATCAGCCGAGCGAAACTTCGACGTGTGATGTCGTGCTCGCCCGGCAAGGCGGCTCAATCGACGGGTGGAAAGTCAACGTGGAGAACCTTGGCATTGCGAGAAGATTGCCTCGTTGCTTTGATCCTTTTGGGCATTCTTTTGAGTACATGGAGTCTCGAAATCTGCATTCGGTAGACCTAAAGTTGAGGCTCCTAACTACCTGATGAATGAGTCTCGCACCCATGGCTAACGGAACCACCAGGACCAATGCAGTCATCGAATGTATCTTGAGCCGCAGCGCGGCCAAGTACTACGATCCCACCGCGACCTTGAGCGACGAGCAAATCCGCGAGCTGGTGCGGATCGGCACCAGCGCGCCGACATCCTTCCACATGCAGAACTGGCGCTTCATCGCCGTACGCTCGCCTGAAGCCAAGGCGCGGCTGAGTCCGATCGCCTGGAGCCAGCCCATGATCACGGAAGCAGCCGTTACTTTCATCGTCTGCGGCCAGTTGGCCGATTCCAGCGTAATACCGGATCGCCTGGCGCCTCTGGTGAAAGCAGGTGTCATGCCGGCAGAGATGGTGCCGGAATGGGAAATCCCGGCACGCGATCTGTATATGGATTACCCGCAGCGCCAGCGCGACGAGGCAGTACGCACTGCCACCTTCGGTGCGGCGGCGATGATCTACGCGGCCCGCTCGCTGGGCCTGGGTTCGACGCCGATGATTGGTTTCGATGCCGAAGGGGTGCACCGCGAGTTCGGACTGGCCCAGGACGAAGTGCCGGTCCTGCTGTTGTCCGTCGGACCGGAGCGTCCCGGAAACTGGCCGCAGAAGCCGCGCCTGCCAGTGGCCGATGTGCTGGATCTGGTATAGGCGCGTCGCCCTGGCAGCGATCACGCCGAACGATCAAGCGGCTGCCAAGTGAGAGGCAAACACAAGGTACCTCCCACTTGAAGGCCTGACCAGCTTCGACCCAAGACTTGGGCACGAAGTAAGCCGGGGGATGGTTCCCACATGGACTTTCCCCAATTAGTGAAACCAGCAACTTACAGAGATTACGATGCCAAGAACTGCTGCTCTAAAGCCGGAACACGTGCCGGCCGATTCGAAACCAACCCTCGATGCAATCACCAGGAGCATCGGGTTCACCCCAAATATGATGGCGACCTTCGCGCAGAGCCCCATCGCGTTCAACTCATGGGCCACCCTGCTCGGCTCCTTGAGTAAGGCGCTCGACGTGAAGACGCGTGACAGCATCGGCCTCGCTGTCTCCGAAGTGAATGGCTGCAACTACTGTCTGACAGTTCACAGCTATACGGCCGAGCATCTGGCCAAGCTGCCGGCCGATGAAGTCATTCTGGCTCGGAAGGGCCGTGCCAACGACCCGAAGCGCGACGCCGCCGTCCAGTTTGCGCGCAAAGTCATCGAGGCCCGCGGCAACGTCACTGACGCCGATCTGAATGCCGTCCGCGAAGCCGGCTACACGGATGCGAACGTCATGGAGATCGTCGCGCTGGTCGCCATGTACTCCCTGACGAATTTCTTCAATAACGTGTTCGATCCCGAGAAGGACTTTCCCGCCGTTACGCCGGCTGGCTCGATCTGAACGCTATCCGGGTGCTTGAAGGGTTTGATGCGAGCGCAGCGCCAAAGCCCGGAGGCACCCGGGAAGGATTCTTGGGAACGCGTTCGGGCTTTTCGTATGGCCCGACAAGTCTGGGAGTAGGAATGTGACACTCGCGGCTTCGATCGCTTCCTTCATGTGCAGGCATGGCTCGATCGCGGCCTCGCGCGCCCAGCCGTTCAGAAGGGAATCAATATGTGAAACCCATCGGCGCATAGGTGCAGGGTCTGCGAAGAACGGCATGCGGCTTTACGACCGCATCGCTCGTCGTCCCGGCTTTCCAACCGGCATGCAAATGCCTTGACGGCGGCGCGCACGCGAAGGAATTCCTTGCCGTCCAGTTGCCCGGACGAGCTTGCGCGCTACGTGTCCGATCAGCTCAGGCACTGAGGCCATTTGCTTTGCACAACCGGAATGCAATCGCAATAAGATGCTTGAGCGTTCCAAGTTCTCGAGGTCCTATGTCCCAAGTCGACTGGCTGAGCCAACTCCTGCAAATGATCACCATCACTGGCCGGCTGGAGGTCCGTTGCGTCTACGGCGCGCCATGGCGTGTGGCCTGGCCCCAGTCCGCAGCGCACGAGATTCCCTACCACGTCGTGCTCAAGGGCCGGGCGATTATCGAGAATCCGGAGACCGGGACGACCATGGAGCTGGTGGGAGGAGATATCGTGCTGTTGCCGCACGGGTCGGCGCACGTCCTGCACGATGGCAGCGGACATGCGCCGGGTCTTACCTACAATCGCCAAGGTTCAGCAGGATGGATGCTCAGCCACAATGACGGCCAGGGCGATCATCTGGACCTGTTGTGCGGGCGATTTTTCATCGAGCCGCCCCATGATCGGCTGATTCGCAATTATCTACCCACGAATCTGGTGGTACGGGCCGTGGACGGCCATGATGAAGACGCCATCGGGACCGCTGCGAATCACCTGGCCAGTCTCATGGGGCTGATGCGCATGGAGTCCAGCGGGGACAAACTGGGCGGATATGCCATGCTCAACGCGCTTACCTCGGCGCTGTTCACACTGGTACTGCGCGCAGCAAGCGAATCCGAGCAGGCCCCGGCAGGCTTGTTAGCGCTTGTCGGCCATCCACGGCTGTCTCCGGCCATTTCGGCCATGTTCGCCGAACCGGCGCGACCCTGGAACCTGCCTGATCTGGCCGACTTGTGCAGCATGTCGCGCGCCACCTTCATGCGGCATTTTCAGGACAAGCTGGGACGCTCGGCCATCGAATTGCTGACAGATATCCGCATGAGCCTGGCCGCCAACGAACTGAAGAAGCCGATGATGACCACCGAAGCCGTGGCCGAATCAGTCGGTTATCGATCCGTGGCAGCGTTCCGGCGTGTGTTCACCGACACAATGGGGATGACGCCGGGGGAATGGCGCCGCCTGGCGCGCGAGGGCCAGTAATGCGATTCGGTTTCGGTGTGCAGCCTGGATGAGGCGCTAGACGCGCCGGCGCCGGGCGGCCACTCTTCCGTGCTCCAACGCGACCACATTGGGGGAGTCGTTCTATAAGAAAGGGCGCCGCTGCGAATAGTGCGGCTGCATGTATTGAACGTGTCTCTGTGTCATGATCCGCATTGCGCATCGACTACGTTGTGCAGAAGTCGCGACCGCTACGTCACAAGTGCAAGTGGATTTAGCACGAAAGCAAATCTTCCGAACCGCTCTGGCGCTCGTCAGCGCAGCACGCGGTAGGTCGACTGCACCAGTCCGGACGGAAAATGTCGGCTCGACACAAGTGCCAGACTGACGTCCTGCGGCAGTGCGCCGAACAATGGCCTCCCGGCTCCGATCAGCACGGGCGCCGTTGTGACCACCAGGTCGGCGATCAATCCATCGCGCAGGAAAGATTGGACCAACTGGCCGCCATCGACATACACGCGATTCACGCCTTCGGCCTCCAGTTGTGTCATCGTGTCCTTGGGGGTGCGACCCGAGAAACGCACCTTTCCCTGCAACGCCTCCGGCACCGGCTTGCCGGCCAATTGGCGGGAAAGCACCAGCACAGGTCTGTCGTAAGCCCATTCGCCCATCGTGAGGACTTTTTCAAAGCAGCCCCGCCCCATCACGATCGCGCCCTTGTCGGCGATGAAATCCGAGTAGCCGTGGTCTTCAGCGTGGTCGTCCCGCGCCAGAAGCCAGCCGATGTCACCATCGGGTCGGGCGATAAAGCCATCCAGGCTGGTAGCAATAAAGACGTGTCCTGTAATCATCCTTCCTCCATGGTTCCGTCGCGATCGCGCAAACCGCAATCGACGCCTCCAGCTTCCCGCAGAACGAACAACTCAATTGGGTAGAGGCGTCTATCGGCGATATCCCTTTTCCTGCCGGAGAACGGACAATAGCACTATTGTTGTGAGCGACCGCTTCTGGCCCGGGAGCTGACTTCCATGCTTCGAAAGATGGATTCCCGGCCGAACCAGCCTTCCACCGGTGCAGAGGTAGATAAGTCATCGAAGCTGACTGGCCTTGATATCCGCTCGCCAATTTCCGAGCAATAGCGCACCGGCTTGCCGTCTGCAAGAAGGGCGATGAGGCAGCCGAACAGTGGTACGCCGCAGATAAAGCTCTTCGTGCCGTCGATGGGGTCGATGACCCAGCCGAGTCCGGCACCGATGGAGCCGCCGGATTCCTCGCCGAAAAAGCCATGGTGTGGGTAGCGGTTGGCAATCAGCGAACGAAGTTTCGATTCGATTTCCCGGTCGGCCCGCGTGACGGGAGTCGCATCCGACTTGATTGCGATTTCCACGTCCGACCGGAAATAATGCATGGCCTTGTCGCGAGCGATGTCGGCCAACTCGCCGGCAAAAGCGGATAGGGCCCGGAGTTCGTCAGCGTTCACTTGAGACTCCATGATGGGACGCAGTAGCAGTTAGCCCGCCCTGGATGCCACGTTCTGTAGTCGCTCGATCAGCCATTCCGCAGCGGGCGACAGTGTCCAGCCGCTCAGGGTGACGATGCCGATGTGGAAAGCCCGGTCCGGTGTCGGCGAGAGATTGAGCGCGACCAGAGCACTGCTGTCAAGTTCTGAGCGGACTGCCGTGTTGACTGCGAGCAGGACGGCATCGCTCTCAAGAGTCACACTGATCAGGAGCGGCACGAAATCACTGATCAAGTGAATGGGCACTGGGAGCGTCTCGCATGGCGCAGCTTGCGCAGATCCATGGTGCGTGTTCCTTCCCAGAAGGGCTTCAATACATTGCACCGGACGCCAGGCTATTGCAATCCCCCGCGTCAGTACAGATGTCGTCTGGATGGGTTTGGAAAACCGTTGCAGCGATAGCAAAGGGGGCGGCTTTATACGGAGTGCGCCAGGCAATTGCAGAAACGGCGGCCCTCCACCCTAGCCACGCTAACCTGGTTGAGCCACATGAGATGCAAGGCGCGAGTCTCGCATCGCACAGGATTCGCCCAGTACCAGATCCAGGGGCACAGTGACATTGCGTGGCGAAGCATCGACGATGCCTTCAAGCCGGTCGAGCATCAGTCGCGCGGCGGCTTCCGCCGCGGCTTCGATATTGAAGCGCAGGGTTGTCAGCGGCGGGTACATCAGCTCAGGGGTTTCCGGTGTACCAATTCCGATCACCGAGAGGTTGCGCGGAATCTCCAGGCCCGCCTTGCGCGCAGCATAGACGGCGCCAGAAAGCAGGCGCGTGCCAACGAAGGCTTTGTCACTCATCTGGCCAACTACAACGAACACCACAAGGGTCGTATCGGCTCTGACTATTGTTTCGGTGAACCTCTTGCAGTATCTGTATCGGCAGGCAGGGGCACCGGAATACCAGATCCGACTGAAGTGGCGGCAGAACACGGTAGCGCTATGGGACAACCGCGCTGTAGTTATTGGGATTTCCTACTGCGGCCACCTGCCCGTGCCATGACACGGGCGGATTTCGTCGTTGAAGTGCATGGTGTCCCAGGGATCGGTCAATTTCTCGATACACTACTCGTTCGGCGTGGGGGCCCCCGCCATCGGTACCACGCCGATCACGCTGCCTACTGAAACGCCCGGCCACGCCGGCGACAATGCGGGTTGGGGAACATCGGTTTCGTATCTCGATGGCAGGTTCGGCGCATCTCTGTTCTTCGACCAATGGACGGGCATCCGCCATATCTTCTTGAGAGCGCATGCGAGCCTCGGAGAACAATCTGCCGTGCGCTACGCCCCCTTGGAAGCACACGCAGATTGGGGGCGATCCGTCGCCGGAGCTCCGGAATTGGTGGAGCATGAACTAAAATGGGGACTCGCTAGCGATAGTCCGTCAGCGTGGGCCCAGCAGACATCCGAATGACCGACTAATTGCGCCGTCCAGCGACGCTTAAAGCCGAACTTCTGCCGTTGGATCAATGACGGCGGAAATCAACCGCCCGCCCGTCGCTGGCCGGGTGTGTCTTTAAATACCAATTTGTGGTCTTCCCCAAGCACCCGGCGAACCGATGCAACGAATCGCTCGACAGGCGGTGATTGCGCTTCCCGGCTATAGACGAACTCGACGTCAAACTCGACCTCCAGCCCCTTGAGCGGCAACAGGCTTACGGACGGCGGGCACGCCGCCCGTGTGCTGGCAGGTACGAATGCATAGCCCATCCCTGCGGCGACCAGCCCGAGCATGGTTGGGATATCCGCACCGATCTGGGCGATGTGTGGAACAAAGCCTGCCTTGGCGCATTCAGTGATCAGCGCGTCATGCTGTGGGGCAGATCGATCCCGACTAAACCAGATAAATCTCTGCGTCGCGACATCTGCCAGCTTTTTGGGGGTAGTCCTTGAGTTTTTGACCAGGGCAGGCATGGCCAGCACGAAGCCTTCACGCAGGAGACGAATGCCCTGAAGCGATGGGTCATCTTTGGACCGGAATGCGAGTATGCCGCCGTCCAACTCGCCGTTTCGGATAGATTGCGCCTGTTGCAACGACAACATTGGCTCGACGGAAAGCACCACGTCGGCTTGATGTTCCCGGAAGTCTTTGAGTATTGCGAGGGCTTCCGGCAAGACCAGATAGTTTGGCAGCGCGCCAATTTTCAGTGTTCCACCGAGCCCTTGCCCGATACGGTGCGCGCGGTCGCGCGCATCAAGCGTATTGCGCAGCAACTGCTTCGCGTCATTCAGAAAGCTCACGCCAGCGGGGGTGAGCCTTACTCCTTTCGCATGCCGGACAAATAACGGCGCGCCAATGTAGTCCTCCAGGTCTTTGACCTGACGTGACAGCGCAGGCTGCACGATGTTCAGTGTGCGGGCTGCCGCAACGATGCTCCGCGCTTCGGCCACAGCGATGAAATAGCGCAAATGGCGTATCTCGATGGTTTGCATTTTTTTCTCCGCCGAGGGCAACTCAGGCCTTGGCCTATGCTTACAAAGTATAGCTGTTGAAACTATCAAGTATTTGAAAGTATGGCATGGCGAGTCTATCTTCAGGTCTCCCATGAGCAACCAACGGCAGGCAAGCGATGACGCGTGACGCAAGAGAGCCTTTCCCAAAAACCCTCCTCCCGGTCAGCAGTGAGGGGACTGCGCGAAAGCACCTGGTTTTCACCGATGTCGAACTCCATCGCGAGGGCAGACAGGTGGGGTATTTCCACATTCCTCACTCGCCCGACGATGACGCATGGGGTACGACACGGATCCCGATCGCGGTGCTGAGTCATGGCGACGGGCCTACCGTTCTGCTGGAGGCGGGGAATCACGGCGACGAATATGAAGGACAGATCGTGCTTGGTGAGATCATCCGGGATCTCGATATCAGCAGGTTGCGAGGGCGACTGATCGTCATCCCGGCAATCAACCTCCCGGCCGCGATTGCCGGCAAGCGAAACTCACCGATTGACGGACTCAATTTCAATCGCGCCTTTCCGGGGGATCCGAACGGATCCGTGACCCAGCAGATTGCAGCCTTTGTGAATGATGTTCTGATGGCAGCGAGCGATGCTTTCATCAGTCTTCATTCCGGGGGCAGTTCACTGGATATTCTCCCTAGCAGCATCGTTCACTGCACCGGCGATACGTCGCATACCGAGCGTAACCTGGCGGCAGCAGCGGCATTTGGTGCGCCGATCTCAGTCGTGTTGGACAACCTGGGGGACACGCGTACTGCCGCCAGTGCGGCGATGACGGCGGGATTGATCACGCTGAGCGTGGAGATGGCTGGGCAGGGGACCGTTTCGCGCGAGGCGCTCACAATTTGCCGGCGCGGCGTCCGGAGCGTCCTGCGCCATCTAGGGGTCCTGAAAGACGTCGCGCCCGCGACACCGACGCCGGCCGCGATGCGCTACGAAGTGCCAGGTCCTGCAGCCTATGTCATCGCCAATGCGGATGGCGTGTTCGAACCGCTCTTCTCTATTGGAGAGCCGGTCGAAGCCGGTCAGGTGGCAGGGCGAATCCATTTCCCGAGCGATCCCGGCCGCGCTCCGCTGGACCTCAGGTGCCAGCAAAGCGGGATCTTTTACGCGAAGCGACAGCCCGGCCTTGTGCGGCAAGGGAACTGCTGTGCAGTTGTTGCCTCACGAGCCGGGACGGCGAGCAACGCCTGATTGGCTGCAGCCCGGGCAAGAGATATCCATAAGAGAAGAGGAGACATCATGGGCGAATCGAAAACACATCATGGACCCGATGCGGTTCAAAGGAAGGCGATCGCAGCCGCCGTTGCAGGGTGCGCGCTCGAATGGTATGACTTCGCCGTATACGGCTTCTTTGCACTCACCATATCGAAGCTCTTCTTTCCATCGGACGAGGGTTCGGTGTCCCTGCTGTTAGGGGTCGCAACCTTTGGCGTAGGCTTCATCATGCGCCCGGTAGGTGCGATCGTGCTGGGCTCGGTTGCGGATCGGCATAGCAGATCCGCGGCGCTGTCGCTCACGATCTTGCTGATGGTCATCGGTACCGCCATGATCGCTTTCGCACCGACCTATGCGCAAGCAGGAATCTGGGCGCCGCTCATGATCGTTGCCGCACGGCTTATCCAAGGCTTCTCGGCGGGAGGGGAGATGGGCGTGGCGACGGCCCTGCTGATCGAATCTGCCCCCCACAGCCGCCGAGGCTTATATGGAAGCTGGCAGCAGGTAGCTCAGTCCACCGCACTGCTGTTTGGATCCGGCCTCGGGGCATTGCTGTCGTCAACGTTGACGGCTGCGCAGATGGACGAATGGGGCTGGCGCATCCCGTTCATGCTGGGGCTGGTGATCGGACCGATCGGTTGGTACATTCGCCGGAAGTTGCCGGAGCCAGAGCACGCAAGCAGTGAGGCATCGGTGGCACGTCGTCGTGCTCCGTTAAGGTCGGTGCTGCGCGACCACCGCGCCGAAACCGTCGCAGGCCTTGGAATTACCACTGTATGGACGGTCTGCTCGTATTTTTTCCTGGTCTATATGCCGACCTATGCGGCGACTCAACTACAGATTGAGCTGTCCAGTTCGCTGGCCAGCAATGCAATCGGGCTGGTGATGCTGCTTGTGCTCGCGCCGCTGTTCGGTAGCCTCTCGGATCGTTGGGGCCGCTACCGGATTATTCTGGTGGGCATTGCCGGAGTCCTGGTGACTTGCTATCCCGCGATCGTCGCTCTCCAGCGTGTGCCCAGCCTCGGGATGCTGATCTGCGTCCAACTCTGGATGGCAATGCTCGTTGCGGCAATCGCCGGCCCCGCGCCGGCTGCCATGGCGGAGCTTTTTCCGCAGGAGGTCCGGTCCACCGGTATTTCGATCGGCTACAACGCCGCCGTGGTGGTCTTCGGTGGCTTTGCCCCCCTGATCGCGACCTGGCTTATCCGAGTCTGCCAGAGTGGTTCGGCGCCCGCCTGGTATGTCTCTGCAAGTGCAGCCTTGAGCTTGATGGCGCTGGCCTGGTCCACACGCACCATTGGCGCGGCCAGTCGGGCAAAGCCCATCATGCCAACCGCGCCGGATACACCTGCGTGAATCCCGTCAGCATTTTCCTTTTTTCGGCCATGACTCTGTATATCCATACACCACTGCTTCGTTCGCAGTCCAACTCCATCCGTCTGGGCAAAACTGTCTGGCTCAAGATGGAGGGCCTGCAACCGTCTGGTTCATTCAAGTTGCGCGGGATTTCACATGCATGCACCTGGCATATGGAACGTGGCGCCAAACACTTTGTTTCCTCATCAGGGGGCAACGCCGGCATGGCTGTCGCATATTGCGGCCGAATTCTCGGTTTGCCCGTAACAGTGGTTGTGCCGGAAAGCACATCTGCGCGGGCGAGAGCCTTGATCGGACTGGAAGGTGCAAGTCTCGTTGTCCACGGCAAATCCTGGGCGGAAGCCAATGCATATGCCATGTCACTGCTCACCGAACATACAGCATTCATCCATCCCTTCGACGACGCATTGCTATGGGAAGGCCATGCAACGCTGATTGACGAAGTTGCACAAGCTGGTGTCAGGCCGGGAGCCGTACTGCTATCCGTAGGCGGAGGTGGTCTGCTTTGCGGCGTACTGGAGGGAATGACGCGCAATGGCTGGGGCGACGTCCCCGTGGTTGCGGTTGAAACCGAAGGTGCTGCTAGCTACTCGGCATCGATCGCTGTGGGCAGGCCGGTATCATTGCCAGAAATTACCAGCATAGCGACGTCGCTTGGTGCCAGAAGTCCCTGCCAGCAAGCCGTCGACTGGGCTCAACGTCATCCGATCCGGAGCGTGGTCGTATCAGATGCCGCTGCGGTGGCTGCTTGCCTCCGATTACTGGATGAGCATCGCGTGTTAGTGGAGCCTGCATGTGGCGCCACGCTGGCTGCGCTGGACCACGATATCTCGGAACTCAATGCGGCGGAGGATGTCCTGGTGGTCGTTTGCGGGGGAGCCAGTGCCACCGTAGCGGATCTACTGGCATGGCAGCGCCCTTGACAAGGGGAACAGTCACGGTAGGGCCAGGCGCCGCGCCGTGTCGCGATATCGGGTCTGGTTCCACCCCATATCGCGCCGGACAGATCCAGTTGATGGTCAGTAATTTCACGTCCATGGAGCCGCAGGTGCGCGCTGGCCGAATTCGCGCGTTGGCCATCACGGGCCCGACCCGCTCGCCACTGTTGCCAAAGGTGCCAACGATCGCGGAAGCCGGGTTCCCCGCCGTCGAAATGGTAAAACCTGGGGTGGTGTCGTCGGGCCTGCCCGCATGCCCGCAGCGATTGTCCAGAAGCTGAACGCCGAGATCAACGCGATCCTGTCGGATCCCAAGATCATGAAGCAACCCGAAAGCCTGGGGGCGACCGTTGCGCCGGGTTCGCCGGCCCAGTTCGCGGATCTGATCAAAGCCGATGCCTCCAAATGGGGAGCAGTCATCAAGGCAGGTCACATCAGTATCGATTGATAGATGACGCCATTCGTCTTTCGAGGATTGGCAGTGTTGTGAATGAAGGATCGGGCGGTCGAAGGATAAACATGCGCAAGGAAGAAGTCATCGTTGTGGGCGGTGGCGTGGTTGGGGCGGCCATCGCCTTTGGTGCCGCGAAAGCCGGGGCGCCAGTCACATTGCTGGATCAGGGAGACATCGCCAATCGGGCGTCGCGTGACAACTTTGGGCTGGTATGGGCGCAGAGCAAGGGCGATGGGTTTCCTCGCTACGCCCGCTGGTCCCGGGAGGCCATCGATCATTGGAAACCCCTGGCCGACGAGTTGATGGAACTTACCGGGGTTGACGTCGACCTGCAGCAATCTGGCGGCTTCTGGGTCGGCTTCAGCGAAAAGGAAATGCGTGCCCGCCAGACGATGCTCGAGGGCCTCAGGAACACTGGCCCCGGGGTGCCTTACCAGATGATGGATCATGCCGAACTGAAGCGCCATCTTCCGGCTATCGGTCCGAAAGTCGCCGGTGGCAGCTGGTGTCCGCTTGACGGTCACGTCAATCCGCTGAAACACGATCTGCCTCTGCCGGCGCAAAGAGAGGCGCCGTGGCGGCCTGGTGATCAGTGGGCATTGCTAAAACTCCTGGCCGGATCAAGGTAACGATCTCCGGCAAATGGATTGCCCGACGTGCCGTGGAGACGTTCCCAATCCTTGCCAACGTGCGCCTGGTTCGCGCCTGGGGCGCGCTGCGTGTGATGACGCCCGACGGAAGCCCGATCTATCAGGAATCCGCGTCATGCCCGGGAGCCTTCGTCGCAACCAGTCACAGCGGCGTGACACTCGCAGGCACGCACACGTACGTCGTTGGCCCTTGGGTTGCGGCCTTCGGCGCTGCGCCAGACGACATCGAAGCTGCCCAGCTGATCTGGGTATTGGGCACGACTCCCTGATGGAGCAGTACCAGAGAGGTATCGTGGTGTCGGCGGGGCAGATCAGGAAGTATGTCGAGGTTGGCTGCCAAGGCCCGAATCAGACGAAAGCGTTTGGGCGTTGCGGCATGGGGCCATGTCAGGGGCGCCTGTGCGGATTGACGGTGACGGAGCTGATTGCGCAGGGGCGTGGCGTTTCGCCACAGGAAGTGGGCTATTACCGGATCCGCCCGCCGATCAAGCCCGTCACATTGGGCGAGCTAGCGGGATAGCTTCGACTTCGGAATGTTTCTGTATGACGATCAAAAGCGCTGAATCAGGAGGATCCTATGACTGAAATCCGGCGAATTGCCACGGATAAAAGACGTAGCCGCGCGGTAGCGTACAACGGCATGGTGTTTGTAGGCGGGCAGACCGCTGACGACCGTAGCCAGGACATTCGCGGCCAGACCAGACAAACCTTGGCCAGGATCGAGAAGTTTCTGGCGGAAGCGGGGACCGACAAGAGTCGATTGCTCACGGCACAAATTTGGCTGAAGAACCTTGATAGGGATTTTGAAGGCATGAATGAAATCTGGGACGCATGGACGGCCCCGAATGCCGCGTCCACGCGCGCGACCGCGCAGTGCGAACTGGGTCATTCAGACATCCTGGTGGAAACTATCGTCTCCGCCGCAACAGCTGATTGACGCACTCGCGATAATGGTCCGAAACAAGGAGCATTAGATGAGTGCAATGGGAAGAAAATCTTATGATCGAAAGTGAGGAGGCACACCCTTACGGTTCAATGGATTGAGCCGCAATCGGTCGGCATGGGATGCCGCAGCATGGGCAGGCCGCCTGGCAGCAGGCCGCGACACTGCAGCATTCGTTGTTTTGACGACCTACCATAGGTAAAAACCCCGGGCACTCGCAATCCCGGGGCTGCTTACTTTCTGCTCGCGACCTGCGATTACAGAGCAGCGTCCTTCAGCTTCTTGAGCGGGCGGACTTTCACCTTCACGCTGGCCGGCTTCGCGGCGAACCATTGTTCCTGGCCGGTGAAGGGGTTCTTGCCAAAACGCTTCTTGGTGGCCGGCACCTGAATGGCCGACACCTTGAAGAGACCGGGCAGGGTGAATTCGCCAGCGCCCTTCTTGTGGACCGCGCTCAGCACGGTATTCTCCAGGTGAGCCAGCACGGTCTGAACGGTCTTCTTGTCCAGCTCGGTCTGGGCAACCAGGTGTGCCAGCAGGCTGGACTTGTTGAAGGTGTCCTTGATCGGCTTTGCGACCGGGGCGGCAGCGGCAGCCTTCTTGGCGGTAGCGGCCTTCTTGGCAGGGGCAGCCTTCGTTGCAGCGGTCTTCGTTGCGGTCTTTGCTACGGGTTTAGCTTTCGTGGCCATGGTCGTATCAGGTTAGAAATGCGCGCCTGCAGGCCGGTACTGGCGAGCAGCGCACCGGCGAAGAATAGCAAAAACCTGCATCCTTGCAAGCAGGAAATTCCCCGCAATTCACTGGCTGGAGGCGAAAGAGCGCTAGCTGGGCGGCGTATACGCGCGGCGGCCGCCTTCGGAGCATCGCCTATCTGGCTCCAGTCGTGATGCCACTACGCAATGATGGCTGCGGCCGCGGCAGTATTCTCCGCGCCCGCAACAGCCATGACTTCTGCCGCGACAGCGGCCCACCGAGTGTCGCCTTCGACGTCGCTCGCTTTCGGATCCATTGCGCGGCGGTAGATGGCTTTGATGGCTTCCAGCGGTATCTGACTCCCGTACAGCGCAGGCATTGCAAGGATCGCTATAGCGCTAGCGGATCCGCTAGGCCGCTGGTAGCTGGATGGTGGCAAAGATACGGTCGCAGGTCCGGCTGCTGGCCAGCCCGAGCATCTGGCTCACTTCGTCGCGCGGGCGGCCGGCGAGCAGCTGGCGGCGGCAGAAGGTATTGCGCAGGGTGCGCGGACTCATCTCGACGTCGGAGACCCCGATCGCCTTGAGAATCTCCGACACGATGCGGCCGAAGCTCATGTCGGTAACCGGCTGGCCGTTCGGGCGCAAGGTAAAGAGTCGATCGCCCTCGATCGGCAGCGTCTTCCGGCGCGCCAGCCACTCGCGCAGCAGCGACACAGCGAAATCGGGCAGATGCACGGTGCGCGCTTCGCGTGGGCCGTGGGCGGGGACGAACAGGTACGGTGGCGCAGCGTCGGGATAGAGGTCGCCCATACGCGCCGCGCGAGCCTCGGCCGCGGTGATGCCTGTCCCGAGAAAGGTGGCCACGATGGCGCCGCTGCGAAGTTCGGCCAGGTCTTCGGCGGGGGATTGCAGGTAAGCCTGCAGCCGCTGGTCAGTTGCCGCATCGAGGTAGTACGGTGTGGGCTCTTCCTCTGGCCAGCGCACCGAGGCCAGCAGGCCTGCGGCGGGATTGTCCTTGCGCACGCCGGCGAAGACCAGATGCCGGCACAGGCGATCCAGCAGCTTCACGTACCGCATGCGGGTGGCCTGCGAGTAGGTTCGCGCTTCCGGGGTTTGCCAGAAGGCCTCAATGTCATCGGTGCCGAAGCTGGCCACCGACTTGCCCCGCGCCAGCAGGTGTCGACGGAAATGCTCGAACATCGCCTGGTGCTGCAGGATCGAGCGCTCAGCAAAGGGGCGCCTGTCGGCGCCGGCCGCTTCCCGGGTTTGCCAGTCGCGGTAAGCAAGCGTGGGGTTCGAGAGCCAGAGGGTGTCCATGCCAGTCATAGCCAAAGTTATATACTGAATTTGGCGTTCCTCCAACAGCTTGCCGCCTCGGTGAGGCGGAATTGCTGGCAGCAGGGGGCATGGGACTCGTCTTTTCGTGATGCGGCTTCCGGCGTACCGGCATAGTCGCAAAGTCAAGGGTCGCAGCGCGCAGTGCGGCGTGCGCACTGGCCATCTTGTACCGTCATCCGGCGCGGCCATCGCGCATAATTCCACTATCCGCTAAACAGCACCTGACGAATCATGACGCAATCTGTTTTTCACCTGGCGTTCAATATCACCGATCTCGATGAGGCGCGCCGCTTCTACGGCGGCGTCCTTGGCTGCAAGGAAGGCCGCAGCACCGACACCTGGGTTGACTTCGATTTCTTCGGCCACCAGATTTCGCTTCACCTCGGCAAGCCGTTCGAGACCGCACGCACCGGGCGGGTCGGCAATGCCCTCGTGCCGATGCCACACTTCGGCATTATCTTGTTGCTGCCAGAATGGCGCGCGCTGGCCGACCGGCTGACGGCGGCCGGTACAGATTTTGTACTGGCGCCACAAGTGCGATTCGAAGGCGAGCCGGGCGAGCAGTGGACGATGTTTTTCATCGACCCCTTCGGTAACCCGATTGAGGTGAAGGGATTCAACACCTGGGAGGCTGTGTACGCGCACTAGCGTGGCCGCATCCACGTGGTGGGCGACAGCAGTGGGGGGAGTGCAGCGCACCATCGCCAAGCCCCGGCGACATGGCAATCGCGACGTTCTGTTCTGTATCAACTCTCGGCCATGAACGGCCTCTGCGAAGACCGGGGCGGACCGCCATGGCAGGGGAGAGTGCATCCGGCCAGGCCGAATCGGCGGATCCGCAGAGGCCGTCGTGGACGATTTTGTCGTGGACCTCTTTGATCAGAATGCGCGGCAAACCTCGCCGTTCAGGGCGAGGAAGGATAGCGCGGACGCCGCAGGCAAGCACGTTGAGCCGGCACGTGGCGTCGAATCGAGCATCAGGCGGTAGGGTGTTTAGCCAGGAGCCAGGCCGCTTTGCTAGTCCAGTTTGATGCCGGCGTCCAGAATGACTTTTTTCCACTTGCCCGCCTGGGTGTTCATCAGCACCTCCAGAGCTTCCGGAGTGCCTCCAGCAGATTCCAAATCCATTTCTACAAGGCGACGCTTGATTTCCGGCTCGGCCAGAATCTCGTTGATGGCCTTGTTCAGCTTGGCGGTCACATCCTTTGGGGTACCCGTCGGCGCGACGAGCGCTTGCCAGAAAATCATCTCGAAGCCCGGCAAGCCGTTCTCGGACACAGTGGGGAGTTCTGGATATGCTGTGGCGCGCTTCGACGTGGTGATTGCCAACGCCTTGAGCTTTCCGCCTTTCACGAGCGGCATTGCTTCGGGGGCGAGCGCCATCATGATTTGCACTTGCCCTGCCATGAGGTCCTGCAGTGCAGGCGCTCCGCCCTTATAGGGGACGTGGACGACGTTGGTGTTGGTCGCTTTCTTGTACAGCTCCATCCCCAGATGGCTGGGTGTGCCATTCCCCGCAGATGCATAGCCTTCTGATGACGGCCGGCTCTTCAGATAGCGGGCAAGCTCCGACATTGTTCTGACAGGAACATTGGGGTTCACCACCACGACGCTCGGGATAGACGTCACCTGAATGATGGGAGTAAAGTCTTTGGCCGGGTCATAGCTTAGCTTGCTGTACAGGCTCGGGTTCACCGACAGGCCCGTCATAGTCGCGAACAATAGGGTGTAGCCGTCCGGCGCCGACTTCGCCACTGCAGCGGCGGCAATTGCTTCACTCGCACCCGGGCGATTGTCGATAACCACCGGCTGCCCGAGCTTAGCGGAGAGCCTTTGTCCAACCAGGCGCGCCACGCCGTCAGTTGAGCCACCAGGCGGGTAGGGTACGAGCACTCGAATCGGCTTGTTCGGGTAATCTGCGGCACTGGCAAAGACCGGAGTGCTGAACAGGGACAATGCGGCAACTACAGCAGTCGTGATGCGCTTCATGGCGTCCGTCCTTTTTAAAAATGTGGCGGGACAAATAGTCCTGGTTGCTAGGCGTCGAGGAACCCGAGAACAGCGTCGCCGTATCCGACCGTCTTCCCGTCCTCTGTGAGTTGATGTCCTGTACGGCCGTCAGCGGGGGCAGGGACGGCACTCAGTACAGATTCAATGGCAAGATAGCCAACGTGGTCGCCCTTTTTAACTTCACATGGCGCTGAGCCAGCGGCCAGCGGATGGTTTCGGCTGAAGGTGCCGGTGGCGTTTGCAACAATCTCTCTAGGGTTCGAGACCCGGGGTGACGCAGCTGGCTCCGTAGTCTCCCTGTTGCCAACCGTCGGGAGCTCACGGGGCTCACCAGGCGCTAAGGAAAGCCGTAAAGTCAGCGTTTCCGAAGCCTCGCGATATGTCAGCTCCCACACGCCAGCGCGTTCTAGTCTGCTGACCAGGGACGAAATCTCTTCACAGTTCATGGCCGTTTTCCTTAGATGTGGCCCAAAGCGACATCAGTCGCTCCAAATAGTGAATGTCAGAACCGCCAGCAGCAAACGCAGGTTCGTCCATCAACTTGCGATGAAGTGGGACGGTTGTCTGAATTCCCTTAATCTGGAACTCGCCAAGGGCCGCCTTCATTCTGGATACGGCCTCCTCGCGGGTGGAACCCAGCACCAGGAGTTTTGCGATCAGTGAGTCGTAATGGGGTGGCACGACGTAGCCAGGATAGACATGAGATTCCACCCGTACTCCTGGCCCACCCGGCACCACCCAGTCCACAATCTTCCCGGGGCAGGGGGTGAACTTCCAAGGATGCTCGGCGTTGATGCGGCATTCGATGGCATGACCGTTGAACGACACATCACGCTGCGGAATACTCAGCTCCTCACCCATGGCGATTCGCACTTGCTCGGCAACGATGTCGATACCAGTGACGAGCTCCGTTACAGGGTGTTCCACCTGGACCCGGGTGTTCATCTCAATGAAGAAAAACTCGCCATCCTCGTACAGGAACTCGAACGTTCCGGCCCCCCTGTATCCGATGCGGATGCAGGCTTGGGCGCAAAGTTCGCCAATCCGCGCAATCTCATCCCGTGGGATGCCAGGCGCCGGAGATTCTTCGATAAGTTTCTGGTGACGTCTCTGAGTCGAACAGTCCCGTTCGCCGAGCCACACGGCGTTGCCATGGGTATCAGCCAACACCTGAATCTCGACGTGGCGCGGCGTCTTGAGGTATCGCTCGAGATAGACGGTCGGGTTCCCGAAGGCCCTGCCGGCTTCTTCCTGCGTCATTGCCACGAGGCTGGCCAGGACACTCGGGTCTTCCACGACTCGCATGCCGCGGCCTCCACCGCCTCCGGCCGCCTTCACAATGAGCGGAAAGCCTACGCGTGAAGCAATTTCTGCGAGTTCGGCGGTATCCTCGGGAACAGGGCCGTCGGAACCTGGAACACAGGGGACTCCCGCCTCAGCCATCGCTTGTTTTGCGGTAACCTTGTCACCCATCAAGCGGATGGATTGGGACGTCGGCCCAATGAACGTTAGACCGGCTTTCTCGACGGCAGCCGCAAAGGCCGCATTCTCTGAAAGGAAGCCGTACCCAGGATGAACGGCGCCTGCTCCGGTAGCCTTTGCGGCCAGCAGGATTTCCTGCTGATTTAGGTAGCTTTTCGACGAAGGAGCGGGCCCGATGCAGATGGCCTGGTCTGCCAAAGCGACATGACGGAGGGTGGAATCGGCTTCCGAGTGGACAGCTACCGTCTTGAGCCCAAGTTTGCGGCAGGCACGCTGTATCCTGAGCGCAATTTCGCCGCGGTTCGCGATGAGGACCGTATCAAACATTGGCGCCCTCCAGGTCCTCGAGCCCAAACAGGGGCGTATCGGGCGAGACCGAAGCCCCATCGGACACGAGAATCTCAGTGATGCGCCCTGACCGGTCGGCCTCGACGGGGTTAAGCAACTTCATCGCCTCTACAATTGCCAAGGTTTGGCCCTCGGTTACGGTGTCCCCCACCGCAACGAAGGGCGGTTGTTCAGGCGCGGGTGAGCGATAGAAGGTGCCAATCATGCCGGCAGCGATAGTGTGCTTCGTCGCAGCCGGCGCGACCGGGTTCTTGACAGGTTGTACGGTAAGCGCCGCATCTACCACCTCGGATGAGGGGTCCGAAGTGACATGTGTGCCGGCGTCGCGGCTCCGGCCAGAACGCGTTGGCGTTCTCTTCAACGCCAATTGCCGCTGTCCATCGCTGTACTCAATTTCGCTGAGTGCGCTTGAGCGTTCCAGGACGCCGACCAGTGTTTCGACGAACTTCAGGTCCATGCTGTCCTCAGCTGAAAGACTTGACGAGAATGCCGGCACCTTCCAGCTTGCTACGCACCTTTGCCGCCATCTGGATTGCGCCTGGCGTATCGCTGTGGACGCAGATAGTGTCAATCTGTACGGGGAGCAGTTTCCCGGTAACCGTTTCAATGGCACTGGCCTGGACCATGCGCAGCATCCGGGCAGCAGCCTCCTCGCCATCGTGGAGTACGGCACCCGGGACGGAGCGGTGCACCAGGGTGCCTTCTTCCGTATAGGTGCGGTCAGCAAACACCTCCCGCCGCACAGCCAAGCCCATTTCCGAAGCTACGCGCTCCATCACCGCGCCGGCGAAGGTCATGCAAATGAGGTTGGGGTCCACCGCTTGGATGGCCCGGGCAATCGCCTTGGCAACGGCCTCATCTGTCTGGGTAAGGTTGCCCAGCGCGCCGTGCGCCTTGACGTAGGTAATAGGGTGCCCCGCATAACGAGAGAGGGCCTGCGCAGCGCCAATCTGATAAGCGACGAGCCGTTCGACTTCACCATCGGTGAACGGAATTACGCGGCGACCAAAGCCCCACAGGTCGGGGAATCCGGGATGGGCGCCAACTGCGACGCCCCGTGCTTTTGCCAGAGCAAACGTCTTGGCCATGATTTCCGGGTCCCCAGCGTGCATCCCGCACGCTACGTTCGCCGACGTGACAATTTCCAGGATGGCAGCATCGTCGCCCATGCGATATGCGCCGAACCCTTCGCCCATGTCGGAGTTGAGGTCGACTTCAATCGCCTTCGTTTGAGTGCTCATGATTCTAGGTTCCTTTCTCGATGGGTCCGTTAGGGATGTTCAAGCGCGGCCCGACATCATGGCCAGGGTGTCGCGGATGCGTAGCTCTTCATCGCGTCTGGTTCGCAGCGCCGTAACCGCGGTGTCGATGTCGGTCAGTTCGAAGCGTACGTTGCAACCAATAGGTGCTTGGGAGAGCTTCCACAAATCGGCTTCGATCACCGTGGCAATCTTGGGATAGCCTCCACACGTGTTCGCCTCTGCGAGTTGCACGATGGCCTGCCCGGATGGGGGAACCTGGATGGTGCCTGCCACGATGCCGTGGGAAAGGAGCTCTACAGGTACGGATTGGATGAGCGCGGGGCCGATGAGCCGGTAGCCGACACGATTGGCGTCTGGCGATACCTTGAATTCATCCTGCAAGAATGCGGCAAGAGACCTCGGAGTGAAGCGGTCAAACTCGGCCGCAGGCAGTACTCGAACGGTGACGCAGTTCGTACTCAGTTCGTCCCAGTAGTCGAGAAGGCCCGGCGGCACAACTCCCAGGCCCACCTTCCAAGGGCGGGCAGAGCGGGAATGCTCGCTACCAACGTCCAGACGGTCCCCACGCATCAGCCCCCGCCCGGATGCGCCGCCGAACGCTCCTTTCAAATCAGTCGACTTTGAACCCATAATCGGCTTGACATTGATGCCGCCGCCGAAGGTGAGATACGCTCGGGCGCCGCGTCGTGGGCGCTCAATGACAAGGGTCTGTCCAGCGGAAGCGCTCCGCCCCCACCATGGCGCTAGCCGCTGGTTGTCCAGGGTCGTCTTCGCATCTGCGCCCGTGACAGCAAATCGGATGTCCTGGTGGAACTTGACGCGAAAGGGGAACAAATTGATTTCGATGCCAGCCTCGCCGCGCTCATTACCAACCAGAGCATTGCCAATCGAAAGCGCAAACGGGTCCATGGCGCCGCTCCGGCTAACTCCGTAGCTCAAGCATCCATAGCGTCCCAGGTCTTGGACGACGTTGGGGGCGCCGTTTGACAGAATCTCAATCACAACAGAACCTCCTTGACGCTGAATCTCACGGAGTCCCCAGGCGCCAGCAGGCACGGCCGCTCGTTCGACGCATCGAACATCTCGCGGTCGGTTATTCCGACGATGTGCCATCCAGAGGGAGCGGTGCAGGGCATGACCCCGGCCTGGCTGCCACCAACGATTACCGAGCCCTTCGAGACCTTCATACGGGGCGTACTGCGACGCGGTACTGCCAACTCGTCGGGGAGGCCAGTCATGTAGGCGAACCCAGGCATCGAGCCGACGCATGCCACGGTGTAGACAGCGGAGCCATGGCGTTTTATGTAGTCTTCAACGGTGAGCGACGCGCGTTTGGCCAAGTCTTGCAGGTCTTCCCCATGCTCTCCGCCGTAGGTGACAGGGATGTCGAAATGCTTGCCAGAGCTGCGCGAAGGGGTGGCCGATTCCCAGAGCGTGCGCATCATCATTTCAGCATCGCGCGGATGGAGCTGAAGAGGGTCGAAGGTCAGGAGTAGATTGTTGACGCCGGATACCACCTCAAGTGAGCTGACTTTCCCAAGGCGCTGCCGCAACCTGGAGGCCAGCGAAAGAAGGAGCGACTGAGTGTCGTTGTCGAACGCGCCCGTGGACGCGTCAAGCAGGAGGGCGCCGGAGCCAGCTGCGTGGATTCGGGCGGCGACACTGTTGTCCGGCTCGGCCAGTTCCAATGTGAGGGTCATGCTTCAGATACCAATGTCGGTTCAAGGTCCGGCCACCACTTCGTGGCGCGGCGTCCGGGACAGTTCAGTGTTCCAACGCCATGTGAGGTGTTTCCTTGGCGGAGCGTAGGCTGGCCAAGAAATCCGGCATGACGGACACGAGTCGAAAACTGCTATCCGATGCGACAAAAAGCATGCTGAACTTATTCCGCGTCATTTCACACCTCGCGTTTTGGTTATATGAATCGTACGTAGGAGAGGTGGTCGTCGACAAACGGGAATTTTTTCGAGGGGCTAATAGATTTTTCTTCGACCCTTAAGGGTTCGTTCACCGAAAGGTGCCCTCCGTGAGCCCTTTTGCGGTGCTTGGGTGGCTATGGAGGCGCGCGGGCAAGGGCAAATCCCGGCTGTCCTCTGTAGAGAAAGGCCCGCTATTAACCTGCGATATGGAGAATAGCTCGGGTAATCTCTATTCGTGAATCAAGACCTGAGCAGGGCTTTCCGAGTCCGATGGAGAACTACTGTGGCGAGAAGGGCGCTGGCATGGAGCGCATAAATCTGTCCGCTTCCTGGCAAGCCAATTCGGCCACCAGTCTGATCGCATCGGATTCTCGACTTTCCAAATAGCTGACAATCAGCCCCTGGGGCGGGAGCGCCATATCCGTCTCAATAATCCGAAGCTCACCACGGACGATCTCTTCCCGCACCGGGGGGAGAGGTATAAGCGCATTCCCCAAGCCGCTGCGAACCAAACGAGCCAGTGCCGCGATGGAATTGACGCAATGTACTTTCCCCATGGGGACACCAGCGCGTCGATAGACGTCTTTCAGGACAAGGTAGGGCTGCGAGCCCCGGCTCATCGTGACGACGGGCTGGGCGAGTAGTTCTCGAACGTCCGATTTGGGTTGACCCTTGCCACCTGGCCCTACCCATCCGACGCCCATCGGCAGGCAAGTCGTGCTGATGACACCGTCACCAGCCAACTGGTCAGTTTGTAGTGCGATGTCGACGTCGCCATCACGAAGACTTCTATTGAGCCGGTCCGTGGACTCGGAACTCAGCTGGACTTCGATTCCGGGATATGACGACTGGAGGTGTTCAATGAACCCCACCAACCAGGTGTGGACGACGGTATCGATGGCGCCAATACGGACGCTGCCCAAAACATTCTGGTCCGACTGGCCGAGTTGCAGGATGTACTTCTGCATCTCTAGCACTCGTTCCCCCAGGGGAATCAGCTTCATGCCGACGGGTGTCAGACGTAGGTCACCTGCCTCACGTGAGAATACCCGAGCGCCGATTTCCTCCTCGAGCGAAGCGATACGATTTGAAATCGTGGCTTGAGTGATGTGCAACTTCTCTGCGGCGGCGCGAAAACTGCCCAGCTGCACGACCAGAATAAAGCTTTCGAGGAAGCGAGTGTTCATGATGGCGAACCGTGTTTCGTGCCGCAGCAACAGCGTTTGCCTACTACCTGTTCTCGGCACGCAAGAGGAAGCGCTCAATGCGCTGCCACATTTCGACGGGATTCGAGTACA
This sequence comes from Cupriavidus consociatus, assembly GCF_017814975.1. GTDB lineage: Bacteria > Pseudomonadota > Gammaproteobacteria > Burkholderiales > Burkholderiaceae > Cupriavidus > Cupriavidus consociatus. Next base: position 90,197 of record NZ_JAGIQA010000015.1, read on the forward strand.
TCGGGAAGTGGGCGCAATGGCTAATCTCAGCAAGCTCCACGCCTGATTTGTCGAGGAGCGGAAGATAGCTAAGATGGTTGTTCTGCTCGCCGAACATGAACATCTTGGGGCAGTGCAGCGACAAGAACTTATCCATCAACGCGCCGTGGTCCGAAAGCTGCACCATCGAGCTGAATATGCTGGCAACCGCCTGCGCTCGAACCTTATGTCGAAGACTGGCCGCATATAGCGGTGACGAATACTGCGACGAATGCCAGTTCCGGTCGATAAAGTCATTGAAGAAGTCCTGGGAGTCATCGGACGGAAAATCGACAATTTGCCGGCTCAGGAAGCAATCTTCTGGTGCGACGTTACCCTCAATATCAATGAAGCTCAGCACGCGGTTGCCCAGCTCATGGGCAAGCATCAGCCCCGTGAGCCCACCCATCGAGTGTCCCACCAGATGGAAGCGGTCTATCCCCGCGGGCGCAAGCATCGCTTTCGCGGTCTCGACCAGGAAGGGAATGCTTATCCTCCGGAGGTCGCTGCACGCAGTTTCACCGCAGCCAGGAGCGTCATAGGCAAGGAACGCCCTCCCGGCGAAGGCCTCGATGAGTGCGATGTCCGCAAAGTCTTCTTTGGTGGAACCAAAACCGTGCAGAAAGACGATGGGTGCAAGCTCCCCTTGCCGACTGATGGCGGCTACCTTGAGGGCTACGCCGTCTACGTCAAGTGTGACGGATTCTTTGAGAGTGTTTCGGGTGAGCGTCATCATGGTACGATTTTGGTGTTGTCCGTCGACCGTCGCGCCGGATAGCTTTGCGGCTTCCGTCTACTTCCTGAGCTGTACTGCCTGGCGCCCCATTCTCTTGGGATGAAAGGGCGCGATGCAGCCGGCCCTTCCTCACGTCATTTCAGCGACAAGCAGAACTCCCGGATGGCTTCGCAGGCTTGGCGCAGCGAGTCGTTGTCCAGGGCGTATGCAAAGCGGATATACGGACCCAGGCCGAAGGCCGAGCCATGCACCACTGCTACGTTGGCCTCCTCGAGAAGGGCAAGCGCGACGTCCTCATCTGTGCGCAGGAGGGTCCCGGCCGGAGTCGTCTTCCCAAGCAAATCCTCACAGGAAGCAAACGCGTAGAACGCGCCGCCAGGCATCGTGCAACTCAGACCCGGGGTGCTATCCAGTAGCTCCACCATCATGTTTCGGCGAGCCTGGAAGACTTCCTTGGACTCGCGAATGAAGTCCTGTGGTCCCTGCAGGGCGGCAAGGGCCGCGTGTTGCGAAATAGAGGATGCGCCGGAAGTTTGCTGTCCCTGAAGCTTCTCCATTGCTTCCAGCAGCCAGGCCGGGCCGGTGCCAAAGCCAATACGCCATCCAGTCATGGCATACGCCTTTGACACGCCGTTCATCGTCAGCGTGCGGTCTTTCAGACGCGGCTCGACTTGCGCAAGCGTGAAAAATTCGGCGCCATCGAACGTCAGATGCTCGTAGATGTCATCTGACAGTACGAGGACGTTCGGATGCGCCAGCAGTACTTCTGCAAGGCCGGCGAGTTCGTCCCTCTGGTACACGGCTCCCGTGGGATTCGAAGGCGAGTTGAGAATCAGCCATCGAGTACGGGGCGAAATCGCCTTGCTCAGTGCATCCGGTGTCAGTTTGAAGCCAACATCTGCGCCGCACGGTACAACTACCGGTGTGGCGCCGCAGAGCTGTGCCATTTCTGGATAGCTCACCCAGTAGGGGGCGGGCACGATGACCTCGTCGCCGCCGTTGAGCGTAGCTGCCAAGGCGTTGTAGATGACCTGCTTGCCGCCAGAACACACGATGGTGTCCTGCCAGCGGACGTCCAGGCCGTTCTCACGATTGAACTTCTCGGCAACAGCCTCGCGTAGCGCTCTGAGTCCTGCTACCTGGGTGTACCGCGTATGGCCGGCTCGGATTGCGCCGATGGCCGCCTCACAAACGTGAGGTGGCGTGTCAAAGTCGGGTTCTCCGGCACTGAGGGAGATAACCTTCGCTCCGGTCGCACGCTTCGCCGCAACTCGGTCCATCATTCGGTAGGTAGCCGAGGGCTGGGCGCTCGCGAGATGGACGTTAAGACGTTGGATTTCGGACGTCATGGCGCCTTCCTTTGCAGAGTGTGGTAGCCGAGGGCTTCGCGTGCTTCGCCCAATGTCTTCCCGTCAGCGATGTAGTCACGAATCTTTGATTCGACTTCCTCAATCTTCCGCGCGAGCTCGGCAACTTCTTGAGCGCGTCCTCGGGGGATGATGACCACGCCGTTGGCATCTGCCACGACGATATCCCGAGCGCAAACGCGAGCCGTGCCGACCGAAACTGGGGTATTCACCGAATCGACCTGGACGCGGTCCTTACCCGTGCGCATGAATCGTCCACGGGTGAAAAGCGGATAGCCGTCCCCGAGCGCCTTCATCACGTCGCGACACACGCCATCAATCACGGTAGCCGCGATGCCGCGTGCGCCAGCGTACTGGGTCATGATGTCGCCCCAGACAGTACAGTCGGTACGGCCGTCGTTGTCGATGACGATGACGTCGCCAGGCTGCACGTCGTCGATGAAGTCGCCGACGGTTCCCGGCGGGGTGCTAGCCGAAACATACTTAACCGTGAAAGCGGGGCCGACTACTGCCTTCCGATAGTTGTCCAGCGGAGCGATGTCCAGGCACTGGCCAGGCAGACCGAGTCGGTCCATTGCGTCAGATACGCCCGGTGTATCCAGACCCTCGAAAAGTGCGACCAGTTCCTTGTCAGTCATTTTGCCTCCGCAGTTTTGATGGCTTCAAATTCCTTGTCGTGCATCACTTCCTCGACGGACCGACCCGAGCGGACAGCCTTCACCATGCCGTCCTGGCGGCGGGCGATGCGCTCGCCGAGGTCCAACACTTCCTCGATGCGGTCGGCGGGGACGAATACCGTGCCGCAGCGGTCTGCGATGACATAGTCGTCTTCGTGAACGACAACACCAGCGAACGTCACAGTTTTGCCAGAGTCGACCTGCACTACGCGGTTGCGCGCACTAATCATCGTGACGCCTCGCCCGAACACGGGGTAGCCAATCGACTCGCTGCCTTCGATGTCCCGGCTCGCACCGTCGATGACTGAGCCGCGGACCTGTTTAGCCACGGAAGCGTTCGCCAGGATGTCTCCCCAGCACGAAATGCCGTCCAACCCGCCAGCGATGACCAGGATGCGGTCGTCGGTCAGTACCTGGGCAATGACTGGAGAAATGAGGTGGACTGTCGGTTTTGCATCAGTCTTGGGACCGAGTTGGATGGTGCTCGCGCGGCCAACGATTTTCGGGCAGTCCCAGAGAGGGCGGATGCCATAGGTTGCGCCAGGTAGATTCAGGAAATCGAGCGCATCTGACACCGTGTTGGTGTCCAACGATGCGAGACGGTCCAGCGTAGAAGAGGTGCTCATGTCGAGACTCTGTTGGGTTGCCATGGTCATACTGTCGGCGCTAGAGTTCTCGATGTAAATTCCGAATCCAGTAAGCTTTCGATACGCCAAACCTATCAATCGTCATGATTAACTTCAGGCTTGTTCGACACCTTTACCTGTTCCTGGCCGTTGCTGAAGAAGGGAATTTCGGGCGTGCGGCAAAGCGTCTGGGGATGTCACAGCCTCCATTGACGGAGCAAATCCAGGTGCTGGAGCAGGCTCTCAAGGTGAAGCTCTTCGAGCGCGGAAGGAAGGGCGCGACTCTGACCCCCGTAGGAGCTGCCATCCTGCCGGCCGTGCGGAAGTTCGTCGAGCAGTTGAATCGATTGGAGCTCGCCGTCCAGGAAGCCATTACTGGAAGCACGGGCGTGCTGTCCATCGGCGCAATTTCATCCGCCTTAGTCGATACGCTGCCGGGACTCATCAACGAACTTGGTCGCAGGTTCCCTCACCTGACGGTCTCGGTGACCGAGATTGACAGCGTAGATGCGGTACCGGCGCTCGAGCGGGGAGACATTGACCTTGCCTTTGCTCGCCTTGAAGGCGAGTTAGGGGCAGGTGTTGATGCCATGCCGCTCAAGCAGGACCGGCTAGCGGTGGCCCTCCCGAAGACTCACAGATTCGCGGACATGCCCAGGGTTCGCCTTGCCAGCTTGGCGGACGAGCCTTTTGTCATCTTCTCCCGCGCGGTGAGTCCGACCTACTTTGACAGTTTGATAGCGACCTGTCGGGCAGCTGGCTTTTCTCCCCGGATACTCCACGAGGTCAGAACGGTTGCAACGCAAGTTGCGTTTGTGGGCTGCGGCCAGGGTATCGCGCTTGTGCCGTCGTCGATGAAGAAAGCTGCGCCGGAGAGCGTTGTTGTCAGACCATTGAAGGAAGCGGTGAGCGTTGTCACTACTGCGATGGCTTGGTCGAAGAGCCGACAAAGCGCGGCCGTCGAGGCGGCAATCGAAATTCTGGCAAGTGGAAAGGTGGTCGCACCTCGCCAGCGTACAGTGCCTAAAGCCGTACGGCAGACTGCTTATCCATAGGTTTTCCGTATGGAAGCGATCCGGTATTGAGAATTTACAGTTGAACCATGTTGGCCGAGAGTCTGCATATCACCGCGATTCATCAGGAGACTCTCAGTGGCAACACCCAACCTCACCGTCAATCACGTGCCCTCTCTCGCGCCTACCGAGCTAGTTGAGGCGTTCCGAGATGTGGTGACTCCTCACATCAGCGACAATCTGCAACGACTCTCTGGTGTCACTGGTCTGAAGCGATTCAACCGTAGCAAGAAATTGGTCGGGACTGCCGTAACAGTCAAGGCGAGACCGGGCGACAATCTGCTGATTTACAAGGCTCTCATGGAACTGCAGCCCGGCCATGTACTGGTAGTTGATGGCGGCGGCGACTGCACGAATGCGCTGGTTGGCGAGCTCATCATGCAGTATGCGGCTGCTAGAGGTTGCGCCGGGTTCGTTCTGGACGGTGCGATTCGGGACACCGCTGCCTTCTACGAGGCTGACTTTCCCTGTTATGCGAGAGGCGTCAGTCACCGTGGCCCGTACAAGATGGGGCCGGGGGCGATGAATGTGCCGGTTTCCGTTGGTGGGCAGCTCATTTCTCCGGGCGACATCGTTGTAGGTGATGAGGACGGCGTGGTTGCGTTTCCCTTGTCCCAGGCAGCGGCGCTATTGGATGCGGTAGCAGTGACGGCAAAGAACGAGCAAAAGATAATGGCCGAAATTGCGACGGGAACTCGTGAGCAGGAATGGCTTCGCCAGGTGCTGGAGCCGCACGGCTTGTACTAGCAGCTTCCAGGTCTGCTTACGGCAGCAACGGGCAGGCCTTCTGGCTCAGAACTCGGCGAAATCGGTGGCATATCGGGGCCTAACGCTTTCAGACGCTTCTCTTTCATACGCTTCTCCTATGAAACGGCCTCAGTTTTCGCTGCGTTCGGATTTGCCGTACGGACCTTTCGGTTTTTCCTGATTGCCGCGCGTGGCACTTTTCCCGCAACCTTCCATTCGAAAGTCGAACAGGTTCGGCGGCGACATGTTCGTCGCGGCATTATCGGAGACAGAAGATGGTTCGGAAGCATGCGGTTCTTGTTGGTCCTTGTGTCCGCTTGGCGGTTGGCGCGCTAGGCATTGCGTTTTGTTCTTCTGTAGCAGCGGCAGACGCGTTCCCATCCAAGCCCATCACGTTGATTGTTCCCTTCTCGGCTGGCGGCCCGACGGACGTCGTGTCTCGAGCGCTTGGGCAAGCGATGTCGAAGGACCTGGGCCAGAGTGTGGTGGTTGAGAACCGCCTTGGGGCTGGCGGCACCGTTGCTGCGGCCTATGTTGCTCGTGCGCAGCCAGATGGCTATACCATCCTCATTCATCACAACGGGATGGCGACGGCGCCCGCGCTCTATAAAAAGCTGTCGTATGATCCCCTGAAGGATTTCGAGTACATCGGCCAGGTCGCTGATGTTCCCATGACCATGCTCGGCCGGAAGGACTTGCCGCCGACCACGGCCGCGGAGCTGGTGAAGTATGTAAAAGAGAACAAAGACAAGGTCACCTTGGCTAACGCGGGACTGGGAGCTGTCTCGCAACTTTGCGGCTTGCTGTTCGAGGAGGCCGTGGGCGTCAAGATGACGTCCATCCCCTACCAAGGGACGGGTCCGGCGATGACCGCTCTGCTGGGCAGCCAGGTCGATTTGCTCTGCGACCAGACCACTTCCACGCTTCCGCAAATCTCTGCAAACCGCGTCAAGCTGTACGGCGTTACCACTCCAGCCAGAATCAAGGCTCTGCCCAACACCCCGACGCTGAATGAAGGGGGCGTTAAAGGGTTTTCCATGAAAGTGTGGCATGGTGTGTATGCACCGAAGGGTACCCCTCCGGCCGTCACTGCGCGCCTGACGAAGGCGCTGCAGCAAGCCCTGAAGGACCCGGTGGTCTCCAAGCGGCTTGATGAACTCGGTGCAGAAATCGTACCCATCGACAAGCAGACGCCAGCTGGTCTCCAGGCCTGGCTGAAGTCGGAGAGCGTGAAATGGCAACCGCTCCTGAAGACGATGAAGGTCGAGGCGCCGTAAGACACCTCGATTGCGAAGTCCAAAGCAGGGTCCATTTCGGACCGGCTTAGGCCCGCCATGCGCGGGCCATTTTTTTCCTGAAAGCTGGGAGTTGAAACGCAGCCAAAGTGCTTGAATAGGCGCTGCTTCAGGTATGCAGTTTCGTGATGGTAGGGGCCGAATATTCTATTTCTCTATCGCCGGCTTCCATGGATAACATGGGTGCACAGGGTGTAGCGGACACTCACCCAAAAAAGAACCCGGAAGAGACATGAAACACTTCATCATCAAAGTGGGGGTGGGTGCCCTCATCTCCTGCAGCGCCCACGCTCAGCAAGCGTATCCCGACCATCCCGTTCGTCTTATTGTCGGCTTCGCTGCTGGCGGCAGCACCGACCTGGTTGCCCGGATTGTCGCCAACAGAATGAGCGCGCTTCTGGGGCAGTCCGTAGTCGTGGAGAACCGCGCTGGCGCCGGCGGAACCATCGCGACCGACGCAGTGGCAAAGTCGAAGCCGGACGGCTATACCCTCCTTTTCGGTACCAGCTCCCACGCCATTAACGCTTCGTTGTATAAGCGACTGCCCTACGACTCAAACGATGTTGTCCCCATATCGATTGTCGCGTCGGTACCGATGGTGCTTGCCGTGAATCCGTCGGTGAAGGCGAATACGGCCAAGGAGTTCGTCGACGATATCAAGAAGAACCCGGCGAAGTACACATACGGGTCAGCCGGCAAGGGGAGTGCAGTACATATGGCCGTGGAGCTCCTTGCCTACCAGGAGAAGCTGCAAGTAACCCATGTTCCGTTCCGCGGCGCTAGCCAGGCGATTCAATCGGTGATTTCAGGCGATATCCCGTTTATTACTGACGCCGTATCGACGGCCGCACCGATGGTTCAGGCGGGCAAGCTGAAGGCCCTCGCTGTCACTACATCCACGCGTTCGTCGGTGCTTCCCAATGTGCCGACGATGAAGGAAGCGGGCTTCCCGTCCTATGAGAGCTCCATCTGGAACATGGTAATGGTGCCAAAAGGGACCCCCGCGCCGGTCATCGAGAAGCTGAGCGTGACCCTGCTCGCGACAGTGAAGGACCCCGACGTGCAGCAGCGTATGCAGAAGATTGGTGTTGAACCTGTTCTGGACTCCACCCCCGACAAGGCTGCTACTTTCGTTAAAGCGGAAACTCGCCGTTGGGCAGAAGTCATCAAGGCGGGTAACATCCAACCAGAATGAGCTGGGCGCCAGACCCCCTCTCTCTGTATATTGAGGGGCCTGGTGTTATGCACCAATCCACGTTGCGCCGGGCCAGGCACCGTCCAGCACCAGCCGACGCATCAACGCGACAAGCTCCCCGGCTACGAAGCTGCTCGCTGGCGACGGGCGTCGACTGCTCGCCTGCGCGATGACGATTCGACGGGAGAGGTTCGGCGAAACGATTGGCGCACCTGCGAGGGTGCCTGCCTCAAGTTCTTCGGATACAGCCGAACTCGGTAACACCGTAAATCCGAATCCCTGCGCAACCAGGGCCTTCTGAACGCTGAGCGCATTCGTCTCCATGGCCACCATTGGCGTGATGCCTGCCACCGCGCAAGCATGCTCGACGACGCCGCGCAAGCCGTGATGAGCGTTGGGCAGCACAAGTGGGATGTCCTTCAGGCTTCCAACGGTTTCCTCCTCGCCTTTCAACGACCCAGGTGCGCCGATAAGGTAGAGCTGCTCATCCAGCAGGGCTTCGACGGCCAGGTTGGAAGACACCTTGGTGTCGTAGAGGAGCGCGACTTCGACGTCGCCGGCTTCGAGCCATTCCAATACGTTGCCGGCATACCCGGCGTTGATGCGGACCACGAGTTGCGGATGCTTTGCCTTGACCGCCGACACCAGTTCGGTTGCGAGCAGCTCGCAGGTGCTGGGCAATAGCCCAATTGCTGCGGTGCCGGAAAGCTCGCGACTAGCGGGCTTGATTTGCGCCTTGGCACGGTCCAGTTCCTGGATAGCCCGCCGACCGTACTCAACCATCGTGCGACCGGCGTCGGTGAGCACCATGCCGTGCCGTTCCCGTTCGAATAGCTCAACGCCCAGTTCTTCCTCGAGCAGACGCACGTGCCGCGAGACCGCAGGCTGGACGATACGCAAGAGGTCCGCCGCCTTGGTGGCGCTACCGGTTTCAGCAATCGCCAGAAGGGCGCGCAGTTGCTTGATGTCCATATGGTCTGCCTGCTGTGGGTTCTATTCAGAATCGTGATGCTGACATCAAATAATTCTATTTCATGATGGGATACCAACAAAACTATGATAGCAGCGTTGTCCCCACTTCGTGTACCCACCTGCCTACTATGACCAGTCCCAGCTCCGAGCCGCTCGCGTGGCAAGAGGCCATCTTCCAGGCCTTCAAGGAAAACAACGTTCAACAGATGGCCTACGTGCCGGACGCCGGCCACTCGCACGTCATCAAGCGCGCCAAGGCCGACTCCGAAATTCGGGATATCGTGCTTACCACCGAGGAGGAAGGTGTGGCGCTCGTCAGCGGTGCCTGGCTGGGCGGTCAGCGGGCAGTTCTGCTGATGCAAAGCAGCGGTGTAGGCAACTGCGTGAACATGTTCTCGCTGCTCGACAGCTGCCGTTTCCCGTTCTTCACGCTCGTGACGATGCGCGGGGAGTATGCCGAGTTCAATCCGTGGCAGAACCCGATGGGTCTGGCCACCGAAAAGGCTCTCGAGCTGATGGGCATCACGGTCTATCGCGTGAACTCGCCGGAAGAAGCCGCAGAAATCGTTGATGCGGGCCTGGTCTCGGCCTTCGACGCTGGCAATCGTGTTGCCGTCCTTCTGTCCCAGAGCCTGATTGGCCGCAAAAAGTGGATGCGCTGAGCTATGACTACCTCGACCTCAAAGAACGGCATTGACCGCCGCAAATTTGTTGCTGAACTCCTGAAGCAGTTTCCTGATGCACTCGTCGTGACGGGTCTCGGTTCGCCTGCGTACGACGTCTTCGCAGCTGGCGACCGACCGGGCAATTTCTACCTGTGGGGCGCGATGGGTGGTTCCACGTCACTGGCTCTCGGCCTGGCTATCGCGCAGCCGGAAAAGACCGTGATTGTCATCACGGGTGACGGTGAGCAACTGATGGGTATCGGCAGCCTGGCTACGGCGGCCGCGCAGCATCCTCAGAACCTGTCTATCGTGATTCTGGATAACGGTCACTTCGGTGAAACGGGCATGCAGCAGAGCCACACCAGTTTGGGCACCAATCTCGCTCAGGTGGCCAAAGCGGTTGGTGTGCCGACAACACTCGAGATTTCGGACATCGGGGAGCTGGGTTCCCTGGTCAGCGAAATCAGGAAGCGTGATGGCATGACCGTCGCCCAGGTCTACATTTCGACCGAAGAGCCGCAGCGTGCTCTGCCGTCGCGTGATGGCGTCTATGTGAAGAACCGTTTCCGCCAGCATCTCGGATTCTCACCCTTCTAAGCATCCAAACCAAGGGGAAGCAAAGCGCCATGGAGCAGTATCCAATGTTCATCGACGGGGCCTTCGACGAAGCAGCCGACGGCCGTTGGTTTGAAACCCACAACCCGTACACCGGCAAGCCGTGGGCTCAAGTGGCTCGTGGCAGTGAGGCTGATGTCGACCGAGCAGTGAAGGCCGCTGACCGAGCCTTTCGGTCGGGGCCCTGGGCTGACATGACTGCTACGCAGCGTGGCGCTTTGCTGCGAAACCTCGGTGACCTTATCGCGGAAAATGCCACCCGCCTCGCCGAGTTCGAAGTGCGGGACAACGGCAAGCTGCTGGCAGAGATGGGAGCCCAACTAAAGTACCTGCCGCAATGGTTCTACTACTTCGGCGGCTTGGCCGACAAGATTGAAGGGTCGGTCATCCCGTTGGACAAGAAAGGCTATTTCAATTACACGCGCAAGGAGCCGCTGGGCGTAGTCGCGGCCATCACGCCGTGGAACTCTCCGCTGATGCTATTGGCCTGGAAGATTGCTCCGGCCCTGGCTGCGGGATGCACGGTCGTCGTTAAGCCATCGGAGTTCACCTCAGTTTCTACGCTGGAGCTGGCTGCGCTGTTCGAGGATGCCGGATTTCCGCCAGGCGTGTTCAACGTGGTGACGGGATTTGGTGGCGAGGTCGGCTCGCAGCTCGTAATGCACCCGCTTGTGAAGAAAGTCACGTTCACTGGCTCGGACGCAACGGGCCGGGTCATCAACCAGCAATGCGCTGCGCAATTCAAGCATGTGAGCCTTGAGCTGGGCGGCAAGTCGCCGAACATCGTCTTCAACGATGCCTATCTAGACGATGCCGTCAATGGTGCAGTCTCTGGTATCTTCGCAGCCAGTGGTCAAACGTGTATCGCGGGTTCGCGTCTGCTGCTGCAGGAAGACATCCACGATGCTTTCGTGGCGAAGCTACTCGCCTTGGCGGGGACGGCAAAGCTCGGCAATCCCATGGATTCCACTACCCAGGTCGGTCCCATCACAACGCCAACACAGTACGAGAAGGTGCTGTCTTACATCGACATTGCGCAAGCCGAAGGGGCGAAGCTGCTGTTTGGCGGGAAGCCTGCAAGTTGCGGCGGATGGTTCGTGGAGCCAACCATCTTCGCGAATGTCCAGCCGAAGATGCGGATTGCCCGGGAAGAAGTGTTTGGCCCCGTGCTGTCCATCCTGAAGTTCAAGGATGAAGACGATGCGGTCGCGATTGCCAATGACAGTTGCTACGGGCTTGGCGCGGGTGTCTGGACCGGCGACATCGGTCGTGCCTTCCGGATGTCCGAGCGTATCCAGGCGGGTACGGTCTGGGTCAACACATATCGCGCCGTGAGCTTCATGTCACCGTTCGGCGGTTACAAGGACTCTGGCCTCGGCCGAGAGAATGGCATGTCTGCCATCGAATCGTATGTGCAGACCAAGAGCGTGTGGGTGAACACCGGTGCCCCGACGGGGAATCCGTTCACCATTCGTTAAGCCACGATTTGGCTAACCATCATGCAGCAGTCCGGCAGCGAAAGCGTCGAGCCGCTGCGCTGCGTGGGGACAAAGACCGGGTTATGCGCAATCGTGCTCGGTGAACAGGTCCGTGTACGGCTCGCTGCCAATCCCGGTCGTTAGAAGCGGGGTGCTTGCACGCGAAGGATTCACTTTCGGAGACGCCGTTGCGAGCATTAATGCTACGGTGCTATCTGGGCGCCGCCAGCAGACTCTGCGGCTTCAATCAGCGTGTCAATAAGAGCCTTCGCGCAGCTTGGGAGGCCTTCCAGCTCTCGCACAATAACGGCACGCTCTCGCAGCGCCCACGGCTCTGGCAGTTCGACAATCGCGAGCTTCATCGTTCGGCGATGTCGAAGTGCGGCAGACAGGGGCAGCACACCGACTCCCACACCCGCCTCAATCATCCGGCAAGCAGCCTCGAAGCTCCTGATCTGGATTCGAATCTGCAACTTGCTTCGCTGGTCGCGTACCAGGTCGGTCAGGAAGGCATGAAGCGTACTGCCCTCGTGGAGGCTGACGTGTTCATATTCCAGGGTGTCTTCAAAGCAGACGTTCTTCTTCTTCGTCAGCGGGTGTCCCACTGGCGTAACCAGGATGAGCTTGTCGGTACTGAAGTGAATCACTTCCAGCCCTTCGGTAGTCATCGGCCCTGAGATGATGCCCAAGTCGGCACTGCCGTCTAGCACGCCGCGAATGATGTCCCGAGTGAGACGCTCCTGGAGGTCGACGGTCACGGCATGACGCTCGGCCATGAAGCGAGCCAGCACCTCCGGCATGAATTCCGTTACCGCGGTCGTGTTCGCGAAGATTCGAATATGGCCGACAGAGTCTTTCGAAAACTCTTCGAACTCGCTTCGCACGTGCTCGAACTGGCGTTCGATGACTCTGGCATGGCGCAATAGGCGCTCACCAGCGGGCGTGAGGCAGAGTCCTTTGCTCTCCCGGTAGAACAGGCGCGTTCCGAGCTGGTCTTCCAGGGCTTTCAGCCGTGCGCTGGCCGCCGCCGGCGACAGAAAGGCCTTTTTGGCCCCACGGGACAGGTTCTCTTCCTCGGCTATGCGAGCGAAAAGCCTAAGGTCGGCAAAGTCAAAATGCATCGAAGTTCCTCCGCCCACACTGTACCAAGCCGAAACTTGCGGTGCAAAGGGGCTGTCTACGGAGTGCCCCCATCCTCGCATTCGCTACAGGCGAATGACCGCTTCGAAAAACCGAGATTTACCTATCAGGCTTGCGCTGCCATCCTGCCTCATATCCAACTGTTTGTGGCTGCGCCGGCGGCGCAAACTTTACCCACCTTCGAAAGGCTGCTATGCGTCCCCTTGATGGCATCACCGTAGTATCTCTGGAACATGCAATTGCCGCGCCGTTCTGCACCCGCCAACTGGCGGACCTCGGCGCCCGCGTCATCAAGATTGAACGTCCGAACGTCGGCGACTTCGCTCGCGGCTACGATGAGCGGGTCGACGGGATGTCATCACACTTCTCCTGGACCAACCGCTCGAAGGAAAGTCTCGCGCTCGACCTGAAGCACCACGAAGCCCCGGCAATTCTGCAAAAGATTCTGGAGCAAGCCGATGTCCTGGTGCAAAACCTGGCGCCGGGCGCGGCCGACCGCCTTGGTCTGTCGTACGAGGCGCTCTCGCAGCGCTATCCCGGCATCATCGTTTGCGATATTTCGGGCTATGGCAATGACGGTCCGTATCGCGACAAGAAAGCCTATGACCTACTGATTCAGGCTGAATCGGGGTTCGTTTCTATCACCGGTACCCCTGACAGTCCGTCCAAAGCCGGTTGCTCGATAGCAGATATCGCCGCTGGCATGTACGCCTACACCAACATCCTGGCTGCCCTGCTGCAACGCGGCAAGACTGGCAAGGGTTCGCACATTGATGTGTCGATGCTGGAGAGCATGGCTGAATGGATGGGCTTTCCGCTTTACTATGCCTTCGACGGTGCCACGCCCCCTCCGCGTGCCGGCGCTTCGCACGCGACGATTTTCCCGTATGGTCCGTTCCCGGCAGGGGACGGTAAAACCGTCATCCTCGGGCTGCAGAATGAACGCGAGTGGGATGCGTTCTGTCGCGTAGTGCTCGAGCAGCCGGAACTGACCAATGACGAGCGATTCATCTCGAACTCGTTGCGCAGCAAGAACCGCGCTGAGCTGACCCAACTTATTGTCGACGCATTCGCGCCACTTACCATCGAGCAGGTCGTCGAGCGACTGGAGCGGGCGCAGATTGCCAACGCTCGTCTCAACGAGATGCGAGACGTATGGAATCATCCGCAGCTGAGAGCTCGTGAGCGCTGGACCTCGGTCGATTCCCCGGTGGGCGCAATTCCGGCCTTGCTTCCGCCGGGTCTGTCGAATGCCTATGAGCCGCGGATGGACGCTATCCCCGCGCTTGGTGAGCACAGCGAGAGCATTCTCCGCAACCTTGGCTACATCAGCCAGGACATCGACCGTCTTCGTGCAGAAGGTGCCATCTAGGAAGTCTCTGCTTGGCTCTAAAACGCTTCGTCTCCTTTGACCTCACAGAGGCGTCGGAGACGTTTTCACTTCCCGACCTCACATTCCTCTATGACCACCTCGACGTCTGCTCGCTCGTATCTTTTCGTCCCCGGTAATCGCCCGGAACGGTTTGTCAAAGCTCATCAGTCTGGGGCAGACCGAGTCATTCTCGACCTGGAAGATGCTGTGGCGGAGGGCGACAAGGACGCCGCCCGCCTGCAGGTGTCGAACTATCTCGGGGCCGGCGGTACCGGTATTGTCCGAATCAATGCCACGAAGGCCCGCTGGCTGGACGACGTCCTGTCGTGCCGTAAGGCTGGCCTTCAAGGGGTCATCCTGCCGAAGGCGGAAAACCCTGAAATGATTGCGAGAATCGTCAAGCATCTACCGCCTACCGTGAAAGTGCTTCCGCTAATTGAGACGGCCCGAGGTATGAAATGTCTCGATGAGATGGCTTCGACGGTTGGCGTCGAGCGCCTGATTTTTGGCACTGTCGACTTTCGCACAGAACTCGGCATTGAAGGTGATGACCAGGAATTGCTGTACTACCGTTCGATGATTGTGCTGGCGTCGAAGGCGGCCGGCATTGCGCCTCCTATCGATGGTGTGACGGTCGCCATCAACGATGTGGAAGAGGTTCAGCGAGCGTCCGTCCGCGGACGTCGCTTGGGATTCGGTGCGAAGCTCTGTATTCACCCGACTCAGGTCTCTGAGGTGAACAAGGCGTTCGGCCCGTCCGCCGAACTGATTGCGTGGGCCGAGAAGGTTGTCAGCACTGCGAAGTCCTCGCCAGGCGCCTTCAAGCTGGACGGGGAGATGGTGGATGCGCCGGTTATTGCTCGCGCGAACGAGCTTCTTCGGCAAGCCAAGGTGACTCTGGCTTAAAGGATTGAGGTGGTCGGAAGCTCAGCGGGCTCCCAGGCAGACGTTGCTTTCTGTCTGACCGAACGGCGCGTTCCGAACTTTCGAATTTTCGTCTGTGCTTGTCACGTGCATAGTTGAGTCCGAGCAGTTCTACCAGAGGAAAGCCATGGATGTTGAGCATTTGAAGCAATGGGTCGGAAGGAAGGCGGAAGCCCAAGATGAAATCACTGCGTTCCCGGTTGCGGCACTTGCGGCGACCCTGGACTACGAAATCCCGGCCGTACGCCGCGGCGAAGCAATCTCTCCTCTCTGGCACTGGCTGTATTTTCTCCCCCTGCATCGCCGGTCGGAAATTGGCGCGGATGGCCATGCAAGCCGCGGGGGCTTCTTGCCTCCCGTGCCGCTGCCCCGTCGGATGTGGGCGGGTGGACGCCTCCAGTTTCATCAGCCTCTTCAGGTTGGCGACCTGGCATGCAAAGTCTCGACCATCCTCGACGTCAACGCAAAGACCGGTCGGAGTGGCTCTCTGGCTTTTGTGACAGTTGAGCACAAGTACTACGGACCGTCGGGGCTGGCCATCACAGAAGAGCACGACATCGTCTACCGCGGGGCCGCGTCGCCAGATGCACCGGCTACCGAACCCGTGTCGGCACCAACGGATGAGGAATGGGTCCAGGAAGTGGAAACTGATGCTGTTCTGCTCTTCCGCTTTTCTGCTCTAACCTTCAATGGCCACCGGATTCATTACGACAAGCCGTATGTCAGCGACGTCGAGCATTATCCGGACCTTATTGTTCATGGCCCGTTGCAGGCCATGCTGATGCTGGAACTGGTACGTCTGAACCTTCCGAACGCTACGGTGAAGTCGTTCTCGTTCCGCGGCGTCCGACCAACCTTCGTGCCACAGCGCATCTCCGTGTGCGGCAAGCGCTCGGAGGACGGCAAGACTGTCAACCTCTGGATTCGCCATGAGGACGGAGCGCTCGCGATGAGCGCGGCCGCCGAACTGGCATAACCCTTACATGATTGGAGACCGCTGTGCTGAACGCAGTCGATGAGTATCAAGAAATCCGTGAAGCGGTCCGTGACCTGTGCGGCCAGTTTTCGTCGGAGTACTTCCGCAAGATTGACGAAGTCCGAGGCTATCCCGCGGAGTTCGTCAATGCGCTGACCGAGGCCGGCTGGCTCGCGGCGCTCATTCCGGAGGAGTACGGTGGCTCGGGCCTGGGGCTGACGCAGGCGTCGGTCATCATGGAGGAAATCAACCGCGCCGGCGGCAACTCGGGCGCGTGTCACGGCCAGATGTATAACATGGGGACTCTGCTGCGCCATGGTTCCCCCGAACAGAAGAAGCTCTACTTGCCCAAGATTGCGAGCGGTGAACTGCGCCTGCAATCGATGGCTGTAACCGAGCCGACGACGGGAACGGACACGACGAAAATCAAAACGACCGCGGTTCGCAAGGGCGACAAGTATGTGGTGAACGGTCAGAAGGTGTGGATTTCCCGCGTTCAGCATTCCGACCTGATGATTCTGCTGGCGCGGACGACCCCGTTGGACCAGGTGAAGAAGAAGTCGGAAGGCATGTCCATCTTCGTGGTCGACCTGCGCGAGGCAATTGGAAATGGTCTGACAGTTCAGCCCATCCTCAACATGGTCAACCACGAGACCAATGAGTTGTTCTTCGACAATCTGGAAATCCCTGTCGAGAACCTGATTGGCGAGGAAGGAAAGGGGTTCAAGTACATCCTGGACGGCCTCAACGCCGAGCGTACGCTAATTGCGGCGGAATGTATCGGCGACGGCTACTGGTTCATCGACAAGGTGACCAAGTACGTCAACGAGCGCATCGTGTTCGGCAAGCCCATCGGCCAGAACCAGGGCGTGCAGTTCCCCATTGCCCGAGCCTTCGTGAATGTCGAGGCAGCTAACCTCATGCGATTCAACGCGGCAAAGCTGTTCGACGCGCATCAGCAGTGTGGCGCAGAAGCGAACATGGCCAAACTGCTGGCCGCCGACGCTTCGTGGGAAGCGGCGAATGCCTGCCTGCAGTATCACGGCGGCTTCGGCTTTGCCGCCGAGTACGACGTTGAGCGAAAGTTCCGCGAGACTCGTCTCTATCAGGTGGCGCCTATCTCCACGAACCTGATTTTGTCATACGTCGGCGAGCACATTCTCGGCATGCCCCGGTCATTCTAATATCCGTATCGGTGGTCTCCTGACCACTGGGACCTGCGGTAGGGCAGGTCCCTTTCCATTTTTGTTTCCAGCTGTCCTTTAGAACAGCTATTGCAGCTCAATGAGGAGCTGCCCGGCCCGGACAAGATTGCCGGGCTTTACGAGCACGCTTTTCACAGTGCCCGCCGCCTCCGCGACGACATTAGTCTCCATCTTCATGGCTTCATTGCCGCGAGCGTTTCACCCTTTGCCACAGCCTGGCCCTCCTTTACGTTCACCGAAATGACGCTCCCTTGCATCGGCGACGACACATGCAGAGGGTTGCCGGCGATGGCCATCCGTTCCCCTTGGGTCGCCATTCCGTCCTTGCGCTTGACGGCGCGAATCGGCCGCGGCTGACCGTTGACGTCGGCATTCGAAGTTAGCGCAGGGTGGAGACCGCGCGCTTCAGACGTTCGCAACCTTCTTCGATGACCTCCATGGAAGTGGCGAACGAGAAGCGCAGGTAGGGTGACAGGCCGTAAGCTGCGCCATCGAGCACCGCTACACCAGCCTTGCTCAGAAAGAACATCACTACGTCCAGGTCGGATTCGATGACCTCGCCGGTATCCGTCTGCTTGCCGAGGAGGCCCTTGACGGAGGCATAGAGGTAGAACGCGCCGGCGGACGGCTTGCATTCAATGCCCGGAATCTCGTTCAGCAGCTCGGCCAGGCGGTCGCGACGCTTCTCGAAGATGCTGACCATCTCGTCGACGCAACCTTGGTCGCTTTCGAGCGCCGTCACTGCGGCGGCCTGCGAGACGGAGCTGGTGCATGTCGAGCTCTGGGAGAAGAGCGTGCTGATTGCCTTGACGAGGTCCTTGGGGCCGGCACCGTATCCAACCCGCCATCCGGTCATGGCATAGGCCTTCGACATGCCGTTAATCAGCAGCGAGCGCTGCTTTAGTGATGGCATCAGCGCAATTGGCGAGCGGGCGACGCCGCCGTCGTAGACGAACGGCTCGTAGATTTCGTCGCTCATCAGCCAGACGTGCGGATGACGTTCCAGCACACCGCAGAGCTCTTGCAGTTCACCTTCCGTGTAGACGGCGCCGGTCGGATTGTTCGGGCTGTTCACGATGAGCCAGCGCGTCCGAGGCGTGATAGCTGCCTCCAGTGCCGCTGCGGTCAGTTTGAAGCCCGCTTCGGGCCCGCAGACGACAATCACCGGCTTGCCGCCGTTCAGCACGACCATATCCGGGTACGAGACCCAGTGTGGAGCGCTGATGATGACCTCGTCTCCTTCCTCGAGCGAAGCCGTCAAGGCGCTGAAGATGACTTGCTTGGCGCCACAGCCGACCACGACCTCGTCGGTAGCGTAGTCCAGCTTCATGGAACGCTTGAGTTTCGCCGAAATGGCCTTGCGCAGAGCCAGGGTTCCCAAGGTGTTGGTGTACTTGGTTTCGCCGCGGGCGATGGCGCTATTTGCCGCCTGGCCAATATGGGCAGGCGTCGGCAGGTCTGGCTCGCCGATAGTGAAGTCCAGAATATCGTGGCCCTGGGCGCGCATATCGTCGACCATGGATTTCGCGGCGACGCTGGGAGAGGGCTTGATCAGAGCCATGCGGCTGCTGACGATGGATTGAGACATCGTGAATCCTTGATTGGCAGTTGGCGACTTCAATGCGAGCGCAGGTCGGACAGGAAGGCACGCGCACGGGGGTGCTGGGGCGATGCGAAGAAGTCAACGGGTGACGCCTCCTCCAGAATCGCGCCCTTGTCCATGAACCAGACGCGGTCAGCGACTTCCCGGGCAAAGTTCATTTCGTGCGTGACGCAGACCATGGTCATGCCGTCCTTCGCGAGTGACTTCATCACGTTCAGAACCTCGCCGACCATCTCCGGGTCGAGCGCGCTCGTGGGTTCATCAAAGAGCATGACCGGCGGGTCCATGGCCAATGCCCTGGCAATCGCGACGCGCTGCTGCTGGCCACCGGAGAGCTGTTGCGGATAGGCATCTGCCTTGTGCGCGAGTCCGACGCGCTCCAGCAGCGACATTGCCTTCTCGCGGGCTTCGGCCTTGCCCTTGCCAGAGACCTTGACGGGTGCGAGGCATACGTTGTCCAGCGCAGACAGGTGCGGGAACAGGTTGAACTGCTGGAACACGAATCCGACATGGCTGCGGAACTTGTTCAGGTTCAGCGACTTCGAGTGGATGTCCTCGTTGGCCAGGTGAATGGTTCCGCGCTGAATCTCTTCCAACCGATTGATGGTACGGATGAGCGTGGACTTGCCGGAGCCGGACGGGCCGCAAATGACGACAACTTGTCCACGCTCGATTTGTGCAGAGACGTCAACCAGAGCGTGGTAGTCGCCGTACCACTTATTGACTTTGGAGAACTGAATCATTTGCATAGCTCCGTGTGCTTGCGGTGCTCCTGGTCCTCTGGCGAGTGACACGACGTTCAAGGGCGTGTGCAAGCTGAGTGAGGCAGAAGCAGACAGTGAAATAGGTCAGGGCCAGGATCAGGAAGACTTCGAACGGCCGGGTCAGAAGGTTCGTGTTGACCTGATTGGCGGAGTAGGTGAGCTCCTGGACGCTGATGACATAGCCGAGCGACGTTTCCTTGATGGTCGACACGAACTGGCTGACGATGCTGGGAATCATGTTGTAGAGCGCCTGCGGCAGGATGACCTTCGTCATGGTCTGCACGTAGCTCAGGCCGAGTGCTCGGGCGGCTTCCGTCTGCCCGCGCGGCAAGGCTTCGATGCCGGCCCGAACCACTTCCGAGATGTAGGCCGCTTCATAGATGACCAGCGTGCACAGCAGCGTGGTGACACCCGAGACGCTATGCCCGACGAGGAGCGGGACCAGGAAGTAGCTCCAGAAAATCAGCATGACCAGCGGCACGCCGCGGACCATGTAGACGATGATGGTTGCCGGGATACGGAACACTCTCCACGGGGAGATGCGGGCCAGGGCGAGCAGAATGCTCGCAGGGAAAGCCAGAATCAGCCCTGCAATGGACAGCAGAAGGGTCAGAACCAGGCCACCAATGGGGCCGTTGGGATACTGACCAAGCAGCAGTAGCTGCCAGTTGTCGCGAATGATGTCGAACATGCTTACCTCGCCGGAATGCGCGTGTGCTTTGCCGTTGCTGCGCCAATTGCCATCAGGCCCATGGATACCGTCAGGTAGAAGGCCGTGGCGAGCATGTAGGCCTCGAAAGTGCGGAAGGTGTGGTTCTCGACTTCCCGTACGGCATAGGTCAGTTCGGCAGCGCCCACCGCCATCGCGAGGCTGGTGTTCTTGAACAGAAGCACCGTGTGGTTGATGAAAGGCGGCAAGGCAATACGAAACGCTTGAGGAAGGATGACGTACCGCATCGACCCGATGTAGCTCAGACCGAGCGAGCGCGAGGCTTCGTGCTGGCCGACGGGGATGGAGCGAAGACCGCTACGGATGTCTTCGGAGAAATACGCCGCCATGCACAGGCCGATTGCGATGCTGGCGAAAATCATCTCGCCGCCATTCGCGTTTGCCCATGCCTGGACTGACTCGGGCAATATCGTTGGAATGCCGAAATACCAGAGCAGGATGTGAACCAGCATCGGCACGTTCTGGTGGTATGCGACGTAGCCGGCGACAAAGCGCTCTGCGATGGCGCTACCGGAGACGCGGACAGTTGCGAGAACGGTGCCGAGCACGAAGGCAAGCATCCAACTCGAGGCAGTCAGCCAGGCGGTGAGTTCCAGGCCCTTGAGTAGTTGCTCGCCGTAGGGGGCGGCGACGATTGCGGAGAAATTCAGATGGGAGAACATAGCTTGCTCCTACGCGGGGGCCATAGCTTGTGGCCATGGCCGCTGCCGATGCCTTAGCCCTTGATGGGCTGGATGCGGAACTCGCGCTTCATCTGGAACAGCGTCTTCTCGCCGAGCCACTTGTCGAAGATTTGCGCGGCCTCGCCGGACTTTTCCATGTTGTCGAGGGCCGCATTGACGGCCTTCTCCAGCGCCGGCTCACCCTTCTTGATACCCAGGCCCCAGTCCTCGCGGCCGATGGACGGCGAGATGACCTTGATGTTGCCGCTCGGGCCCAGCTTCGCGACGAAGCGGCGCAGCATCGATTCCGACAGGCCGAAGCCATCTACCTTGCCTTGCACCAGTGCCATGAACGCCGACGGGGCGTCGTCGTAACTCACCAGCTGCGCCGAAGGGAGCACCTTCTGGACGAAGAGCGCCGAGCTTGCCCCCTTGATGGTGCTGATGCGCTTGCCGGCCAGGTCGTCGCGCTGGCTGTACGGGCCCGTGGTCTTCACTGCCAGGCGGTGTTCGCTGACGAAGTAGGCTTCTGAAAAGGCAATCTGTTCGGCACGGGCGGGCGTGTAGCCGAGGACTGCGGCCAGGATGTCCACGCGACCCTGGCTCAGTTCAGGAATGCGGGCTTCCAGCGAGACGGCCTTCAGTTCGGGCTTCACGCCGAGCGACTTGGCGATGCCCTTGCAGAAGTCGATGTCATAGCCGGCCAGCTCGCGGGTGTTTGGGTCCTGAAAGCCAAACGGCTCCAGATTGCTGAGGACGCCACAGACCAGCGTGCCTCGCGCTTTGATATCCGCCAGCTGGTCGGCATGGGCAGTTCCGACCATGGCTGCGGCACAAGCCAGTGCAGCGAAGCTTGCTTTGACGATGGACTTCATGGGTGTCTCCAAGTGGGGGTGCCTTGGGAAGGGCAGGTGTTTTCTCCCAGCGATGAGCACCTTGTCAGCTCACCGTTGCACGGATTCTTGCAGACGGATTTGATTAGTTAAAGCGACATTTTGGGAGTATGATTCATTCCAAAATGAGACGAATCGACGGGGTTAGCCCCTAGCTAATGGCCACCATCAAGCAGCTTGAAGCCCTTGTGGCGTTCGCGGAATGCGGCTCGGTAGACGCCGCAGCGCGCCGGCTTGGCATCGTCCATTCGGCCGTGTCACGCCAAATCCGTGGGTTCGAGGACGGGTTCGGATTTCCGTTGCTGGACCGGGAAGGGCGGTCGGCGAGACTGACCGTTGAGGGTTCGGAAGTTCTTGCTCGGGCGAAGGCAGTCCTGCGACACCGCGATGTGCTGCTTGAGCGAATCGTCAGCAAGGAGATACTGGTCCGGAAGCTTCGGCTCGGTGTCACCGAACTCACGGCCCTCACCTGGCTACCCCGGTTGCTGGAGGCAATTCGAGCCGAGTATCCACAGGTCGTGATTGAGCCTGAGGTAGACCACAGCGCCCACCTTCGCGACCGGCTGCAGGCTGGTCACATCGACATGGCGATTCTTCCCGATGCGTTCGGAGCGTCGGGCTACGTCAAGGACACCTTGGCGGACGTACAGAACGAGTGGTATTGCAGTCCAACGCTCCTGTCGCCAAGTGCGAAGCTATCCCTCGGCGAGCTTTGCGAGTACACGATATTGACCCAGGGGGAACTGTCCGGGTCCGGCGTCCTGATCGGCGAGTGGTTGCGCAAGTCAGCCGTATTGCCGCGGACGACCATCACCTGCAACAGCGTCATCGCGTTGGTTGGGCTCGCGGCGGCGGGCCAGGGCATCACGTATCTGCCTCTGTCTGTCATTGCAAACCTGGTCGAATCCGGACAACTCGTCGCACTAGACGTGACGCCGCGGATGCCTCCATTGCGCTACGTCACGATGGTTCGTTCGGACGCGGCTACCCCGTTCTTGCGAAATATCGTGGCAATCGCACGGAAGACTTGCGATTTTGAGGGCTCGTACCAGGTCTTCAACGGGGCCAGAGAAGTTTCAGCAGGAGGTCCCACCTCGTGATTACCATCAAGCAAGTCGAGGCGTTCTACTGGACGGCGAAGCTCGGAACTGTTCAACGGGCGGCATCGAAGCTCCACGTGACGCAGTCTGCAGCGACCAAGCGCTTACAGGAACTCGAGCGTATCGCAGCACTGCCGCTCTTCGATGCGTCCGGCCGGAAGTCGGCGTTGACCCCAAAAGGCTTGGAGCTGCTTGGGCTGTGCGAGGAATTCCTCGCCGCTACCGCGCGTTTGGATGAGGTGAAGGCGTCCGCAAAGCACGTTGCGCGGACGCTTCACATTGGCATTACCGAAATGGTGGCGCTCACGTGGTTTCCGACCCTGGTACGAAAGCTCAAGAGCATCTATCCGCAGGTAACGTTGCAGCCCGATGTGGACCTGTCTGCGTCATTGCACGACAAGGTGTCTGACGGACGGCTCGATATCGCGGTAATCATCGAACCCTTCAACGATTCCACGATGGCCTCGGTGCGCCTGGGGTCGGCCGAGTTTGGCTGGGTAGCGCCGCCCGGCACTTTCGACTCCGAGAAGGTCTATTCCCTTGAGCAGTTGTCCGCGCTCCCACTCATCCAGCAGGACAAAGGCTCCGGCGCGCGCATACTTTGCGACACCCAGTTCGCCCAGGCTGGTATTGAACCACAACGCATTAATGGCAGTAACAGCCTCGTGACCTTAGCCGGTCTCGTGGAGGCGGGCGTTGGGGTTAGCTGTATCCCGTTGCGGCTGTTCAACCACGAGATTCGGGAGCAGCGCATACAGGTGGTCAAGACAGACCCGGCCGCTCCCAGCCTCACGTACTACGCGGTCTTCTTGAAACAGCACCAGGCCGCCCTGGGGTACGCAGTGGCCGACATGGCGCGCCAATGTTGCGACTTCGAGGCCAAGAACAGGCAGACCAGGCGACAGAAGGCGCCCTGATGCGCCGCCTCACTCGGTCTGAAACATCCAGCTGAAATCGCATGTCTCCTGAGCCAGCGAGATGATGGACGAAATCAGCATGCTCTTCCTGTCGCTCTTGCAGATTGCAGCGTAGTTCGCTGGAGGCAAGGCGGGAGTGACCTGCAGGACCTCGAGAGCGCCTGCTTCGACCATGGGTGCAAGGCATTTCTTGGGCAGGTAGCTGATGCCCATGCCAGACACGGTCAGCCCGATGATGGCAACGACGCTGTTACTGTAAAGCGCATTCTCGGGATGGACACCGTGGGCGCGGAGCCACTTGTTATAGAGTTGGCCGGTGCCTGACCGGTCATCCTGGGCCAGTAATCGCTGGTCTGCCAACTCATGCATGCGGTGTCGGCCTCTACGCTGAACTAACCCTGGCTTACACATCCACGCGTTCTCGACTGACCCGACCCGGGTAGAAACGAAACGCTGGTCGTCGAACACCTCTGGCGCAATCATCAAGTCCACCTCATCCGCGAGCAGCTTGTCGCGCAGCATCACGCTGACGTCGACGTGCGGCTCAATCACCACTTTCGGATATTTGGCCTGGATAGCGCTCACAAGTCGGGGAAGCCAAGTCATGGCCGTCAGTTCCGTGACGCCAATTCGGACATGACGCTCCAGAACCTCGGGGCGCTGAAACCGCTCGACCGCTGCGTCCCTTTGCTCGAGCAGTCGCTTGGCGAGCAGGTACATCTCTTCGCCTTTCTCGGTCAGCCTCGCCGCGCGCATTGAGCGGTCGAACAGAGGCGTATCGAACAACGCCTCCAGCTCCTGAATGCGCTTCGAGATGGCCGACTGCGTGGTGTGCATCTTGTTTGCGGCCTGAGCGAAGCCTCCCAGATGCACGACCCAGTAGATGGCTTCGAGTTGCTTGAACGTCATTCGTCGTCTGTCTCCGTGTCGCGATACATCGCCGTGAGGAATATATATCTATTCCAATTTATCGCTTTTTTAGTCGCGAATCGAGTACCAAAATACATCCACATCGAGGTTGCCTGCAACGGTGACCCAGAACAGAAACAGTGCTTCCCCACAGCCACCTGCCGCCAGCGCAGACACAGTCTGTCTTCAAGCGGTGATGCCTCGGAGCTGCACTGGATTGATATCAAGCACGGAAAGCCTGGACTTTCCTAGCCCAGGAGCCGCAGCACGCGGTCCGGGTTGTACATGGAGACATCAGTATGTTGCTGACTGAAGAAGAGACCCAGATGTTGAATGGGGACAAGGGCCCCGCCGTCAAGAAGGCCATGGAAATCCTGGTCGCCTTGGGCGAGAGCTTCGGAGCCGCAAGGCTCGTTCCTGTCAACAACGTACACATGGCTGGCTCTTCTGTGCTGGTTGCCGAAGAGGCAGGTACGCGCTTCGTGGAGGACATCCGCAAGCAAGGGGGTACCTTCATCACCCGAGTCACGACCAACCCGACGGCCGTCGACCCGACCCAGTGGAAAGACATCGGCATTCCCGAGTCGGATGCGGTCCTGCAGACGCGACTCACCGATGCCTATGCCGGCATGGGCGCGAACACCTGCAACACCTGCATTCCCTACCTGACCGGCAACTCGCCGCGTTTCGGTGAGCACATGGCCTGGGGCGAATCCTCGGCCGTGGTCTACGCGAACTCTGTCTGTGGTGCGCGCACCAACCGTGAAGGTGGCCCGAGCGGTCTTGCGTCGGCGCTGACTGGCCGTACGCCCGAGTATGGCTTCCACCTGAAGGAGAACCGCTACGGCAAGTTCCTCATCAAGGTCGAAGTGCCGCTGACCGATATGACGGACTACGGCACGCTCGGTTACTTCGCCGGCAAGATTGCTGGCCAGGACACGCCCGTGTTCACTGGCATCCCGACGACGCCGACCCTGGAAGAACTCAAGGCGCTGAGCGCGGCGCTGGCTGCATCGGGCGCGGTGAGCATGTTCCACGCTGTGGGCGTGACGCCGGAAGCGCCGACGCTCAAGGAAGCGTTTGGTGGCGGCCAACCGGAAAAGGTGCTTGTGTTCGGCCAGCCCGAGAAGGAGCAGGCTGAGGCGGCCCTGAACAAGGAGCCGACCGATCACGTGGACTGGATTCTCGTCGGCTGCCCGAATGCATCCGTTCAGGAAATTCGCGAAGTTGCGGAAGCGCTGGAAGGCAAGAAGGTTCACAAGGACATCACCCTGTGGGTCACCACAGCGGGCGCAATGTACGCGATGGCAGAGCGCATGGGCTACATCAAGACCATCGAAGATGCCGGCGGCGTCGTGGTGCGCGAGACCTGCCCGTTCCTGGCCCGCAGCCGCGTCATTGCACCGACGAAGGGCTACAAGACGCTCACCACCAACTCCGCAAAGATGGCGTTCTACGCGCCTGGCCAGTTTGGCCTGCCCACGCACTACGGGAATCTGCAACGCGTAATGAACGCCGCTGTCGCTGGCGTCTGGAGGTAAGCATCATGGCGACCACGAAATTTGTCCTGCAGGGCCGCAAGATTGTCACTGGCAAGGCCAAGGGTGAAGCGGTAGTGACGAGCGAAGCCATCAGCTTCAACGGCGGTGTCGACAACATGACCGGCATCGTCACGGAACCCGGGCACGAGCTCGAGGGCGTAAACATCGCTGGCAAAGTGCTCGTGTTCCGCACCGGCAAGGGTTCCACGGGCGGCTCGTACAAGATCTACGACATGGTTTCGCGCGGTACTGCACCTGTGGCCTTCATTCAGGTGGATCCTGAGCCCATCACGACGATTGGCGCGATTATCGGAAGCATTCCCGTCGTGGCCGGCCTGGACCAGAACCCGACGACGGCCATCGCGACCGGTGACTACATCGAACTCGATGCTGACGCAGGAACGGTCTCGGTGACCAGCGAACGCGAGTAGGAGTAATCCGAACCCAAAGCAGGTTTAAGCACCATCGCAAGTACCCACTTAACAAGCGATGGGCCGGCATTAGCGCCGATTTTCAGATGCGCTGACCCTCAGCACATTCGTAAAGAAAAAACCACCAATGGAGACAACCATGACCCGACGTTTCTTCCACGTCGCTGCCGCTGCCTGCGCGGCGATTGTATGCCTTGCCGCAAATGCCGGCGAATGGCCCGCTCAAAAGCCCATTACGCTGGTGGTGCCGCTTGCTGCCGGCGGTAGCACCGACTCGACCGCGCGCCTTCTGGCCGAGAGACTCGGCAAGGAAATCAAGCAGCAGATTATCGTGGAGAACCGCGCTGGTGCCGGCGGCAATATCGGGGCCGCATACGTCGCCAAGGCTAATCCGGACGGCTACACGCTGCTGATGGCAACGAGCACCATCGCTACCAACGTGACGCTGTACAAGAGTATGGGCTTCGACCTGCGGAAGGACCTCATTCCCGTTTCGCAAGTCGCCTTGATTCCAAACGTGCTTGTTGTGAACAACAACGTTCCGGCGAAGACGTTGCCCGAGTTCATCGACTACGTGCAGAAGAAGAAGGGGCCCATTACCTACGGTTCGGCTGGCAATGGCACCGCATCGCATCTGTCGGGCGCGCTGTTCAATAGCATGGCACATGCCGATATGCTGCACATCCCGTACAAGGGCGGCGCACCGGCGAACGCTGACCTGATTGGTGGCCAGATTCAGGCGGTGTTCGCACCGATGGTCGAAATTCTGCCATTCATCGATGGCGGCAAGCTGCGTCCGCTGGCCGTGACGACGAAGGGTCGCTCGACACGCCTCCCCAATGTGCCGGCG
This sequence comes from Cupriavidus consociatus, assembly GCF_017814975.1. Lineage (GTDB taxonomy): Bacteria > Pseudomonadota > Gammaproteobacteria > Burkholderiales > Burkholderiaceae > Cupriavidus > Cupriavidus consociatus. The sequence goes on from NZ_JAGIQA010000015.1 coordinate 117,678, forward strand.
GTGACGGAGTCGCTGCCGGGCTTCGAAGTGACGCTGTGGAATGGTGTGTTTGCACCGGCCAATACCCCGCAACCGGTTGTCGACAAACTGGCAGCCGGCATCCAGAAGGTGCTGCAGGACCCTGCCGTACGCAAGACTTTGGCTGACCAGGGCTCCACTGCAGTTGGGAACAAGCCGGCCGAGTTCAGGAAGATTGTGGACTCGGAAATCGACAAGTGGGGCAAGCTGGTCAAGTTGTCGGGCGCGAGCGTCGAGTAATTGAAGGGCGATGAACATGTCCATTGTTCCGATGCTGTCGCTGCGCTATTCCCTCGTAGCCACTGCAGTGGTGGCTCTGGCAGCGTGCGCCAATACGACGCCGACGCCCAGGCAGTCCTCGTACTACTTGTCGGTGCAGGATGGCCGAGCGGGCCTGACCGATGGCAAGCCGGTCGTCCGACAGTCAGGCGATACGCTGGCCGTCATCGAGCTTTCCGGAGGACACTTGCGGGTTGCGCAGCAAATCGCGATACCGACGTCGCTGGTAGGCCCCCCGAGTTCCATCGCCGTCACGCCTAACGGGCGCATGGCGCTGGTCAGCGCCGCGACCCGCCGCGACCCTGCAGATGCATCCAAGGTTATTCCCTATAACCTGGTGTCGATTGTGGCACTCGACCCGAGCGGCGCAACGGCACCGCGCGTCGTTGGCAGCGTGCATACCGGGGCGGGCGCATCGGGCATTTCTATCAACCGGGCCGGAAATCTGGCTCTCGTAGCCAACCGTGTCGAAGGTTCTGTGTCGGTGCTTGCCATCGATGGCGAAAAGGTCGAAGCCCTTGGAAAGGTGCAGCTCGGCGAGAAGGCCGGCCCTGCCCATGTTGCATTCACTCCGGACGGGCGTCGTGCGCTGGTAAGCCGCGATGGCGATAACCGCGTCAGCCTCCTGGCAATCGAGGGCCGCTCGGTGGCGCTCGAACAGCGGGACCTGTATGCCGGCCTTCGTCCCTACGGTCTGGACATTTCCCCTGACGGTGCGTGGGCAGCGGTAACCAACCTTGGCGGCGGGCAGGGCGACGCGGATACCGTAAGCCTGATTGACCTGCGCGCCAAGCAGCCGCGCGTTGTCGACACCGTGACCGTAGGCCAGACGCCCGAGGGCATCTTCTTCTCTCCTGACAGTCGTTTGGTCGGCGTGACGGTCATTGACGGTAGCAACAAGCCGCAAAGCTCGTCCTTCCACGGCACGGCGCGGTACCGCCTGTTCAGCATCGACGATGGTCGGCTCCGGCCGACGGCACAGGTTGCTGGCGGGCAATGGCTGCAGGGCCATGCGTTCTCACCCGACGGCAGCGCAGTGCTGGTCCAGGACGCGGCCAACCGTCAGATCCGCCTCTATCACAACACGAGCGGCACGCTGGCCGACAGCGGTGAGCGGCTGCAGATGGATGGAGCGCCATCGGCGCTGAAGCTCTGGCGCTGAAGGAGTGGCACTGCAAATGCGCAATGCGTCATCAGGGAAGAACAACTACCTGGAATTGCTAATTTATAAAGGAACGAACGTGAACAGCAACCCTTCCTTGCTCGAGCGCCTTGCGGGGCTCGACACCAATACGGTCTCCGACGCGCTCGACTTTCTGGGGTTGCCCGGCGCCACGGATGGCCTGCGTCCGCTGTGGGACTGCCCGAAGATTGTGGGTCGTGCCAGCACGATTCAGCTCGGCCCCAAGGCCGACGCAAAGCCGACCGTCCACCTGATTTCGCCCGTTATCGACGCGGTCACGACTGACGACCGCATCCTCGTAATTTCGGGCGGTATCGACGGTATCTCGTGCTGGGGCGACATCCTGGCCAACGCTGCGGTGTCGAAGAACGTCCGCGGCTCGGTCATCGACGGCTACAGCCGCGACATCGAGGGCAGTGAATCGATTGGTTATCCGGTGTACGGCCGTGGCATCACGATGATTAGCGCCCGCAACCGCGTCATCCAGACCGGCTCCGGCGAGCCCGTGGAAGTTCGAGGCGTGATGGTGCATCAGGATGACTACGTCATCGCCGACCGCTGCGGCACGGTGTTCGTGCCCGCCGCACGTATCGAGGAAGTGCTGGAACTGGGCGAGCGCATCGCCCGTCGCCAGGATGGTATGGTTGCTGCCGTACGTGCTGGTCGCCCGGTTGCGGAAGTCATGCACGACAAGGAGTTCGAAGCTATCAATCAAGGAGACAAGCAATGAGCGCACCCGCCATGAGTGCAGAAGACAAGGAGCTGGTTGCTCTGTTTGAAGGCCTGGACACGCCGGGCGTGTCGGATGCCATGGACAAGCTGGGTCTGCCTGGCCAGTGTCTGGGCATCGCGCCGCTGGACAATTACAAGGGCACCATTATTGGTCCCGCCTTTACGGTCAAGTACGTTTCCGCAACGACCCCGGCGGGCTCTGTCGGCGACTTTATCGACGACGTGGCTGAAGGCGATGTCGTTGTTCTGGATAACGACGGCCGGACCGACTGCACGGTATGGGGCGACATCATGACCCAGTACGCGGGTCTGCGCGGCATTCGCGCCACCGTTATCGATGGCGTATGTCGTGACGTGTCGAAGGCGCTGGGCGACGGCTATCCGCTGTTCACCCGCGGCCGCTTCATGCGCACCGGCAAGGACCGAGTCCAGGTCGATGGCGTGAACGTACCGGTTTCCATCGGTACGGCCCGTGTCGCCGCCCGCGACATCGTCGTCGCGGACGCCAACGGTGTTGTCGTGGTGCCACGCGGCCGCGCCCGCGAAGTCGCTGATGTTGCTCGCAAAATCGAGGGCGTGGAATTGCAGATTCGCGACCAGATAGCCCAAGGCAAGACCCTCGGCCAGGCGCGCGAAGCGCTGGGCTACCACACGCTGCAAAGGAAGCCATGATGAACGCAACGCAAAACCCCTACAGCGACGCCCAGCTGGAGCAGGCACGCAAGCTGGGCACGTCCACGCTGTTCGAGGCTTCTGGCATCGCCACGACGTCTGTCGACCCGCTGGTCCGCACCATATGGCCGGGTACATCCGTTGCCGGTCCTGCGTATCCGCTGGAATGCTCGCCAGGCGACAACCTGGCCATTCACATCGCCATGGAAAAGGTACCGCGCGGTAGCGTGCTGGTCGTGTCCACTGGCGGCTTCGTAGCCGGCTACTGGGGCGAGGTACTGACCGTTGCAGCCGAGGCTGCCGGCGTTGTGGGTCTGGTCATCGACGGTGGCGTCCGTGATATCGCGGCGCTGACCGCCCGTCGTTTCCCGGTGTTTTCCCGTGGCATTTCGGTACGCGGCACCATCAAGGCAAGTGTCCCGTCGGTTGGCCAGCCACTGAGCTTCACCGGCACGCCAGTCGCTTCCGGCGACCTCGTGGTGGCGGACGATGATGGCGTGATTGTCATCCCCGCAGCACACGTCAGTGCCACGCTGGACCGCGGCCAGGCCCGCTTCGACAAGGAAGCGCGCATTATGGACGAACTGACCAAAGGCCATACGACGCTGGACCTGCTGGGCCTCTCCAGCTGGCGAGAAGGCGCATAAGCACTCGTGCGGTTGGTATAAAGGCATCGGTCAGGTACATAGGGTTTCCTGGCCGATGCGCTTGTCGGCTGCCTGCTCGCTGAACTATTCGAAGGCGTTCGACCATATGTTGACCCGGCGCCTTACGACCCGAAGCGGCATACGTAGCAAGGTGGAGGTGCATGGTGCAACCAGGCGTTAGTTTCCGACGCGAGTAAGGCGGGTGTTCTTTGCCTTCGCTGCGCTCTGAACGTGGTCATCGCAGATGTTGAAGCCCTATGCCCTGGCGACAGTTGCGCGTTTATCGAGCATGCCGGATGTCCCCACATTTGGACACCTGTCAACAAGGCAGCAGGCGTTTACGAGGGGTAGTGCTGTTCGGACAGGACCGGCGGCTCTGGCCTACTCAGAGAGTGGAGCGTCCACAATAACACTGGTTCTAAGCCGACGGATGCGCGGGTCAACAAAGTACCCCCCGCCCTCCACGTAGCGCAAATACGCGCGTTCGCAAACCTGGCACTCCGAGACGGTGCAGCGGTTGTAAGGAAAGTAGAGCGGAGCAATCGGTGCTTCGGCCGACCACAGGGTTGTGCCCTGAGGGTGATACTCCTCATACGTCCCCTCGGTGTAGACGTCGCGAACCAGAGTGCCGATGATGCGAAGCTGTTGCTCTGGGAAGGAGACGGGCAACGAGGTCCATTCGTCGAGTTCAGGGGCGCAACACGCACAATCTACAGTTACAGCATCGGTGCGGCGGGCGAGAGCTTGCAGGGCGTCAAATTGCAGGAAGGTTTCGTTTTCCACGGGGCGTTACGTGATGGGGCTCTCAAAGCCGACCGGAGCATCATACCGCCGCTGAGGAAATCAACACAGTGTTCTCCGCCCTGGCTGCACACTGCGAAGCAGTTCGAGGTGAGGCGATAGCGTTTAGATGCAGCGTAGCGGCCAGGTACGCGAAGGTTATTGCGGGAGCCGTCTTCTGGATTGGGGCAGCGTTGTGAGCCGTACCGCTCGCATCGACGACCGAACGCCGGCGGTCAATCTGGCGACTTACTCAAATGTTCGACGAGCAGCGCGGCTGAGCCGGACAAGGCTCGGGCTGCGCTGGTGGCGATGAGGAGCCGTCGTTCAGCCCAAGCATCCATGAGCCGTACAGCCTTCAAGTTCATGGGCTCCAGCTTTCGAAAGCAAGCACCGAGTGGCAGAACGCCGATACCAAGATTCGAGGCAATCATCTCCGACATGGCGTCGAAGCTTCGAACCTGGACTCGGAGCCGCAAAGGAAAACCGATGTCGTGAGCGGCGCTGGAGATGGTATCCAGCAATGAGCTTCCACGGTTCAGGCCTACGAAGTCGTACGAAAGGCAACTTCGGAAGTCAATTTCGTCGACTGCGGCCAAGGGGTGCGCCTGGGAGCAAAGAACGACCAGTCGGTCTGTCCGATAGGGCAGTACGTTTAACCCATGTGTAGGGGCGCCTTCGACAAATATCCCGACGTCTGCCAATCCTTCCACCAAGGCGCGGACGATGTCTCCACTAAGCTGCTCCTCTACCTCCACGCGGGTATCGGGGTAAAGCCGGAGGAAGCTCTCCAAGGCGGACGGCAGAAATTCGACCAGGGCCGACATGTTTGCCCAAAGGCGGACGTGTCCCCGCGACCCGCTCGAATATTCGCTCAGCTCATTGCTGAAAAGCTCGAACCCCTGAAACAGTCGCATCGCGTGCTGCAGAGCTACGTGCCCGGCCGGTGTCAGCCGCACGCCGTGCACAGTTCTTTCCATGAGAACCGCCTTGGAGGCGGCCTCGAAATCAGACATCCGGCGACTCGCAGCTGAGAGCGCCAAATTGCATCGCTCAGCCCCCTTCGTAATGCTGCCGCTCTGCGCGACCGCACAGAATAGTCGCAATGTGACGAAATCGATGCGTGCGGGATTGATGAGGTCCTGTGGCATGGAGGCATCTTAGCAAGAAAAGATCGGTGCTTCCTTCGCAAAACGCGAAGGAAGCATGTGAAATTAGGAATTCCTCCGCGCTCCTTCACGCGCCTACATTCGCTCCATTCGCGGAACTGCAAGAAGGAGACACCCGTGATTCACCATCTGGACCACCTCGTCCTGACCACCGGCAACGAACAGGCTTGCGTCGGCTTCTACGTTGGCCTGTTGGGCATGACCCTTGAGACCTTTGGCGAAGGCCGCAAAGCGTTCAAGTTCGGCGAGCAGAAAATCAATCTGCATGTGAAGGGCAAGGAGTTTGAGCCGAAGGCCCATCTTCCGGTGCCCGGAGCCCTGGACCTCTGCTTTATCGCCTCGGTTCCGCTCGATGACGTCATCAAGCGCTTGAATGACCGCGGCGCCAACATCATCGAGGGGCCGGTTGCCCGGACTGGCGCGAGCTATCGCATTCGCTCTATCTACCTGCGCGACCCTGACCTCAACCTGATTGAAATCTCCGAGAGGGCCGACGCATGAGCGCCGCAAATTCCGACCGCACCATCGTTGGCTTCGTTGGCCTTGGGCAGATGGGCAAGCCAATGGCGTTGAATCTTGTTCACGCCGATACCGACCTGCTTGTGACATCGAAAATCCAGGACGCCTATCCGGAGTTGCAGGCCGCGGGCGCAACGACGGCCGACAGCCTGGCCGGATTGGCCGACGCTCGTATCGTGTTCCTCAGCCTGCCGGGCACGGCGGCTGTACTCGACGTGCTCTTCGGCGACGGTGGCCTGGTATCGCTGCTTCGCCCAGGCTCTATCGTTGTCGACACCAGCACGATGGAGCACGGCGCGACGATGGACATCCATGCCCGTCTCTCTGCAGCTGGCATCGAGTTTCTGGATGCCCCGGTGTCAGGCATGCAATCGCGCGCCGAGGCCGGCACGCTGACGGTCATGTGTGGCGGCTCCGAAAAGACGTTCGAGTGCGTCAAGCCGTGGCTTGAACGCATGGGTAACAACATCCTTTACATGGGCGAGGCCGGTAGCGGCCAACTGACGAAGCTCGTCAACCAGCTGTTATTCGATATCAACTGTGCCGCGTTAGCCGAAATCTTGCCGATGTCGCGACGGATGGGTCTTGACGCCGAGAAGATTGCGTCGGTCATCAACAGTGGGACGGGACGCAGCTACGCGTCGGAGTTCTTCCTGCCTCGCATTCTGAAGCGCCATTTCGACGATGGGTATCCGCTCCAGGCGGCCTACAAGGACCTTGTCAGCGCTGCCGAACTCGGCGCACGTCACTGCATCCCCATGCCGGTCCTCGCGGCTGCGACCGCTACCTATCAGATGAGCCTTCTGGCTGGCCACGGTTCCAGCGACAAGGGCGCAATGACTCGGTTCTTTGAAGACGCGCTCTCCGTCGAGTTCAGCGCCGCAACACCCCAGATGGAGAAGTAACATGGCTGGACCACTTGGCCTTGACAATGGCCTGACTAACTACGGTGACCGCGATTTTGCGCGCTACCTGCGCCGCTCGATGGCGCACTCGATGGGCATCTCGGGGGAGTTGCTGTCGAAGCCGGTCATCGGCATTGCCGCATCACCCAGCGATTTCAACAACTGTCACCGCTACATGCCGCAACTCGTTGAAGCAGTGTCGCGCGGGGTGTTGGCCGCGGGCGGTCTGCCACGCATGTTCCCCACCGTGTCGCTGGGCGAAGTGTTCCTCAATCCGACCAGCATGGTCTACCGCAACCTGATGTCCATGGACGTCGAGGAGATGGTACGGGCACAACCCATGGACGCCGTTGTCCTGATTGGTGGCTGCGACAAGACTGTGCCTGCCCAGCTGATGGGTGCCGCCTCGGCCAACCGTCCCGCCATCCAGCTGGTTACGGGGCCAATGTCCACCGGGCGCCATAAGGGCGAGCGGTTGGGCGCATGCACGGACTGCCGCCGGTTCTGGGGAAAGTTCCGTGCTGGTGAAATCGACCAATGCGAAATCCAGACCGTGGAGACTCGTCTGGCCACCACGGCAGGTACCTGCGCAGTGATGGGCACCGCCAGCACGATGGCATGCATCGCGGAGGCACTGGGGATGTCGCTGCCCGGCACTGCCGCGATTCCGGCTGTCGATTCGCAGCGTCTGGTTGCGGCCGAGGAGAGCGGCCGTGCGGCCGTGCGGCTGGCACATGCGCCTATCCTGCCTTCCCAAATCATCACCGAGCAGTCGGTTGAGAACGCCTTCCGCGTACTGATGGCACTGGGTGGCTCGACCAACGCCATCATTCACCTCACCGCCGTGGCGGGCCGGCTCGGCATCCGTATCAGCCCCCAGCGGCTTAACGAGATTTCGGACGAGACGCCGGTGCTGGTTGACCTCAAGCCTGTGGGCGAGGGCTACATGGAAGACTTCCATGCCGCGGGCGGCATGGGCGCCGTGCTGCGGGAGCTGCGGTCGTTGCTGAATCTGGATTGCCTGACGATTGACGGTCGCACGCTGCGCGAGCGCCTCGACGAGCCGGCTGGGTGGGTCGACCGCAAGGTCATCCGGTCATTTGACGAGCCGGTAAGCAACGTAGGCGGCCTGATTGCCCTGCACGGCAGCCTGGCACCGGATGGCGCCATCTTCAAGCGCGCAGCCGCCACGCCAGCATTGTTCGAGACGGAAGGCCGCGCGGTTGTCTTCGAAAGCCTGGAAGACCTCGCTGACCGTATCGATTCGCCAGACCTGGACGTCAATGCGGACGACATCCTGGTGCTGAAGAACGCCGGCCCGCTGGCGGCAGGCATGCCTGAGGCTGGGTACCTGCCTATTCCTTCGAAGCTTGCAAAGGCTGGTGTGAAGGACATGGTGCGTATTTCGGACGCTCGCATGAGCGGCACTGCCTACGGAACCATCGTGTTGCACGTGTCTCCCGAAGCCGCTGCGGGTGGACCGCTGGAAGCCGTGCGAAACGGCGACCGGATTCGCCTGTCGGTGTCGCAGAAGACCATCGATTTGCTTGTCGAGCCTGAAGAAATCGCACGCCGCCTTGCCGGGCGCAAACCGCTTCCCCAGAAGCAAGGCGGCTATCGCGAACTCTACCAGCGCACAGTGATGCAGGCCCCCGATGGCTGCGACCTCGACTTCCTTGCCCAGCCACGTAGCTGAGAGCTGTCCGTTTCAACCATATCTGATTCACTATGAACTTCTATCCTCAACTGCTCGCGCGTGCCGAGCAAGGAAACCCCGTGCGCGTTGGCCTCATCGGTGCGGGGAAATTCGGCTCGATGTACCTCGCCCAGGTACCCCGCACACCTGGCGTACACATGGTTGGCATCGCTGACCTGGTTCCTGCCAACGCCCATGCCAGCCTTGAGCGTGTGGGTTGGGAGGCTGGCCGCGCACAAGCAGCGTCGCTGGACGACGCCATTCGCACGGGTTCCACGCACGTCGGCGATGACTGGGAAGCGCTGGTAGCGCATCCTGGCGTCGACATCATCATCGAATGCACCGGTAACCCGATTGCCGCCGTTGACCATTGCCTTGCAGCATTCAAGGACGGCAAGCATGTCATCAACGTCACGGTCGAAGCGGACGCCTTCTGCGGGCCGCTGCTTGCCCATCGTGCCCGTGAGGCTGGCGTGGTGTATTCCCTCGCCTACGGCGACCAGCCGGGGCTGGCTTGTGAGCTGGTCGACTGGGCGCGCACGTGCGGCTTCCCCATCATTGCTGCGGGCCGCGGTCACAAGTGGCTGCCGCAGTTCCGTGAATCGACGCCCGATACGGTCTGGGACCACTGGGGTGTGACAGCTGAACAGGCACGCATTGGTGGCATGAACCCGAAGATGTTCAATGCTTTCCTCGATGGGTCCAAGCCTGCCATCGAAAGCACTGCCATTGCCAACGCCACCGGCCTCCAGGTGCAGGCTGAAGGTATCACCTTTGCGCCGGCCTCTGTCGAGAAGATTCCAACTGTCATGCGGCTCAAGTCCGAAGGCGGCGTGCTGTCGGCAAAGGGCGTGGTCGATGTGGTGTCGTCGCTCAACCCCGACGGGACATCCGTAGGCTACGACATCCGCAAGGGCGTGTGGGTCTGCGTTGAGGCTCCGAACGACTACATCAGCCGCTGCTTCAAGGAGTATCAGGTCTTCACCGACCCGGAAGGCCGCTGCATGGTCCAGTACAAGAAATGGCATCTCATCGGTCTGGAGCTCGGCATCTCCGTGGCAAGCGTTGGTCTGCGTCGCGAACCGACCGGCGTTGGCCAGCATTTCAATGCAGACGTGATTGCTACAGCCAAGCGAGACCTGAAGACCGGAGAGATGCTCGATGGCGAGGGTGGCTACACGGTTTTCGGCAAGTTGTTCCCTGCCCAGGAGTCGCTCCGGCTGGGCAGCCTGCCTCTCGGCCTGGCCCATCACCTGAAGCTGCGTCGCGATGTGCGCAAGGACCAGTCTCTCACTTGGGATGATGTGGACATAGACGCGGACCAACCGGCGTACCGCGTCCGAAAAGAGATGGAAGCACTGTTCCGGAAGTGAAGTAAGACCAGTGATAAGGCCGGAACGGTCGGTCTGTTCCGGCGAATAGATGAACAGGAGACAGAAAATGAAATGGAGCGTGAAGACCTCTGTGATGGCGGTCCTGGTTGCCGCTGCATGGCCGCTGTTCGCTGCGCAGACCTATCCCACCAAGCCCATCAACATGGTTGTGCCGAGTGCACCAGCCGGTTCGACCGATATCGTGGCGCGGTTGATTGGTGAGCAGCTGGCCAAAGACCTGGGGCAACCCATCGTGGTCGAGAATCGGCCAGGCGCCAGCGGCAATATCGGTACCGAAGCGGTCGCCCGGGCCAAGCCGGACGGCTATACGCTTCTCATGCAGTACTCGGGCTATCACGTGGGAAATCCTGCGCTGTTTCCCCAAGCGCGCTGGAAGCCAAAGGACTTCGCTCCTGTGGCGCTCGTGATGCGTGCACCCCATGTGGTGGCCGTGAGCGGAAAAATTCCTGCCAAGAACCTGAGCGAACTGATTGCGTTCGGCAAGAAGGACAAACGGGGCTTGTTCTACGCCTCGTCCGGCAATGGCTCTATCCAGCACATTGCCGGCGTTATGTTCGGCAACCAGGCGCACGTACCGGTGACGCACGTACCGTACAAGGGCGCAGGTCCTGTGGTGACCGACCTGATTGGTGGCCAGGTCGATATGTTCGTGACAACCCCGCCATCAGTCATCCAGCAGGTCAAGACGGGAAAAATCAAGGCGCTCGCCTACACGGGACCCAAGCGTCATCCCTCGATGCCCGACGTTCCAACCTCCGCTGAAGCTGGCTTGCCCGGCTACAACGTCGAGTCCTGGTTCGCAGTATTCGCGCCAGCAGGAACTCCCCCCGACATCATCAACAAGCTGTCTGCGTCAATCAAGAAGATTGTCGAAAGCCAGGACTACCGACGCAAGATTGAAGACCAAGGCAGCTTCGCTGCGTACATGGGCCCACAAGCGCTGCAGAAATTCGTGTCGGAGGAACTCGCCACGTGGGCGAAGGTGATTAAGGAAGGAAATATCACGGCTGAGTAACAACAAGAACTGAGGCGGCGGCGATGAAGGCCCAACCGCCCCAGTGCCACCGGACCGGCGGGTACCGGCAAGAGGCTTGCATTAGATTGCGGCTTCGGTTCCCTGGCGATTGCGACGTTCAGCGCTTGAACCCGGCCGCCTTCTCTTTGCCGAACTCGAAGCTGTGCCGGCGGAATACAGCTTGCGACGCTAGGCGCGGCGCCGGGTTCGCAGGCGGGCGGACGCAGTGACGTAGCCGCAGGCTGGCATCTGGACTATTGCCGGCCAGCGCCACAGCGAGCGCGAGCGGCTGCACTTCCACACGGGCATACCCTCTGGTTCTACAGGAGGCGCGCCGGGGAACTCAAGAGGTATTGGGAAAGGGAAGAAACGTCCATGCCCCTTCCATTTCATGGTTGGCATAAAAGGAGGGAAGTTAGTCCTTCAGGCTAAACCCCAGACTCCTATTATCATTTGCATCGCATGCGATTGCATCGCAAACGATATATTTGTTTCGACAACGAGGCATGTCTCAACCCATGTAAGGAAATCATCATGACCAAATTCGATCAAGTTATCTACACCGCACACACCCACGTCACCGGCGGCCGCGAAGGCGCCGGCCGTTCCAGTGACGGTGCCATCGACGTCAAGCTGAGCACGCCCGGCGCCGGCCGGCCTGGTACCAACCCCGAACAGTTGTTCGGCATCGGATACTCAGCCTGTTTCATCGTTGCCGTCGAAAACGCCGGCAGGCAGGTGGGTGTCAAGCTGCCCAAGGACGCGGCCATCGACGCTGAAGTGTCGCTGGGCAAGACCGACGGCGGCGCCAACTATGCCCTCGGCGTGACGCTGAAGGTCCGCTTGCCGGGCCTGGATGCGGCCGTGAAGCGGCAACTGGTGGAAACCGCCCACCAGACCTGCCCATACTCGCGCTCCCTTCGCGGTAACGTCGACGTGCAGTTCGAGATTCTGTAAGCAGTGTGCGGCATTCAGGACGCTGAGATGGGGCTCAGGGTGCGAACGTCGCTCGCGACCCGTGCCCCATCATCCTTATTTCGAACCGCGCCTGGATCCGCACAACCGCAATCCATACTTTGAACGAGAAACTTCAATGTCCAAGCTGATCAAGACGCTTGCCGTAGTCGCGGCGGGCATCGTACTCGCCACGAGCGCCTTCGCCCAGAGCGCGAAGGATATTCGCGGCGCTTCGCCGTACGTCGCGGTCGAGAATGAGCCCGCCCCGAAACTGATCGTAGATCCCCCGCTGCCCGAGGGGCTGGCCCACGGCATCTTCTGGGCTCAGTACCGGGTGGAGAACTTGCGCATCGCCCCGGTGTTCGGGCCGGAGGCAGCCAAGGTATCTCCACGCATCGGGCATCTGCATATTACGGTCGACGACTTACCCTGGTGGTGGGCGGATCCGAGCGACAACAACACCGTCGACATAGCCGGGCTGCCGCCCGGCCAGCACAAGGTGAGGATCTCGCTGGTTGACGCCAATCACAACGTCTTTCCCGGACAGGTGGTGACACTGGAGTTCACCGTGCCTGAGGGCGCCAAAGCGCACTCACATTAAAGCTGATTCCGAGGATGGGAACGCGCGCTTCACTCGTTTCAGTCCGCGTCCTCAGTACGGTACTCGCACCATTCCGCACAACTGGAATTCGCCAGCAGCCAACCGTTCAAGTCAGAGCCGACTCCGCCGCATGTCGCGAGCGGGCCGCTCGCTTCAATGCCTGGGGCGGTTGGCCGAAGACGCGCAGGAACGCCCGCCTCATTCGCTCCGGGTCGGAGAAGCCAGTTTCACTCGCGATGCGCTCGATCGTGAGTCGATCCGCCTCGACAAGAATGCGAGCCGTTTCCGCGCGCAGCCGCTCGACGGCGCGCGCAGGAGGTTGACCCGTGTTCAACCGGAACTCGCGGCTGAAGTGTCGCGGGCTCATATGGACGGCATGGGCGAGCCGCTCGACCGACAGGTCTTCGCGCAGGTGGTTCTTGGCGTAGGTCAGTGCCGCCTGGATGCGATCGGACTTGGATTCCAGCTCCGACAGCGTCGAGAACTGGGACTGCCCACCCGAGCGCCGATGGTGAACGACCAGTTGTCTTGCGACCGCTCCCGACACGTCGCTGCCCAGGTCGCCCTCCACCAGTGCCAGCGCGAGATCGATGCAGGCAGTCATGCCGGCCGAGGTCCAGACGGTACCGTCGCGCACGAAGATCCGATCTTCCTCGACCCGGATCGACGGATAGCGCCGCTGAAGCTCCCGCGCATGGGCCCAATGCGTTGTCACGCGACGGCCATCCAGGATCCCGGCCTCGGCCAGGACGAAGGCGCCGGTGCAGATGCTGGCCATGCGCCGAGTGGGCTCGAGCGCACGCGCGAGCAGCCGCAGGAGTCTGGCCGATGACGGCTGCGGTGTGGTCGCTCCGGCCATGATGAGCGTGTCATAGATGTTCGGATCCAGCGCAATCGTCTGAACCGCGGTGCCCATCGAGCTTTTCACCGCACCCCCACATTCGGAGACGACATGGATGTCGTAGGCCGCCTTCGGTGCGGCAAGGTTAGCCATCTCGAAGACGGAGACCGCCACTATGTCCAGGATCTGGAAGCCGGGGAACACCACGAGTCCGACGCGTTTCATGTTGGCCTAAAACGAGGGAAGTTGGTCATTTGAGCTAAAGCCTAGGCCACTATCATCAACCTGTCAAAGACATCCACAGCTTCCCAACCGCCCCCCGGGGCATACGGCCTTTGAAAGGTAATGAAATGAGCTCAATTCCAATTTCCAAGGGCGTCGCCCTCGTGACCGGCGCATCAGCGGCTTTCGGTTCGACTGAAGAACTTATGCCTGCAATGCGTTCGGCAAGCTCCGGTGAATTGCACGAGCTCGGCCTCGCAGCTGCAGCACGCGCAATTCGAACCGGGGAGATTTCCTCGGAGGCATATGTGGGCGAGCTGCTGGAACGCGCGCATGAGCACGCCGACTTGAAAGCGTTCATCACCATCGATGGCGCCTCAGTGCTGGAGGCCGCAAGCCAGGCCGATCGAGCGCGTCGAGCAGGGCACAGCGCTCCGTTGCTCGGCGTGCCTCTGGCGGTCAAGGACAGCTACCTGACGAAGGGATTGACTACCACCATGGGCACTTCCGTACTGGCTGCGTACAGACCGACGCAGGACGCCGAGGCGATTGCGGGTGTGAAAGATGCGGGGGCGATAATCTTCGGAAAGAACAACCTGGTTGAGATGTCGTATGGCCTGACGGGCCTCAATGCTCACCATGGCCAGGTGAAGAATCCCTACAACAAGGCCAACGTCACGGGCGGTTCCTCCAGCGGTGCAGGCGCTTCGGTGGCTGCTCGCATCGTTCCCGCAGCGCTCGGCGGAGACACTGTCGGCTCCATCCGTGTTCCCGCGTCGTTGTGTGGTGTGGTGGGATACAAGCCGACGCCGGGCCGCTGGCCGGCCAAGGGCGTGGCTCCCATATCCGACACCCTCGACACCACGGGACTCCTCGCTCGCCGCGTCGAAGACTGTGAGCTTCTGGATGCCGTGCTTACGAAGAGCCCTGTCCACAGCGTCAACCTGAGCGGCAACCTGAAGGGCGTCAGGTTCGCCTACGCGCCTCGGCAGTACCTGGCTGACGTCGACGTTGAGGTCGACCGCGCGTTTCGCGAGACCTTGCGACGGCTTAAGGATGCAGGAGCCGAGCTGGTGGAAATCGATCTGAAGGAAGATTTCCTTGCCCTTGCTGATAGCACGACTTGGTCCATCTTTTTCCATGAGACGATGCCCGCCGTTCGCAGGTTCATCGCGGCCAACCAGCTGCCCATTTCCTTCGAGGAGATCTATGCGGGCCTGGGCGAGAATATCAGGGGCAGCTGGTCACACTTCGTCGTGGCCTCCGGCGCAGGCTTCGTGTCGGATGAAAAGTACCTCACCGCACTTAACGTGGGCAGGCAAGAGCTGAGCAGCCGACTCGCGCAGATCGCGTTCGGACAGGCCGATGCGCTGCTCTTCCCGACCACGCCGTGTGCAGCGCCGCGGATCGAGAATCAATGGAACTTCCAGGTCGGCGGCAAGGACGTTACGCACCTCTTCTTGTCCAGGAACACGCATCCGTCGAGCTCCGCCGGCTTGCCCGGTATCAACATTCCGATGGCACTGAACTCTGAAGGGCTTCCACTCGGGTTGGAACTCGATGCGGCAGCTGGTCGTGACCGTGAGCTACTGGCCTTGGCTCGCCGAGTCGAACAAGTCCTTGGTTACCTGCCTGGACCGACTGCGTTCTGAGCTTCACCCACCGTGACTTGAAGGCAGCCACATTGGCTGTCGGCGCTAACTCCCGCGAACGCCAGACACTGAATGTTGCTGTCGCCTATGCAACTTCGTCGCGGCACTACGATGCCGCGTCCGATCCAAAGGAATTTTTAGAATGACAGTCATCAAAGCTGCCGCAGTCCAGATCAGCCCTGTGCTCTACAGCCGTGAGGCAACCGTGGATAAAGTCGTGCAGAAGATCCAGGAGCTTGGTGAGAAGGGGGTGGAGTTCGCCACCTTTCCGGAGACCGTGGTGCCGTACTACCCCTATTTTTCAGCGGTCCAGACGGGTCTTCAGCTTCTTGCCGGAAGTGAGCACCTCAGGTTGCTCGAGCAGTCCGTGACGGTACCGTCTCCCGCCACCGACGCAATCGGCGAGGCGGCCAGGAAGGCCGGCATGGTGGTGTCCATTGGTGTGAATGAGCGTGACGGAGGCACCATCTATAACACGCAATTGCTTTTCGACGCAGACGGGACCTTGATCCAGCGCCGCCGCAAGATCACCCCTACGCATTTCGAACGCATGATCTGGGGTCAGGGCGACGGGTCAGGCCTTCGCGCGGTTGACAGCAAGGTCGGACGAATCGGCCAGCTCGCATGCTTCGAGCACAACAATCCGCTCGCGCGCTACGCGCTGATCGCCGACGGCGAGCAGATCCATTCGGCCATGTATCCGGGATCAGCCTTCGGCGAAGGATTTGCCAAAAGGATGGAAATCAATATCCGACAGCATGCGCTGGAGTCCGGCTGCTTCGTCGTGAACGCAACAGCGTGGTTGGACCCTGACCAGCAGGCGCAAATCATGCGGGACACGGGGTGCGATATCGAGCCGATTTCTGGCGGTTGCCTGACCACAATCGTGACACCGGATGGCATGCTGTTGGGCGAACCTATCCGCTCGGGTGAGGGTGAGGTCATCGCCGATCTTGATTTTTCGTTGATCGACCGGCGCAAGGTCTTGATGGACTCGGCTGGACATTACAACAGGCCAGAGTTGCTTAGCCTCATGATCGACCGTACGGATACCGCCCACCTGCACGAACGCGCCGTGCACGCCAAATCGCTCATCAATCAAGAGCAGAAATGATCAGTGCGCCACAGTAGCTCCAGTGGTCCCAGCGTGCGGGGCCTGAAAGAACGTGAGACCGACGTTGCCTGGACGCGATAGGGCAGGATAACGGGCGCTTGTCATGTGAGTCACCAGTTATAAGTTCTCCTCGACTGCATGCTCAGGCATCGAAGCCCAGAAACCGCGTGAAGCCCTCGACGGGCTCACGCGTCATATCGAGACGGTTGACAAGCGACTCGTCGTCGGAGAAGCCGAGGCTCATCCCGCACACGACTTGGAAGCCTTCGGGAAAATCGAGGTGCCTGGAGATGATGTCCTGATAGCGCACGAACGACACCTGAGGACACGTAGCCAAGCCGATGGCGCTTGCGGCAATCATGATCGTCTGGATAAACAGCCCATAGTCCAGCCAGCTGAACTTGGTGAGGGAGGGATCAATTGCAAAGATCAAGCCAACGGGCGCACCGAAGAAATCGAAGTTTCTCGCCGTCACCTTGGCGCGTTGCGGCATATCGCTCCGGGATATTCCCATCGCCCGGTAGTACACCGATCCGAATGCCTCCTGGCGAACCCTCATCTCTTCGGGAAGGGGGTCGGGAAGATGTTGCAATGGAGGATGTCGATCCTCCATCTGTGCCTGTCTCAACCTCTCGCTCAGCGCAGCTTTTTCCGGCCCAGCCAGCACGTAGACATGCCAGGGCTGGATATTCGAGTTGCTTGGCGAAAATCTCGCCACGTCGAGAATGTCCTCGACCATGCGTTGCGGGACCGGATCCGGTCTGAAGTATCTCACGGCTCGACGGGAGCGAATGATTCCGTCGACGATGGATGCTGTGGGATGAGAGTCTCGAGAAATTGTCATGAGCAGAGAACGAGCAAGGAGGCTTCCTCATGATGACATGGCGTTCAGGAAGCGGACGGTGAAACATATGCAAGGGCAGATTGCACCCGCTGCACAACGGCTGGTTAAGCACCGGCGAGTGCAGGCCGCGGACGGCCCCATGCCATCACGAACAGGGCCATTGCGGCTACGAATGCTGGCGCGGCCATCAGCGTAAAGATGTAGATCATGTTGTAGCCGGCCGCGAGCAGCGTGCCGCCGCCCATGGCACCGAGAATGCCACCGAAGCGTCCCACCCCGAGCATCCAGGCGACGCCGGTCGCGCGGCTGTGGGTGGGATAGAAAATCGCAGCCAGTGCGAGCATCGACATCTGCGCGCCCGTCATACAAACGCCGGCCACAAATGTCAGAATCGCCAGCGCCCCGGTATTGGCCGCTCCCTGTCCCATTGCACAGACCGCGACGCCGAGAAGAAGGAAGGCCAGTGCAACGGTTCGGCAGGGATTCCAACGATCCATCACCCAGCCGAAGATCAGCGCGCCCAGCACGCCACCTGCAGGAAACAGCGCCGTAACGAGTGCTGCCTCGCGCAGCGTGAAGCCAGCCTCGCGGATCAGCGTGGGCATCCAACTCGTGAGTGTGTAATAGACCAGCAGCCCCATGAAGTAGGCCAGCCACAGCGTCAGCGTGCCGAATCGGTACGGCCTCGAGAGCATCGCGCCGATCGACGTGTGTTGCTCGTTCCCTTGGCTCTCCGAAACCGTAACGCGTGACGTCGCGATAGAAGGATTGTCGGCGATCCGGCGTAGTACGTTGCGAATCCGCTCGATCGGCCAGTCCCGGATCACCATGAAGCGGATCGACTCGGGTAACCAGATCAGGCCGATTGCCAACACGATCGGTACACCGCCGCCGATCACGAAGACAGATCGCCATCCGAAGTCAGGTATCAATGCGGCCGCGGCAAGTCCGCCCGCCGAGGCCCCCAGTGTAAAACCACAGAACATGATGTTCAGTAGCAATGCGCGTCGTTTCGCCGGCACATACTCCGATAGCAGGGTCGTCGCGTTGGGCAACGCCGCCCCGAGTCCGATGCCGGTCAGAAAGCGGAACACGGTGAGTTGCCAGATGTCCGTCGCTGCCACGCACGCTGCCGTCCAAAGACCGAAGAAGAAGACCGAGCCGATCAAGACCCAGCGCCGGCCTATCCTGTCGGCGATCGGTCCTGCCAGCAGCGCACCCAGCGCCAGGCCGACGAGGGCTGCACTGAGCACCGGGCCTAGCGCACCAACGGGAATGGACCATTCCCTGGCGACGGCCGGCGCGACAAAGCCGATCGCTGCCGTATCGAAGCCGTCCGCAGCGACGATCAGAAAGCAAATGAACAGGATCAGCCATTGATATGGCGAAAAAGGATGTTCATCAATGAATTGCTGGACATCGATGACGTTCGATGTCGGTTTCTGGTAAGTACTCATGACAACTCCTGTGGGGATGATTCTTCATGGAGCCTCTCGACAAACAGATGGTCGATTCATTGTCGACATCTGCTGGAAGCTGAAAGACATCGGGGCGGAGCATAGGGATGCAGATGACGTGCGACAACAGGGTCAACCCGGACAGGGGCAGGCCGGCGCGTAGTTCATACCCTTTGTCAGTGAAATTAATCTTGCGAAGATGCAGAGAATCCAGCGTGAATTGATCGTGTTGGCGTTCTTTCTTCCACATAAGCGCTAATTTCTTCCTCGCATGCTCGCGATGAAGGAGTCATTGAAATCTGTGCATATGGATATTGAACGGTGAAACCTTCGTCACACAAGACGCCTCTTGCACGATATGCAATTTCACCTTGAACGGTTGTCGCTTCCGCTGTTGCGCACCGTATGGCATCGTGCCTGCAGGCGGTACGCCGCTGCGCGGGCATCGATCGTCATCGTTGACGACGCGAGCCGGCGCTCAACCGAAATCATGAGGACGATATGTCAAACACCGGAGCATCCAATCACAGGGAGCAATTGATCGCTCGCTGCATTCCGTTTCTTGAGGAGGTCAAGGACATGACCACTGGAACCAAAGTCGAGGAATGGCTCAACACGAAATACGGTCCTGAAAGCGCGTTGTACAAGGATCTCGCCCGACTGATCAGGATTGGTGTCGAGCAGGAAGGCTGGGCCGCCAACACGGAAATCGCGGGTCATAAGTACCGGCGATCGCGCCTTGTTGATCCGTCGGAAGCGACCTTCGGCTTCAGCATTACCGCGGTCTATATGGACAGCGCCGATAACGATCAGCGCAACCCGGAAAATGCCTTCCGCGGCGACTATCACTCCCATCCTTATGGCGAATTCAACCTGGTGGTGGCGCTCAATGAAGGCGCGGCGCTGGCTGGTCCGAATGGCTGGTGCTACGGCGGATGGACCGCCCCCGCACCGGGCAGTCATCATTATCCCGAGGCCAAGGGCGGCGCAGTGATCGCGCTCTTCTTCCTCCCTGCAGGCAGGATTGCCTACAACGTCAAGGCACCGGACGCCCATTGACTGGCAGGGGAAGGGCGGCTCGCTTTCATCCGGCGCGCCGCCCGCAGAAATTGCACGGCGGCGGCCGTGCGAACGCTTAAACTCTAGGCCTTCGACAAGCCCCGGGCCGTCTCCACAAGCCTGGCACCCACCGCGCGCACTTCGGTCTCTACCGGCTTTTGAATCAGACCTCCATCTGCGTCGAATGCCTGATGTGCTGCTGCCAGGGAGAATCCCTGCGGGATCACCAGCATGCCGAGTTTCTCCAGCACGCCGCGCATTCCCAACATGGAGCGGATGCCGCCCATGGGTCCTGGCGACGCGCTGATCACTGCGGCGACCTTTCCCTGAAAAAGCTGCACGCCAGATTCGCCGGTAGCCATCGGCCGGCTAATCCAGTCAATGGCATTCTTGAGCAGGGCGGTATAGCCGCCGTTATATTCGGGCGACGCCACCAGCAACGCATCATGCTCCGCTAGCAACCGCTGCAATTCCCTTGCCGCTGCCGGCATGCCGTATTCCTGTTCGAAGTCGCCGTCATAAAACGGCAACGAATGATCGGCCAGCGATACGAGCCTGACCTCCGCGCCACTGTCGCCTGCGCCACGCACGGCCACATCGAGCAACTTTCGGTTGACGGAACCGCGACGGGCGCTGCCACACAATGCAAGGATCTTTACTGTCATGTTGAAGTTATGAAGCGATGTGAATTGCCGGGGCGTTACGCGCGCACGCTGCAGAATGTCAGCGGGGCGAACGACCGGAGCTGCATGCCGCGATCGTGTCACGATATTGACAAGGCGAACGCTATCTGCGGAAAAGAGCCAGTCCGCGTGGCACCAGAGATGTCGATGCGCATGGTGCCCCGATGGTGCCACATGGAAAACGCCGACTGCGGTGAAATACGTGCAAGACGACCTTGCAGAAAACAGGACGAACTAGGTTCGCACCTGGCTCGCCACATCGGCGATTTGCTTGCGCAGCCATTGCAAGGCCGGATCTTCGGCATTGCGGCCGTGCCAGACCGCCCGTACCGACGTCGTCGGCGTGGGGTAGGGCACCGGATGAACTCGCAACTCACCATTGCGCTCAAACTCGCGGCCCAACGGCGAAGGTATGAGCGCCAGCATGTCGCTGTGGCGAACCAGAGCGGGTATCGCCAGCGAATGCGCCACTGCGACGCGGATACGCGGCTGACTTGCTGAACCCACAAAGGCGTCTTCAAGCGCCTGCCGGTCGAACATTTCCGATTGCCGTGCAAGCCCGCGTTCGACGATAAAGCCGCTGACCGCGCCTTCCTCCTGCCCACCCAGCGATACGGCGACCAGTGGATAGGTCAACAGGTCCTCATTGGTGAGCGCACGGTCGCCGATCGGATGATCACGGTGCGTGACCAGTACCTCCGTCTGTTTCCAGATCACCATCGATTGAAATCGTGTAGGCACCTCGGCGAAGATGCCGATGGCGATGTCGATGCGGCCGATGTCGATCTGTCCGGCCAGATCCAGTCTCGTCGAGGGGCGTACCACAAGGTCGACCATCGGCGCTTCCGCGCGCAGGCGCTGGCTCAGCCGGCTGAGCAGAATCAATGTGATGTAGTCGTTCGCGGCCACCACGAATTCCCTCCGTGCGCTGGCCGGAGCGAAGGGTTCATCACCGAGCGCGGTCTGGATTTGCCGCAAGGCACTCCGGATGGGCATAGCCATCGCCACCGCGCGCGCGGTCGGCTCCATGCCCTTGGCTGTGCGGACGAAGAGGTCATCCTGGAGCACATCGCGAAGGCGGCCGAGCGCATGGCTGATTGCCGATTGACTGAGATGCAAGCGCTTGCCCGCGGCCAGCAGATTGCGATCCTCGAAAACTGCATCGAAGACGCGCAACAGGTTGAGGTCGATCCTTGCGAGATTCATTCTTTTCGTCCGAATGACAACGCACCAATTGTCCGCGCATTCTACCCTCGAGAGCACGACCGAACGTGGGGCTCGCCCCGTCGATTTGCGTTCCGGCCATCGTCACGCCGTGGTCCTCGGGGAGAAGTGACGAGTGTCTCGGATGTCAGGTAGCTTCCTCTGACGCGTCGTACGGTGGCACCGAGGTCTCAAGTGAGTTCCATAAGTCCTGCATGGTGGGGTTGCTGTTCGCTATTGCCCGATACGATCGAATCTGAAGCTTGGCACACCATTCCTCGCCGCCGGCTTGGACGAAGCGGCCTGCGTCGATCTCATCCTTGACGGCGCTAAACGGCAGCCAAGCGATAGCATAGCCTTCGACTGCCATCCTCATGATGAGCATGGCCATGTCAGCTTCGTAACATCCTCCCATGAGCAGGCCAAAATCGAATTGCTGCATGTACCGTACAAGGGACCTGCTCCATCGCTGCTGCCATCGCAAGCATTCCGTTTGCAGCAGAAGGCCTGTTCTTTCAGCACTGGCTACGCTCCTGGAGCATTTCCTGGCTAACCATGCTGCCGGTTGTCGTGTCGCCACACCCATCATTCGCCGCCTGGTCGATCGCATGACAAACCAGTCTTAGGGCATACCGTCCTATGTCGATGACCTGGTTGAAACGTTAAACATGTGCCTGTTGACTGTGTCATCGCTCAACTGCGTGCAAGAGCCTGACACCCTTGAGTTCGATAATGCGACGCACGGCGGTCAGATGCGGGCGAAAGAAATCGGGTTGGACGGGCGGAACGCGGAACATGGCGCCGCCGGTTCGTGGCTTACCTCAGATTTGCCGGCTTAGTGCTGCGCCACCGAGTCGGCGTCATGCCAAACTGCGCCGTGAACCACCGGACGAACGAGCCATAAGCGGAGTAGCCAAGCGATTCGGCAATGCGCCCAAGCGAGTAGCTTCTATTGTCCATATAGTGGATAACGAGATCGCGCCGTACGCCATTGACCATGTCAGAGAAGACCTTTCCAGCGCCTTCGAGTTGGCGCTGCAGGGTGCGCACGTTCATCCCCAGGCCCTGCGCAACCTGCTCAATCGTCGCGCGTCCCGCCGGAAGCATCAGATAGATTGTCTTGCGCACCTCGAGGACAATTGACGGCTCGTTAGCCCCCGGCAGACCTTCAAGCAGGCGTTGCGCATGGCGTGCCATGACAGGGTCAGCGATAGGGTTCGGCAAGTCCAGGTCGGCAGACCGGCAAATCAAGCCATTGAAAGCGCTTGCGAACTCCAGTTTCCCGCCGAAGATACGGCGGTGCAACCGCAGATCAGTTGGAGCGTCATGGGTGAAGTTGACACCAAGAGGCTGCCAGGAACTACCCAGCAGTGTGCTGAACAGGCGTGACAATGCGCCCAGCGCCAGCTCAACTGACTGTATCGACGGTCCGGCGTCGTCAGCGACCACGTCCTCCCGCACGATCACCTTCTTCCCAGTTTCCTCGATCCGGATGACCAGAAACTCATTCATCAAGTGCCGATACTGAACCAAGGTGTCAACCGCATCGCGCAGGGTCCTTTGATGGGTGAGTAACACGCTCACGACACCGAGATCGGACAGTTGCCACAGGTCGGCCATACGCAGCCCAAATGTCGGGCATTGCGTGAGTCGCGCTGACTCTTCCAGCAAGGTAACTGCACCACTTCCGGAAATCCAGTGTTCCGGGTCCGCAAGCATCTCGCGGGTCAGCCCCAGTTTGCGCAGCAACGGCTGCGGTTCAAGGCCCAACTGCTGCGCAATCTTGAAATAGTTCGCCATCACGCCAGTACGAATCAGTGTGCCCATCGCCTCTCTCTGTCAGTGTGTTGCCTGGATCCGTTCACTGCGGGGAAAACCCGGGTGTCATGCCATTCTGTCATGAAATGAGATACAGATGTCGTGAAATGAGAGAAAACTGGGGGCCGAGGATTACTAGACTGTTTCGTAATTCGACGACGAACGGAACACAGTTGCCATGGCAGCTCCTCAGAAGAAGGTCATAGTCACCTGCGCCGTAACGGGCGGCATTCACACGCCAACGATGTCCCCCTACCTGCCCATCACGGCAGAAGACATCGCCGGCGCGGCAGTCGGTGCGGCCGAGGCCGGCGCCTCGATCGTCCATCTGCACGCGCGCAAGCCGGAGGATGGCCAGCCCTCGCAAGATCCCGCGCTCTTCCGTGAATTCCTCCCGGAGATCGCCGCGCGTACCGATGTCATCATCAATCTCACCACAGGCGGCGCCCCCAACATGCTCGTCGAGGAACGGCTGCAACCGGCGCTGCAACTCAAGCCCGAAGTCGCCTCGCTGAACATGGGGTCGATGAACTTCGGGCTGTACCCGATGCTCGGCAGGCACACAGTGTTCAAGTACGACTGGGAACGTCCTTACCTCGAGGGCTCAGAAGACCGCGTCTTCCGCAACACGTTCAAGGAGATTCGCTACATCCTGGAATCGTGCGCCGGCAACGGGACCCGCTTCGAGATCGAATGCTACGACACCAGCCATCTCTACACGGCGGCGCATTTCATTGACCGCGGCATCCTCAAGCCGCCGTTCTTCATACAGTCTGTGTTCGGCCTGCTCGGCGGCACCGGCACGCATCCCGATGATGTCATGCATATGCGCCGCACCGCCGAACGGCTGTTTGGCAAGGACTACTACTGGTCCGTGCTGGGCGCGGGCCGCAGTCAGATGCCGATCGCTTCCATGGCGGCCGCGATGGGCGGCAATGTACGCGTGGGGCTGGAGGATTCGCTCTGGGATGGTCCGGGCCGGCTTTCCACCAGCAACGCCGATCAGGTCAGGCGCATCGTCGGGATCCTGAAGTCCCTGAATCTGGAGGTGGCAACGCCGGATGAGACGCGCGACATGCTTCAACTGAAAGGCAGGCAGGCGGTTGCATTCTGAGCAGTCCATCTGCGACAAGCCATTTACGACTGATGCCCCATCCGGCCTCCACGATCTGTGGCGGCGCTGATAACCAAAGTTCTGATCAAGGAGATAGAAATGCAATTTCTGGATGACTCGCTGCACCCGGAGAACATGGACAAGGTGGTCATCACCGTGGCCCCGTACGGCCCGGAATGGATGCCGGAAGACTTCCCGGAAGACATCCCCGTGACCATGGAAGAGCAGATCCAGAAAGCAGTGGATTGCTATGAAGCCGGCGCCAGCGTGCTGCATTTGCACGTGCGTGAGCCGGATGGCAAGGGCTCCAAGCGCCTGTCCATGTTCAACGAACTGATCGCCGGCGTGCGCAAGGCGGTGCCCGACATGATCATCCAGGTTGGCGGCTCGATCTCGTTCGCACCGGAGGATGAAGGCCAGGCCGCGAAGTGGCTGGATGATGACACGCGTCACGCGCTGGCGGATCTCGACCCCAAGCCGGACCAGGTGACTGTAGCACTCAACACCATCCAGATGAACATCATGGAGTTGATCTACCCGGAATTCTACGAGCGCACGCACATGGCCAACCCGGCCGTCTACGACGCGTACCGTGAAATGATTGTTCCGGCCGGCCCGGCCTGGGCGGAAGAGCACCTGCGGCGCCTGCAGGAAGCCGGCATCCAGCCGCACTTTCAGTTGGTCGGGATGCATGCGCTCGAGACGCTGGACCGCATGGTGCGCAGGGGCCTCTACAAGGGGCCGCTGAACCTGACCTGCATCGGCATCGGTGGCGGACACCATGGACCGCATCCGTACAACCTGTTCGACTTCATCCAGCGTGCACCGGATGGCTGCACCATCACCTCGGAGTCGTTGTTCAAGAATGTACTGCCGTGGAACACGATGGCGCTGGCAATGGGTATGCACGTGCGCTGCGGCATTGAGGACACCCTCATCGATCAGCATGGCAATCGCTTCACCTCGGTGCAGCAGATCCAGCAGACCGTGCGTATCGCCAGGGAACTGGGCCGCGAAATCGCCGATGGCAAGGCAGCGCGGGAAATCTACCGCATCGGCACCTGGTATAGCGATGTCGATGAAACCCTGGCTGCCAACGGCATGACCCCGAACCGCAAGCCCGGTGTCAAGAACGTGCCGCTGCGCAACGCAGCCTGAGCCTGCTACGGCGCAGGCAACGACTCGATCCGGTTGATGTGCGGACTCCAGCCTGAATTGCCGCAACGGGATCGATCTGTTTTGACTTGATTCAAATAGGAAATGTCATGACTCGTACCGTCGTTCTCGTTACGGGAGCCACATCTGGAATCGGCCGCGCAACGGCGCTTGCATTTGGCCGTGACGGGGCACAACTGGTTTGCTCCGGCCGCAATGCCACCGCAGGCGCCGCACTTGTGTCTCAACTCCGGGAGTTCGGTGCCGAGGCCGAGTTCGTACCCGCTGATGTAGCGAATGAGGAGCAGGTCCGCCAACTTGTCGAGCACACCGTCACCCGCTTTGGACGGCTCGATGTCGCAGTGAACAGTGCAGGGATTGAAGGCTCGCCTGGGTCGATCGTTGACCAGACGGTTGAATCCTATGCAGCGACCTTCGATGCGAATGTTCTTGGGACGTTCCTGAGCATGAAGCACCAGTTACGCGTCATGCTGGAGCAGAAAGAGGGCGTTGTGATCAATCTCTCCTCCACCATGGGAAGCCGCGGCAACGCGCAGAATCCGATGTATGTGGCCAGCAAGCATGCGATCGAAGGCTTGACCAAGGCCGCAGCACTCGATGCAGCAAGATCGAACGTGAGAGTGAATGCGGTTGCCCCTGGCCCGATCGAGACCGGGATGCTGGACCGCATTGCGGGCGGCGCCGAGAAAGTTGCTGCAGTTGCCGCGAGTATCCCGGCGGGTCGCATCGGGACCCCGGAGGAGGTCGCCGACGCCATTGTATTCCTGGCGTCCGCACGGTCCAGGTACATAACGGGCCAGATTCTCGCGGTCAATGGCGGCAAGACAGCGATGTAGTCGCCGGCGCGCTGGGCATTGGGATTGCCCCATGCGCGCTCAGACGCAATATGAAAAGAATTTCAGGAGACAAGTCATGGCAAAAGCAATCCGGTTCTACGAGACGGGCAGCGCAGACGTGCTCAAGCTCGAGACCGTGGAAGTCGGCGATCCAGGCCCCGGCCAGGCGCGCGTGCGGCACAGCTACATCGCTGTTAACTTTATCGACATCTATTTCCGCACCGGCCACTATCCGCTCGACCTGCCCAATGGCCTGGGCTCGGATGCCGTCGGTGTGGTCGAGGCAGTGGGCCCCGGCGTCACCGACATCCGCGTGGGCGACCGCGTGGGCTACCTGCTCGGCCCGCAGGGCGCCTACTCGGACGTGCGGGTCATGCCTGCGGAGTGGCTGATCCCGCTGCCGGACGGCGTCTCCGACCGCGTCGCCTCGACGCTCATCATGAAGGGGATGACGGCGCAATACCTGTTCCGCCAGGTCTACCCGCTCAGGGGCGGCGAGACCATCCTCTATCACGCCGCAGCCGGCGGCGTGGGCCTGATCGCCTGCCAGTGGGCACGCGCGCTTGGCGTGAACATGATCGGAACGGTCAGCACCGACGAGAAGGCCGAACTTGCCAGGGCCAATGGCTGCTCGCACGTCATCGTCACCTCGCGCGAGAACATCGTCGACCGCGTGATGGAAATCACCGACGGCAAGAAAGTCCCGGTGGTGTTCGATTCGGTCGGCAAGTCGACGCTGGACGCCTCGCTGTCCTGCCTGCAGGTGCGCGGCACGCTGGTCAGCAACGGCACGACGTCAGGCCCCGTCGAGATTGACAGCCGCATGCTCGCGGCGAAAGGCTCGCTCTGGGTCACGCGTCCGGCCATGGTGCACTACGCCACGCCGCGCTCGCACATGCTCGCGATGGCCAACGAGGTGTTTGACATGGTGATGGCGGGAAAGATCACCAGCGCGCCGAAGCAGCAGTTTGCGCTGGAAGAGGCCGCGCTGGCCCATCGCGCCCTGGAAAACAGGCAGACGAGCGGCGCCACCGTACTGGTGCCGTAAAGCAGTGCCGTAGTCCCCTCCCATGCATGCCGCAGTCGCATTCCCACCCTCGCCGGGGCGAGGGTGGGGGGACGGCTGCATCCTCGAAAGCAAGCTCACATTGCTGGATACACCGAGATGGAGACAAAGATGTCAGACCGACCTGCCGTTCTGCGCGTGCGCCGCGTCGCCGCAGCGACGATTCTTGCTCTTGCCATGCCCGCCGCCATGGCGTGGACCAGCAAGCCGGTGCGCGTACTGGTGCCAGCACCTGCCGGCGGCACGATGGACGTGATGGCCCGCATACTGTCCGAACAACTCACGGCAGAGCTGGGCCAGCCCGTGGTCGTCGACAACAAGCCGGGTGCCGGCGGCGCCATCGCGGTCGGCGCAATGCTGGCGGCGCCGCCCGATGGCCAGACCATTCTGGTGTCGGCGACCAACGTGTTTGCGGAAATCCCCCACGTGATGAAGGTGCCCTACGATCCGATGAAGGACGTGAAGCCCGTTGCCGCCGCGGCCAGGTCGACCCTGCTGCTCGTCAGCGCCCCCGGCCTGCCGGCCAAGGACCTGCCGGGGCTGATCAGCTACGTGAAGGCGCATCCGGGCAACCTGAGTTTCGCCACCTACGGCCCGGGCACCGCCTCGCAGTACGCCGGCATGATCATGAACCAGAAGGCGGGGATGGATCTCCAGAACATCCCGTTTCCTGGATCGCCACCGGCCCTGACGCAGGTGATGGGCGGGCAGATCGCCGTGATGTATGACGGCATGGTGACGTCGCTGCCATACCTCAAGGCGGGCAAGCTCAAGGCCTATGCCGTGGCCGGCAAGCAGCGCTTGCCGATGCTCCCGCAGGTGCCGACCTTCGCCGAACTGGGCTATCCGGACGTTGACTTCAGCAACTGGACCGGCGTGTTCGTGTCGTCCAAGGTGCCGGCAGACCTGACCGAGAAGATCCAGGCCGCGGTCTACAAGGCAGCCTCCAGGGCCGGCGTGCAGGACCGGATTGCCGCGCTCGGATTCGAGCCGCTGCAGCCGCAGAGCCTTGGCCAGCTCAGCCACGATCTGCGCGCCGATTTCGATCGCAACGCCCGCATCGTGAAGACCTTCAACATCCAGCCCCAATGACATCCATCGACCATGCGAGTTGAACAACTTACCTGCGCGATCGGGGCAGAACTCATTGGTGTCAGCCTGGCCGATGCGATCCATGATGACGGCCTTTTCGCCGGTATCCGCAAAGCGCTGCTCAGGCACCGCGTGCTGTTCCTGCGCGACCAGGACATCACGTCTGCCCAGCACGTGGCCTTTGCGCGCCGCTTCGGGGATCTGGAGGATCACCCCGTGACGGGCAGCGACCCGGAGAATCCAGGGCTGGTGCAGATCTACAAGACGCCGGCCAATCCGCCGGATCGTTACGAGAACGCCTGGCACACAGATGCGACCTGGCGCGAAGTACCGCCGCTTGGCGCTGTCCTGCGGTGCTGGGAGTGCCCGCCCGTCGGGGGCGACACCATGTGGGCCAACATGGTGCTTGCGTACGAAAACTTGCCCGCCCACGTCAAGGAGCAGATTGCCGACCTTCGGGCGCGTCACAGCATCGAGGCGAGCTTTGGCGCCGCCATGCCAATCGAGCGGCGTCTGGCGCTGAAGAGTCAGTTCCCTGACGCCGAGCATCCGGTGGTGCGAACCCACCCAGAGACCGGCGAGAAGGTGCTGTTCGTCAACGGGTTTACCACGCACTTCACCAATTTCCACACGCCGGGCCGAGTGCGTTTTGGGCAGGACCACAGTCCCGGCGGCGCCGATCTGCTGCGCTACCTGGTTACGCAGGCATACATCCCCGAACATCAGGTCCGCTGGCGCTGGACGAAGAACAGCGTGGCTATCTGGGACAACCGGTCGACCCAACATTACGCCGTCATGGATTATCCGCCGTGCCACCGGAGGATGGACCGCGCAACGATCATCGGAGACCGTCCTTTCTGATCAGGACTGGCCGGCTCGCATACCGAAAGGTCCGGGCTGCAGATCGTTGACCAAGGGGGGCACCCCTGTAGTAGCGCGCACCTGGCGCCGGAAGTCGTAGTGACTGAGCCTGAGAACAATCAAATGAAAACGATGAACCATGGAGGATGGGAGTAGATGAAAAGAGCGTTTCTTGCCCTGGCCGCCGCGATGGCATGTGGTGGGGTCCAGGCGCAGTCCAGCGTAACGTTGTACGGCGTGATCGACGTCAACCTCGAATACGTCAACAAGGTCGGCGTCGTGCCGTCGGCGGCCAACGGCTTCAATCCCGGTACGGGCCATTCGGTGTTCCGCGAGAACTCCGGCGGCTACTCCGGATCGCGCTGGGGCCTGCGCGGCACGGAAGACCTCGGTGGCGGACTGAAGTCCATCTACGTGCTGGAAAGCGGCTTCAACGCCGATACCGGCACCCAGCAGCAGGGCGGGCGCATGTTCGGCCGCCAGGCTTTTGCCGGCCTCAGGTCGGACTATGGGCAGGTCACCTTTGGCCGCCAGTACACGTCGCTGTTCGTGTCGTTGGCCAACTTCGTGCCGGCCCGCTTCGCCACGCAGTATGAACCGGCGGGCGTCATCGCCGGCGCGAACTTTCGCGAGGACAACATGGCGCAGTACACCGGCACGTTCGGTCCAGTGACCGCCATGGCGCACTGGTCGTTTGGCGTCGGTACGACGCTGCCGCAGATCAATCCCGGTATTCCCACGTTGGGCGGCAACGGCGAAGTGCCCGGACAGTTCCGCCGGGATTCAGCCTACGGTGCGGGCGTGACCTACATGAACGGCCCGCTCGGCCTCGGCGTTGCCTACGACCAGTGGAACCCGACGATCGGCGCCAGCAACGGCACGTTGAAGAAAGCGGCCGTCATGGCCAGCTATTCGGTCGGCGCGGGCAAGGTGATGGGTGGCTACCGCTGGGGGCAGAACAAGGACCAGACGGGCAGGGAGTTCCTGCGCGACGACTTCTACTGGATCGGCGGCCAGTACCGCGTGTCGGCGGCGCTGGACTTCACGCTGGAGTATGACTACCAGAACCTGAAGAATGTCGGCGGCAACACCCACGCCGCCAATCCGTGGCAGATCGCTCTGATCGCGGACTACTCGCTGTCGAAGCGGACCGACGTGTACCTGACCACGGCGTATACCCGCAACGCCGGCCTGACCCTGGACTCGGCGGCGAGCGGCTTCGCCACCAGCCTGGCGCTGGGCAACAGCTACTCGCTGCCCAGTGGGCAGAAGTCCATGTTCGGTGCGGCCGTGGGCATCCGCCATATCTTCTGACCACCCGCGTGGTGGCGATCCCGTGGGCGGGCAGCAGCCGTGCGCTCAAGGTACCTCGCCTCGCGACAAGCCACGCTTCGCGCGGAAGGGAGCGTGGCAAGTTCATCCGGGGGACGCAGACGATCACGCTCCGGATTTCAACCGGGGAAATCGAATCCATGACTTCTACCAACCCACTGCGTCATTTTTGGTGTGAGTGACCTGCACCAACCCCGCTGCCTGATCACTCGGCATCGAGCTGCATCAGAGCGCTGACATGAGCCATCGCACTCGTGGCCAATGCGTCGAGGCTATAGCCCCCTTCCAGGATCGATACGATGCGGCCGTCGCACGTTTCGTCGGCAATCTGCATCAGTTCCTTGGTGATCCAATGGAAGTCGCTGTCCTCCAGGTTCATGCCGGCGAGGGGATCCAGGCGGTGCGCGTCGAATCCCGCGGAGACAATGAGGAGTTCGGGGGCGAACGCCCTTAGCGAGGGAAGCACGAGGGCGGAAATTGCTGCACGGAACTGCGCAGACTCACAGCCGCGAGGCAACGGAACGTTCACGATATTGTGGTTCACCCCTGTCTCGGACCGGGCTCCGGTACCGGGATAGAACGGCGACTGGTGGCTGGATGCATAAAACAGCTCCGGGCGGTCGAAGAATGCTGCCTGGGTTCCATTGCCGTGATGCACATCGAAATCGACCACAGCGACGCGCTCGAGTTTGTGGACCTCATAGGCGTAGGCTGCCGCGATCGCCGCCTGGTTGAAAATGCAAAAGCCCATCGCCTTCGCCGGTTCAGCGTGATGGCCACATGGCCGCGTCGCGCAGAACACGTTGCGCGCCTGGCCGTCAATCACCGCATCGACACCCGCGCAAGCAGCGCCGACGCAGCGCATGACGGCTTCCCACGAACCCGGCGACATGACCGTATCGCCCGCGTCCAGCGGCACGTATCCCTGGCTGGG
This sequence comes from Cupriavidus consociatus, assembly GCF_017814975.1. Lineage (GTDB taxonomy): Bacteria > Pseudomonadota > Gammaproteobacteria > Burkholderiales > Burkholderiaceae > Cupriavidus > Cupriavidus consociatus. Next base: position 149,549 of record NZ_JAGIQA010000015.1, read on the forward strand.
TGCGCTTTGCGCGATCTCGTCGATGTAGTCCGAATCGTGGATCAATCGCAACTGCTCGACGGTGCCCATCGGCGCATCGCGCCATTCCAGCGAAGCGAATTCCGGTCTTCGCAACGTCTGCACGACGGCTCTCAGGCGTTCGGCCGACTCCGGATGGTGCGGCCCGGGGCGGTGTTCGAGACACGCGGTGTGGGTATAAATGATTGTTGTCATGTTCGGCTGTACTCGGTTTAACCGGCGCCTTTCCCTAATCGCACACCGGTGGCTAACGTCGATTCGTCACGGCAATCCTATCAGATATGTAATATATCAGAGGAGCCAAGTTTCCGGACCTTCCGCAGGCGCTTGATGCGGTCGCCGAGCTGCAGCAACAAGTGACGTTCTAGGACCGAGGTAGTGTCAGTGAAGGCTGGCTTAGCGGCTCCCTGCCGGCCGCCTGGCTGCCGATCAGGTAGCCGCTGTCAATGGGTTTGGACATCCTTCACTCCTGTGTCCATGAATGGGTCTGTGCAGGTCGGCGAAGCAGGGCCAGCGCGCTGGCCCCGTCCTGCGACGGCCCGCGTCCGGGTCATGCGCAGCCCTGGTTTTCGGCTTGCGGCAGCTTGGCGGGCTTGGACTTGCTCGCGTTGCGGCTGACGGGATGGTGCGAGCCCGGCTCTTCGTGGAAGCTTTCGCCCGCCTTCCAGCCAGGAATGGGTTTTCGTCACGGGAGGCACACGCTCAGGCGAGCCGAGGCAGCGATTTGTTGGGCGGCCCCGAAGCCTTGCTGGCTTCATCCCCCGCGCCGGTCTCGCCGGCGTGGCTTGGCGTAGCTGAAACGCCGCTCAGGTCTTGGCCGGCGATCAGCGTGTCGCCAAGGCTGCGGGTGTGGCCCGGTTGCGCCGATACGCCTTTCTGGTCCAGGCCGGCAGCCATGGGGTGGCTGGTCGCCCAGGCAAGGTCGGAAGCGGATGCCCACGCGGTCACGCCGGTGGACAGGATCGCAGTGATGCCAAGTGCGCTGATCCAGTGGATCGGTTTCATAATGAACTCCGTTTGTTAAACTACGATCAATGTAGTCGTAGTAACGATACTAAATCGTCCATCGAAGTGCAAGCGAGGGCGTGGACTGCGCCGAAACAGGCATCCGGAAAAAATCTTGCGCGCGGACCAGATCGGCGAGCGTGTGCTGCTTCAGCGCTGTCTCCGGTCAAGTGCAAGACATGAACAGTCCATGGGTTTCCTGAAGTTTCTATCGATAGGCTAAAACTACGACTGTACAAGTCGTAGTTTTAGCCTATACTGGTTCTCACCGGATACCTTGACGGAGACATGCCATGACTGCCGCGCAACTTGACGAAATCGCATTGACAATTGATCCCCGGGACGACGACCCGCAGGAGACAGCCGAATGGCTGGAAGCCCTGGAGGGCGTCCTCGGTAACGTCGGGCCGGCACGTGCGCACTATCTCATCGAGCGGCAGATCGCCCATGCGCGGCTGCGCGGGCAATTGCAGCCGCACTCGGGCGGCACGCCTTACGTCAACACCATTGCCGTCGACCAGCAACCACGCATGCCAGGCGACCGCGAGATCGAGCGCCGCATTCGCGCCTATACCCGGTGGAATGCCATGGCGATGGTGGTGCGTGCCGGCAAGACTTCGAATGTCGGCGGGCATATCGCCTCGTTTGCCTCCGCGGCCACGCTCTATGACGTGGGCTTCAACCACTTCTGGCGCGCGCCCACAGCGGATCACGGCGGCGACCTTGTATTCGTGCAAGGCCATGTGTCGCCGGGCATCTACGCGCGCGCGTTCCTGCTGGGCCGGCTGGATGCCAAGCAACTCGACAACTACCGGCGCGAAGTCGGCGGGGAAGGGCTGTCCTCCTATCCCCACCCGTGGCTGATGCCCGATTTCTGGCAGTTTCCCACCGTTTCGATGGGGCTCGGCCCGTTGATGGCGATCTACCAGACCCGTTTCATGAAATACCTGCAGGCGCGCGGCATCGCGAAGACCGACGACCGGAAGGTCTGGGTATTCCTCGGCGACGGCGAAATGGACGAGCCCGAATCCCTCGGTGCAATTGGCATGGCGGCCAGGGAGCGCCTGGGCAACCTTGTCTTCGTCGTCAACGCCAATCTTCAGCGCCTGGACGGACCGGTGCGCGGCAACGGCAAGATCGTGCAGGAACTGGAAAGCATCTTCCTGGGAGCCGGCTGGCGGGTGATCAAGGTGCTATGGGGTGGCCGCTGGGACGAGCTGTTCGCACGCGACAAGAGCGGGGCGCTGGCACGACGGATGATGGCAGTCGTTGATGGCGAATACCAGACCTACCGTTCGAAGTCCGGGGCATACCTGCGCGAGCATTTCTTCAATACGCCTGAGCTGAAGGCGCTGGTGGCTGACTACACCGACGATGACCTCTGGAGCCTGGACCGCGGCGGCCACGATCCGGCGAAGGTCTTTGCCGCATTCGCTGAGGCAGCGCGCGGCAGCGACGTGCCGACCGTGGTCCTGGCCAAGACCATCAAGGGCTATGGCATGGGCGACCAGGACCAGGCCTCCAACGTCAACCACCAGCAGAAGAAGGTGCAGCGCGAGGCCCTGCTGGCCTTGCGCGACAAGTATGCGTTGCCCGTTGCGGATGCGGATATCGAAGACGTCCCGTATATCAGCTTGCCCGAGGGATCGAAAGAGCTCACCTATATGCGCGAACGCCGCGAGACGCTGGGCGGCTACCTGCCCGCGCGGCGCCGGAAGGCCGCATCGCTGCCGGTGCCCGCGTTGTCGGCATTCGACGCGCTGCTCAGGGCCACGCCCGAAGGGCGGGGCATGTCGACCACGATGGCCTTCGTCCGGATCCTGGGCATGCTGCTGCGGGACAAGGAACTGGGCCGGCGCATCGTGCCGATCGTACCGGACGAGTCCCGCACGTTTGGCATGGAAGGACTGTTCCGGCAGATCGGGATCTGGAACCAGGACGGCCAGCGCTACACCCCGCAGGATGCCGGCACGCTGACATCCTACAAGGAGTCGACGACCGGCCAATTCCTGCAGGAGGGCATCAATGAAGCCGGAGGCATGGCCGACTGGATCGCTGCCGCGACCTCGTACTCCACGCATGGCGAGCCCATGGTGCCGTTCTATATCTTCTACTCCATGTTCGGCTTCCAGCGCGTGGGCGATCTCGCCTGGGCAGCGGCCGATATGCGGGCACGCGGCTTCCTGCTGGGTGGAATCTCCGGACGGACCACGATCAACGGCGAAGGCCTGCAGCACGAGGATGGCCATTCGCTGCTGTGGGCATCGTCGGTGCCGAATTGCATCAGCTATGACCCGTCGTATGCGTACGAGCTGGCTGTGATCGTGCAGGACGGCCTGCGCCGCATGGTGCAGGAGCAGGAAGACGTCTACTACTACATCACCGTCATGAACGAGACCTATGCGCAGCCGGCCATGCCGGCCGGCCCGACCGTTGCGCAGGATATTCTCAAGGGCATGTACGCCTTCAGCAAGGCGGACGCCGCCGAATCCGTCCCGAGGGTGCAACTGATGGGCGCCGGCACTATCTTCAATGAGGTAATCGCCGCAGCCGCATTGCTGCAGCAGGACTGGGGCGTCGCAGCGGATGTGTGGGGCGTGCCGGGCCTGACGGAACTGGCACGCGACGGTCATGCGGCCGAACGACACAACCTGCTGCATCCCGAGGCGCCACCGCGCGTTCCGCATGTGACCCGGCTGCTGAAGAATACGCAGGGGCCGGTCATTGTCGCGACCGACTATATCCGTGCGCTGGCGGATCAGATCCGCGCCTATGTGCCGCAGAAATTCGTCGTGCTGGGCACTGATGGCTTCGGACGCTCCGATACCCGCGCGGCGTTGCGCCACTTCTTCGAGGTGGATCGCCACTGGATCGCTATCGCGGCATTGAAGGCGCTGGCGGATGAGGGGACCATCCCCGGCACGCGCGTCTCGGAAGCGATTCGCAAGTACGGGATCGATCCGGAGAAGCCGAACCCGCTGCATGCCTGAACGACGAACCATCGGACACGCTGGCCGGCTCGATAGCCGGCCGGCGGCGCAATGCCGCCGCCGTCTGAGTGGCTAATGCAACACTTCACTCATGCAAGGAATGCCCTTCACGTTCCTCGTCTTCTATTGGGAAGGGCTATTCCGTCCTTTGGCCTTGGCTGGCTCTATTATCGTTTGTCGTTCCGTTGACGGAGTCCGAAGCACCAATAAGTTCGTGACAGGACTGTGGTGAAGAAAATCAGAATTAAATCCCGTCTAATTGCCTGTGTCGATAACTCGGCTCACGGTGCGCAGGAAAGGTGTTGTAAAAAAATTCAGGCGTCGTCTAGTATGGATGCGCATGGCATCTCGGGCGCTCTTTCCATGCGGCCTCGTGGTTTTCGATCCGAGACGCCCGCCGGGACATTTCCTAAAAGCCCGTCTTCTCACCCGTCGAGAAACGGTAGATTTATACATTCGCAGGGGGAATTCTTTGGCCGAGCCGGCTCCAACCAGATTTCAGATCCTCGCGCTCTCTGGCGGCGGCTTCCGTGGGCTGTACACGGCGAAGCTGCTTGCCGATTTCGAGGATGAAATCGGTGCACCGATTGCGACCCGATTTGACCTGATTGCCGGGACCTCGATTGGCGGAGTCATAGCCCTGGCTCTGGCGCTCGAAGTTCCGGCGAGCCGCATTGTCGCCCTGCTGACAGAGTATGGGGAGAAGATCTTCAAGCGGCGCTGGTCGCTTGCTGGTCTTTGGCGGGCCCCGTTCTCTTCGCGTCATCTGGTGGAACTGCTCTCCGATAGCCACATGTTCGGCGAACGCCTGTTAGGGTCTTGCGCGCATCGGGTCGTCATTCCTGCAATCAATTACTCCACGGGACGCCCTCAAATCTTCAAGACGCCGCACCACCTCAATTTCAAGCGGGACCATAAGTTCCGGATCGTGGACATCGCGATGGCCACCAGCGCCGCGCCGGCCTATTTCGCACGCTATACGTTCAATAATAATCAGTTTGTCGATGGCGGCCTTTACGCCAATGCCCCGGGCTTGTTAGCTGTGCATGAAGCCCAGTATTCCCTGCTTCGGTCGCCCTCGGATATTCACGTCATGGCGATTGGCACGATGTCATCGAAGTTCACTGTGAATCCGCGCCGCAATCGCGAGGGAGGAACCTACGATTGGGGCGGCATCAATCCCTCCAACATGCCCAAGAGATTATTCGGCCTATCAATCTCGGTGCAGGAAGCGCTGAGTGATTTCATGCTGTCTCACCTGCTGCCCGGACGCTATGTCTTGGTCGACGATGATCTCACCGATCAGCGAGCACGTGCCGTGGGGCTGGACAAGGCAGACCAGGCGGCGAGAGAGGTTCTGCTCGGTGCGGCCTCGGAGCGATCGAAGATATGCATCGGAAGCCGGGACGTCCAGCCCTTCCTGAGGCATCTCGCCCCTTGCCCCACGTTCTTCTATGGGGAGAACGAGAATGCAAGCGCGCCATCGCATCGTATTGCGAGTTTGACTGCGCGGGTTCATGTGGTTTCACAGACGCGATAGTTGGCTGAACAGATGAACGACCATAGATCAATGCCCGTGCGGAACGACGGGCGTCGATCCAAACTAGTGTTCGCGCAGGCGCGTGTGTGCGGTGGGGGGCGCAGCGTACGACATCACCCCCGCGGTGACGCTCGCGGGCCAGGTCTACTACCTGCGCTTCCACAATAGCGACAATAAGGCGATGCTGTGGGCAGTGCGGGGGACGTACGCATTGTCAAAGCGAAGCTCCGTCTATGCGACTGCGGGGTTGATCGATAATGGCGGCCAGCTTGCTATGTCAGTGAGCGGCGGGGCAGCGGGATCCAACCCGAAGCCAGGTGGCAACCAGTTTGGGGCCATGCTGGGCATGAAGCATATTTTCTGACGGCACCAGTCCGCCAGCGCGCCTCACGCTTGCGACGGCGCGGGCAAGCCGCTCAGCCAGGCCAAAGCCGTACCCGCACGGGCCACACCGCCAGCGCTCCCAATATGGGATCGAATGGACGGGACTTCGCCGTCCCGAGGTTGCGGCGGAAGCCGCCAGTTGGCACCGACGTGCCATGATGGCGTGTTGAAGCTGCATCACAATCGCCGAAGGGGGAAGTCCATGGCTATATGAGTAAAGCCGGTGCCTGCCGTTTGTTGAAGGGGCACTGTGGTGCTAGGCTGAAAGCGAATCTTGCCGCCCAGGCGGGGACACCAATGGTCGAAGCTTCCGGACTGAAGTCGGGCATGGTCATCATGCTTGAGGGTGAACTTCATATCGTTGCCAGTGCCGGGTACCACGCAGGCGGTGGCCAGCATGGAAGCGCTGTCTTCGCCAAGCTCAAGAACCTGAAAACTGGTCACATCAAGGAGTTGCGGTTGCGCCCGAGCGACAAACTGGAGGAGGTCGCGCTCGATCACCAAGAGATGGAATATCTGTACACCGATGGTGTCGGCTTTTATTTCATGAATCCCGAAACCTTCGAGCAGATCAGTTTTACCGCGGAAACCATGGGCGCATATCAAAAGTTTCTTCGCCCCAGCATGCGAATCCCGGTGCAGCTTTATGAAGGCGAACCAGTCACCATCGCATTTCCCCCGGCTGTCGAGTTAACCATCGTATCCACGCCACCGGGCATGCACGAGCATGAAACCTCTACGTTCAAGGCTGCGACGCTGGACAACGGCATGGAAGTTCTCGTTCCGCAGTTCATCAAGGAGGGGGACACGGTGCGCATCGAGGTTGCTTCGGGGAAATATCTGGAACGGGTAAGGCGCGGGACGCAAAAATCCTGATTCCAGCGCCGCGCCGTCGCTTCCCGCATGCGCCGAGCCGCGTACAGTCCGGCAACTACGGGGCCGGCAGCATACCGTATCCGGTACCTGAGACCATTGTCGCGCCCAGGCGTGTCCAACGGGCAGAAGCTCCACGAACCGATCCATCCCGGCGCGGCCCAGCAGTCGCCCAACCGGCATTGCGCAGATCTTGCGTCGCCGATCTGACTCACTCGTTCCTGAGGTCAATGCCGAAACCGCCAGCCAGTTCACAATCGATAATCCCCGCGGCGTAGGCAAAAAGCCAGTCCTCTGCCTCCTTCTGCGTTGCGGGCGGGTGGGACCAGTCGGGCGTAAAGCGGATGCCGATGTCCTCATTGCCCGCAGATATCTGGACGCGCCCGTTTGGCTTGCCCTGCTCGATCAACTCCGGCACGAACAGGGCCACGTGAAATCCCTTGTAAGACCGCTTCTTCTCCAGCATTTCAGCCTCCGCAATTTACGCAGGTCCATGGCTGAGATCCTGTCGCTGGGGCAGGCGCCGTGTACTCTGCAAATCGCCCCAAGCGACGGAACTCTCTTTGCGTTCACGATAGAACCAGGCGCCGCGAATGCCTAGTAATGCCGTAGCCAGTGCCGGTTTCAGCAACAGGATCTTCGGGATCACAGCGGAGCGGGGTGCCGATTTTGACCTAGACTGAAAAAGTGTCATTTGCGCGCTTCGCCGCCGCTTTGGCGCAATGTAACTGCGCTGTTAGCCGCTTGCGGGCAAATGACAATGGCACGGGCAACACACTGTCATCTGCTGCCTGAATTCATGGGGATGGATGTTCACGAAGGGGGCATCATGTTGCAAGCCAGTGAAATGCAGCAACGTTTTAGTCATCTGCAGCAAACCATCAGCGAGACATCACGGACTTGTCATGCCGATGCGGGGGTTCCACAAGACTTGATGAACTGTGTGGATGAACTCGACAAGGAGTGCAAGACAGCATCGAAGATGGCGTCGTCCAAGGATGAGGATCGGATCCGGCAGTGGGTCGATGATCTCGAACGGATCGGCGATCGTGCAGACCGCGCTTGCCAGCAGGCCGGCGGTCTCGATGCAAAGGTCAAGGATGCGGTCAGTTCGATGCATTCTGAACTCGCTGACCTGAAGCGCCAACTCCACTAACAAGACTGAAAGCCCCGGCCCAACCAGCCGGGGCGGATCGAGCAGCTTGAAGGCATGGCGATAACCACGCGCACTTCCCGCCAATGTAAGAACACCGGCAACTGCTGATCGGACACCCGGAACATCCGGACTTGCCCTCGTCGCCAGGTAGGCGATCAGAGTGACCTGGCTTAGCGTGGGAGGCGGGACACGGTTTGCCCCCGTTACGCCGGGGGTGGCCCTACCCGCTGCTCCGCCTGGCTTTCGAGCCATTCGCGCCATACGGCGAGCAGCACCGCAAGAATCACCGGCCCGACGAACAGGCCGATCAGGCCAAATGCGGCAAGACCGCCCACGACGCCAAACATTACCAGCAGGAACGGAACCTTGGTGGCCCCACTGATGACCAGCGGACGAACGACGTTATCAATCCAGCTCACGGCCGTAGCGCCCCACAGCAGGAGACCGATCCCCGCCACAGTGTGGCCAGTGATGATCAGCCATACGCCGATGGGGGCCCAGATCACAAGCGCGCCGAAGGGAATCAGTGCAAGGATGGCAGTGGCAATGCCCCAGAACACCGGAGCGTCAACGCCTGCCGCCCAGTAGCCAATTCCGGCGACAGATCCTTGGGTGAGTGCGGCGAGAAAGAGGCCGAACACCACTGCCCGCGCGGTGTCGCCCACTGCCATGATGTACCCGTGAGCACGCGGCCCGAGGATCCCTTGCAGGACCAGGCGAAACTGCGCCAGCAATTGATCGCCGTCGCGGAAGAAGAAGAATGCTGTGAACAGCGTCACGCCAATGAGGCCCGCGTTGAGTCCCACACCGCCGGCCAGCCTTGCAAGGGCGCCGCCCCACCGGTCGATCAGCGCCGTGACCTGGGCACGCAGCGCTGCGCGGTCACCAAACAGCACTGACAACCACTCCTGCAACCATTCGCCGACCCAAGGCAGGCGTGCGAGCGAATCCGGTAGCGCGACGCCCGCGTTCACAATGTCCGCCGCCTCGCGGTAGGCGGCGACCATCTCAGCACGCAGGAGGATAGTGAGCCCGATGATCGGCACTCCCAGCAGCGCTGTAAGTACCAGCGTGGAGACCAGCGCCGCCCAGGTTCGTCGCTGCCGCAGCACGCGGCGCAACCACGCGTTGAGCGGCCAAGTGACATAGGTGAGGATTCCTGCCCAGGCAAGTGGCACCAGGAAGGGCCGCACTACGACAAAAGCAAGGGCGAGGAGCCCGCCGAGCAGACACACCAAAAAAATCCGGCGTACCCATACGGCTGCTTGGAAATCGGTCATGGAAGGGCACGTGGGGACGGCATCCGGGGCGATGCACGTTGCCACTATGCTAACCGCGACACATCACGCCGCAAAGGAGGCGGTATTCTGGTGTTACCGAACCAGCGATTCCGTATCCGCTCAACCGGCTGCGCCCTGTTTGCTAGCGCACAGACGCCAGCCGATCGCGCCGTAAGCTACTCCGGTTCAGTCCTATCCGCGAGGAGGCACAGATGAAACAGGTACCACTGACCATTCCTGAAATTGGACTGATTGCCGGAACCCGGGCGGCAGGCGGTGCGGGTGTAGCACTGTTGCTAAGCAATCGAATGAATCCGGAACAACGCCGTGCCATCGGCTGGACGCTACTCGCGGTAGGCGTCATCACAACGGTGCCGTTAGTCGCACAAGTGATTGGAAAACTTCAGGAATGCAAGAGCACCGAAGAAAGCTGAGGTAATGGGGCAACAATGGTTGGCGCCAGCGGCGTACTCGATGCGCTTCCCTCTCTGCGGGGAAGCACGTTGCTCGCCATGCTGCAATGAGCGGTTGCCGACGATTGACGGCGCCTATGAACCTACCGGCCCTGGTCCGGCAAACGTCTGGGAGCGAGTATGGAGGCGGTAACAAGGGCGCGCATGTCGGCTTCCGCCAGGCAACACCATCCGATACACGCCCGCCCAGCAGCCTAGGACCTCATGCCCTTCCACGCTCATGACGGGAGCCGATCGCCCCTTCATGTGCTGAATGGACTACTTAATCAGCCCGCAACGGCGCCATGCGGTGCATGGCATCCGGGCAGAGCAGCGTACTCATTTCTGCGTGCGGCCCATTTAGCAGCAAAGTTTCCGGCAATTGGACGACGCTATCGTCATGTGCCAGAGGCGGCGTCTCACATGGAATACCGTTACCATCCCCATCCATTTTCACCGCCGGGCAGTTCTTTTAGGTAGAGTCCCGCACGCGACGCCCGTCTTTATCGCACCGACGGTCATTCATGTCTATGAGCTTGCTGCTGGTCGCGGCCTCCGCGGCCGCTTCTACCAAAACTCACGCTCGGCTGGAAAATGTGGTGGTCCACGTCGAGCCATAGCCGATGGCGGTTTCGGTTATGGCCCCAATGCCGGAACCAGTATTCCGCTGCGAAGGCAAACAGCACTGTTGTTCAAGTAATGATGTTTCCGCGACCACGCTAATGCGCTCGCAAGGGTGATGGTGGTCCTCCCGCGAGTCGAACGAAATCAGAAGAAAGACGCTTAGTGCCGCGCTTGTAGCCTTGCGGGGCGACTTTAAACTGCGTATAAATCAAGCTCGATTAAATAATTCGGAGGCAAAAATGGCAACGTATCAGGAGCTGCTGGCCCAGAAGCAGGCATTGGAAGCGCAAATCGAACAAGCGCGCGCCACTGAGGTCCCCGGCGTGCTCGAGCAGATTCGCGCGCTGATGCAACAGTACAGCCTGTCGCCCGAAGATATTGCCCCGCGACGTCGCCGCGGCGGGCCCACCGCGGCAGTCACTGGGCCAACGGAAAAGGCAGCGCTGCCGCCGAAGTATCAGGACCCCAAAACGGGCAAGACCTGGTCTGGTCGCGGCCGCGCGCCGGCTTGGCTGGGCAAGCGCCCCGCGCGTTTCTTGATTCCGCAGGAATAACTGGCGCCGATGCCTCTCTGGCCAGCGCCGCCCATGCGCGCATGGCCTCCGATCCTGGGCCGGCGACCTCCGTCCTTCAACTTCGAATTGCTCATGGGCTGGACCGATGAATATCTGCATGAGTTCAGCATTCGTGGCAGAGGCTCACGAGGGGTGAAGCATTCAAACACGTGCGAGGCGCAGCCCGGCCTTTAAGGCCACCATCACTTTGTCTTCCGTAGTGCGTTCGGGCGACTGTCGAATCAAACCGCTGCATGGCACAACAAGCACCACGGCACAATTTGACCCGGCGCGAACAGGCAGTTCTCCGCATGATCGCCGCCGGCCAGAATAGCCGTTCGATCGCCACCGAATTGGGGGTCAGCGTGCTGACCGTGCGCAAGCACCGGAGCAATCTGCTAGCCAAGACCGGTGCGCGCAATGCTGCGCAACTGACCTCATATGCCGTCGAGCATGGATTTCGTCGTGCTCGTCGCCTCGTCCGAGTCGAGCCGGCAATCTGACACTCCACAAGCAGGCAGCGCGCAAGCGGATGGTGTACGAGCCGCGCCGGCAGCCCATGCTGATCCGCGAGAGAGTAGCGCCTGCGACGCGGCGCAGCGCTCGCCCGAGCTCGATGACAAGTCTGCTCACCGTCTGGCGGGTACGCCTTCTCTGACACCTCGCGAGCGCGATATCGCGCTGCGGATCGCCTTTGGACGCACCAGCAAGCAGATCGCGCGGGAATTCGGTCTGAGTGATCTGACGGTACGCAAGCACCGCGAAAATCTGTATCGGAAGCTGGGCGTTGGCAATGCAGCGGGGGTGGCAATCTATTGCTTGCGTCATGGCCTGCTAAGCCCGCCGGACACCAACTGACTACGGCATTGGCAGTATTGCGAAGCTCGCGCAGGCCACACGATCATGGCACGGAAGTCCTGGCTTTCCTTAAGCTCAATCGGGACTTCATGAAAGATATGTCAATTGAAAAAAATTTAAAAGAGATATTCGACTAATGGCAATTTTTCGCCTTGATGGGGACTCGCATGACGAGGAATCAGAACAAGAGATCAGCATGGTCAGCATTCTCGGGGCAGCATGGGCTTTGCGAACAGGACGGGATCGCTTCGGCTGCTGAAGCATCGCCGAGCCTCGGGCGGGAGAGCCGGCACTGGCTGGCGGCCCTTGAAGCCAGCGTGCGCGAACGCGAGCGCCAGCGCATCGCTTGCGGTTTGCACGACGAAGCCGGCCAGGCGCTCGCGCTGGCACAGCTGCGGCTGCGCGAGCTGGAAGGCCTGGAATGTGCGCCCACGGTAAAGGCTCTGATCGACGAAACGCGCTCGCTGGTCGACGATGCGGTTGGTACGATACGCGCTGTCACCCGGGACCTCGGCGTCGGATTGTTGGTGCAGGGGCGCCTGGACGATGCCCTGCGCGGTCTCGCAGCACGCTTGCAGTCAGGGCGGCAGGATGCGCTGCTGACGCATCTGGAACTGCACAGCCCGCCGGTGCCGCTCGACCCGACCACTACGGCTGTGGTGCTGCGCGTAGCGAACGAATTGCTTGCCAATGTGCGCCGGCACAGCGGCGCCAAACAGGTCTGGTTGCGCTGTGCCTGCGGTCACGGCCATGTCCATGTCACCGTGAGCGACGACGGCCGCGGCTTCGATCCCCGGCTCTGCGCGCCGTCCGGCAGCGCTGCGGGCGGCTTCGGTCTGTCCAGTTGCGCGGCCCAGCTGGCGGCATTGGGGGGATGGCTGGAGGTGAATTCTGCCCCAGGCAGCGGTACACAAGTCCGCATTGTGCTACCGCTGCCGCAAGGCCGGCGCAGCCCCGCCACGCGCCTGGGCCTGTCCTACGGCGACACTGGCGGCAGTGCGCGCGCGTCCCGTCCGCGGGGTTGAAAATGCCTCGCATCCGTGTATTGCTGGCGGACGACCACAGGTTGTTCCGCGAGGGACTGGCGGCCTTGCTGGGCAAGGAGAGCGACATGGAAGTCGTCGGGCAAGCCGCCGACGGCTTAGAAGCGCTGCGGCTGACCGACCGCTTGCGCCCGGACGTGGTCGCGCTCGACCTCGGGATGCCGGCGCTTAATGGCATCGATGCGATTAGCCGCATCCTGCCGATGTCACCGTCGGTGCGCGTGCTATGCGTATCGGCGCACGGCGAGCAGCGCATGATCGCCGCCGCGCTGGATGCGGGCGCTCTGGGCTACCTGCTCAAGGACTGCGCGTTCGATGAATTGGGCAAAGCCATTCGCACCGTGGCTAGCGGACGTTCCTACCTGAGCGCCGAGGTGGCCACCGCCATGTTGGCCAGCTTGCGCTCGGCACGAAGTCATGGCACGCCGGCGCCGGGCGCCACGCTCAGCGCGCGCGAGCGTCAGATTCTGCAGCTGTTGGTGGAGGGCCACTCAACCAGAGAGATCGCGGAGCAGCTGCACATCAGCACCAAGACTGTCGGCACGCATCGCGAGCACATCATGGGGAAGCTCCAGGTAAAGGGTATTGCGCAGCTGACCCGCTATGCCATTGACGAAGGGCTGTTCTGAACGGCGCCAACGCCTGCCATATGCGGCGAGTGCCGATGCACAAATCAGTTTCTCTGAAGGGGAAAATCAGTCTTCGGCACAGTTCGCCGGCACACATGATCGCCGACCATGGAATCCAGACGGGCGGTGCAAGCGAGATGGCGGCACGGCGCGTCAGTGGACGATGCCGGCACTTCTGCTGCTTCCGTCCGTTTTCGCCAAGCCAACTGGAGCAGAGAAATGGCAAATGTCGATACCCTGGATCTGTGGAAGAAGTGGATGGGCGCCGTGCAGGCGCAGGCGTTCCCGAGCGGGATCACCGACCAGCAGCAATTCAGCGCTGGCTCGACGACGCTGAATGTCGACCTCGGCAACGGCGACCCCGGCATCATCAACTACTACGTGTATGGCATCGGCGATGTCATTCCCGCCGCCAGTCCTGCCTATTCCTCCGCCGGCGGGCTGCTTGCCGCCTATGCGACCTTCCTCGACTGGGTGGACCTGGGGGCAATGGTCAATCCCAACCTGGAAAGCCAGGTGAACCAGGCGGCGGCCGCGCTCAACGACGCCCAGACCAATTTCAATAATGTCCAGGTGGCGGCTTACAACGCCTATGGCGCCTACAAGAACGTCAATCCGAATCCTCCACCGTTCCAGGCCTGGGTACAGCAGAACTACCCGAGCTATCTGAATGCCAATAATGCGCTGATTGGCGCATCCGGCGCCTACGACGAGATCATGATCAAGGCCTACGGGCCCGGCTACAGCGTCGTGCAGCAGGCGCGCGCAAAGGTTGGCATCAACGGCGCGCAGAACATGGCCACGCAGAATCCCTACAACATGCCAGTCAAGATGGGCAGTGTGGCCCCCGCCGGCAGCCAGCCGGTGGTGATCGGCGGCACCAATCCGGTCCCGCCAAACAACCTGTTCTCCGCCTTCGCGCCGTCCTATTCACTGCAGGCATTTAGCGCCAAGTATGCCGAGTGGCAGCAGGCCAGTGTGGCAGGCAAGAACAACGCGGGCGCCTCGATCTCGATCAGCTCTGGTTCCGGCAGCTATGACTTCGACGAGTTCGGCTGGAGCACGTCGGTGGATGCCAGCCTGTTCGGCGACTTTTTCTCCTTCTTCGGCAGCGGTTCGGCCAGCGGGCAGAAAACCAGCATCAACACCAGCAGCTCCGACTTCAGCCTGGCGGTTGACTTTACCGGCTTTGGCACCTTTCCGATTAACCCCGGACTGTGGTGGGACAACGGCGGGCTGGTTGCCACCTATCACAACCGACTCAAGTCCGGCGCGCCGGACTTCTTCGGCGACAGCGGTGCGTTGGCCCGGGTGCCGACGCAAATCATTGTCGGCTTTCAGCCGACCGTGAAGCTAACAATGTCGGCAAGCGACTACAGCAATGTCAAGAACAGCTGGCAGGCGCAAGCGACGGCCTCGATCGGCATCGGCCCGTTCCGCATCGGCTCGGCCACGGTATCGACCAACGGCACCAAGCAGGACATCAAGTGGGATGATGCTTCGGCTACCGTCACGATCGGGCCGGTCAGCAGCACCATTCCCATCCTGCTCGGCGTAGTGAGCCAGAAGCTGGGCGGCTGATGCGCGTGTGGCGCCCCGCACACGAGTGCGGGGCGCCACGTCCGACACCGTTGCGCATCCGCCTCGGCCGCAGTCGACAACAGTCTGCCCGCTGGAGATCTCATGCTGTCCGATCAAGCGCTGTGGCGCCTCTACGCCGATGCGATCGCAAGCCATGCAGGCACAGCCGCCCCGGAATTGTTCTCGCCCGCCGCTGTTACGTCTTTCAGCGGGCTCGGTGATGCGCAGCCCGCGGTCGTCAACTGGAGTATCTTCCAGCTCGGCGATGGCATCCCCCCCAGCACGGGTGCTTACGCATCTCGCAGCGGCCTGTTCACGGCTTACTGGCTATGTCTGAGCTATCTGGTGGAGGCTGCGGCCACATCAGGGACGCAGCGTGGACCGTTGCGGCCTGCAACGCCTGGCAACGCCTTGAGCACGGATCTGGCCCGGTACCGGCGATTGCTGCAATCGCTGCAGCTGCCGATCTCCGGCATTGCTGGCCGCAATGGCGCCAGCAGCGCTGTCGCCGGCGTTGCCACGCAGGATGGCGAGCGCGCCGGACTGCTGGACGCTCATGATGCCGTGGCCGCCACGCTGGACGGCCGGGCACCGGCGCTGGGCGCGGCAATGAATCGCTGCCTGCTCGCGTCCCTGCCGCAGGCCAGCGAACTGAACATGGCCGCCAGCCTGTATGCGGGCAGCACCGAGTTTTGCTGTCCGCGGTACTCGCTGGACGGCTGGGCCACCGGCCTGGGCGCCTGGCGCAGCTCGCCGGCAGATCTGCCGCCGGCGTTGTCGCTGAGCTTGCCTTCGCCTGCCATGCTGGCCGGTCCGCGGAGCCTGCCAGCGACATTGGAAGCGTCTGCCGCGCCGGCCGTAGCGCCGACACCGGAACCCTTTGCCGGGGCTGGCTGGCCGGCATTTCTCGGACTGCGCATGCCCAATGCCAGCGCAGCGGTTGCGGAGCCGCCTGCGCTGCAGCGCGCCACGGCCAGCGGGGTGGTCGAAGGTCTGACCCTGACCCTGGCCGGTTTCGGCGTCTTCCCCATACAGCCCGGCGATTGGTTCGACGCCGGGTTGCTCGAAGGCGGGCACGCAACGCTGCCGGCCGGCGCGCCAGATTTCTTCGGTATGGGTGGCGCGCTCGGCCTGCTCCCGGCGCGCGCGGTTATCGGCTACCGGCCGCGCCTGTCGTTGCGGGCAGCCAGTGGCCAACTGGCGAAGGAGCTGGCCGCGTCGGTGGCAAGCATCGGGCCTTTCACCGTGCGGCGCGAGCCGGCCATGGCCGCCGCGCTTGCCTGCAGCGGATGCACGGGAATGGAGGTGCGCTTCGATGCCAGCGATTCGAATACCCCGGTGTTGCTTGGTGTCATCAGCAAGCCGGTTCGCAGCGTCAATGGCGAGTCAGCACCGCCGACGCACAAACCGCAGTAGCACGTCTAGGAGAACTGCAATGATGGACGATTGGAAAGTGAGCGGCTATGTCGACCCCAACAATGGTGGTACCTGGGTCTACTATGAAAATCCCGTCTTCCCCGACATCCACATGAGCCGCAGCATCGACAATTCCGCACGCGACCACATGGCGACGAATGACCGCACCGCCTACTACTACGGCAGCAGGAAGCCGCCTACGTTCAACAACGACCAGTTGCCCGAGCAGATCCGCACCCAACTGGTCGCGGCATGGCGTGACTACTACACAGTCTGAACGTATCGCCAGAACTTGACCATTTCAGTCGGAACAACTGCGTCGATCGATACTCAACTCAAGGAGTAAGCCATGCCAAAGTACTGCCAGGAAAAATTCACCGAAACCACCAACGGCACCGAGGTGAAAGTCTGCTGGCGCCAGGACAAGCATGTCCATGACGCCACCCTGATCACCGCCATCGAGCAATGGCTGCAAGCGCAACGCGGCGGCCAATGGCAGGTGCGCGCCAACAGCTACCAATCCAATCAGTCCAGCTGTTCGGTGGACGCGATCAGCTACGGTTAGCGTGCCCATTCAAGGAGCGGGACCGGCGCGGTTCGCCGCGCCAGTCCCACTGCCTCCTCCTGACACGCCTTCAGAACTCGGCTCAACCCAGTGCCAAGGAGAATCGTCAAGTAAGGGTTGCGCAGACCAGCATTAAATTGTGCGCATTTGCACTTTGGATGCTCTCCTCTACGCTGCACTTGTTGCGCGGCCCGTCATGGCACCTTACCGCCACACGCGCCTAAGCGCGGCTGAACGGATCGCGGAACTAAGTAATGATTTAAAAGCCCCCGATTACTGTCGTCGATCTGTGAATGGGGAAGGACGTCGCAACGCTGTCTCGCAAGCTCAGGCTTAAAGGGGAGGGGAACGGTGGCGTCGCATCTGGGGGTCCTCGGAGTATTGCAAGCCCTGCGCGAACGCTTGTCGATTCGCATGGCGGCGCGGCTGGGCGGCAATCCAAAGGTCGAGATTCTCGGCTCGCAGGCGCTGGCCGGTGTTCCCCAGAACAATACCGACACCCTCGGCATCTACCTGCACCGCGTCTCGGTGGACCCCTTCAGCCGCAACCGGCATCTGCCGCCTGCACCCGGCCATCGCCTGCCCCGTCCCGAACTACCGGTGAATCTGCACCTGCTCCTGATTGCATGGTGCACGCACACGGAACAGGAAATCAGCTATCTCTCGACCGCGATCCAGATCCTCGGCGGCGGCTTCCCGCTCGCGAGCGCCGACCTGAGCCTCGCCGACCCCGAATGGGGTGACGACGGTGTCCAGGTGCTGCCCGAGGAAATGAGCACCGAGGACCTGATGCGCCTCTGGGACAGCTTGCCGGGCGACTACCGGCTGTCGGCACCCTACCTCGTCAAGAC
The DNA here is from genome assembly GCF_017814975.1 of Cupriavidus consociatus. GTDB lineage: Bacteria > Pseudomonadota > Gammaproteobacteria > Burkholderiales > Burkholderiaceae > Cupriavidus > Cupriavidus consociatus. Next base: position 167,368 of record NZ_JAGIQA010000015.1, read on the forward strand.
GGTGCGCCTCGCGCCCGACGTGAACCAGGACGAGGGTCCTCCGGTGCGCACGCTGGTGTTCCCTGCCGGTGAACATGGGGGCGCGCACCAATGATCTTCGAGACCCTTGTGTTGCACGCAAGCGATTTCATCGAATGGCTCGACGCGAGTGGCGCCCAGGGAAGCGCACGACGCGTGGTCCCGGCGCAGACGCTGGAGATTCGCCTGTCGCAGGCGCCCCGCGATCTCGAACTGATCCACAAGACTTCCGGTACCGCGCTCTGGCGCCGCATACCCGCCGGACTGCGACGGGTCGTCGCCGGTGAGGCGGTGCCCGCGGACCTCGTGCCGCCTGCCGAGGCGATGTTTCCCATCGCCGGCGAAGTGCGTGATCCGGCGGGGCGCTTTCTGCCGCGGCGTTTTGCGCTCAATGCTGGACAGTGTGCCGGCCAACGCTTGCGTATGTTCCGCTCGCCGCACGGCACGCGCTTCGGCCGCGCCGGCGGGCTCATCGGACGCGCCACGCTCGACGACGGCACGCCGCTGCCGTGGGCGCTGCTCGCGCTGCGCGTGACGCCGCCGCTCGCCGACCCCTTCGATTTCGTTGCACAGAGCGACGCCCACGGGGAGTTCCGCCTGTCGCTTGAGCGCCTCCCGGCCCTGACCAAGGACGCACCAGCCGACGTCTATCCTGCCGTGCTGTCGGTGCGCGCCGCGCCCGACGGCACCGACCCGGACGCGTTGCCGCAGGCGCTCGTGCGCACGACCGGTGGTGCCCCCTTCAAGACCGAACTCGCAGTGGATATTGCGCCGGGGCGCATCGTCACCCTTGCCAGCCCGGGACGGGATGCCCTCGTCCTGCAATTTCCCTGAGACCCTAGACAGCCGCACGCAGCCCCGAAGGAGGCCGATATGCCGGAGTACCTCGCACCAGGCGTCTTTGTAGAGGAGACGAGTTTCCGCAGCAAGTCCATCGAAGGCGTCGGGACCAGCGTCGCGGCGTTGGTGGGTCCGACCCGCACGGGGCCACTGCGCGGCGTGCCGGAGGTAATGACGAGCTATGCCGAATTCGAACGCATTTTCGGCGACGCCGCGGATATCAACATCGGCAAGGACGGTGGCGCAGTGCTCAACCATACGGCCCACGCAGCGCGTGCCTTCTTCGACAATGGCGGCAAGCAACTCTTCGTCGCGCGCGTGGTGGCCGGCGTGAACGGCATCGGGCCGGACGACGAAGGCAAGTGGCCGAACACGGCGTCGAAGTCCGACGCCGGTAACACCGTGCAGTTCTTCAGCCGCTTTCCAGGCAAGATCGGGGACTACACGCTGGAACTGCACTGGCGCGACAGCGAGAACCTGCTGCGTAGCGAATCGCCGAAATCGGCCACGGGCACCGGACTCTTCTTCCTCGAAGCGACAGGGGTGACACTCGCGGCGAAGGCAACCGGCGCAATCGCCGACGCTGCCTTCCCCATCGACGTGAAGGCGGTCGTCAGGCTCGACGGGGCCAATCTCGCGATCCAGGGCGATGGCGCCGAGATCACGTCGATGGCAGATCCGGCCAATCCGGCGCCCGTCGCGGCGAGCGAGTTGACCGCGCTGATCCCGGCCCAACTGCCCGCCGATGCCAGGCTCACGCGCGTCTTCGTACGCCAGCCGTCCTCCGGCGCGCTCGCGGCGGGCACCTCGGCCGAACTGCAGCTCTCCGAGCCCACCCACCTCACCGCTTACACGGGCGGTGCCGACTGGGGGGACCTCAAGGTGTTGCGCGGGACCCTCGATGCGTCCGGCGAGACCTTCACGGTGACTGGAAACACGACGCTCAATCCCGGCGTGGCCAATCCCATCACGCTGCCGCTCGCGGCATTGGCTGCCGAGCCCGGTGCGGCCCGCTCGATCATCGTGCTGCGCACTTTCGACATTGACGTGCGTAACGGCGGCAAGGACGGGGAGGTGATCCGGACCTACGCCGGTATCACGACGGCGCCGACCGGCACGTCGAGCCTTGCGGCCAACCTGCCGGCGAATCCCGACCGGCGCGCCGAGGCGCTGAGTTCGCCGATCGCCTGCGTCGTCGACGAGGATGCCACGGGCGACGAGATCCAGACCGCGCTGATCGCCATGTGCGATACGGCGGCGCTGAATCCGGGTGCAGCATCGCTCGACGAGCCGCGCTACCTGATAGCGCTGACGGGTGGCGCCGACGGCGCCGAACTCACCGCCGCCGACTATGCCGGCGAGACCGACGAGGTCAAGGGCAGCACAGGCCTGAAGGCGCTCGAAGGCGTCGAGGACGTGTCGATCGTGATAACGCCGGCCGCTGCTGAAGCCGACGAGGACGTGCACACTGCGGTCGTGCTGGAGGTGCAGAAGCATTGCCGGCGCATGCGCTACCGCGTTGGCGTCGTGGATTCGCGCCTGGGCCAGAGCATCGGCGAGCTGCGCGCCTTCGCCGGCCAGTTCGACGATTCGCGGCTCGCGCTGTACCACCCGTGGGTGGTGATTCCGGACCCGACCGGGGTGCGACGCCAGATTTCGGTGCCGCCGGCGGGCTTTATCGCCGGAGTGTATGCGCGCACCGACGTAGATCGTGGCGTGCACAAGGCGCCTGCTAACGAGATCGTGATGGGAGCGCTGCGCTTCGAGCAGCAGATCAATGCGTTCCAGCAAGAGCTGCTGAACCCCAATGGCATCAATTGCCTGCGCTCCTTCGCGGGTCGTGGTCATCGCGTGTGGGGCGGGCGGACGCTTTCGAGCGATCCGGAGTGGAAGTACGTGAATGTACGGCGCTACTTCCTGTACCTCGAGCGCTCGATCGAGAAGTCGACGCAGTGGGCGGTATTCGAGCCGAATGGCGAAGCGCTGTGGGCCAACATCCGCAGCTCAGTCGAGGACTTCCTGTTCAATGAATGGCGCAACCGGCGGCTGCTGGGCGGCACGCCGAAGGAAGCCTATTTCGTGCGCTGCGACCGCTCGACGATGACGCAGAACGACATCGACAACGGCCGGATGGTGTGCATTGTCGGTGTCGCGGCGCTGAAGCCCGCCGAATTCGTGATCTTCCGCATCGGCCAGAAGACCGCCGACGCCTGAGTCAAGGAGAGACAGTCATGGCCGTTTTTCGCGAAACTCCGTATTCGGCGTTCAACTTCCTGGTCGATCTTGAACCCGGGCAGGGCAGCGAGGTGCAGGCGGGCTTTTCCGAGGTGTCGGGGCTGAACGCCGAGGTCACGGTCGCCGAGTACCGCGCCGGCAACGACCGCGTGAACTATGTGCGCAAGGTGCCGGGCATCCACAAGGCGGGCGACGTGACACTGAAGCGCGGCGTGATCGGCGCGCAGAACCTCTACGAGTGGCTGGAGAAGGGCCGCACCGGCAAGATCTCGGAAGCCAAGCGTGACATCGTCGTGAAGCTGCAGTCGGAGGACCGCACCGATACTGTGGTGAGCTGGAAGTTGCGCGGCGCAATGCCGATCAAGTGGACAGGACCGACACTGACCGCGAAGGGCGGCGGCGACGTCGCGATCGAAGAGCTGGTGCTCTCGGTCGAGACGATTGAGCAGGAGTAGGCACGTGCTGATCGCCGACAAGCGCATCGAACTCGACGCTCGTCCCGCGCAGCGGCGGCGGGCGCCGGTCGAGGTCGTGATGATCGGCCATTGCCCGTCGGTGGACGGCAGTGCCGAGTGGAAGCGGCTTGCGCGCGATGTTGCGGCGCTCGCCGAGATTGCAGCACTCGGTTTCACCGCGGAAGCCGAGCGGCTGCGGACGCTCGACGAGGGCGAGAAAGAGTCCGAGCCGGGCGATGGCGCGTTGCTTGCGCTCTACCGCCTGCCGATCCCGATCCGCTCGCTGGGGTACTTCCAGGCGCTGTTCCCGCAGGCCTTCGACACCGACTGTGGCTACCGCAGCGCCCTGGCCGGCCGCGCCGCGTGGCTGCCGGGGGCGGTGCAGGATTTTTTCTCCGGCGCCGAGACCGATTCCCGCGAAACGCGCACGCTGTGGATCATCCGCGTGCCTGAATCCGGTGGCATGCGCGCCTTCCTGCCGGGACCCTACGCGGACCTCATCGACACGTCGGCGCTGGGTGCCTTCGAGCGCGCGCTCCTGATCGCCCGCGCCGGCATCATCGCGCTGCCGGATCTCGAACGGCTGCTGGTGCCAGCCGCGCTGCCCGACGTCCCGCGCGTGCGGCTGCCGAACCCGGAGCCGGTGTTCCTGCCCTGCGGCACCGAGATCGACGACACGCACCGTGAGCGGCCCCGTTCGAACGAAGTCCCGCCTGACGACGACAGGCTTGCGCCGGTCGATATCGTGCCCCCGATCGCGCGCACCCTCGCACGGTTGCGCCCGGACATGCAGTGCCTGCTGGCGCTGCCTTTCGACCTGCAGCCGAGGGACGAACTGCCCGCGCCCGCGCGCGACTTCCTCGACCACCTTGCCAGTATCGCAGGCGAAGCCGGCAGCGAGGCCGAGGGCGGCGCGGCCGTGACGCCGCATAGCGAACTCGCCGGCAAACTGCGACACCTGCAGTTCGTATGGCCTTACCTGCGTGGCGCGGAACAGACGCTCGCGTCGCCCTGCGGGCTCATCGCCGGCGTGCAAGCCCGCGTGTCGCAGCGCCACGGCACATGGCGCTCGATCGCCGGACGGCCCTTGCGGGGCGCGCAGTTGCCGTGGCCGCCGGTGACGCAGCAGCAGGCCACGAGCCTGCGTGAATCGCCGGGCGTCACGGTGCTGCTGGTGCGCGCCGGAAAGCTGCAGGTGGATGACGAGGCGCTCGCCGCTCCCTGCCTGCCGGCGGCGGACCTTCACCGCATGGGCGCCAGGAGCCGCGCGCAGGACCATTGGCGCTCGGCCGAGGTGATGCGCTTCATGGGCTGGATCCGGCGCGAGCTGCAGGCGTTGGGCGAGCAACTCGTCTTCGACGTCGATCCGGGCGATCCACGCCCGGAACTCGCGTTGCGTGCCTTTTTCGGGCGGCTGCACGACGCGGGGGCGCTGCGCGGGGCCCGTGCCGAGGAGGCGTACCGCATCCACAAGTTGCCACCGGGCGAATCGACGCTCGCCTTCGAGATCGAGATCGCGCCGGCCTATCCGATCGACCGGCTGCGCATCACATTCCTGCACGATCGCCACGCCGCCGTGGCGGACACCCGCATCGAGGCTGTCGATGGCTGATTACGCCGATTCCCCGCGCGAGTTCATCCCCTTCCGCTTCCGCGTCGCGCTGTACGACGGCGAAGGCGGTGGGTTGCTGTGCCGCGGCGCCTTCAGCGAAGTATCGGGGCTGGAGACGACAATGGCGCCGAAGGCCCTGAAGGAGGGTGGGCGCAACTGGGGTGAGGTGCAGTTGTCGGGGCCGGCGACCTTCGCGCCGATTATCCTGAAACGCGGCATCACGGAGCTCGCGGACCTGTGGAACTGGTTCGACATGTGCACGCGCCAGTCGAACTACGCACTGCGCGTGTCTGGCCTGATCGAGGTCTGCCACCCCGAAAAGCCCGATCAGCCGCTGCTGCGCTGGCGGATCACGAACGCGCTGCCAACCAAGTTCAAGGGACCGGACCTCTCGTCGACCGCGAGCCAGGTCGCGATCGAGGAGCTGCAGCTCGTGCATGAAGGGCTGGAACTGGAACGCGGCTAGGGAGACAGACGATGCCCGCCATGCAAATTGCCCGCGCGAAGTTGATCCCGATGAACGGCGACCAGGTCGAGACCGACGAGTCGAAGCACATCGATGTGCAGTTCAACCCCGCGACGCTGCGCGTGACGCTGTCGAACACGCTGAAGGCCGACAACCGCGGGGGGAGCGGGCAGAGTGGGGCGGCGGCGCAATATGTCGACAAGAGCGAATCAACGTTGGCGGTGGAGCTCGTCTTCGACACCAGTATCGCGGCGCAGCTGGGCTCCGATATCCGCACGGACCGCGAGACGATGGCCGCGAACACCGACGTGCGCACGCTCACGAAGCGCATCGCCGAAGGCTTCATGAAGCCGCAGGACGCCGAATCGAATCGCCCGAAGGCGCCCAAGCGCTGCCGCTTCCAGTGGGGCAGCTTCCAGTTCACGGGCATGCTGTCGAGCTACTCCGAAACGCTCGACTTCTTCGCGCCCGAAGGCATTCCGCTGCGCGCGACGCTCGCGCTGACCTTCAAGGAAGACCGCTACCAGTTTGCGCTGGACCCCTCGGTGCAGGCCGCCGAGCGCGCGCGCCCGAGCTTCGCGCCTGGCGGCGAAGGCCAGAGCGCGGCGACCGCGACCCAGGCGGTCGGCCAGGATCCGCGCCAATGGCGCACGGTGGCCGACCTTAACCGCCTCGACAATCCGCGCTTCACACCGGCCATCGGCGTGATGATCCGGATCGGAGACTTCCAATGACCATCCTGATCGACGAAATTGTCGCCGAAGTCCGGCCCGAGCCGAACCCCGCACAGACCGCCGGCGCCGAGCCGCGCCCGCCCGAAGGGAAGCCTGGTGAAACCCTGCTCGATCTGCTCTCCGTAACCCGTGAGCGGGAGGCGCGTCTTGCCATCGACTGACCTCAATCTCGTCAGCGTCCGTCCGCGCGTGCGGGTCGATGGCAGCGACAATGCGGCGCTCGGCGAGGCGGCTGCCGCGCTGTCCGTGCATCTGCCGGCCAATGGCATGGCGAGTGCGGAATTGCGTGTGATCAACTGGCATCCGGGTGAGGGCGGTGGCGGGCAGCCGGACTTCGCCTTTCAGGCCCTTCGCCTGGGGAGCCGGATCGAGATCCGCCTTGGCGAAAGCGCCGACAACGCGGTGTTCGCAGGCGACGTCACGGCCTTCGAGGAGCGCTATGGCGATGGCGCGCCACAGCTCGTCATCCTCGCCGAGGACGCGCTGCACAAGCTTGCCCGCAGCCGCGCGAGCCGCGTGTTCGCGGACAAGGGGCTCGCTGATGTGGTGCGTGACATTGCCGGCAGTGCAGGACTGCAGGCCGACGTGAACGTCGAGGCGGGGATGGCGACCTGGCTGCAGCACAACGAGAGCCATCTCGCCTTCCTGTTGCGCGTGTTGGGCCCGCACGCGATTCCGCTGCGCATGCAGGATGGACGGCTGCGTGCTCGCCCGGAGGAGACCGACGCGAACCCGGTGCGTCTCGACCCCGCCGCCAACGCCCTGCGCATCCGTATCGTCGCGGACCTGAACCGTCAGCCGCGCGAAGCGCTTTCCGCCGGCTACAACCTCGATGCGGACAGTTCAGCCAGCGGCAGCCACTCGGCGCTCGCGCCGTCGCCGGCCGGGCGCACTGCCGCCGCGACGCTCGCCGAGCTAGGCTGGGACGGCCGCTCGCCGCGCCCGCACCCCTTTGCGCGCACGCAGGCCGAGGCCGAATCGTTGGCGAGAGGGGCCTTCCAGCTCAATGCGCAGCGCTTCCTGCACGGTGAAATCGTCTGCACCGGCACGCCCAGGCTCGGCGCCGGGCGCGAGGTCGAGCTCGCCGGTGTGTCGCCGCGGCTCGCCGGGCGCTACCGCGTCGCCGATTGCTGGCATCACTTCGACAATGCGCAGGGGCTGCAAACGCGGCTGCGCGTGGAACGGCCGGACTGGAATCCATGAGCGGACGCCACAGCCCAGGCCCCCTCCAGGAATTGCATCTCGGCGTCGTGCTCGACAACGCCGATCCGGGCAATCGCGGCCGCGTGAAGCTGCGCCTGCCCGCGACCGGCCTTGAGACCTGGGCGGCGGTGATGGTGCCGAGCGCCGGCAGCGGTTACGGCGTGAGCCTGCTGCCGCGGCAAGGCGAACAGGTTGTCGTCGCCTTCATCAGCCCCGATTTGCCGATCGTGTTGGGCGCGGTATGGAGCGGCAGCGACAGCCAGCCGGCGGACGGGCGCCCCGTGGAGGAGCGCTACTTCGTGCAAAGCCCCGTCGGCATCAAGGTGCTGCTCGACGATAACGAACCGAAAGTAAAGCTCGAGACACCGGCGGGCAACAGCCTGACGATCACCGACCAGGGTGGCGGCAGGATTACGATCGAGGAGGGCGGGGAGAAAGTCGAGATGTCCCCGGGCAGCATCAAGGTGACGACCAGCGGCGAAGTGAAGATCGAGGCGTCGCAGGTATCGGTGTCCGCCGCGATGGTCAAGGTCGAGGCTGCGATGAGCAGGTTTTCCGGGGTCGTGCAGTGCGACACGCTGATCAGCAGCTCGGTCGTGTCGTCGAGCTATACGCCGGGGGTCGGGAACATATGGTGACGCTCCCGACCGCGCTGCTCGCCGAAACGCCGCAGCGCGCGCGGCTTTTGATCGACCCGGTCGGCACGAAGGGCGCCCACGTGCCGCGCCTCGTGGCGCCGTACTTCGCCGGCGACGGTGACGGCCTGACGCTGCACCAATACTTCGATGAGGACTTCGTCGCGCGCTTCCTGAACGACGCGCAGGCTGGACGCCTAGTCGGAACGGCCGCGCAGCCCTGGTACCGCGACGATCGCTTCGGCCGCTTCACGAACGAACCGGCGCTGCGTCTGCCGATGCACCGCAGCTTCTACCTCGCGTGCTGCGAAGTGCAGTGCGCCGTGCCAGGCGCTACGGCTTTCGATCCGAAGAAGATCCGCTCGGCGGGGCTTGTGGTGCGCCGCGTGCCTGCCGACGGAACGCCCCAGCGCTGGATGATTGCCGGCGGCCAGCCGATCGGCTGGTGCGAAGGGAACATTCCCGGGCACGACCCCGACGACGTGCGGCGTCTCACCGCGCGGGGGCTTTTGCCGCAGCGCTTTCCCGAGCCGCCGTATTCGGGCGAGGAAGTCGTGCCGATGCGCCCGCTGCTGGTTCGCGTGCGCGACGCGAGCGGGGCGGAGCGCAACCGCACGCTGCTGTGGGGCTATCTGCCGTTCGGTGGCAGCGCCCGGGAGGTGCCGGGCGCGCCCTTGCCGCAGGCGAACGGCGCCGAAGTGGCGGATTTCGGCCTTGAACACGCGTGGCCGCTGGGTAGCCGCGACGCGCGGGCGTGGGCAGACGCGGACGGCCTGGTTACAGCGAACGGGATCGCGACGGTGGGGTTCGTCGAGCTGCTGCAGACGCTGGTTGCGCAATTTCGCGTCAACGAGGCTGGCGACGCCGACAACACGGGCCTGCGCACGCTGCTCGGCCAGTTGCGCTTCCATACGCTCGAATGGCGCATCGTGGATGACGAAGCCCTGCCTCAGCTCGTGCCGGTGTTTGGCGAGACCGTGCTCGACTGGATCACGCACAGCACGCCGGCGCTGGTCGAGCTCTTTGCGCGCATCGTGCGGCGCGAAGCGGTCGCCGGCACGGTGGCCTTGCCTGACGGCAAAGGCGGTTCGCGCGTCGACCGCCTCTTCATCGGCGAGCAGCAGGCCGCGGACTTGCGCAGCCTTGTGGTGCTGCGCACGGCGCGCGCACAGGTGCGCTTCGATGACGGCCTGCCTCTGCCGCGCTACGGCCAGACCGATGGCGACCGCTTCGTGGCCATGCCTTTCGTGCGCTGGGAGGACGACTGTGGCTGCGAGCGCGTCACGTGGGGGCCGCCGAGCCGCGTGTTCCGCGTCGCCTCGCCGCTCGACCCGGACGCGCAGCGCCCGACCACCGTCGTGCTGCCTTCACTCGACGATTTCAAACGCGGCGCGGCACGCGGTGTGGCGATGCTTGCACCGAAGTCGCTTGCCGACGTGCTGCGCAAGATCGCACCCGGCATCGATATGAAGGGCGACGGTCCCGGCAACCGCTCGGGCGCGTGCTGGAGCTTCAGCTTCAGCCTGCCGGCGATCACGTTGTGCGCGATGTTGATGCTGATGGTCGTGATCAACATGCTGAACCTCTTTCTCGGCTGGCTGCCGTGGGTCTTTCTCGCGCTGCCGCGGCTGTGCCTGAAGGCGCTGAAAGGGAAATAGACCATGGCAATACCGGAATCGCTGCTGACGAGCTTCCCGCTGCTGCCCGGCCTCGGCGGGGACGGGCGCCCCGCGTGGCGGCGCGGCAATTCGAGCGTGCGCGAGGTGATGCTCAACATCCTGCTGACGCGCCCCGGCGAGCGCTTGATGCGCCCCGAGTTCGGCGCCGGCATCCGCAATTTCATCCACCACCCCAACAACGAGACGACGCGCGCATTGATTGCCGACGCGGCACTGCGGGCGCTGACGCGATGGGAGCCGCGCGTGACGATCGAGGAGGTGCGCGTCGTGGCCGACCGCGAACGGCTGTCCCACGTGAACCTGTCGGTGCGCTACCGGCTGCTCGCCGACGGCCGGCAGGACTCGATCGAACTGGCACTGGACCTTGGCTGAGGGAGTCTGAAAGATGTCGCTGCCCGATACGCTTTTCAGCCAGTTTCCCGTTCCGGACCTCGATGACCGTCGTTTCGACGAACTCGTCAACGAACTGCAGGCGCGCCTCGCACGGCACGTGCCGGAGATGGCACCGCTCGCCCCCGGAGACCCGGTGCACGCGCTGGTCGATCTCTTCGCGTGGCTCACCGAGACCATCATCTACCGCGCGAACCAGATCCCGGACCGCCAGCGTCTCGCCTTCCTGAACCTGCTGCAGATTCCGCTGCGCCCGGCACGGCCCGCCTCGGGTATTGTCAGCATCGACGCAACGGGCCGTGCGTTGCCGCCGCTGATCGCGACCGAATCGCTGCTGAAGGCTGGCACGACAAGCTTCACCACGGCCGGCGAGGTCCAGCCGACGCCGCTTTCACTGCGCATCGTCGTGAAGCGCACGATGGACGAGGCCGCGCTGGCCGCGGAGGGCATCACGCTCGCGCAGTTGCAAGCGCAGTACGGCGTCGAGCCGGCAGCGTTCCGGCCGGTGACGCTGGTGCCCGGCCATGACGCGCTGACCACCGCTGCCGCGCTCGACGGGGCCTTCCACCTCGCACTGTGCCTTGCGAAGCCCGCGTTCGTCGCCCAGGCCGATCTCGTGCGCCGCGACCTTGCTGGCGTCGTGCTGAACGTGGGCGTGGCACCGCTGACCGAGCTCGAAGGCCTGCTAGCGACCGGCCTGCGGCCGCGCAAGCTCGACTGGGAGCTCGCGTGGTGGCCCGAGCCCGACACGGCGCCACAAGACGTGCGGTACCTGCCGCTCGAAGTGGTTGCCGACAGCTCGGCGGGCGGGCGCCGCACCGGTGTCGTACGCCTGCGCCTGCCGCGCGACCCGCGGATGCTGCGCGCCGCCACCGCGCTCGACCCGCAGTTCGCGGGCATGGGGGAGACGCCACCGGAAGCGCCCGCGGATCTTCGCCCCGGCCAACTGCTGTTCTGGCTGCGCCTGTCCTGCGCCGACGAGCCGGCGCTGACCCTGGGCTACCTCGGCATCAACGCCGTCGACGTGACCGGGCAGGGCATCGCGCGCGACATCGTGCTCGGCGCCGGCACCGGCCGTCCTGACCAGAGCTTTCCGCTCGCACATGCGGACGTCGACGCGGCGAGCGTCGCAGTCGATATCGAGCATCTAAGCCAGTTTCAGCCTTGGACGCAGGTCGCGCATTTCGCCGGCAGCGGGCCGGACGACACCGTTTTCGTGGTCGACGCGGCGAGCGGCAGCGTGCGTTTTGGCGACGGCATCCGCGGCAAGCGCCCGCCTGCCAACGCCCGTATCCGTGCGGCCTTCTATCGGTATGGCGGAGGCTCGGCGGGCAACCTGCCGGCCGACAGTATCAAGGAGCTCCACGGCCGCAGCGACCGCCTCGCGCTGCGTCACGAATGGCCGACGCGCGGCGGTGTCGACGGCGAGACGCTCGAACAGGCCGCGCGCCGCATCCCGGCCTTCCTGAGCCACCGCGACCGCGCCGTCACCGCCGACGACTTCGCCGTGCTCGCACGCGACAACCCGATCAATCCGGTCGCACGCGCCGAGGCGGTCGCCGGCTTCTTCCCCGGGGCGAGCCTGACGGCCGTGCGCCGCAACGTGCCAGGTGTTGTCGCCGTGTTCGTGATGCCGCCCGCGCCGCAAATGCTCGCCGCAGCGCCGCGCCCGAACGCGGGGCTCCTGGCCGATGTGTATGACTACCTGTCGGCCCGCTGCATGCTTGGCACGGAGCTCTATGTGCTGTCGCCGCAGTTCGTGCCGGTCGCTGTCGCGGTGTCGCTCGAAGTCGTCGATCCGGCGACCGAGCAGCAGGTGCATGCGGACGTCGAGCGTTCGCTGCTTCGCTACCTGTGGGCGCTGCCACCGGGCGGCCCGCGCGGTGCCGGCTGGCCGCGCGGTCGCGCCGTCGAGATCAACGAGCTGCGCACGCAGGCGGGTCGCGTCGAGGGCGTCGAGGCGGTCAACGCGTTGCGCCTTTTCTACCAGGACCAGCAGCAGAACCCGACCGTCTGGTTGGAACTCACCGGTGCGCAGGCACTGCCACTGCTGGACTACCAGTTGCCCGAGCTGATGGCGGTCGCCGTGCGGCCGGGCGAGGACCGGCCGCCGCCGCCGCGCGGCTTCGGGCCGGGCCGCCCGCCCGAAGACGACGCAGGCACCCGCGCCGTGCCCGTTCCGGTGATCCCGGATTTGTGCTGACGCCCCCGGCCATGAACAGCAACGGCACTCGCTTCCTGCTCCTCGACGGTGCGTCGGACTTCCGCAACGCGAGCCGGGAATGCAGCTGGGACGTCGAGCAGCGCGCCTTCACGCTGACCCGCCAGGATACGCCGCGCCTGCCGACGATGCCGCCCGCCCGCGCGCGCGAACTGCTCGCCGCGGCCACCCCCTTCGTACTCGACGACCACGGCCAGCTCGGACGCCTGTCAGACGACGGTACGCGTTTCGAATGCACCCTGACCTGGCCGCCGGCCGCCTGGCAGGCGGTGCTCGCCGCGCTCGACGACGCCGAGACCGGCGCGCCGGACCTCGAGGCGCTGGTGCTCGATCCGGTCGACGCGCCCGCGGGCCGCTTTACGGACCTGAATCTGGGCGGCAGCGGCCTGGTTGCGCTGCCCTGGACCGACGGCGGGGTGCAGAATGGCCTGACTGCCGTGCATCTGCGCCGCCGCTGGCAGACGCATTGCACGCTCACCTTCGCCGCCCAGCGCGCCTGGGTGGAGTCGACGACGGGCGCGGACCGCGTGTGGCTGCTGGGCGAAACGCGTCTGGGACTCGCCGTCGGCGCGCCGCTGCCCCAGCCCTACGTCGGTCGCCCCGAACGCTTCGAACCGCTGCAGGTGAACCCCGACCCGCTGCGCCTGCTGTGGGACATTGCACTGCCGCCGCACGGCGGGGTGATCGGCTTGGCTGCTGACGCCGAGCGTCTCGTCGTGCTCGCTGAACGGCCCGACAGTACGGCCGACGCGCCGCGCATGCAGGTCTTCAGCCGCCCGCTCGCCGCCGGCGCGGAGGAGGGGTTTCGGGTGCATCGCCTGCCGGACGGCCTGCCCCTCGCGACCGACATCGCCGCCACGGGCGATGGCCGTTACCTGCTGCTGATGCCCTTCGAAGAGGGGCAGTCGCGCGGCCTGCGGCGCGACTGCGCGCTGATCTCGTTACCGGAAAGGGCAGGGGACGCCGGCGCGGACGAAGATGCGGCCGAACTCGTCGCCGAACGCTGGCCGCGCCGCTCGGAAGCCGCCATTCCCGCTGCAGTACGCTTTGTCAGTCATCGCGACGGCCATCCCCGCACACTCACCGCCGACGGGCCGATTCGCCTGTATCGGCTCGCGCAGGCGCATTTCGCGACCGTCGGCACGGTCACGCTCACAGAGATCCTCGATTCGGCAATGCCCGATACGCTGTGGGACCGCATCTGCCTCGACGCCTGCATCCCGCCCGGCTGCCGCCTCGACATTGCCTTGCAGGCCGGCGACGACCATGACCATCTGCCCGACGAGTGGATCGCCCAGCCGCAGCCGGTACTCACGTTACGGGTCTCGGAACTCGCCTTTACGCCGGGACGCGCGCCGGCAGGCGAGGACCATGCGGGCCACGCGGGCCTGTACGAACTCCTGATCCAGCGCAGCAACGGCGCGGTGCGCGAGGTGCGCGGGCGTTACCTGCGACTGCGGATCACGATGCACGGCGACGGCCGCCACAGCCCGGCGATCTTTGCGTTGCGCGTGTGGTATCCGCGCTTCTCGTGGCAGACGCACTACCTGCCGGACCACTTCCAGCAGCAGGAACGCCCGCTGCCGCAGGAAGGTGCCGAGCCGATCTCCGCCAACGGCGCCGATTTCCGCGAACGCCTGCTCGCGAGTTTCGAGGGCCTGCTGACCCCGCTCGAAGACCGCATCGCCGTCTCCGAGATCCTGCTCGACCCGGCCGCGACGCCAGTCGAACGTCTGCCCTGGCTCGCCGGCATGCTCGGAACGACGCTGCCACGCCACTGGCCGGAGCCGCGCCGTCGTCGCTGGCTCGCCTCCCAAGGAGCGATGCAGCAGGCGCACGGCAGCTACCGCGGGTTCCTGCTCGCGCTCGACATCCTGACCGATGGCGCGGTCGCGCGCGGAGCGGTGATTCCGGTCGAACATTTCCGGCTTCGCCGCACGATGGCGACGATCCTCGGCATCGACATGGACGACCGCGACCATCCGCTGACGCTCGGCACGGGTCTCTCCGGCAACAGCATCGTCGGCGCCAGCCTGATCCTGTCTGACAGCCAGGCGCGCGAATTCCTTGCGCTCTTCGCGCCGGAAGTCGCCGAATCCACCGGAGAGACCGCCATCGTCGACCGCTTCTTTGACGAAGCCGCGCGGCGCATGACCGTGATCCTGCACGGCCCCGCGAAACACCTCGCCGCCGTCGTACGCGACGCGATGCCGTCCCTCGTACCGGCGACCGTGCAATGGGCGATCCGCACGAGCGACCACCCCTTCGTGCTGGGCCTGTCGCCACTGCTCGGCATCGACACCTGGCTGGAAACCCAGCCGCCGCCGGAACGCGTCGTGCTCGACCGCACCCGTCTCGGACGTGGCGACCTGCTGCACAACCCGGTCGCCCTCGATCCCGAGCACGCCGTGCCGATCGACGGGACCGCCAGTGACGCGCCGTAAGGGACAACCAAGGGACAACCAAGGAGAAGGGCATGAGCGAGCCCGACGACAACTGTGACGCAAGCCTCGCCGGTGACGGGCGGTTCGAGGAGGCGCTGAAACGCGTGAGCTACGAGCCCGGCATGTTGCTCGGGCTGGAGGCGACGCGCGCCGAGCAGGACTACCACCGCCGCCGCGCAACGCGCCACGGCTACTGGCTGCACGGCGCGGGCACCGTGGCGGGTCTTCGCGTGAGCCTGCGCGCGGAGGATCCCGGCAACGACACCGACGAAGTGCGCGTGCGCCTGGTCGTGAGTCCCGGCGTCGGCGTCGACGGCCTCGGCCGCGAGATCAGCGTCCCAGAACCCTACTGCGTCGATCTCGGCGCCTGGCTCACTGCGCAGCACGAGGACGAGGCATTGTGGGGCGCGCTGATTCGCGACGGCTATGCGGAACCTGACAACCTGCTGTGGCTCAAGGTCACGATGCGCTATCAGGACTGCAATAGCGGCCTGCAGCCTGTGCTCGCGAGCGAGGTCAACGCCGGCACCGACCCGGTCCAGCCCAGCCGTGTCGCGGACTGCGTGCTCTTCGAACTCGTCGCCGAACGCCCCGACGACGTCCCCGCCGAAGAGCACCTCTTCGCCGCCCATGCGCGGATAAGGCCTTACGCCGAGATCGAGGCGAGGCTCGGCGAGCGCGAACGCGCGCAGGTCGTGGCCGCGGCCGGCGCCGCACGCACCCAACTGGAACTCGGCGCACGGCTGCTGCATTCGCTCGGCGACGACAACCAGTCACTCGTCGCACGCCAGGCCTTCCTGACCGATCCCGCGCAGCTCGCACGCACGCTGCTCGCACGGATCGCGATCCGCCTGACGCCCCCGGCGCCCGAGCCAGGCCTCGTCGTCAATCCGCGCCGCATCGAGGTCGACAACCTCGCGCGCCCCTTCCTGTTCAATGCCGCCGCGCTCGCCCGGATGATCCGCGCGTAAGGAGCCGCCATGGCCAATATCCGCTTTACTCCACTCCGGCTGGGCACGACGAACGTGGCAGGCGAACGCATCTCCAGCATCGATCCGCTGCTGTCTCGCACGAACTACTTCGACGGGCAGCTCCTGAAGGCGGCCGATCTCAACCGCGACCAGATCTACCTCGACGAGCGCATGCTCGAACTCGGTCAGGTCTTCGGCGCCGGTATCGTGCGCGGACTCGACATCAGCCTGCAGGCCGCCCACATCCTGCAGGTCGAACCCGGCATCGCGATCGCGCCATCGGGCCGCGTGCTGCAGCTGAACGGCCAGCCGCTGACGATCGATCTCCTTAACCTCGGGCTCATCGCGACGCTCAACAACGGACGTGTCCGCAGCTACGCACGCGGCCTGTATGCGCTGGCGCTGAGCCATGCGACCGTTGTCGATGGCGTCGCCGAAGCCTTCCCCCAGGATCTGGCCACGCGACGCACACCGCACGTCGCCGCCTGGGCCGAAGGCGTCGAGCTGCGCCTGATGCCGCTGCCCCTGCCGCTGCCGCGCCAGGACGAGATTGCGGTGCGCGCCACACTCGCGCGGGAACTCCTCTCCGGTGGCGACCGACTCGCGCTGCCTTCGGATGACGCCGTCGCACTGGGCCTGATCGCGGTCGAACGCAGCCGCATCCTGTGGCTCGACCGCGGCCTCCTGCGCCGTCCGCAACGTGCGCTCAACACGCCGAACGCCGTTCAGCAGGACCTCGCCACGCACTACCATGAACTGATGCAGGCCGTGCTCGCCGCGCGCCAGAGCTCGGGCCTGCGCGGGGCCTTCGCCGCAAGCCAGTACTTCCGCGTGCTTCCGCCGTGGGGTGCGATCCCGCAAGACTCGATCGATCCGGTCGGCGGGCGACAGCAGTTCTTTCCGCAGGATTTCGAAGTCAGCATCGCGCCGGTGCGCCGCAATGAGCTCGCCGCGGTACTCGCGGACTCGGCCCACCTCGCGCCGATCGACCTCGAACGCGACGCCGACTGCGACATCATGGTGCTGGCGCCGATGAGCGACACCGCCTTCGCGCTGCGAGCGCGCCAGCTCGCAGCGCCAGCCGAGCTCGTGCCGCGAGGACTCGGGCGCCTCGCGCGTCTCGACCGCCTCGCGCTGCGCATCCGTCCGCTGCCCCCGATCCACCGCATTGACACCGATGCCGACGTGTGGCGCGCGATCTGGGCTGACCTCAATCCGGACGAGCTGATGTTCGTGCGCCGCCCGCCGCGCACCGCGGAGACCGGCGTCAGTGCCGTCGTGCTCGCGCTCGGCATGACGCTGCCGGCGCCAGGCGCCGCGCTGCCGCCCGATGCGGCGCAGCTGGAAGAACAGCTCGATGCCGCCCTCGAAGCCGCCGACGCTGCCGAGGAGGCGCGCGCCACGCTCGCTTCCGAAAGCGCGCGACAGAAAGTGCGCATCACCGAGCTCGAAAAGGCCGTCGCGCTGGGTGGCGACCAGCGTCTTGCCGATGCGCTGGCGGAGATCGAGCGGCTCAAGCTCGCCCTCGCCGCCGCGCAGGAGGAGGTCGAAAGCCTGCGCTCGGACGATCGCAACGCGAGCATACTCGCCAACGCGCTGGAGGCTTCGAGCAAGCGCATCGACGAACTGAAGGCCGACCTCGAAGCCGCCCGCGCCGAGATCGAACGGCTGCGCACCGCGAGCCCGGTGCTCGACGAAGACCTCAAGAAGCGTTTTGACGAACTGAGCGCGGCGCTGGACGCCGAGCGCGCGAAGTCGCTCGCTCTGGAGCAGGATATCGCGACGCGGACGACGCAACTCAACGAGGCGCAGTTGCGTATCACCAGGCTCGAAACCGAGCTGAAGGACGCGCAGGCAAAGCTCGATGCGGCGGGCGGCGCGCTCGGCACCAACGACACGGACCTGAGCGCCGCGCGCGAAGAACTTGCGAAACTTAAGGCCGAACTCGACGCGACACGCACGACGCTCGAGACGACCCGCACGGAAAGCGCCGAAGCCCGCACGAAGCTCGATGCGAGCCTCGCCCGCGAAGCCGCCGCGACGGGTTCGCTCGCCGACGCCCTTGGACGCATCGCGGCGCTGCAGGCCGCGGCCAACGCCAGCAGTGCCGAGATCACCGACCTGCGCAGCCGCGCCGACACCCTGGGCACCCAGCTCGACACCGCCAATACCACCATCGACCGACTCAGGACCGAAGCGGCCCAAAGCACCGACCTCGGTGCCGAGCTGACACTCGAACGGCTCGCCCGCGCGCGCGGTGCCGACGCGGCCGGCATCAAGGCGGCCGTCAACGCCGATGCATTGATCGGCGGCAACGAGGCGGCGCGCATCGCCGCGGTGCAGATCGTCGCGCTTGCCGACCGCCGTCTCGACCCCGCACTGTGGGCGAGCATGCTCGCGGTCGCGCGCGCCGATGTGACGGCATTCCGCAAGCTCCGCGACCGCCTCGCCGATCCCGCCGCGAACGTCGACCTGCCGAAGGTCTTCATCGAGGAGGGGCGGAATTTCGGGCTCACCGACCGCCACATCACGTTGTGGAAGCAGCTTGCCGGCTAAGCCGCACCGGAGCGCATCATGGCCCTAACATCCTTCCTGTCGCCGAGCCTGCTGGCCGCGCTGGCCCGGCGGCCGGCGCTGACGCTGTTGCCGCGCGTGCCGGTCGACATCCGACTGCATGAGCCCGAAAAGCACCCCAACGACCCCCGCCGCCTGAACCTTTTCGCCGGGCGCGCGCTGGGCGAGCGCGAATTCGAGCGCCTGCAGGCCTATGTCGATGACCGCGTCGCACCGCTCCTGGCAAGTCTCGCGCCCGGCATTGTCGAAGGGCTGCCCTGCGCCTTCTTTGGCAACGGCGCGGACACCCGCGTGCGTGTGCAGTCCGGCCTCGCGGTCGGTGGGGCAGGCCAGCTTGTGCGCCTCTTCTACCCGCTCGACCAGGCCTGGACCGATCTGGCTGCGCAGGCCGAGCGCGACCAGGACGCACCGCTGCGCGATGGCCTCTTTCTCGTGACGATCCGCAGCGCCGTCGAGCCGATCGACGACCCGACCGACATGGAGCCTTGCACACGCACCGAGCCCGACCCGCTGCGCGAGCGGCGCATCGAGACGGTGTGCCTGCTCGGCCTGCAGCGTATCTCCGGCAGTCCGCGGCTGATGGCAATGCCGCAGCCGCGCGCGGCCAACCGGATCGGCGCCCGCCTGCTGCGCGAGTCGCCGTTCCGCGCCGACAGTGGCGCCGTACCGCTGGGGCTCGTCAAGGTCGTCGGGAAACTGCCGGTGTGGTTCGACCCGCGCGCCGGGCGGCTCCTCGCCGAACCCGACGCCGCGGCGCACATGCTGCTCGCCCAAACCGTCGCCGCGCTCGAAGCCTGGCAGCACGACCACGCCGCGCCATTGCCGGATGTACCGACACAGACCCTGTCCGAGCTCCTTGGTCTCGACTACCTGCCCGCTGCCGGCCCGCTGCCCGCGGCACTTCTGCGCGACCCCGCCAGCAAGGCGCCTGGCCTCGCCTTCCTGCCGCGCGACCTCCAGGTCGAGCTCGCACCGGTCCCCGCCGACACGATCGAAGGCGTCGTTGCCGACGAACTCGCGCGTGGCAGCGTCGACCTGATTCACGGCCTCGGCGAACGCCTCCGCCTGCTTCTCGCGATCCCCGACCTCGACTACCGCCGCGACCTCTTCGACCTGCCGCAGCGCGACACCGCGCTTGAGGACGAACTCTTCCACCGCGGCCAGCGCGCCGCCCAGGCCTGGCAGGACTGGAAGCTGCAATGGCAGAAACTCTACAAGGACCTCACGCTGAAGGAGCTCGCCGCGTTGCGTGTTCCGTTGCCGCGCGTGATGGCGCCGCGCGACCCGGATCTCTACCGTGACGACCTCATCGCTGTCCGCCGCGCGGCGCTCGACCACCCTGACAGCCCGATGCCGGAACCCTACGCGAGCCACCTCGCGGACCGTCATCCGCCGCCGGCAGACTACGTGCCGGTTCAGGGCAGCGAGTTCCCCGACCTCGGTCTCTTCCGCCAGCGCGAAGACCTGCGCACCGGCATCCGCAGCCTCGAAGCCGCGCTCGACAAGAGTTTCCGCCTGCTCGACGAGGTCAATGACTACCTCGGCCTGCAGCGCCAGCAGCTCGATTCCCTGACGGTGTCTTTCAGCACGCTCGCGGGCGGCATCGCCGGCGACGGCCTCGGCGCAAAGCTCGTGCGCTGGACGACGAAAGCCAACTTCGCGCCCAAAGTCGCCACTGACAACCCGGAGAATCCGTCATGACCGACACCTTCGACCGGCTGGTGGCCGGCCAACGATTCGTCGAGGCGACACTCGTCGAGAACGCGCCGACAGAGCTCTCAGTCACCGTGAAGGACAACGCGACGATCTCTGCCGCGGCGCTGGCCGCGCTCGCCGGTTCGGCGCAGATCGCCGCCGAACCGAGCGAGCCGCTCACCGAGCCCGTCTTCAGCAAGGCCGCCGTCAGCGCGAAAGGCATGCTGTCGCACGTTGAAGTGATCCGCGACAGCTTCGTGAATGTGCGCCGCGACGTGCTCGACCTGCGTGCGCTCGCCAATTCGCGCCGCAACCAGGCGAAATCGCTGATCGACCGCGTGTGCGACTTCCTCGACGACTACCTGAAACCCGAGGAACTGCGCCGCATCGGCGCCATCGATGACGACAAGCAGGCTCCGGCCTTCCGCCTCTTCGTCGCGCCGGACCTGCACAATGCCGACGGCCTGCTGTTGCGCCCGAAGCTGGACCGCATGCTGGTGCGACCGGGCGACCCTGGCCCCGGTGGCGTCGCCCACAACGACGAATCGGCGCTCTTTTCCGCTGGCGCGGTGGTCGCCGACGACATCCGCCAGATCGAGGCACTGCGCGGCGCGCTGGTCACGCTGCGGCGCCGCCACCAGCAGGCGCTCGAAGACCTGCGTAGTCGCCTCGCGGCGCTCGAGGCTGATATCCCCCCCGAGATCGGGCAGCTCGGCGTGCGCGAGCGCGCCCGCGCCGAAACGCTCGACGACTACGCGGTCGCGCAGCGCCTGCTCGCGGAGCATTGGCGCGAGATCGAGGCCGCCTACGCCGAACGCCGTCGCGTCATTGAAAGCCACCGTGGGCTCTTCTACGTCAAGGTGCGCGAAACCCCGCTCGGCCGCACGCTGCCCGATCCGCTCGACCTGCGTCCGAGTTCGCCTGACGATCTCGTGCCCGGCTGCGCCAACCGCGACACCCCGCTGCCGGCCGCGCTCGCGCCCTTCATGCAGGCGGTATTCGACATTCCCGCCGGTGACTGGGCGAGCCTGCGCCCGCTGGGTCACTTGCTACCCGGTCGTGCGCTCCTCGCCGGCCTCGTCGACACGCGTCGCCAGATGCTCATGCAACGCGTGAACAAGATCGTCGCCGCCGACACCCCGGGGCTCTCCGGACTGCTGCAGCAGAACCATGCGCTGGTCCGCGAAGTCGCCGCGCGCCCCTTCAACGCCGCCGCACTCGGCGAGCTGCAGCGCCAGGGCAGTGCGATCCTCGCGCTCGGCGACCTGCTCGCGATCCCCGCGCCGCTGTTGCGCGACCCGGCGCGTGCGCTGCACCAGCGCCTGGACGCCGCAGCGGGCTGCCTGTTCGCGCGGCTGCGTACCATCGCGCCGTCGATCCGCCTCGGCTGGGCTGCCGACGCCGAAGCCGACCGCCTGCCGGTCGAAACCCCCGAACGCTGGCCCGGCCTCGCCCAGGCCGAGGAACGCGACTTCAACGGCGTGCGCACGCTCGTCGAACTCGTCGCGTGGTGGTTCCGCCAGATCGACACCGACGCGTCGGGTGTCGCGCGCACGGCCATGCGCAACCTCGTGCGCGCCTGCCTGCTGCTCGCCGCGAGCGACGACCCGCAGCAGCTCGTGCAAGGCCGCCTCAAGACCATCCCAGGCCGCTTCCGTATCGGCGAGGCGCTGCGGCTGACGCTCAATCGCGAAGCCGCTCCGGGCACGCTGCTGCAGCTCTTCGACGCCGGCCAGCGCGTCATCGCGACGCTGCGGGTCGACGACCACGACGAGCAGGGCACCATCGCCTCGGTCGCGAGCATCCTTGATCCGCAAGTCGAGCGCAATCCCGCCATCGTGCTCAACACCGCGCTGCTGATCACCGGACAAGACCGGGGCTGAGAAAATGGCGACTCGCGGCTTCGCCTCGCCTGAACCAACGGCCACGCTTACCCCATGAGCACCGGCGACATCCACGTCGGGCGGGTGGTGTTGCGTGGCGACGCCTCCGCCGTCGAACAGGCCCGCGCGACGTTTCCTGCGGCGCTGCCCCGCATGCATTGGCCCGATGTCGGCGACGAGATTGTCGTGGTCCGCTGCCTCGCGGTCGCGGGCGTTGCCGCCGAACTGCCGGGCCGCGCTGCCGTGGCCGCCGGCGAACTCGCCCGCAACGCCGCCGATCCCTGGAGTCCTGCGGCCGACCATGCCAATGTCGTGCGCTTTCGTAGCCGCCTCGACTACCGCGCCTGCCTCGTCCGCGACCTCCTCGCCGGCACCGCCGCAGGGCGCTGGCTGTGGCGCCACCGCGCGGCGCTTCTGGCGCAGCCGACCGCTGCCGCGTTGGCCGAACTCCTCGGCGAAGACACGCTCGCATTGGTGGCTCTCCTCGAACGGCCGGCGCTCGCAGCAGCGCTTCCGGCGCTTTGGCGCACGCTCGACGCCCCGGCCGCGCGCGAAGTGCTGCATGCGATCGCCGCCGCTACCGGCTGGGGCCGCGCGATCGCCATCGCGCTCGACCCGCTTGCCGATGGCGCAGAGCCGCTCCCGGACAGCGACGCGGCCGGGTGGCGCACCGCATCCGGCGCGCATCGTCCAGCCGCCCCGATTGCGCTGCGGCCGCCGCCGGGCCTGCCCAACGATCTGCCCCCGACCGAAGCGCGTGTCGTGCTGCAATCGGTGTTGGCGCTATGGATGAACTCGCCGGCCGCGCTTGGCCGCGACAGCGGCGGACGGTCGCTGCGCGAGGTCGCTCATGGCCTGGCCCGCACCACGCCCGACATCACGATGACAAGCGCCGACGCGAAGGAAGGGCAGGGGGGAGGCCCCGCGCTGGCTCGGCCCGCGCCGGACGTCGCGGCATCAAAGCCGATGCAAGGGCGCAGTGTCGGCTCAACGCCCCCCGCATCCGATCAAGGCGATGCTGCAGCCACGATCCCCGGCGCCACAAGACGTGCCGCGACCGGAACCACGCCGACCGGCGGCGCACCGGACGCGCTGCGGAGCCTCGCTCCCTCGCACCGCTCCGCGCCCCCGACTGTCTCCTGCAGCGCGGCTCCCGCCGTGCGATTCCCGGCAACGGGGGACCGTGATTTCCACACCCGCGGCGGCGGTCTTTTCTTCCTGCTCAACGTGCTGAACCTGCCGGACTTGTGCGACTGGCGCGCGATGCTCGATGAGCCCCAGGCTGGCTGGCGCGAACTCGTTCGCTTCGCCCGCAGCCTGGATTTTTCTCCCGACCCGCCGCTCGCGGGCTTCCTCGCGGATGCCTGCGCCCTCGCAGCGGATGACGACCCTGCCGCCGCGCTCGTCCTCCTGCCGGTGGATGCCGGCCAGGCTGCCATGCAGTGCGCGGCCTTGCGCCACTACGGCGAAGCCGCACTGCGCGCCGCGCTCGCCGAGCGCCCGGCGCGCGTTCTCGCGACATGCAGCCACGTCGACGTCCACTTGCGCCTCTCCGATGCGAATCTCGACATCCGCCGCACCGGCCTCGACCTGGACCCCGGCTGGCTGCCCTGGCTGGGGCGCGTGGTCCGATTCCATTACGACAGCGGAGGCTTCACGCCATGAACACGCACGCCACGCCCGCCACGCCCGCCACCACCGACGCCCGGCCAACTCCGCCCCTCGATGGCACGCGCTTGTCGCGCGCCTTTGTGCACGCCGGCATCGCGCATTTCGCGAAACTAAGCCTCGGCGCACCGTCGGCGGTGTTCGACGCCCTTGCGGCGAGCTACGTCGGCGATGATCTCGCCACGCTCCTCGACACCCCGCGCGACGACTGGCACGCCACCTGCCGCGCACTCGCCCGTGCCGCCCCCGAACTGCGTGGCCCGCTCGGGCGCCTGCTCGCCGACCTGCAACTACAGCTTCACGAATGGTTCGCGGTCGCACTCTGCGGCGAGAACGAGTCGAGCTACCTGCTGAATCTCGCGCTCGCGGAGTTGCAATCTCCCGGCGCGCTGCGCCCCGGCCTGCATCTCATCGCCGCGCTGAGCGAAGCGCTGTTCGGCACGCGGCTGGCGCCGCTCGAGCTGCCGAATCATCGCCTCGTGCGCGCCGGCATCCTCGACCTTGCCGGCGACGGCCCGATGCCCACGCGTAACCTCGCGATCGTGCCCGAGCTGTGGGCGCTGCTGTGCGGCGACACTAGCGCCTGGCGCGGCACCGCACCGCTGCCGGTTGGCGACGCGGTGCTGCCGACGGGCTTCTGCGACCAGCTCCCATCGCTTGCGGGTATGCTGCGCGGCGGGGTCACGCGCCACGTCGTGCTCCGCGGCGCCCGTGCCGCCGGTTTCGCCGCCGCCGCACGGCTCGCCGCCGCAGTCGGGCGTCCGCCGCTGCAGATGGAGGCCGGCACCTGGACGCACCGGCCGGCACTCGCCGCCGCCTGCCGCTACGCCGGTTGGCTGCCGGTGCTCGCGCTGGACCTCGGCCCCGGCGAGAGCCATGCACTGCCCACGCACCCGGCCCTCGCCGTCCCCCTCCTGATCGTCACCGGCCGCGACGGCGCGATCGAAGCCCCGGCGCTGATCGAGATTGACCTGCCGCCGCTCGCCCCACACGAACGCCGCAGCGCCTGGCGCGCCGCCATGGCAGCGAACGACGAGGCCCTGGGCGTTGGTGGGGCGTGCGATCCGGCATTGTGCGACGATTTCGCCGGCCACGCGCTCCTCGACGGCCCGACCGTGCATTCGCTCGCCGAGCGGGTGCGGCTCGATGCCCGCGTGCGCGGTGAGACGCCGGGCCTCGCTCACCTGCGCCGCGCGCGCGCCGGCTTCGGCAGCGAACGCCTGCGCCAGCTCGCCCAGCCCGTCGCCCGCGAGGTCGGCCCCGACGAACTCGTGCTGCCCGACGAGCTCCTCTCCCGCTTCGATGCGCTCGTCGCCCGTTGCCGCCAGCGCGAGCAACTATGCGATGGCCTCGGCGCGAGCCTCGCTGACCCCACGCCGGGCGTGCGGGCCTTGTTCTGCGGAGAAAGCGGCGCTGGCAAGACGCTCGCCGCCAGCCGGCTCGCGACACTGCTCGGTGCGCCGCTGTTTCGCGTTGACCTGTCGGCCGTGATGAACAAGTACATCGGCGAGTCCGAGAAGAACCTGGGCCGCCTCCTCGACGAGGCGGCAGCCCTCGACGTGATCCTCCTGCTCGACGAGGCCGACGCCCTCTTCGGACGCCGCGGGGAAGGCAAGGAAACCGGCGAACGCTACGCCAACATGCTCACGAACTTCCTGCTGACGCGTATCGAACAGCACCCAGGCATCGTTGTCCTGACGAGCAACAACCGTGGACGCATCGACAGTGCCTTCACGCGCCGCTTCGACGCGATCATCGAATTTCCGCCGCCGGGTGTCGCCGAGCGCCTGCGCATCTGGCAGTCTCACCTCGGCCAGCGTTCGCCCGACGCCGCCCTGTGCCGCCAGCTCGCGAGCTATTGCACGCTGCCCGGCGGGCATATACGCAATGCCGTGCTGCAGGCGGCAGCGCTCGACCCCGCAGCGGCCGACGACGGCCAGCCGACACGCCCCATCGCCGCCGAACCGCTGGTGGCCGCGCTGATCGAGGAATACCGCAAGATCGGACGCACGCCGCCGCCGCAACTGATGCACGCACGGGTGCCGCAATGAGCAGCCTCACCCCCGGCGCCACGCTGCGCCGCAAGGCCGCACCACCGCCCGCGGCAGCGCAGAAGGCCCCCGCCGCCATGCCGGAAAAGCCGGCTGGCCAAGAGCAAGCAGGCGACGCTGCGGGCGCGAACACCAGGCCCGAAGGAGCGGGGCCTGCAAAGCCGCCCGCTGGCACGCCGGGATACCTGCAGGCCAAGCTCGCCGTGAGTCATCCCCAGGACGCCGCCGAGCAGGAAGCCGATCAGGTCGCCGGCCAGGTGCGCCGCGCGATGCGTTCGCCGGCAGCCCCATCCACGCCTGCTGCGAAATGCCCCGCCTGCGCCGGCGCCGGGCCGCGCGGGAGTCTCGAACCCGCGATCACGCCGCCGAAGAAGGAGGTACTGTCGCCGAAGCTGATGCGCACCGCGGCCACCGAAGAAAAAACTCCGACGTCGTCCGGCACACCGTCGAAGGCCGGCGCCGAGAAGGCAGATGGTGGAGGGACCGGGGGCGCCGACGAACTCGCCGGCAAGGCGGCCCCCGCGAGGACCGAACAACGCATCGCCGCAACGCGAGGGCAGGGCGCTACGCTGCCGCCCGATCTGCGCGCACAACTCGAAGCCCAACTCGGCCGCGACCTCTCGGTGGTACGCATCCATACCGATGCAGAGGCCGACGCGATGTGCGTCGAGATGCATGCCCGCGCCTTCACGGTGGGCAACGATATCTATTTCTCCGCCGGCAGCTACGCCCCCGGCACCGACGCCGGCCTCGAACTTCTCGCCCACGAGCTTACCCACGTCGGCCAGCAGGCCGCAGGCGGCCCGCAGAGCGCGGCGCCCAAGCTGCAGCGCGACTTCTGGGACGACCTCTTCGGTGACGGCGGTGCCCCCGCCGATCCCATGGCCGGCTGCCGCAAGGAACTCGACGAATCCGAAAAATGGGCCGGGGCCGGCCCCTACCCAGCCGCACCGCAAGGCATCATCGGCGCGGCGGGATTTGGCGGCTTCGATGCCCAGTACCGCAGCGACCCGGCCGAAGGCGAGGGCGTGCTCGACCTCAAGCAGGGCGTCGCCGCCGAATTCAAGGACATGCTGGTGCAAAACGCCGGGGTCGTCGCCCCGCATCCGGACCTTCCGGCGACGCCGGAGATCACCGCGCTCGCCAACCGCATCAACGGGATCCCGGTCGCACTCGTACGCAACGCGCTGCTGTCGCGCTACCAATGGACGCCCGCGGAGCAGGGCCCCTGGCTCACCAACCTGAAGACGCTGATCGAATCCACATGGGGCGGCAAGCACAGCTTCTTCCTCAACAAGCCGCGCTGGACCTGGCTGGGCGCCGACGTGAAGGTGACGCTCGACATCGGACAACGCGCGAAAGCCGCCGGCGACCACATGACGGCGGAGATCTACAAGACGCCCCCCGGCGAGAGTCTGCGCAGCTTCGACATCTCGCACGAAGTCGGCCCGGGTAGCACCACCGACCCGCGCGACCAGACGATGCGGCTGGCGAGCACGACCACCGGGCCGAAGGAATACGACCTGCTGCGTGAATCGGTCGAGTTTGGCTTCAACTCGGATGCGCTGACGGGCACCTGGGTCGGGAAGCTCAACGCCTTCATCGCGCGCTTCAACGGCGCGGTCGGCAACGCCGCGCACCAGGAAGTGCGCGTCGAGATCGTCGGTCACACGAGCGCTTCCGGCGACGAAAAATACAACCTCGACCTTTCCGAGCGGCGCGCCAACGCCGTGCGCGACCATCTCGCCAGCAACGGCTTCGCGAACACCGCAACGCGTGTCACGATCACGCCGCGCGGCGAAACCGAGGCCGACCAGACGCAGCCGAGACTCGCCACCGACCAGCGCGCGGACCTTGTGGTTGACGGTCGCGAACGCATGATCACCGCCGCGCACGAATGGGGACATGCCTTCGGCGTCGATGACGAATACGTCACCGGCGGCACCAACATCGGCGATCCGGTCGACCACGACGCGATGACCAAGGCGATGACCGACGCCAACGGCGTCCATCTGCCCGGCGCGATCAAGGAACACAACGGCGGCATCATGTCCTTCGGCACCGAAGTCCGGCCGCAGCACTACTCGACCTTCCACTACGCGCTCACGACCATCACTGCCCAATCGCCATGGTCGCTGGGCCTGCACAAGCCGAAGTGGCAAGTTGCGATGGAATGCGGCGTCCCCTCGCCGAAAGGGGACTGGCCGACTCCGACCCCGAATCCGCCAACGCCCGGCACCCCGCCGACGAGCCCTGTGCCCGGCAGCGACAATGGAAGCGACGTCGCCTAAATTCGCGCGCCGGCCGAGCGAACGCCCGGCGCCCGAAACACCGCGTGCTGCCTCGCGCAACGCCGAAACGCGCGCACAAGGCAACTCGCCTGCCGCGACCCCCGCGCCGCCGCCGGCCTTGCCCGCCTATGCGCAACCGCCGGCACGCGTCAGTCAGCCCGGCGAAGGCATCGAGCGCGAAGCCGAACAGCACGCCAACGCCGTGGCTCCGCTCACCGTACCCGACCCCACGCCCACAAGCGCCCCGCGCACCGCGCCAGGCAGCGCCGCCGCGGGCGGGCCGTTACCTTCGTCAGCCACGTCGTCAGCCTCGTCGCTCGCTGCCGCCCCGGGTTCGCCTGCTGCCGCCGAAGCCGGCGCTTTCACATCGCCCGCGTCGCAACTACCTGCCTACGCCGCCGGCCGCGTCGACGCCCGCCGCGGCCGCGGCGAACCCATCCCCAAGGACGCCCGCGGTACCCTCGAAGGCCACTTCGGCCGCGATTTTGCGGACGTGCGCATCCATACCGATGCCGAAGCCGCCCGCCTGACCACCGGCCTCAATGCCCGCGCCTTCACCTCCGGCCGCGATGTTTACCTTGCTCCCGGCGCGTGGGCTCCCGACACCACCGCAGGCCTGCATCTGCTAGCCCACGAGCTCACGCATGTCGTGCAACAGGATGGCCAGGCCGCCGCGGTGCTCGCGCGCGCCGTCGACCCGAATCTCGACACCCGCTTCCACGAAACCGACCGCACGCCCGCGGCACTCACCGCCCTCGAACGCCTGGAGATCCCGGCCGTCAAGGCGCGCCACCTGCCGCTCTACAGCGGCCTCGCCTCGGCCGGCAACCTCAAACGCATCAAGGGCTACGGCCGCGACGGCGCCAACCAGCGCACCGTGTGGAACCAGCTCGAGGTCCCCGCCGACGCCGTCCGCACCAGGCTCGGCGAACGCAACATCCCGGTCCCCGCCGACGACAGCGGCCGCGTGCGCCTGAAGCCCCACCGCGGCGCACGCCTCACGTCCAAAAGGATTTCAGAGCTGCAGACGCTGCTCCGGATCCCCGCCTGGGACCGCAACGGCCGCGCGATTCCGCAGTTCCAGGTCGACCACATCGTCGAGCTGCAAGTCTCCGGCCAGATGGGCTCGGGCGTCGGCAACAGCGTGCAGAACATGGAGCTCCTCGACCAGCCGTCGAACAGCAGCTCCGGTGGCACGATCCGCAGCGGCATCTACAGAAAAGTCGACGCCTACCTCGACACCTTCGACCCCAAGCCCGACCGCGGCGCCGTGCTGCGCCAGCATGACGTTGTCTTCAGCAGTGCTGCCGCCACCGGCGCAGGCTCCGCCGCCGGTGCCTCCGCATGGTGGACAAAGACCGAGATCGAAGAAGCCGAACCGCTGCGTACCGCGAGCCCGCCAAATGCGACCGAAGATGGCGTCGCCCAGGGCACGGCCGGCGAATTCATCCTCACCTCCGGCCCTGGCGGCATCACCGTCGGTCGCTTTCGCCATAGCCCCGGCTCCGCACCCGCCATTGGCACGGCCCATGCGCGCGCGCTCGCCGGGCTGCGCATCACCGCGATCAACCTCAGCGACACCGCGGGCACCCCAAGCGGCCCTGTCGGCTCGCTTGCCGCCGAATGGGATCTCCCCGCCGACTGGCAGCCGGAGACCCCGGCCGTCACGATCTCGCTCTCCGGCGATGGCGAGTACCGTGGCTACCCCAGCGCGATGCCCGCGCTCAACGTCACCTACCGCCACCTGAGCCCGGTCAGCTTCACCAGCGTCTCCGCCGAGGACGGTGAAATCTCCGCCGATGGTGAACTCACCCCGTCGATCCCTATCCTGAATGCCCCGGTCACCGTGCGCCTGCGTGGCCGGGACCTCAGCTTCTCACTCGACTACGGGCCCGAGCAGATCAGCCTGCCGATCCCGCGCACGACCATCGACGACGCCTACGTCAGCGTCTTCTACTCGACCACCCGCGGGCTGGGCCTCGGCGGCCAAGTCTTTTTCTCGATCGAGGGTGCGGGCAGCGGCGAACTCGCCGCCTCCGTCTCGACTGCCGGCGGCGTCCAGTTCGAAGGCGGCTTCACCTTCGAGCGCTCCCTCTTT
This sequence comes from Cupriavidus consociatus, assembly GCF_017814975.1. Lineage (GTDB taxonomy): Bacteria > Pseudomonadota > Gammaproteobacteria > Burkholderiales > Burkholderiaceae > Cupriavidus > Cupriavidus consociatus. Next base: position 197,531 of record NZ_JAGIQA010000015.1, read on the forward strand.
GATCGCGCCCGCGTCCGCGCATGGTGGCGCGGCGGCGCGCTCGGCGCCGAAGGCACGATCGGCATCGACACCCCCGACAAGATCCGCGGCATCAAGAGTGCCACCGCGACCGTCAGCGTCACCGAAGGCGCATGGAGCTTCACCGGCAGCGCGGAACTCTCGGTCCCCGGCGTCAAGGAAGCCGGCATTTCCATCAACCAGGGCGAGAACGGTCTCACGATCGCGGGCGACATCGCACTCGCCGCCAACCCCGCGATCCGCTCCGGCTCCATCCGTGTCGAATGCAAGAAAGACGAAGGCGACTGGAAAGTCTCTGCGACGGGCACCGCCCAACCCGCGATCCCGGGCGTCGACTCCGAACTCACCGTCACTTACGACGACGGCGCCTTCGACGCCCAGTTCAGCGGCGCCTTCGCTCGCGGCATGCTATCGGGCCAGGTCACCGTCGGCGCCACCAACCGCAGCATCGGCGAAGATGGCCGTCCCAGCGGCGACGCTGCCCCCGACGCGCCGATCATCGTCTACGGCAGCGGCTCCGCCACCATCCAGATCGCTCCCTGGCTGCAAGGCACCGCCGGCATCCGCCTCGACCCCAACGGCGAAATCACCGTCTCGGGCGAAATCGCGCTACCGAACCAGCTCGAGATCTTTTCCAGGCTCGAATACGACAAACGCCTCTTCGGACTCTCGACCCAGATCCCGATCATCCCCGGCATCGTTGCCGAAGTCGGTGGCAACCTCAGCGCCAACGCCAGCATCGGCCCCGGCGCCATCGACCAGCTCAGGATCGGCATCGAATACAACCCGTCGCACGAGGAAAATACCCATGTCACAGGGGACGCGCACCTCAACGTCCCCGCCCAGGCGGGCCTGCGCCTCGGCGCCCGCGCCGGCATCGGACTCGGCATCACCGGCGCCAGCGCCACTGGCGGGCTCGAAATCGGCGGCACCCTAGGGATCGCTGGCGCCGCCGAAGCCGGCATCCACATTGACTGGATGCCCTCCCAGGGTCTCGCCATCGACGCCGAAGCGGCCCTGCACGCCCAACCCACCTTCCGCTTCGACGTTTCCGGCTACGTAGCTGTCACCGCCCTCGGAGCCAGCCTGTACGATGAGCGCTTCGAACTCGCTGCCGTAGAGCTTGGCTCCGGCCTCGAGTTCGGCGTGCGATTCCCGATCACCTATCGCGAAGGAGAGCCTTTCGACGTGTCGCTGGACGATTTGGAATTCGAGGTGCCGGAGGTCGATCCGGCAGCGCTGGTTGACCAGCTTGGGGCTCAGATCTTTTGAACGCTGCTATCCCTCCCTCAGCGGAGAAGAAAGGCGCCGCCTGCCACTTGGTCAGCTGGGATTGGTCCAGATATCGGAGGTCGTAGATTGCATTCGAGGAGTTGGGCCGCCACGGGTGACTTACTCCGGCGCTATGTCTGCGCTACGTAGCCGGACATCGCCATCATGGCGATGAATATGCAAGTCGGCCTTTTCTCGTATAGCCAAGGACCAACCTGCAGCGATTGCCGCCTCCATCGTTCGAAATCTCTGGGGCGCCATGTTGAGGGTCGCAAGCTCCAGCGCCCAACCGTGTTCCGCAGGCAGAACGCGAATGATTCGCGCTTGCATAGTGATCCCCGAAAAAAAATGCCCGCTACGCGGAGCGGGCCACGCGAAAGCCGGATGGGTGAATGCACCCGGCAGAAGCGATATTGCCTACCTATGTTCTGACTGGCATATCCTCCTTCGTGGGGGCGTGGCATCAATGCATCATGTCTTGATGTTATCTCGTTGCTGGCTGCCCTGCGGGATGTGGTGGCTGCCTAGTGGCTCTCAGGGGCGAAACCACCCAGTGCCCAACGCCGACAATGATGCAAAAAGGATTGAAGCACCGTCCTGGTTATGGAGTTGTATCGTCGACCTTATCGGCATCCATGAACGCCAATATCTGGAAACTTGGCCGCATTGCCGCGCACATATCGGTGCGGTGATTGCGCCGTCTTCAGGTTACGGATTTCCGTTAATGCTTTGCGACGCTGGCAGGGCCGAACTGCGCGCCCGGCGATTTCATCACCTTTCTGTTCGGTCTTCACTTCAATTTACCCTGGCGTTAAACATCCGTAACACCCTAACTGCAATGCGACAAAATGCTCTTACATTGCTTTTTCCCGGAGTAGCGACGGCCTACCTCGACGAAACACTTTGTAGGGCTGTGCCGCTCCAATAAGCAAAATACGTTCCTCCGCGGTGACCGTGCTGAATCGGGCGGCCCCTGCGACTTTGGGGCAAGGTCAGTGCGCCCCCAGCGCGCGGGCGTCGCAAAAAACGGGGCGCTCTTCCTGACTTCGTTTTTGCGGCAACTAAGTCACCTGGAATGCGAGATGGCTTCCATCGATCTTGACCCACGATCTGACCTTGCTATGTACAACCTTCAAACGCTGGTGCCGCCTCAGGGCATTACCGGAGGATGGTAGGAAAGTGTCGCGGCGAAGGCCCATAACATGAACAGTACCAGCGGCGTATGCACCAGCAACTGGGTGAAGGTGAAGCCGACGACGTCCTTGGCCCGGATGCCGAGCACACCGAGCAACGGCAGCATCCAGAAAGGATTGATCAGGTTCGGCAGCGCTTCGGCGGCGTTGTAAACCTGTACCGCCCACCCAAGGTGGACTTTCAGCTCGTTGGCGGCCTGCATCACGTAAGGCGCCTCGATGATCCACTTGCCGCCGCCGGACGGCACGAAGAAGCCGAGCACAGCAGAATACACGCCCATGACCGCCGAGAACGACTCCGTGGTCGCCATCGAGACAAAGGCTGACGCCAGATGGTGCGACAGCGTGATGCCGTCGCCGCCGGTTGCCTTGGTCAGGATATAGGCGATGCCTCCGTACAGTGGAAACTGAATCAGGACGCCGGCTGTGGATGGCACTGACCTCGCGACGGCGCGCAGGAAGCGCTTCGGGCGCCAGTTCAGCAGCATGCCGAGCAGCAGGAACAGGAAGTTGTAGGTATTCAGATTCGAAATGGCGAGGATCGGGTCCTTTGCGGAAAACTCCTGGTAAAGCCAGCTCGCGCCCATCGCGACCAGAATCAACGTCAGGATCGGACTGTATTCCAACCATTCGCCCGGCCGGGATGGCCGCGCGACAACGTCATCGGCGTCGTTCAGGTCAACCCCCATATCAGCCGCGGTGCGGGCACGCGCTTCGGTCGGGGCCGAGAAGTACGCCACCGCCAGGGACACGACGATCAGCACGGCGGTCATCGCCATGGATTGCCAAAGAAAAATCGTATCGGAGAACGGGATAACCCCGGTTATATCCAATAGCGACTTGGGCAGGCTGGCGGGATTGGCCTGCAGTTGCGCGGCGGAGGAACTGAGACCGAGTGCCCAGGTTGCCCCCATGCCCAGGTAGGCTGCAGCGCTGGCTGCCCTGTAGTCGACACGGAACCCGCGCCGCCTGGCAATGGCGCGCACCAGCAAGCCACTAAAGATCAGGCTGATCGCCCAGTTGAGCAGCGACGTCGACAGGCTCACCATTGCCACGAAAGCGACGGCCCCGCGCGCAGTTCGCGGCAGGGCCGCCAGGCGTTCGATCAGCATGGCTGCCGGCGGCGACGCCGCTACCACGTAGCCGGCGATCGCGACCACGGCCATCTGCATGGTGAAAGGAATCAGGCTCCAGAACCCGTCGCCAAAGGCCTTCGCCACGGCTGGCGCTGGCGCGCCCACCATCATGGCGCCCAACGCCACCACCACCACGGCGATGGCCGCGAAAATGTACGAGTCGGGGAACCACCGCTCGGACCAGTCGGTCACCCGTATCGCCAGGCGTTCCAGCCCGCCTTGCTGCCGCTTTCCGGCATCCGCGAATGCCACGCTTGTCGTCTCTTTCATGCTGAACTCCTTGGCAGATCGTTCTAATGGTTCACCACAGCCTCGAAACACATGGCGGCCGCGGCCAGGTCTTCCAGCGCGGTCCCCACCGCCTTGAACACGGTGATCTCCTGCGCCGAGCGTCTGCCCGGATCCCGGGCCCGGCACAGGCCGGCCAGGTCGCTGCGGATGTCTTCGCGGGCCATCACGCCGTTGGCGATGGGCGACAGCAGGTCGCCGGCCTTGCCGATGGCCTCGTCCGTATCGACAAACACCGAGGTGCCGACAAAACACGTGTCATCGGCCTCCCGCATGGCAGGCGTAAAACCTCCGATCAGGTCGACGTGGGTGCCGGGACGGAGATATTCCCTCCGGATCAGCGGCTCGGTGGACAACGTTGCCGCGCTGACGATATCTACCGCACAGCTGTCGGCATCGAGCCGGTCGACCACATGGGAATCGAAGCCGTCGGCGCACAGGTGCGCGACCAGCCGATGGGCCTGGTCCGTATCGATATCCCATACGCCGACGCGCCGCATTTGGCGGACTGTGCGGTAGGCATACGGAAGCAGGCTGGCCACGCGGCCGGCGCCCAGCACCAGCATCGAACTGGCGTCTTTGCGGCTCAGGAACGAGGCAGCGAGCGCCGACGCCGCGGCTGTCCGCCGGGAAGTAATCTCATTGCCATCGATCAACGCCAGCGGCTTGCCTGTCTCCGCACGGTACAAGATGTAGGTAGAGTAAAGCCCCGGCAGTTTGCGCCGGTGGTTACCGGGATAGACGCACACGGTCTTGACGCCCATGTACCCGCTCGCCGCATTCCACGCCGGCATCAGCAACAGCGTGCCCGGCTCGTCCGGCGCAGCGGTGACCGTATGGTTGTGCCGCAACGGCACCTCGCAGCCAGATGCGAAGGCGTCCTTCAGGACTGTGACAAGGCGGTCGAACGGCAGGGACGCCCGCGTGGTGGGCGCATCGATGTTCAGCATGGCGATAGCTCTTCAAAGGAATGGAATGGCGATTCATGCGTCAATGACGAGGTCGCTTGTCGGCACCGCTGGCACGCCAGGCAAACGCCCGGGTCATCCGGCGCCTCGCCATGCAAGTGGTGTACGGACCCGGATACGATCCGCACAGCGCAGCTTTCGCACTGGCCGACGCGGCAGCCACTGGGCAGCCGAATGCCCCGCGCCTCGGCGAAGCCAAGCAGGGGGCCATGTTCGGAGCGCCACGCGAAAGTGGTGTCCGACTTGCGAAACCGGACCCGGAAGGCCTGCCCGTCCTCGATTTTCGGCGTCGCCGGCGAGCGGAAAATCTCCTTCTGGATATCGAAGCGCGGCAGACCCCTGGCGACCAGCCCGGCGGCAAACGCCATCATCATGGCCTCTGGCCCGCACATGTAGACCAGCGGACGCGAGGCCAGCAGCGCATGCGGCACGGCCGCCGCGGAGACGCGCCCTTGTACCTGGAAGTCGCTGCCGAGGATGTCGTCATCTGCGGGAGCGTCATAGAAATTGACGACCGTGAGCGCCGGGATCAGTCCTTCCAGTTCGCGTAGCCGGTCCCTGAAGGCGTGCGTGGTGCCGTTCTGGTTCGCATACAGCAGCAGTATTCGGGGCGCTTCCTGTTGATCGACAAGTGATTCCAGCAGGTTGATGAATGGCGTGATGCCGATCCCGCCGGCAAGAAGGACCAGCGGTCTTGCCGTACGCGTCGGCATGACGAATGTACCGGCGGGCGCGCGCAGTTCAATGGTGTCGCCGAGCGCCCGTTGCGTGTTGATGAAGGACGAGGCGACGCCGGACACCACCTCGCCGCTGGCGAGCCGGGTCCTCGCATGCCGCACGGCGATCGCATAGCTGCGGCGGTCCGTGACTGTCGCAGGTCCGGTCAGCGAATAGGAGCGGACCACCTCCTGCCGGCCGGTGCCAACAAAAAATCTGATGGTCGCGTGCTGGCCTGGCAGGTAGTCCGGCAGCCTGCCGCCGTCGACAGGCGCCATGTGCACCGCGGTCACATCGGTGGCTTCCTTGCGCAGCGCAACGATGCGAAACTGGCGATATCCCTCCCAGCGCCTGCAACGTATATCGAACGCAGGGTCGCGTTCCACGTTGCAGCGGCACGATCGCAGCGGTGAGGCGCCGCTGATCGGGTCCTGGCGGGTCGCATCGATCAGCGCGTTAAAGTTCGCGCTGTCCGTGCCAAGCGCGGCGGTCGGCTGCTGACCCATGGCATCGCACCCTTGCCACCAGCCATACTCGCCAACCAGCACGGCGGGATGTAGTCCCGGCTGGATGCGCGCGGTAAATCGCGCGCTGCCGTTCGGCGTCGACACTCTGACGGGATCTCCCGTGCGGATATCCCTGGCGGCGGCGATCTCGCCGGAAATGTCGAGCTGCGGCAGCATTGCCTTGCGACGCAAGGACGTCACGGTGCGTTGCTGGCTGTGGCAGTAGTAGCCGTTCTTTGCCGACGTCATCAGATAGGGAAACGATCCGCTCTCCTGTGCTGCGTCGCTCCATGCCGATGCCGGCAGGCCGGGCAGCGGTGCATAGTTATGTCGCAGCAGGCGCTCCGAGTAGAACTCGACCAGCCCGGTCGGCGTATTGAATGGCCGACCGTCTGTGCTGTTGGCGTACTTCATCTCCACATCCTCGACCGGAACGCGTACCCCTTCCGGAATCTGGCGCAGCCCAGCCACGGTCAGCCCCATCGGCGCCAGCATGTGGTTCCAGCCGGCTTCCAGGCTGCCGCCGAAGAAGGCTTCGCCGAGCCCGATGCGAGCCGCCAGTGCAAACACGATGTCGTTGTCCGAGCGCGCTTCGCCGCGCGGCGCGACCATGCGCTGGCGCAACTGCACGAGTTGCTCGGCAGCGGCGGACACTTCGAAGCCGATCCGCAGGCCCTCGCGTTCCCAGGGTGTGTTCACCGGCAGCAGGATGTCCGCGTACCTGGCGCTCGGGTTCTCGAACAGGTCGCAATGCACGTAGAACTCGAGTTCGCGCAGGGCAAGCTCTCCGTTGGCCACATCGGGCTGTGACAACAACGGATTGGTCCCGAACGCGATCAGCGATGTGACTGCATAAGGGGTCTTGCCCGTGATCGCGCGGTAGAGGTCCGGTGCGGTGATCCATCCTTGTGCAGGCGGACCGAGCGGGCGCGCATCCAGCCCAAGCGCCTTGCGCGCCTGCTCCGGCGCCAGCAGGTCGAACCGACTTACCGCGTTGAACGGCGGCTTGCGAAAAACACGGTTGCCGCCGCGGCGGTCAAAGCTGCCGGTCAGCGCATACAAACAGGCAATGGCGCGCTCCGTCTGCGTGGCGTTTTCATTCTGGCCGACGCCGGACCAGGCGTGATACGCGATGCGCCCGGCCGCGCCGATCAGGTTTGCCGCATGGCGGATATCGCCCTCCGCGATCCACGTCAACGCGGCAGCGCGCTCGACCGGATAGCGTGCGCATTCCGCCGCATACAAAGCGAAGGCCGGCTGGCACTGGAGGGGTTCCCCTTCGCCGTCGCCCATCAGTGGGATGGCAAAGGTACCGCGCAGCGCGATGTCCCTCGCGTCATCGAGGGTCTTGCCGGCCGGCACCGCCATGCGCTGGCGCGCGTCCCAGACCAGCAGGCTATCGGCATCCGCCAAGCCGATGTCGGCCCCGCGCAGGAAGGCCCCGTTGTCCTGGCGCACGAGCAACGGACCATTGGTCCAGCGCCTGACAAAATCGATATCGAAGGCGTTGGCTTCGATCAGCAGGTTGGCCAGCGCCATGGCCAGCGCGGCATCGCTGCCGGGCTTGACGCGCAGCCACTCGTCGGCGTCGTCGGCCAAGGCCGTCTGGCGCGGGTCTACCACGATGAGCTTGGCCCCAGCCGCCCGGCCAGCTCCGATCGCCTCTGCCTGCGCTAGCCAAGTATTGGTTGGGTTGTGGCCCCACAGCAGGATCAGTTCAGCATTGCGATAGTCCGCCGTCGGCATGCCGCAGCCGAAGGTGAATGCATGGGCGAAGTCCTTGTGCCAGTTACAGATCTCGGTGGCGTAGCAGATGTTCGGGCTGCCATAGAGGCGGACAAAGCGCTCGATCCAGTCGATGCTGTCCGACAGCGGTGTACCGCTGGGCGTCGTCACCGCGAACGCCACGGACTCGGCGCCGCTCGTGGCGCGGGTGCGCAGCAGGCGCGCGGCGATGTCGTCGAGCGCCTCGTCCCAGGAAATGCGCACCCAGCCCGGATCGTCTTCCCCTTTCGGGGTGGTCCTGCGCATGGGGTACAGGATCCGATCGGCGCTGTGCACCAGTTCCGGAGCGGCCTTTCCCTTCAGGCACATCGCCTTGCCGGTGGGGTGGTCGCTGTCGGGGCGGACCGCGACCAGCGTCTCACCGTCGACGACGTTGATGGTGCCGCAACGGGAACGGCACAACGTGCAAAACCCCTTCTTTTCAACTTCGCTCATCGCCAGATCCCAGCAACTTGTCTTCGAGCTGGATGCTAGCTAGCATGAAGCGTTATAGCTAATTCATAGTTTTGACATTGCAATATCGGAAAAATCGATGCTGCCAACACTCAAGCAGATACAACACTTCGTTGCCATCGCCGAGACCGGGCAGGTGTCGCGTGCCGCACAGCGCTGTCACGTTTCGCAGTCCTCGATGACGGCGTCCCTCAAGGCGCTGGAGGACGCAGTCGGCGCGCCGCTGTTCTCCCGGCACGCCGTGGGCGTGAAGCTGACAGCCGCGGGCATCCGTTTCCTGCGTCATGCGCAGCAGATCGACGTGGCCGTGCGCGAGGCAGTCACCGCGGCTGCGGTAACGCCCGCTACGCTGACCGGCGTCGTCCGCCTTGGGGTCACCGAGACGATTACGGCGTACGTCCTGCCTAAGCTATTGCCTGCGCTGGAACAAAAATTTCCCGGGCTGGAGCTGCAGATCCTGGAGCGACCGCGCGGCGATATCGAGGCGCATATCCAGGCCGGCAAGCTCGACTTGGCCTTGCTGCTGGTTTCCAACCTGCCCGAGATGGATCAGGTCGGATGCGAAACGCTGCTGCGCTCGGCGCGTCAGCTTTGGGGACATCCGGACCATCCGCTGATGCAGCAGGAAGAGATCAGCCTGTCCGACGTGGCGCGCCACGACTACATCCTGCTCGACATGGACGAGCATATCGCCACCGTGATCAAGTACTGGGGGCAGTACGGGCTCACGCCCTGCGTGCGGCTGCAAAGCTGTTCGATTGAGGCCGTGCGCAGCCTGGTGGCGTCGGGGCGCGGCGTGTCTATCCTGTCCGATCTCGTTTATCGGCCCTGGTCGCTGGAAGGGCAGCGCATCCTGCGTCGCAGCCTCTCTGACAGAGTGCCGTCCATGGATGTCGGATTGATCTGGCGGCTCGATGCTGGAGCGGACCCGCAGACGCAAAGTCTGAGGGAATTCTTGCGGGTTGCGTTGAGAGAGACGATCCGTTAGCGCCTTTACGGTCCTGCCCATCCACTGTGATGGTCAATAATCGCGATCAGATTCGCTTGCCCTCCGCCATCAAGCGCGCTTTCGGAACGAATACGCCAGGACCTCACTGGCCTGGCTCGCCGCCTCGGTTCTCCGCGGTGCAGGAGTTAAACACTGCCCGCACAACGGACAGGGGCGCAGCCCCGAGAAGTGCGTCGGCCTCCGCCTGGCAATCGCGCGTGGGGCCGACTGGCACGCCAGGCCGCTGGTCCGCGGCAGTCTTTCCGGGCTGGCTGCCGTCGGTCTTCGAGGCGCAAGCGCCCAGCACGGTCAGGGCCACAAGTACTTGCACGGATCTGAGACGCATCTTGCAAGGCACTCCATGAAGCTTCGAATAGCCCAGCGCGAGCGGGGCTTTCGGTTAGCACTATACGCCGGCAACTACCGATGTGACGCCCGCGCCCAGCGGGCCGAAGCGAACGACCTGAGTGGGCACCGTCAAAGTTGATGAGCAGGGACTCCACTCGACCAGGCATGAATTGCAAAGTGGTCGGCGGACAAAGCAAAGCGTCCCCGTCTTCGGGGGCCTACTTTAATAATGAGTTCGCGAGGTTATTCCGAACAAATATCGACATCAGGGACGCTCGGCAGGCTTGGAGTAGAAATGCCGGCGCTTTGCTGATGAATACCAGATCGACAGAAGAGGCTCCTTTACATGCACTACCATCCGAATGCAGATCCCGTGGCGCTTGCCGCTTGCCTTGCAGGAACGGCCCTAGTTGGATGGGCGCTTGCCGTTTTCGTACTGTGATACTTTGGGTTAGTAGGAAGTTCTTGAATGTATGTCGACTGGCGATGGGAGACTATCGCATCGGCAGCACCCACAGCAGCATCCTCTCCTCGCCGTTCGTCGAAGGCCACGGGTTTGCACCAGCATACAAAAACGGTGAGACTCTGCGATGCCGTCATCAACTGTCCCTGCAGGGTCAGCGTCCAATCCGCACATCGCCGCCCGCGATTTGATTCTCTGCATCGTTACTGGTTTCTCTGCGCTCCTCTGCATACTCCTGGCAGCCCTCAACGAAGGCCTGGGAGTCGCCGGTGCATTGGTCCGGATCAGAGATATCGTTGTCAGCTGCCCAGTAGTAGCCCGCTTCATGCCCTGAGCAGTCCTGGGTGCAGCGGGCGCCCAAAAATCGTTCATTGCTGACCTGGCCTTGCGTCGGGCGGGGAACCTGAGCTTCGAATCGGCGTTTCAACTCAACGACGGTGACGCCCTGGTCGGCCGCATTGGCGGGTAGAAACTGGTCCCGATATATTTCCCAGATAAGGACCTGTTCTTCTGGCGTGGCTTCATCAAAGCCAGCCTTGGCTTTGAATGCATTCCACTGGAGGAGGGTAGGAGAAGACGCCTCGGCGAATGACGCAAATGCCTGAGATGCCGCAGACGCGGCCGACGCTGGTACGTTCGAGCGTGCTTGATCAGCGGACCGCTGGTCACACGCCGCGAGGCAAAGCAGACTCGCGGCAATCAGCCCGCCCAAAAATGACATGATCAAGCAGCGAGAGAGGCACAAAGGCATTCGGCCGAAAAGGAATCGTGGGGGTACACCGATCAGGATACTTCCTCGAGAGATTGGAGTTGCTGCTAGCCGGTGCGCATCCCAGCACTTCAGCATTTCGGTGCCAAAATCCCCCTTGCGACACCATCTGCCAGGGATGGAAAAGCGTGCCGAGCGCATAGCACGCGACCCAGCACTGCGCGGTCGGCGTGATCCAGCTGACATCGCCGACGTCAGTGGAGCCGTAGAGCAGTTCGCTGTCGTTGGGGTCGAACGGCCGCAGGCCATCGAACAGCGCGGGCGGCTTGCCGCGCAATACGCTGGCCAGGGAGCGGCCGGCTTCGGCCACGCCGCAGTCGGGCAGCGTGGCATGGTGCTGCGACGCATCCTCCCGTTCACGGGCGCCGACCGGCAGGTTGCCGAGCTGCTGCATCTCGGCGTACATGACCCGGTTGAGCGCCGTGTTCTGCATCAGGTTGGAGCAGGCCTTGTCAAAGCGAATCTCGACTTCGCAGCCGGTCATCAGCGCGGCACCACGCGCGATATCGCACACGCGCGCGTAGAGTGCCGCGGCATCTTCGTTGCGTGCGGCGCGGATGAGGTAGAGGACCTCGGCGCGGGCCTGCACCACATTGGGCGACAGGCCGCCGCTATCGGCCTTGAGATCGTCCTTGAGCATGTAGATGCATTGGTTCAGGCAGGCGCCCGCGTAGCGGTCTGCGATGTCTCATCGGAGAGTCTGAAGTCGCTTGCCTCGCGGCATCCAAGCGTCCTTCTGGTGAAGGCCGATGTATCGGTCGAGGCTGAAGTGGAGACCCTCTTTAGCAAGATCGACGAGGAGTTCGAAGGGCTGGACGTCCTCGTCAACAATGCCGGTGTGGCAGGGCCAACAGGCGGTGCTGGTTGTTGACATTACCCAGGCTCTGAATTGACCGGATGAGCCGACTGGCTGGTGTCAGTCGGCAGCATTCAGGCACGGGGCGCAAAGCCCTTCGCGTACGCTTCCCGCAAGAACTCAACAAACACTTGGGACACCCGCGACGCGTGAGCTGCATAGGGCCGAATCGCGTACAGCCATTCTCCGAAAGCTCCCGTGGAGCGCCATTCGGGCAAGACCTCAATCAAGCGTCCGCTCTGAAGCGCAGATTGGGCGGTGAAATCCGGGAGCAGCGCAATGCCAAGGCCGGCAATCGCTGCGTCTCGTAGCGCCTCGCTGTTGTTCACGGCCAATTGCCCCGAGACGGGGACGGTTACAGGGTCCGAGCGTTTGGCATCGGCGGACACGAAGGTCCACGTAGGCGTGCCCTGTTTGCGCGGGTAATGCAGGCAGGCATGTTCGGTAAGTTCAAGTGGATTATTAGGCACTCGCTTCGAGCGCAGGTAGGAACGGCTTGCTGCGAGTACTGTTCGCGTGGACGCTAGCGTCCACGCAACATGCGTTTCCGGGGGAGCTGACGTATGACGAACAGCGAGGTCGAATCCCTCCTGCGCGAGTGGTCGGATTCTGTCAGACATATCCAGCTCAACCTGGATATCCGGATACTTCCGCAAAAAGAGAGGCAAGTGGGGAATCAACTGTTGCCGAGAGAACGCCACAGGCGCCGTAACACGCAGCAATCCCCGCGGTGCGCCCGCCAAGTCACGAACATTTGAAAAGCTCGTGGCGATTTGCTCGAACGCGCCCCGCGTCGACTCGACTAGCTCTCTCCCTGCTGCAGTAAGCGTCGCACTCCTCGTCGTACGCTGGACGAGCATGACGCCAGCAGACTTCTCCAAGTCCGAAATGTGTTGACTCATCGACGCCTTGCTCACACCCAACCGCGCGGCAGCTTTACTGAAGCTCCCTTGCTGGTCCAGCACTACAAGCCATCGCAAGTGCTGCCAAAGGTCCTCCACATTCCCTTGTTTCATAGTCGTCGCTCTCCAGCCTACATAGATTCATCTTTCGTATCTATAGCATGGTGGCAACTCAAAATCCTGAACAATATGTTTGGAAAAGGACGGCTACCCCGCCCGGTAGAGCGTTCATATACTGCCTTCACCGTAGACGCACAACGAACAGGAGATGCCAGTGACCGCGCCCTACAACGATTCTGCCGAAGTCATCCATTACGTTTCTGGTGAGCAGTACAGCGGCACCGGGACGCGCACCCAGGACGTGTTCAATCCTGCCACGGGCGCGGTGGCTCGCCAGGTCCGCCTTGGCACCGTGGAAGATGTGGATGCCGCTGTAGCTAGCGCGAAGGCTGCGTTTGCCAAGTGGGCCGACACCCCGCCGATTCGGCGCGCACGGGTCATGCTGAAGTTCCTCGAACTGATGAACCAGCACAAGGACGAGCTGGCAGCCATCATCACTGCCGAGCACGGCAAGGTTTTGAGCGACGCAGCTGGCGAAGTCAGCCGTGGCATCGACATTATTGAGTTCGCATGTGGGATTCCGCAACTGCTCAAGGGCGACTTCACCGACCAAGTCTCGACGGGCATGGACAACTGGACGCTGCGTCAGCCGCTAGGCGTAGTAGCAGGCATTACCCCGTTCAACTTCCCCTGCATGGTCCCGTGCTGGATGTTTCCGGTTGCCATCGCCGCCGGCAATTGCTTCATCCTGAAGCCCAGCGAGCGCGACCCTTCGGCTTCGCTGTTCATGGCGAAGCTGCTCAAGCAAGCAGGCCTGCCTGACGGCGTCTTCAACGTTATCCAAGGCGACAAGACGGTTGTGGACGCGCTGCTGCACCACAACGACGTCAAGGCGGTGAGCTTCGTTGGCTCGACCCCTATCGCCAACTACATCTACGAAACGGGCGCAAAGCTGGGTAAGCGCGTTCAAGCGCTCGGCGGTGCCAAGAACCACATGGTCGTGATGCCCGACGCGGATATCGACCAAGCTGTGGACGGCCTCATCGGCGCGGCCTATGGTTCGGCCGGTGAGCGTTGCATGGCAATCTCTGTCGCAGTGCTGGTCGGCGACGTGGCTGACAAGATTATCCCGAAGCTGCAAGCCCGTGCCCGCGAGCTCGTCATCAAGAATGGCATGGAAGCAGATGCCGAAATGGGTCCGGTTGTCACGAAGCAGGCCCTGGAACGCATCGAGAACTACATCGCTATCGGCGTCGAGGAAGGTGCGGAGCTGCTGGTCGACGGTCGGAACTACAAGGTCCCCGGCCATGAGCAAGGCTTCTTCACTGGCGGTACGTTGTTCGACAATGTGACCCCCGAAATGCGCATCTACAAGGAAGAAATCTTTGGTCCGGTGCTTGCCTGCGTGCGCGTCGACGATTTTGCTCAGGCCGTGAAGCTTGTCAATGACCATGAGTTCGGGAACGGCGTGGCGTGCTACACCCGCGATGGCCAGGTCGCACGCGAGTTCTCTCGTCGCATTGAAGTGGGTATGGTCGGCATCAATGTGCCTATTCCGGTTCCGATGGCATGGCATGGTTTCGGCGGCTGGAAGCGATCGCTGTTCGGCGACATGCACGCTTACGGTGAAGAGGGCGTCCGTTTCTACACCCGTCAGAAGAGCGTCATGCAACGCTGGCCGAATGACACGGCCCGCGGCGCGGAGTTCGCCATGCCCACCGCGAAGTAATAATCCAGTGCAGCTCGGTCAAAGGTAGTTAGCCGGCGCATCGAAGGGCTACCTCGATATTCAAAGCCCCAACCTGCATCCTTGCGGGTTGGGGCTTTCTGCATCATTTCGCCTGAGCCCGGCCGTCTTCAAAGCCGAGACCGTATCTATAGTCTCGCCCCTACTAAGGGTCGGACGACGGCCGGACTACCTGGTTTGTCCTGTGCTGTTGATGTTCACAAATCGACTGCAACGCTCGTGAGGTCGCTGACGAGGCTTTCCTTGGCAAGGCAGACGGCGCCGGAACTAGCTCGGCGTAACATAACGTCCGGACACCGAAAAATTGCCAGCGCGCTGGGGTGTTATGTTGGATGGCGAGGGACAGGGCAGAGGCCTGCCGTCGTCACTGGCACCTCAGTCGGCTTTCGACACGCAGGCGCTGGGAACCGGAGCGAGGTCGAAATGGGCCGCGGCATACATGGCATTGCACGCCCAGACCTCTTCTCCGTTCTTATGAAAGGTGACCCATTTTCCGTCGCTGACGCAGTGGGCGCCAGGGAACACTTCGTCATGGCCGTTTGGACCGTCCAGTGGGAAGGGTGCGTGCGGCGTGGCCCAGTAGTGGCCGCGCGGTAGGGGCGCGATCGTCTTTGGCATGCTCATCAGGCCCATTGTGGTGTTACGGAAGGCGCCGTCCGGCCTCGCTACGGCGAATCCAGTGCGGTGTCAATCCTGCAACGAGCGTAGCACAGTCGCGTAGCATCTTCGTGTAATCTCGCCACCAAATTACCTCCTGCTATCCGGTGCGATTTCCATGGCACGATACCTTCAATTTGTGGCCCGGGCCTTCTGCGTCGGCGCCATCATCGTGATCGTCGCCATTGTCTCCCGCCAAATATATCTGCGCAGTGCCGCAGAGACAGACGTAGCCGATGCGGATGAGGAACCTCCGACAATCATGTTGATCCACTGCGAGACAATGCACGATCGTCTGCAGCATGAGCACAGTTCGTCTGTGGAGGCCGACACGCGGCCGCGGGCGCGTTGTTGGGAGTCCTGAGTTCGATGCAGCCGACACTCAGCCGAGGTGATGCCGGCGGGGTGTTCGTTTCAGGATGGGCACAGGATTTGCGCTTGCTTCGCCCCCGCGTGACTACTTTCCCCTTAGCCTTCTTACAGGCAATGCCAGCAGATCCCCTGCTGGCGGTCCAGACGCCACCACGGGCCAGTGGTAGGGAGAAGACCCGAATCCAGGCGAACAAAGAAGAAAAGCCCGCTGCAAGGGCGGGCTGTAATCCCTTCGGTGAAAGGGAGGAGACGAGGGTGAGTATAAACCCTAATGCAGAAATTCTGCAGAGCATGGCAGGAGCCGTCGGGTAGTGCCAATCCGCTACTTTCATGATGATGAAAGTATAGATATGGCGATGCTAGCAAACGGTGCAATAGGCAAGATCTTGCCGTTGCCGCCGGTTGAATTCGCAACCCAAAGCGGCCGGTGAATATCTCAGGAAGCGCCCATTCAAAGATCGGAGGGGGCTAGTTTCAGACGTAGCTGCTTGGCCAAGGTCTTGGCAACGGGCGATTCCCGCACCGCGCCCCGCAGAAGTTTTTTATTGGATTCGGACAGCGAGCCCTCATGATCGATCTCGACGCCGAAGTTCGAATCAGTCTCGAGGCGCTCAATGGCGGCCTTCACGCCGAATCCTGTGGAGGTCACGCCTGCCCATTGTCCCACTATGTCAGGCGATGACCATCTACTCTGCGGCAGGCTGCTCGCGCATGCGACGGGCTTCGTCGCGCAGGAACTGCTGGTAATCGTCCAGATCGCCATCGAAGGGCTCGACGCCGCCCTTGGTGACCAGCCAGAACTCGTCACATACGGCGCGCAGCAGGGCGCGGTCGTGACTGACCAGCATCACTGTGCCTTCGAATTCGTTGAGCGCCATGCCTAGCGCTTCGCGTGTGGCCAGGTCAAGGTGGTTGGTAGGCTCGTCGAGCAGCAGCAGGTTGGGGCGCTGCCACACGATCATGCACAACACGAGCCGCGCCTTTTCGCCGCCGCTCATCGTGCTAACCGGCTGATGGACCATGTCGCCACTGAAGTTGAAGGTGCCGAGGAAGGTGCGAAGGGATTGTTCGGTTCCGCTCTGGCCAGGGGCGCGCATGTGAGCCGGCGTGTCCTTGGCAAGGCGAATCATGTGTTCCATCGGCGTATCGAGCGGGCGCAGCACGTCGAGTTCCTGCTGTGCGAAGTAGCCGATATTCAGGCCTTTGCCTTCGCTGATTTCGCCGGCAATCGGCGCCAGCGCGTGCGCCACCGTCTTCACCAACGTGGACTTGCCTTGGCCGTTCGCACCGAGAATGCCGATGCGCTGCCCGGCCAGCACGGAACGGTTGATGCCCCGCACAATGACCGTGGGCGGCGTGCCCGGCAGTGCGCCTGTCGGCGCCGGGTAGCCGAAGCTCGCGTCCAGCATCGACAACAGCGGATTCGGGACGTTGAGCGGCTCCTTGAACTCGAAGTTGAACTCTGCGTCGGCAAGCACCGGTGCGATCTTCTCCATGCGTTCGAGCGCCTTGACCCGGCTCTGCGCCTGCTTCGCCTTCGAGGCCTTGGCCTTGAAACGGTCGATGAATTTCTGCAGGTGGGCGATCTTGTCCGCCTGCTTGGCCATCGCGGCCTGCTGCAATACGAGCTGCTCAGCGCGCATGTCTTCAAACTTGCTGTAGTTGCCGCCATAACGCACGAGCTTGGCGTTGTCGACGTGCACCGTCACCTGCGTCACCGCATCGAGGAATTCGCGGTCGTGGCTGATCACTACCAGGGTTCCTTGATAGCGCTTGAGCCAGGCTTCCAGCCAGACCAGCGCGTCGAGGTCGAGGTGATTCGTCGGCTCGTCGAGCAGCAGCAGGTCGGACGGGCACATGAGCGCGCGCGCCAGTTGCAGTCGCATGCGCCAGCCGCCGGAGAAACTGTTGACCGGCTGACTAAGCTGCGCAGCACTGAAGCCAAGGCCCAGGATCAGCGCTTGGGCACGTGCGGGGGCATCGTGTGCACCGGCGTCGTGCAGGGCCATGTAGGCGTGCGCCATGCGCATGCCGTCGTCGTTGGCCTCGGCGGCGGCTACTTCGGCCTGCGCGGCCAATAGCACGGTATCACCCTCGACTACGAAGTCGGTCGCGCTCTGCTCGGTCTCCGGCATCTCCTGCGCGACCTGGCCCATCTTCCATGCAGCGGGAATCGAGAACTCGCCGCTGTCTTCGTGCAGCGTGCCGTTGAGCAGGCCGAAGAAGGAGGACTTGCCGGCGCCATTGCGGCCGACAAGTCCGATCTTTTCGCCGGGGTTGAAGGTGACGGACGCGCGGTCGAGTACGGCATTGACGCCACGACGCAGCGTGACATTACGGACGGAAATCATAGGGAGCTACTTCGGAGAGGATTGGCATGATAGCCGAACGGACGTGCAGGGCTGTCGCTTTTCTGGCCGCACGCGTGAGGAGCCGCTTGTGCTTTGCGGCGCCCACCGGCCGCGTTGCAGAAGAGGGCGAAGGTCCGACAACGTTGCACTTATCGCGTCGTCACCATGCCTAGATGCCCACGGGCTCACGGCAGCCCTTGCCGATGAATATGCCCATTCGGCACAGCGTCATACCACAGCGCAGCGGACTTCACGAAAGCCCGGATTGTCGGCGGCGCCTAAACCGTGATACAAGATAGTCACACGTCTGGCGCAGGCCGGCGGCGTCTAAATTTGGTCTTCTTTGGAATTCAGAACATGGCAACAGGTACCGTCAAGTGGTTTAACGATGCGAAGGGTTTTGGGTTCATCACGCCGGACGACGGCGGCGATGACCTGTTCGCGCACTTCTCCGAGGTTCAGGGAAGCGGCTTCAAATCGCTTCAGGAAGGTCAGAAGGTCAGTTTTGAAGTCAAGCAGGGCCCCAAGGGGAAGCAGGCAGCGAGCATCAAACCGCTGTAAATTTTCTGCTCTGTGAACGCGTCCTGTCAGGGCAGCGATCAGGCCTATGCGTAATCGCTAGCGGGTGCGGAGCAGGGCGTCGAAAGGGGCGCGCGCCTCCGCACTTGCTCAACGCTCGAGAAAGGGCCTCAACTTGTCAGCGCGACTGGGATGCATCAGTTTGCGCATCGCCTTGATCTCGATCTGACGGATCCGCTCGCGCGTCACGTCGAACTGCTTGCCGACCTCTTCAAGCGTGCGATCGGACGTCGTATCGAGCCCGAATCGCATCCGCAGGACCTTGGCCTCGCGCGGCGACAACCCGTCGAGTGCCTCATCGATCGCGGCGCGCATGTTCGCGTGAATCGCGGCCTCAGCTGGTGAACTCGCAGAGACATCCTCAATCATGTCGCCGAGCGTCGCGTCGGCGTCGTCGCCCACGGGGGTCTCGAGCGAGACCGGTTGCCTCGCGCTCCTGAGGATACTGCGCACTTTTTCCTCGGACATCTCCATGCGCTCGGCGAGGACGGCGGGATGCGCTTCCTGCCCCGTGTGTTGCAGGAATTCGCGCGAAATCCGGTTCAGCTTGTTGATCATCTCGATCATGTGGACCGGCACACGAATGGTCCGCGCCTGATCGGCAAGTGCACGCGTGACAGCCTGCCGCACCCACCAGGTGGCGTACGTCGAAAATTTCCAGCCGCGCCGGTATTCGAACTTGTCCACCGCCTTCATCAGGCCGATATTGCCTTCCTGGATCAGATCCAGGAACTGCATACCCCGGTTCACGTATTTTTTGGCAATTGAAATGACAAGCCGAAGATTCGCTTCGATCAGCTCTCGCTTGGCCTGCCGCATTTTTAACTCCGCGGCACTCATCTGGCGATGGATCCGCTTGAGCTGCTGGAGCGGCAACGAGACCCTGGCCTCGATGTCGATGAGTTTCTGTTGGGCGGCCTGAATGGCCGGCAGATGTCGCTTGAGCGCCGCGCCAGACTGCCGCGAAGTCGCCGCCATCTGGCTGGTCCATTTAAGGTCGGTCTCGTGGCCCGGGAACGACTCGACAAACGCCTCGCGCGGCATGCCGCAACGATCGACGGCGATCTCCAGGATGCTGCGCTCGATCGCACGAACCTCGGCAACCTGTTCGTGCACACTGGCACACAGGCGGTCGATAGTCTTGGCCGTAAAGCGGACCGGTGCCAGTTCGCGCTGGATCTCCGAGCGCAGTTTCGCAACGGCTGCAGAACGGGCTCTCCCAGCAATGGGTACATCCGGCAGCTGCTCGAACAGTGCCCGCACGCGCGCGAAAATCGCCAGACCGTCGAGCGTGAGTTGTTCGAGGCGGGCTGCGTTCGCTTTCTCCGGATCGCCGGCGTCCGTTTCAGCATCATCACCGTCCGGGTCATCGTCGGAGGCGTCTGCTTCCACTTGAGCTTCATCGGACTCTAGCGTTATTTCGCTTTCGTTCAAGTCGTCGCTGATGCCAGCGACCAGTTCGTCGATACGCAGTTCGCCGGCAACGATGCGGTCCACATCTGCAAGAATCGTGGACACGACTGACGGGCAGGCGGCGATCGCCTGAATCATGTCCTGCAGGCCGCCTTCAATGCGTTTGGCGATCTCAATTTCACCGGCGCGTGTCAGCAGTTCACTGGCGCCCATTTCGCGCATGTACAGTCGGACCGGATCAGTCGTGCGGCCGAATTCAGAATCCACCGTCGACAGTGCAGCTTCCGCTTCCTCATCCGCCTGATCGTCGGATGCCGCGGCAGGCCCGGCATTGCTCAACAGGAGTGTTTCCGCGTCGGGCGCCTGCTCATACACGGCCACTCCCATGTCGCTGAATGTGCTGACGATCATCTCCATCGCAGCAGTTTGCGTAAAGTTATCGGGCAGGTGATCGTTGATGTCCGCGTGGGTGAGATAACCGCGCTCGCGGCCAAGCGCGATCAGCGCGCGCATCTGGCGTTGACGCTCCTCGTCCTGGCGCGCCATGGACGCGATCTCCACCGGTGTTGCGACTGCTTGGATCTTTTCTTTTGGAGAGCGGCGGCCGGTCTTTGATGTGACCGGGATCGAGCGGGATGCTGAATCGTCGCGAACTGAATTTGCCAATACACTCTCCTCGACAGATTGGCCGACGATCGTCGCGGACATGACGGCTGGTTAAGCCCGTCGGGGTGCGAACGAAATCGTGGAATGACGCACGGACATTTGAGGCCGGAATGCCTCCCGGAGTCCAGTGTGCGCAGAATGGGGATTTTGAATAATACCATAGGTCGTTGTGCAGTGCAATATGCGATTGCCACTGGTTTGCCAACAGTCATCGGACTGATTCCCGTCGCTCATGCTGTCTGGCGCTTCCTCCGGTAGCCATGGCCTCGCGGCGGGCAACAAGTGATAAAAGAGGCTCTCCAAATTCCCCTTCCAAAAAGACTTGCAAGTTTGCCGTTCAGGCATTAGTATTCGCCCCCTTGCAAGGCACCGCGCAACGTGGGGGGAAAGACCTGCAAGGCCGTGGGGGGAAAGACCTGCAAGGCGTTACTCGCCAGAATAAAGATTTTTTCGAAAATGATTGATTGATCGAAGAAATTTCTTTATAGTCTCGCTCCTTCGCTGCTGACAAAGCAGCGACGCGATAAGCAAAGCAAATCGCGAAAGTTCTTTAACAAACAAACACCGATAAGTGTGGGCGCTTGATTAACGGATGCGAAAGACTTCGGTCTTTTAGCTTACAAGTTATACAGTGCTCGCACAGCAAAACGTGACTGGGTCTTCGGATCTGGTCAGTCAGTTTTCTGAGAGTGAGCG
>NZ_JAGIQA010000160.1 GCF_017814975.1 Cupriavidus consociatus
TCGCATTCCTGATAGCGACGCTCGGCAAGCGCGACCTCATACTCGGCGCGTTCGATGCGCATATGCCACTGACGCATAATGGCGTGATCACGCTGCTCGAGTTCGTTCAGGGCGGTCACGGCGAGTTCGAGTTCGGCTGGCCGCAGGGCCGCGAGCACTGCTTCGCCGATCGCGTTGTCAAGCAGGTCGCTGCGCACGCTCATGCAATCGGTTGTCGCCAGCCCCTCGCGGCGGCGCGCATTGCAAAGGTACAACGGATAAATGCCACCGTTACCCTGGTAGCGCACGGTCAGCGCTCGGCCACAGCAGCCACAGATCAGCATCCCCTGTAGCAGTGCCAATCCTTCGCGTGCCGCCCCGCTGAGCATGGTTGCTTCGCCGTTGGTCCGATTGCGAGCCAGGCGCGCCTGGTTGCGCTCGAATTCCTCCGGGGTGATATAGCCTTCGTGATGGTCGGGCAGATGGACACGCCAGTCCGGCTTAGGTACCGGCTGCACTCGCTTATGAACCTCTCCCTGAGGCGTGATGCGCTGACGATATTGGTAACGGCCGAAGACGTAGACGCCCGCATACGAGGGATTCCGGATCAGACCGAGCACGCGTTCATGGCGTAGGCGCCCCCAGATGAGTCGACC
>NZ_JAGIQA010000161.1 GCF_017814975.1 Cupriavidus consociatus
TGCACCTTGCGCACCGCGGTGGCAGGCTTGCCTTCGGTGTCGAGCACGCTGTAGCGCAGCGGCCGGCCCAGCACCTGGCCGTACTGGTCAAGAGCGAGCCGCATGCCCAGGTCGGCAAACTTTCCGTTGGCGGCGAAGGCGCCCGACATGGGCACGGGGCAGCCGAATTCCAGGGCCTCGCCGGCGGCAAAGGCGCTACGGCCATGGATCAGGGAGGTGGGAACGGCAGACAGCGCCGCCAGTTTCAGCAGGTCACGACGGTTCAAGGCTCACTCCTCGGTATGTGGGGATTGGGCTGCACGGGGCGAAAGTCTGGACAACGCCATGTCCCTGGCGCGACACCGTCTCCCCGACTGGTGACTTTCGCCCGGCGCCAACAGTGACCGAGCAAGAATCGAACCTGTTTATTCTATTTATACGTATAAATAGAATAGAATCATCTTAGGAGTCGGTCGGAATCGTTGTCAACAAAGGGAAAGTCAGGGTTTACGCACCCTCCGCGCAGGGTGGCCAGAGAGTCCGATCACCCCTTCGATTCCACGACAGGCAGGCTGCGGAAACGGTGCAGGCATGCCAGCCAACCAGGCAGCATGCACAGAGAGGGGGCAATCCGGCGGCGCGC
>NZ_JAGIQA010000162.1 GCF_017814975.1 Cupriavidus consociatus
TAGACGCCCGCATACGAGGGATTCCGGATCAGACCGAGCACGCGTTCATGGCGTAGGCGCCCCCAGATGAGTCGACCTGCCCAGGCACCTCCGTATGCGCGCTTGGGAAAGCGCAGACCATCCTCGGCAAAGCGCTTGACGACGGCGTACGCGCTGCCGGTCTCCTGAAACAGACGAAACACCAGTTGCACGGCGCCGCGAACCTCGTCATCGGGATCGAGGACGATGCGACCGTCATCGTCATAGCACAAGCCAACCGGCAGTGGAAAGCGTAACTCACCCTTCTGCGCCTTATTGAGCTTGCCGCCTTGGAGGCGCCCGCGCAAAAAGTGAAGTTCGGCCTGTGCCATTGTGCCTTTGAGACCGAGCAGCAGACCGTCGTTGAAGTCGCCCGGGTCGTAGCAGCCATCGGCGTCGATGACCAGGGTACCGGTGAGCGCGCACAACTCGAGCAGGCGATGCCAGTCCAGGTTCGAGCGCGCCAGGCGCGACACCTCCAACGCAAAGACGGCGCCCACTTGCCCCATCGAGACATCCGCCACCAGCGTCTTGAAGTC
>NZ_JAGIQA010000163.1 GCF_017814975.1 Cupriavidus consociatus
CAGCGAGGCGAAGTATGCCTCATCCGGGGTCTGGTCCGTCAGACTGGAATGGGGCCGTCGTTGGTTGTACCAAGTTAGGTAGTTAGCGATAGAGCGGCGCGCGTGGCTGACCGAGTCGTAGGCTTTCAGGTAGACCTCCTTGTATTTGACGCTGCGCCAAAGGCGTTCGACGAACAGGTTGTCGCGCCAACTGCTCTTGCCGTCCATCGACAGTTGGATGCCGCGGTCGAGCACAGCGTCTGTGAACTCCGTGGCGGTGAACTGGCTGCCCTGGTCGGTGCTGACGATCTCCGGCGTGCCGTATTTCGCAAAGGCCTCCTGCAGCGCCTCGACAGCATGGCAGCTCTCCAGAGTGATCGCTACCCGGTGGGCCAGTACTTTGCGGCTCGCCCGGTCCACCACCGCCGTCAGATACACGAAGCCCCGCGCCATCGGAATGTAGCTCGTGTCCAGCGCCCACACCTGGTTGGCGCGATCGATCGTCCGGTCGCGCAGTAGGTATGGCCAGATCTTGTGCGCCGCATGCTTGCGGCTCT
>NZ_JAGIQA010000164.1 GCF_017814975.1 Cupriavidus consociatus
ATCACGTTGAGGGTGAAGCCGCACATATACATCACGCCGAAGGTGCCGATCAGCGCGATCGGCAGCGTCAGGCCGGTAATTACCGTGCTGCGCCACGAGCCCAGGAACAGGAACACGATCGCCACGGTCAGGAACGCGCCTTCCAGCAGCGTGGCGCGCACCTTCTTCACGCTGCGGCGGATGCCGCGCGCGGTGTCGTTGACCACGTTGAGCTGCACGCCGGCGGGCACCAGCTTGCGTACCTCGTCGGTCATGCGCACCAGGCCGTCGACGGTATCGACGGTGTTCTGGCCCTGCGCCTTCACCACCGACAGGAACAGCGCGCGCTTGCCATCGAGCAGCGCCAGGCTTTCCTGTTCTTCCTGGCCGTCGCGCACGTCGGCAATCTCGCCCAGCGTCACTGGCTGGCCGGCGCGGCGCGCCACGATGATCTGGCGGAAGGCGTCGGGCGTGGGCACGCGGCCCTTGATCTGCACCACGGTCTCGGTGGACGAGGAGCGCAGCTCGCCCGCGGGCAACTCCTG
>NZ_JAGIQA010000165.1 GCF_017814975.1 Cupriavidus consociatus
ATCACGTTGAGGGTGAAGCCGCACATATACATCACGCCGAAGGTGCCGATCAGCGCGATCGGCAGCGTCAGGCCGGTGATGACGGTGCTGCGCCACGAGCCGAGGAACAGGAACACGATCGCCACGGTCAGGAACGCGCCTTCCAGCAGCGTGGAACGCACCTCCTTCACGCTGCTGCGGATGCCGCGCGCGGTGTCGTTGACGACATTGAGCTGCACGCCCGCGGGCACCAGCTTGCGTATCTCGTCGGTCATGCGCACCAGGCCGTCGACGGTATCGACGGTATTCTGGCCCTGCGCCTTCACCACCGACAGAAAGAGGGCGCGCTTGCCGTCGAGCAGCGCCAGGCTTTCCTGTTCTTCCTGGCCGTCGCGCACGTCGGCGATCTCGCCCAGCGTGACCGGCTGGCCGGCGCGGCGCGCCACGATGATCTGGCGGAAGGCGTCAGGCGTGGGCACGCGGCCCTTGATCTGCACCACGGTCTCGGTGGACGAGGAGCGCAGCTCGCCCGCGGGCAACTCCTG
>NZ_JAGIQA010000166.1 GCF_017814975.1 Cupriavidus consociatus
CGCCGTGGCAAGCTTCACGGTGCCAAACGTGGCAACGTCAATGTGCTATCTGGGGCGCCTTACGGCTACCGCTATATACGCAGGCAGCTCGACGGGACACCGGCCCACTACGTCATCGAACTGCCCCAAGCCGCAACGGTAAGAGCGATGTTCCAATGGGTAGGTCTGGAGCGCCTGAGCATCGGAGAAGTGGTACGCCGGCTTGCCGAGGCTGGTACCGAAACGGCTTCGGGGAAGCCGTTCTGGGATCGTAGCGTGGTGTGGGGCATATTGCGCAATCCGGCTTACATGGGACGGGCCGCGTTCGGCAAAACGCAGGTGCGCGATCATCTGCATGTACGTGTGCGTGCCAAACGCCACAGCGCCGATGTGCCCAAGAAACCGTATTCAACGATACGTGCGGATCCGCAGCAGTGGATCGAAATTCCGGTTCCGGCCATCATCAGTGAAGCGCTGTTCCATACCGTCCAGGAGCAGCTTGCAGAGAACCGCAAGCGGGCACGTCAGCGACGGGATAATGCGC
>NZ_JAGIQA010000167.1 GCF_017814975.1 Cupriavidus consociatus
GCCAGCGAGCAGCCGGCCAGGATCAGCGCGGCGGCCAGCGTGGCGATTCGGGGCAACTGCCTTGTGATGTGGGCAATCATTTGATGTTTCCTGGATTGTCTTTTGCGCTGCTGAAAAATTTGCACCGTGGCGTGTTGTCTCCCCTCTCCCATTTATGGGAGAGGGGCGGGGGTGAGGGCAGGAGCCACCACGAAGTGAGCGGCTCGATGCTTGGCATGCGCCGGTCACCCCCGGCCCCTCTCCCGCGAGCGGGAGAGGGGAGCAAACAAGCGCTACTCGGCCGACGCCACCGCCTGATGCTCGACGCGCGCTGCCTTCGTCCGCCGCTCCCCCCGCGTAGCAAACAAACGCAATGCCACATAAAACACCGGCGTCAGGAACAGCCCGAAGAAGGTCACGCCGAGCATGCCCGCGAACACCGCCACGCCCATCGCATGGCGCATCTCCGAGCCGGCACCGCTGGACACCACCAGCGGCACCACGCCCATGATGAACGCGAACGACGTCATCAGGATCGG
>NZ_JAGIQA010000168.1 GCF_017814975.1 Cupriavidus consociatus
GCCGCCGGCTCCAAGCAACGAAAATTCGAACGACTCAGACGAGGGACTGGAAAATATGCAACATTGTAGGCGGCGTAAGCGGCCCGCCCTGCGGCGTGCCCTGCCTCCTTGCCTCGACCATCCCGCCACGCATCAGCCCCGCTTCCAGATACCGCCGGATCAGCTTGAGCACCCGGGAATCCTTCACTTGTCGGGCCACCCGCGCCGGTCAATGTCCACCACCCAGCGCCGGCCTTCCCGCACGTACCGCTGTGCCTGCAAGACCGCCTGCTGAGCGCTGTGCCCCGGCCTGAAGCCGTAGCTCGACTCGGAGAACCCCGGCTCGTAGCATCACGTTGACCTACTATCAGACCAGTTTTTAACGTGGTCCGCCAATGCAAGATACTCCGTCGTCCACTCTACGCAAACGCCGCGCGCAATTGCTCAAGCAGATGCCGGCGTTGGACACGCTCTTGCGGGGCTCGCTCATCGAACGCTACAAGCGCTGCGGCAAACCTGGCTGCAAGTGTGCCGACGG
>NZ_JAGIQA010000169.1 GCF_017814975.1 Cupriavidus consociatus
GGCATGTCGATCGACGACCTGCGCACCGCGATCGGCTCCGCCAACGTCAACGGCGCCAAGGGCAGCTTCGACGGCCCGCAGCGCGCCTCGACCATCGACGCCAACGACCAGCTGCGCTCCGCCGACGAATACCGCCAGATCATCCTGGGCTACAAGAACGGCGCGCCGATCCGCATCACCGACGTGGCCGAGATCGTCGACGGCCCCGAGAACAGCCGCCTGGCCGCGTGGGCCAACGACAAGCCCGCGATCGTGCTGAACATCCAGCGCCAGCCCGGCGCCAACGTGATCGAGGTGGTCGACCGTATCAAGGCCCTGCTGCCGCAGCTGCAGAATGCTCTGCCGGCGTCGGTCCACGTGCAGTTGCTGACCGACCGCACCACCACCATCCGCGCCTCGGTCGAGGACGTGCAGTTCGAGCTGCTGCTGGCAATCGCGCTGGTGGTGCTGGTGATCTTCCTGTTCCTGCGCAATATCCCCGCCACCATCATCCCGGGCGTGGCGGT
>NZ_JAGIQA010000016.1 GCF_017814975.1 Cupriavidus consociatus
TATGCAGAGCTTTCTTCGCTTCGTCAACCGTTTCAGCAATCTTTTTTTGCTGCGGTCAGCGCTGCAAACCTCGCCGCACCAACCTTCCGGTCGACCCCGCAACCCTTGCCGCGTCTGCTTTTGCAGCGCCGCGTTGTGTTGCGAGGGGGCGAATATTAGGCCGGTTTCGCCGACCTTGCAACACCTTTGTCACAGCGCGCAGCTAGGGGATTGCGTGATTATGTCGTAACCCCTTGAGTGCTAAAGGAAAACCTCCTGATAGCCAACGCGGTGATCCTTTAATACCCCCGCGCGGCCGTCGGGTATTTCCTTATCAAGTTCTCAGCGATGCTGGAAATTGGGCGCGCGCTTCTCTACGAAAGCGGCCATGCCTTCCTTCTGGTCTTCACTGGCAAAGGTGGAATGGAACAGCCTGCGCTCGAAATGCACGCCTTCGGCCAGCGTGGTCTCGTAAGCGGCATTGACCGACTCCTTGATCATCATGACCACCGGCAACGAGAACCCGGCGATGGTTTCGGCGGCTGCCAGCACTTCGTCCAGCAGCTTGTCGGCCGGCACCACGCGCGACACCAGGCCGGAGCGCTCGGCTTCGGCGGCGTCCATCATGCGCGAGGTCAGGCACAGGTCCATCGCCTTGGCCTTTGACACCGCGCGCGGCAAGCGCTGGGTGCCGCCGGCACCGGGCATGGTGCCGAGCTTGACTTCCGGCTGGCCGAACTTGGCCGAGTCCGCCGCAATGATGATGTCGCACATCATCGCCAGCTCGCAGCCTCCGCCCAGCGCGTAGCCGGCCACGCCAGCGATCACCGGCTTGCGGATCTTGCGGATGGTTTCCCAGTTGCGGGTGATGTAGTCGCCCTTGTAGACATCCATGAAGGAATACTTGGCCATCATGCCGATATCGGCGCCAGCGGCGAAGGCGCGGTCGCTGCCCGTAATGACGATGGCGCCGATGCCCTCATCCTGGTCGAATGCCGTCAGTGCGGCACCCAGTTCATCCATCAGCGCGTCGTTGAGCGCGTTCAGCGCCTTGGGACGGTTCAGCGTAACCAGACCAACGCGGCCGCGCGTCTCGACCAGGATGTTTTCGTACGGCATGTCTTCTCCTATGTATTGATAAACAAAGTGGCACCGTCGCCACCGGCTGCGGGCTATTCTGCCACCTGTCGTGGCGTGGCGGCGCGAGTCCCGGTTCAGAGCATGTGTGCCAGGAATTCCCGGGTGCGCGCATGGGCGGGCGCGCCGAACACCTCGGCAGGTGCACCTTCCTCGAGAATCCTGCCCTCGTCCATGAACACGACGTGGTTGGCCACTTCGCGCGCAAACCCCATCTCATGCGTGACGACAAGCATGGTCATATGCTCGTCCGCCAGCTGCCGCATGGTGCGCAACACCTCCCCGGTCAGTTCCGGATCGAGCGCGGAAGTCGGTTCGTCGAACAGCATGATGTCGGGCTCCATCGCCAGCGCGCGCGCAATCGCCACGCGCTGCTTCTGTCCGCCGGACAGTCGCGCCGGATAGTTGTCCCGCTTGGCCAGCAGGCCCACCTTGCGCAACAGTTCTTCGGCCTTGAGCACCGCCGCGTCGCGCGACAGCCGCTTGACGGTCATGGGTGCCTCGATGATGTTCTGCAGCACCGTCATGTGCGGGAACAGGTTGAACGACTGGAACACCATGCCCATCTTGCGGCAGATGCGGCGGACATCCGCCTCCGGCACGTACTTGGCGGCACCGTCGGGGCCAGCGCCCGCCAGCGACTCGCCTTCGATGTCGATGGTGCCGCGGTCGATCACCTCGAGATGGTTCAGGCAGCGCAGCAAGGTGCTCTTGCCCGAGCCCGACGGCCCGATGACCGCGGTGACGTCGCCCTTGCGAAGCGTCAGCGAGACGCCGCGCAAGACCTGCAGCGATCCGAACGACTTGAAGATGTCCCGCGCCGCGATCATGGTGCCGGGCGCGTGGTCAGAGGTGGCGCCGTTCGGGCTAGTCATCATGTTTGGCATAGCGTTTTTCGAGATTCTGGAAGAACCAGGTCAGAATCAGCGTCATCACCAGGTAAAACAGCGCGGCTACCAGGAAAGGCGTGGTCGTGAAATCGCGCTGCACGATGCCGCGCGCGGTGCGCAGGATATCGTTGAGGGCCAGCACGTAGATCAGCGACGTGTCCTTGATTAGCGTAATGGTTTCGTTGCTGACCGGCGGCAGGACGCGGCTGACCATCTGCGGCAGCACGACCCGGCGCATGGTCTGGAAGTACGTCATGCCGAGCGCCTTGCTGGCTTCATACTGGCCACGGTCGACGGATTTGATTCCGGCGCGGAAGATTTCCGCGAAATACGCTGCATAGTTGAGCGCGAACGCCACCACCGCGGCAGGAAAATCGGGCAGCCGCACACCGATGACCGGCACGAACGGCAACGCAAAATAGATAAACAGCATCTGCAGCATCAGCGGCGTGCCGCGCATCAGCCAGATGTAGCCATTGACCGCACCGCTCAGCAGCGGCCATGACGAGATGCGCGCCAGCGCCAGCGCAAGCCCCAGCGGCACCGACAGGGCAAGCGTGATGACGAACAGGGTGAGCGTGACTTTCGCCCCCTGCGCCAATGGCCCCAGTAGAGATAAGACGTAATCCATGTTCGCGCGAACGGAAGGAGGAAGGATTTCAGGCAGCGGGCCGATGTGCGGCCGGCGCCGGAGTCCGGAAGGGGCGCGGCGCCCCGCCTGAACCGCGCAGGGCGCCACGAAGCGCCTGGATTACTTGGTGATGTCGGTACCGAACCACTGGGTGGCGATGCGGGCGGCGGTGCCGTCCTGCTTCATCGATGCCAGGGTCTTGTCGAGCTTGCCGAGCAGGTCGGCGTCATCCTTGCGGACACCGACGCCGTACTCTTCGGTACCGAAGTTCTCGTCCAGCACGCGGTATTCGCCTGCACGCTTGCTGATCAGGTAGCGGCCCACTACTTCATCGACCACGATCGCGTCGAGGCGGCCGGCGGACAGATCCATCAGTGCCGTCACGTTGTCGCCGAAGGTCTTGAGTTCCTTCAGGCTGGCGGCAATCTGGCCTTCCTTCTTGATCGCATCCACCGCGCTGCTGCCGTCCTGCGCGCCGACGACGCGGCCGGCGAGGTCCGCCTTGGCCTTCACCGGCGAATTGGTGCCGACGATCACGATCTGGTGGTTAGTCATATAGGGCGCGGTAAAGCTGATGTTCTTCTTGCGCTCGTCGGTGATGGTCAGCCCGTTCCACAGCACGTCCACGCGCTTGCCGTTCAGTTCGGCTTCCTTGGCACTCCAGTCGATCGGCTTGAATTCCACCGTCATGCCCAGGCGTCGGCTGGCCTCTTTCGCCATATCGATATCGAAGCCGACGAGTTCGTTATTGGTATCGCGGAAGCCCATGGGCGGGAAATTGTCATCCAGGCCGACGATGATCCTCGAGGCCGCGGCGTTGCCCGTGCTGGCGGCGGCCGGCGCGGATTCTTGCTTGCCGCACGCGGCAAACAGCGCCACGGACGAAACCAAAAGGAGTGCTGCGAACTTCTTCATAGGGAGAGATCCAGTGCAAAAAGGGCGGAATCAGTGAAACAGTCTTGCGCGCCGGCGCGCACACGGGCACCAGCCATGCTGCAATTATTGTTGGCAGCGCGATTATAGAGCGACTCGGGGTGCCGGCATTGCGGTCGTCACCCCGATCGCGGGACGAGGTCGCGGGTTATCACTGATAAGGCACCCTGGTCCGACGCCCTTACGCTGAGCGGAGACCTCCCGCGCCCAGTATTTAGTGCTACCATTTGCCGACCGACTGGTCGGTTTATTTTAACGGCGCCAGCCCCGCGCCGACCGCAAAGAACCAGGCAGGAGACAAACATGCCCCCGATGTCCACGCCCGCTGGCCAGCCGGTCAGCCTCGATGCCGGCCCCATCCTGCTCCAATGGCAGGGGCCCGTCGCGGTGATCACGCTGAACCGCCCCGACAAGCTCAACAGCTTTACCCGCGAGATGCACAAGGCGCTGCAGCAGGCACTCGACCATGTCGAGGCCGGTGGCGCGCGGGCGCTGCTGCTGACCGGCGCTGGCCGCGGCTTCTGCGCCGGGCAGGATCTTGCCGACCTGGATTTCACGCCCGGCCAGATGACCGACCTGGGCGAACTGATCGATACCTGGTTCAACCCGCTGATCCGCCGTCTGCAGGCGTTGCCGCTGCCGGTGGTGGCAGCGGTCAACGGCACCGCCGCCGGTGCCGGCGCCAACCTGGCGCTGGCCTGCGACATGGTGCTGGCGGCGCGCTCGGCCAACTTTATCCAGGCCTTCGTCAAGATCGGGCTAGTGCCGGATTCCGGCGGCACCTGGCTGCTGCCGAAGCGCATTGGTATGGCGCGCGCGCTGGGGCTGGCGATGACCGGCGAGCGCCTGTCCGCCGAAGAGGCCGAAAGGTGGGGCCTGATCTGGGAAGCCATGGACGACCCGCTGCTGCCAGAGCAGGCGCTGGCGCTGGCCACGCACCTGGCTGCGCAGCCGACCCGGGCGCTGGCCGCAATCAAGCGCGCCATGTACGCCAGCGGCACCGCCAGCCTCGATGCCCAGCTCGACCTGGAACGCGACCTGCAGCGAGACCTCGGCCAGTCCGCGGACTATGCGGAGGGCGTCAATGCCTTCCTGGAAAAGCGCGCCGCCCGCTTCACCGGCAAGTAAGAACGTCCCACGGCGCCCGCAACGGCGCGCCACCCTGCCCCCAAGGAGACAACGTTGCACAAGGACCCCCAGGCCCTCGCCGAAGCGGCCGCCGCCGCCATGTATGAAGCCGACACCTGCAGCCGCTGGCTCGGGATCACCGTCGAAGCAGTCCGCCCCGGCTATGCCCGGCTGACCATGCCGGTACGCAAGGAATTCCTGAACGGGCATGGCATCTGCCATGGCGGCCTGATGTTCACGCTGGCCGATTCGACCTTCGCATTCGCCTGCAACAGCCATAACATCAACACCGTGGCAGCCGGCTGCAGCATCGAATTCCTAAAACCCGTGCACGGCGGCGACGTGCTGACGGCCGAAGGCATCGAGCAGACCCTGTCGGGACGCCACGGCATTTACGACATCCGCGTGACCAATGCCGCGGGCGAGGTGGTGGCGATGTTCCGCGGCAAGTCGGCGCAGATCAAGGGACATGTCGTGCCGCCGGATGCCGTAGCCTGAACGCCGCCGCCCCCCAAGATAAACGCCCCTGCGCAGGAGACGACATGAGCACGCGCCTGACCGATCTGCCCCTGGATCCGATCGAGACCGCCAGCCGCGCCGAGCTGCAGGCACTGCAACTGGAACGCCTGAAGTGGTCGCTCCACCACGCCTACGCCAATTCGCCGGTGTACCGCCGCAAGTTCGACGAGGCCGGCGTCCATCCCGATCAGCTGCAATCGCTGGCCGACCTGGCGCGTTTTCCGTTCACCAGCAAGCAGGACCTGCGCGATCACTACCCTTTCGGCATGTTCGCCGTGCCGCAGGACCGGGTGGCGCGCGTGCATGCCTCGTCCGGCACCACCGGCAAGCCCACTGTGGTCGGCTACACGCTCCAGGACATCGATAACTGGGCGACGGTGATGGCGCGCTCGATCCGGGCCTCCGGCGCGCGCCGGGGCGACAAGGTGCATATCAGCTACGGCTACGGCCTCTTCACCGGGGGGCTGGGCGCGCACTACGGCGTCGAGAAAGCTGGCCTGACGGCGATCCCGTTCGGCGGCGGCCAGACCGAGCGCCAGGTCCAGCTGATCGTGGACTTCAAGCCCGAAATCATCATGGTCACGCCCAGCTACATGCTGGCGATCGCCGATGAGTTCGAGCGCCAGGGCATCGACCCGGCCAGCAGCTCGCTGCGCGTGGGCATCTTCGGCGCCGAGCCGTGGACGCCGGAAATGCGGCTGGCGATCGAGAAGCGCATGAACATTTCCGCGGTCGATATCTATGGCCTGTCCGAGGTGATGGGCCCGGGCGTGGCCAATGAATGCGCCGAAACCAAGGACGGTCCGACCATCTGGGAAGACCACTTCTACCCCGAAATCATCGACCCGAACACCGGCGAAGTGCTGCCCGACGGCGAATTCGGCGAGCTGGTCTTTACCTCGCTGACCAAGGAAGCGATGCCGGTGGTGCGCTACCGGACCCGCGACCTGACCCGCTTGCTGCCTGGCACGGCCCGACCGGCCTTCCGCCGCATGGAGAAGGTCACCGGCCGAACCGACGACATGATGATCGTGCGTGGCGTCAATGTGTTTCCTTCGCAGATCGAGGAACTGATCCTGAAGCAGGCCGGGCTGGCGCCGCACTACCAGTGCGTGCTAGGCAAGGACGGCCATATGGACACGCTGACGGTGCGCGTGGAATGCGCCCATGGCAGCGAGCCGGTGCGCGCGCAGGCCGCGCGCGAGCGGCTGGCGCATGAAATCAAGTCTTATATCGGGGTGACCGCCACGATCGAGGTGCTGCCCGAGGGCGGCATCGAGCGCTCGGTGGGGAAGGCGAAGCGGATCGTGGATCAGCGGGGGCGCTGAAATCCACCGGGTTGCTCCCCTCGCCCGCGTGCGGGAGAGGGGTTGGGGGAGAGGGCTGGCGCATGGCAAGCATGATGACCCGCCACTTCGTGGAGACTCCTGCCCTCTCCCCCGCCCCTCTCCCATAAATGGGAGAGGGGCGACAACATTTGCCGATTTAGCTCTGTCGACGCTCAGCTGCGCGGCATCAGCACCCACATCCTGCCGCCCTGCTTCATCCGTCCCGCGGTCTCGCCCGCGGCATCGCCCGCTCCCCAGAAGAAGTCCGCGCGCACGCCACCCTTGATGGCGCTGCCCGTATCCTGCGCGAACATCAGCCGCTGGATCGGCTCGGTCGACAGCGGGCGCGTGGTCGACAGGAACACCGGCACGCCCAGTGGGATGGTGGCGGGATCGACCGCGATCGAGCGCTCGGCGGTCAGCGGCACGCCCAGCGCGCCCACCGGGCCGTCATTGTTCGGCGGCAGTTCGCGGAAGAACACAAAGCGCGGGTTGACGTTCAGCATCTCGTCGACGCGCCCCGGGTTGGCCCGTGCCCATGCCTTGATGCCCTGCATGGTGGCCTGCGCCGGCGTGATCTCGCCGCGGTCCAGCAGCCATTTGCCAAACGAGCGGAACGGCTGGTCGTTGGTGCCGCCGAAGCCGACCCGCATCATGGTGCCGTCCGCCATGCGGATCCGGCCCGAGCCCTGGATCTGCAGAAAGGCGGCCTCGACCGCGTCATCCACCCATACCAGCTCGTTGCCGCGCATCGCCGGGTTCTGCAGCAGTTCGGCGCGGCCCGGCAGCGGGCGGTTGCCGAACTGCGCCGGCTTGCGGTACAGCGGCACCTGGAAGCGCCCCTGGCGGGTGCGCGAGCCGTGCAGGATGGGCTCGTAGTAGCCGGTGATCAGGCCGCTGTCGGTGCCGTCGCCGTTGACGACCCGGAACGGCTGGAAGTTGGTCTCGAAGTAGGCACGCATGGCGCTGAGGTCGCCGGCGTCGACCATCATGCCGGCGGCGCAGGCGCGGCTCCACTCGGCGCGCTTCTTCAGCGCCTGGCAGCTGGCCTGCAGCGCGGGCCAGGCCGCGCGCACATCGTCCTGGGTCCAGCCGCCGATCTCGTTCCAGCTGGCGGCCTGCAGCTGGCCCTTCTGGGTCGACGAAACGGGCGGCGTGGTGCCGGACGGGCCGGTCTCGATGCGCGGCGGCGGGCCGCTCACGCAGCCGGCCAGCAGCACGCCGGTGCCGGCGAGCGCCAGCCAGGCACGGGCACGGGCGCCGAGGCGCGAAGTGAAACCTGGGAGAGAAATCGAGAGGGAATCCGCGTATGCCATCTTGCTTGTTGTTCAGTGTCCCGCGACCGGTGCCGGCCCGGCGGCGATCGTACCGGGCAGTTGCCCTACAATCCCACCGTCATCTGTCATTGCCACTGCCGCATCCGCCATGAGCAAGTTCTTCGAAGCCCATCCCATGCTGCTGTTCGCCCTCGAGGCCGGCGTGGCGCTGTTCCTGCTGATTTTTATCGTGGTCTGGACCATGGGCACGGCCAGGAAGAACCCGCGCCCGACCCGCGCGCCCGACAACCACCCCTCGCGGCAGCCGCAAGAATCAACGCAAGGCCAGCCAACGCCGGTGCAGGAACAGGACAGCGCGAAGCGCCAGTAGGTTCCCGCCTTCCCGGCCTCCCGGCCGGACGCGCCGCGCTCAGTGCAGCATGCGCGGCAGCACCAGCGCGAATTCGGGGATCGGCACCTCGAAGCGATGGCCGTCCTCGGCCACGCAGAAATACTCGCCCTTCATCGAGCCGACCGGCGTCGAAATGGTGGCCCAGCTGGTGTACTCGAAATGCTCGCCCGGCTTCAGCAGCGGCTGGTGGCCCACCACGCCCAGGCCGGCGACTTCCTGCGTGCCGTTGTCGCTGTCGGTGATGATCCAGTGGCGCGAGATCAGCTGCGCCGCCACCTCGCCGGTGTTGTGGATGGTGATGGTGTAGGCGAAGGCATGGCGCCCGCGCTCGGGGTCGGACTGGTCCGGCAGGTACTGGGTGCGCACCGACACGGAGAAGGCGTACTCGCTCATCTTGGGCAGGGCCGGCGGCAGGATCGGCCGGCAGGGAAATGGGTAGCCGCATTGTGCGGGATGGGCGCGGGACGGGCAAGAGCGTCGGCCGGACGCCGGCCGGACGCGATCGCGCCGGGCGGGCGTAGAATATCGGTCTTTCAACGCCGAGCCGCCCGCCGTGCGCCCCGGCCGCCCCTACCGCCTTGCCGCGGCGGCGCTTTCGGCCCGCCGCAGCGGCGATAACAGCATTCCCTGCATTCACCGCGCGCCATCATGACCCAGCCCACCTTCCGCATCGCCCCGTCCATCCTGTCCGCCGACTTCGCCCGCCTGGGCGAGGAAGTCCGCCGCGTGACCGAGGCCGGCGCCGACTGGATCCACTTCGACGTGATGGACAACCATTACGTGCCCAACCTGACCGTGGGCCCGCTGGTGTGCGAGGCGATCCGTCCCCACGTGACCGCCCCCATCGACGTGCATCTGATGGTGCGCCCGGTGGACCGGATCATCCCGGACTTTGCCAAGGCCGGCGCCAATATCATCACCTTCCACCCGGAAGCCAGCGAACACGTCGACCGCTCGCTCGCGCTGATCCGCGATAACGGCTGCCAGGCCGGCCTGGTGTTCAACCCGGCCACCCCGCTGCACCACCTGGACCACGTGATGGACCGCCTGGACGTGATCCTGCTGATGTCGGTCAACCCGGGCTTCGGCGGCCAGTCGTTCATCCCCGAGACGCTGAACAAGCTGCGCGCCGTGCGCCAGCGCATCGATGAATACACCGCCCGCACCGGCCGCACCATCCTGCTGGAAGTGGACGGCGGCGTGAAGGTCGACAACATTGCCGAGATCGCCGCGGCCGGCGCCGACACCTTCGTGGCCGGCTCGGCCGTATTCGGCAAGCCGGACGCCGACGGCGGCTACCGCGGCATCATCTCGGCGCTGCGCGGCGAACTGGCCAAGGCCGGACAATGACTGAAGGCCTGGCACTGCGCCGCACCGACTGGAGCGGCATCGAGGGGGTGATCGTCGACCTGGACGGCACCATGGTCGATACGGCGGGCGATTTCCACGCGTCGATCAACGCCATGCTGCTGGCGCTGGGCCGGCAGCACCCCAACCTGGGGCCGGTGGCGCCGATGTCCGGGCAGGAGATCGTCAGCTATGTCGGCAAGGGCTCGGAAAACCTGATCCGGCGCGTACTCGACGCGCGCTTCTCGCCGCTGCACGCCAACAGCCTCTTTGCCGATGCCTACGCGCTGTATGACCGCGAGTACATCCGCATCAACGGCCAGTTCTCGCAGATCTACCCCGGCGTGCGCGAAGGCCTGGCGGCGATGAAGGCGGCCGGGCTGCGGCTTGCCTGCGTGACCAACAAGCCCTACAGCTTCACCGAGCCACTGCTGGCCAAGACCGGGCTGGCGCCGTATTTCGAGCTGGTCTACGGCGGCGACGCCTTCCAGCTGCGCAAGCCCGACCCGTTCCCGCTGCTCAAGGTGGCCGAGGTATTCCGGCTGGATCCGTCGGCAATGGCGGCCCTTGGCGACTCGGAAAACGATGCCCAGGCAGCCCGCGCGGCGGGCATGGGCGTGCTTCTGGTGCCCTATGGCTACAACCATGGCAATCCTGTACAAGCCGTCGAAGCCGATGGTATAGTCGACACCATTGCCCACGCCGCAGCGCTGTTTGCGGCACACCGGGCAGGTCATCGCTAAGGTCGCTTTCAACAAGGTCGGTCCCAGGATCGATCGCGACTGAAATCCCTGAACATTCAATGTTTCTCAACCGCAAACGCATCTCTTCTGGCAGTGATCGGCAGGCTTGGCCCTGGCGTCGCTGGCGCGCCTCCCAACAGGCGTAAAGTGCGTTCGCGAGTCTGCTGACGCGCCCTCTACCCGAGGGCGTCGTTACAACCGGCTGAGGGGTCCAAACCCGTGCCGGGCATCCCCACCCAAACCCGCAAAAGCCAGCGTAGCTGCGATTCTCTGCTACGTTTAGCTCAAGAACGCGCCGCACGCCCTTCCCCGGCCGTGTGCAGTCTTGTCCGCAACTTGCCTGCACCACGGCCCGCCAGACGGGGCGGGTATCCATTCGCTCCAGCCTGATTGCCGAAATTGCGGCGCCGCGCTCAAACTCACCGCGCGGCGGCGCCGCACAAGAGGACCGCAAGAGGACCGACATGACCGAACTGGAATTCAAATCGCTGGCCGACCAGGGCTACAACCGCATCCCGCTGATCGCCGAGGCCTTTGCCGACCTGGAAACGCCGCTGTCGCTGTACCTGAAGCTGGCCCAGTCGCAGACGCGCGGGGTCAACACCTTCCTGCTGGAATCGGTGGTCGGCGGCGAGCGCTTCGGGCGCTATTCCTTCATCGGCCTGCATGCGCGCACCCTGCTGCGCGCCTTCGGCAACCGCACCGAGGTGGTGACCGATGGCAAGGTGGTGGAAACCAACGAAGGCAATCCCCTCGATTTCATTGCCGAATTCGAGAGCCGCTTCAAGGTGGCGCTGCGCCCCGGCCTGCCCCGCTTCTGCGGCGGCCTGGCCGGCTACTTCGGCTACGACGCGGTGCGCTACATCGAGAAGAAGCTCGCCAGCACGCAGAAGCCGGACGACCTGAACCTGCCCGATATCCAGCTGCTGCTGTGCGAAGAGCTGGCCGTGATCGACAACCTGTCGGGCAAGCTCTACCTGATCGTCTACGCCGACCCGACCACGCCGGAAGCCTATTCCCGCGCCCGCCAGCGCCTGCGCGAGCTGCGCATGAAGCTGCGCCAGCCGGTGGACGTGCCGGTGACCAGCCCCTCGGTGCAGACCGAGGTTTACCGCGAATTCGCCAAGGCGGACTACCTGACCGCGGTGCACAAGGCCAAGGAATACATCATGGCCGGCGACATGATGCAGGTGCAGATCGGCCAGCGCCTGTCGAAGCCCTACCGCGACTCGCCACTGTCGCTGTACCGCGCGCTGCGTTCGCTGAACCCGTCGCCGTACATGTATTTCTATAACTTCGGCGATTTCCAGGTGGTGGGCGCATCGCCGGAAATCCTGGTGCGCCAGGAGGAACGCAAGGTCGGCAGCAATGGCGACACCCGCAGCGAACACATCGTCACCATCCGCCCGCTGGCCGGCACCCGCCCGCGCGGCAATACGCCGGAAAAGGACGCACAGCTCGCCACCGAGCTGCTGAACGACCCGAAGGAAATCGCCGAGCACGTGATGCTGATCGACCTGGCGCGCAACGACATCGGCCGCATCGCCGAGACCGGCTCGGTCAAGGTCACCGACAAGATGGTGATCGAGAAGTACTCGCACGTGCAGCATATCGTCAGTTCGGTCGAAGGCACGCTGCGCGAAGGCATGAGCAACCTCGACGTGCTGCGCGCGACTTTCCCGGCCGGCACGCTGTCGGGCGCGCCCAAGGTGCATGCGATGGAGATCATCGACGAGCTGGAGCCGCGCAAGCGCGGCATTTATGGCGGCGCGGTGGGCTACCTGTCGTTCGGCGGCGAGATGGACCTCGCCATTGCGATCCGCACCGGCATCATCAAGGACGGCAATTTGTATGTGCAGGCTGCCGCCGGCATTGTTGCCGATTCGGACCCGGAAGCCGAATGGAGGGAAACCGAAGCCAAGGCGCGCGCCGTGATCCGCGCCGCCGAGCAGGTCCAGGATGGCCTGGACTCCGATATCTGAGAGAACAGGAGACAGACGCCATGCTGCTGATGATCGACAACTACGATTCGTTCACCTACAACCTGGTCCAATATTTTGGCGAACTGGGCGTGGACGTGCGCACCTATCGCAACGACGAGATCACCATCGAAGAGATCGAGGCCATGAAGCCCGACCATATCTGCGTGTCGCCCGGCCCCTGCAGCCCCAGGGAAGCCGGGATCTCGGTGGCGACGCTGCAGCACTTTGCCGGCAAGGTGCCGATGCTGGGCGTATGCCTGGGCCACCAGGCCATCGGCGAGGCGTTCGGCGGCAAGGTGATCCGCGCCAAGCAGGTGATGCACGGCAAGGTCAGCACCATCGAGACCACGCAGCAAGGCGTGTTCAGCGGCCTGCCCAAGCACTTCGACGTGACGCGCTATCATTCCCTGGCGATCGAGCGCGAGACCCTGCCCGATTGCCTGGAGATCACCGCCTGGACCCCGGACGGCGAGATCATGGGCGTGCGCCACAAGACGCTCGCCATCGAAGGCGTGCAGTTCCATCCCGAATCGATCCTGTCCGAGCATGGCCATGCGATGCTGGCCAACTTCGTCAAGGCGCCGCGATGAGGCTGCTCGACTCCGCGCCTTCCAGCACCCATCACGCCATCCAGACTGTCAACGAGAACGCCATGATCACGCCGCAAGAAGCCCTGACGCGCTGCATCGAGCACCGCGAAATCTTCCATGACGAGATGCTGCACCTGATGCGGCAGATCATGCAGGGCCAGATCTCGCCGGTGATGGCCGCCGCGATCCTGACCGGCCTGCGCGTCAAGAAGGAAACCATCGGCGAGATCTCCGCCGCCGCGCAGGTGATGCGCGAGTTCGCCAACAAGGTGCCGGTGAAGGATCGCGAGAACTTCGTCGATATCGTCGGCACCGGCGGCGATGGCTCGCATACGTTCAATATCTCGACCGCTTCGATGTTTGTCGCGGCCGCGGCCGGCGCGAAGATCGCGAAGCACGGCAACCGCGGCGTCAGCTCCAAGTCGGGCAGCGCAGACGTGCTGGAGGCGCTGGGCGTCAACATCATGCTGACGCCCGAGCAGGTCGGCCAGTGCATCGAACAGACCGGTATCGGCTTCATGTTCGCGCCCACGCACCATCCGGCGATGAAGAACGTCGCGCCGATCCGCAAGGAAATGGGCGTGCGCACCATCTTCAATATCCTGGGCCCGCTGACCAATCCGGCCGATGCGCCCAATATCCTGATGGGCGTGTTCCATCCTGACCTGGTCGGCATCCAGGTGCGCGTAATGCAGCGCCTGGGCGCCAGGCATGCGATTGTCGTCTACGGCAAGGACGGCATGGACGAGGTGTCGCTGGGTGCCGCCACGCTGGTTGGCGAACTGAAGGACGGCGAAGTGCGCGAGTACGAGATCCATCCGGAAGACTTCGGCCTGTCGATGATCTCCAACCGCGGCCTGAAGGTGGCCGATGCGGGAGAATCGAAGGAGATGTTGCTTGAAGCGCTGTCCAACGTGCCGGGCACGCCGCGCGAGATCGTGTCGCTGAACGCCGGCACCGCGCTGTACGCCGCCAACGTGGCCGACTCGGTCGAGGACGGCATCCGCCGCGCACGCGAGGCCATCGCCAGCGGGGCTGCGCGCGAGAAGCTCGACCAGTTCGTGCGCGCCACGCAGCAGTTCAAATAAGAGGCGCTGATATGTCCGATATCCTGGAAAAAATCCTGGCCGTGAAGGCCGACGAAGTGGCCGCCGCGCGCAAGAAGCGCGACCTGCCCAGCCTGCGCGCCGAGGCCGAGAGCCTGCAGACCGAGGCCGGCCTGGCGCCGCGCGGCTTCGAGCGCGCGCTGCGCGACAAGATCGCCGCCGGCCATGCCGGCGTGATCGCGGAGGTGAAGAAGGCCTCGCCATCGAAGGGCGTGCTGCGCGAAAACTTCGTGCCCGAGGCCA
This sequence comes from Cupriavidus consociatus, assembly GCF_017814975.1. Classification (GTDB taxonomy): domain Bacteria; phylum Pseudomonadota; class Gammaproteobacteria; order Burkholderiales; family Burkholderiaceae; genus Cupriavidus; species Cupriavidus consociatus. Next base: position 14,225 of record NZ_JAGIQA010000016.1, read on the forward strand.
TCGCCGAGAGCTACGCCACGCACGGCGCGGCCTGCCTGTCGGTGCTGACCGACGTGAACTTCTTCCAGGGCCATGCCGATTTCCTCAAGCGCGCGCGCGGCGCCTGTCCGCTGCCGGCGTTGCGCAAGGACTTCATGGTCGACCTGTACCAGGTCTACGAGGCCCGCACCTGGGGCGCGGACTGCATCCTGCTGATCGTCGCCGCGCTGGACCACGGCCTGATGGCGGAGCTGGAGGCCTGCGCGCTGGAACTCGGCATGGACGTGCTGGTGGAAGTGCACGGCGACGACGAGCTCGACGCCGCGCTGCGGCTGAAAACGCCGCTGCTGGGCGTGAACAACCGCAACCTGCGCACGTTCGAGGTGTCGCTGGACAACACGCTGGACCTGCTGCCGCATATTTCGGCCGACAAGCTGGTGGTGACCGAATCCGGCATCCTCGGGCCGGCGGACGTGAAGCGCATGCGCGATGCCGATGTGCATGCGTTCCTGGTGGGCGAGGCGTTCATGCGGGCGAAGGATCCGGGCGTGGAGCTGGCGCGGTTGTTTGCCTGAGGGTAAAAGCGGATTAAGGCCTGCCGCTTGTTTGCTCCCCTCTCCCGCAAGCGGGAGAGGGGACCGGCTGGTGGTGATGGAACCGTGTCGCCATTGCTCACTGCTTAAGCCCATATCGAAATGCCCCAGGAAATCGAACTCAAGCTCGCCGTCCCCGACGCCGCCCTCGCCCCGCTCGCCGCCTGGCTCGATGCCAATGGCCAGCCGCAAGGCGAAGCGACGCTGCTCAACGTCTACCTCGACACGCCGGCACGCGACCTGGCCCAGGCCCGCGCCGCGCTGCGCCTGCGCCGCAAGGGGGCGCAATGGCTGCAAACGCTGAAAACCGCCGGCAGCAGCGAGGGCGGGCTGGCCACGCGCCATGAATGGGAAACCGGGATCGCCGGCGAGGCCATCGAGCTGCAGACCTTCCCCGCTGAGGCGCAAGCCGTGCTCGCGCCACTGGTCGGCAAGCTGGCACCGGTGTTCCGTACCGACTTTATCCGCCGCACCTGGATCGTCACGCAGGACAGCGCGCGTATTGAAGCCGCCCTCGACACCGGCACCATTACCGCACCGGCCAGCGCCGCGCAGGAACGCATCCAGGAACTCGAACTGGAATGGCTCGACGGCGACGCCGCGCACGCGGCCGATGCCCTGCGCGCCTTTGCCGCACGGCTTGCCGCCGTGGCCGCGCTGGCGCCGTCCGACCTCAGCAAGGCCGCGCGCGGCTACCGCCTGGCGGGAATCGCCGAAGGCAAGGCGTCATAATCGCGGTTTTTCCTGCCAGGCATTTCTCACGCATGCAAGCCGATCTATTCGCCGCCGAAGCGCCACGCGCGCCCGGCGAGCCCTCCCCCGCCGCCAGCCTGCAGGCCCAGGCCGATGCCCTCCCCGCCGCCTGGAGCGCGCTGCTGGCGCCCTGCATCACCGTGCCGGCATGGCAGGAACTGGCCGCCTTTGTCGATGGCGAACGCGCCGCCGGCAAGCCGGTGTTTCCGCACCATGTCTTCCAAGCGCTGCACCTGACGCCGCCGGATGCGGTCAAGGTGGTGATCCTGGGTCAGGATCCGTACCACGGCACCGGCACGGTCGGCGGCGTGGAGCTGCCGCAGGCGCACGGCCTGGCCTTTTCGGTACCGGAAGGCGTCAAGGTGCCGCCCAGCCTGCGCAATATCTTCAAGGAAATCGCTGCCGAGTTCGGCACGGATGGCACCTTGCCGCGCACCTCGGGCAACCTGGAAGGCTGGGCACGCCAGGGCGTGCTGCTGCTGAACACCGTGCTGACGGTCGAGCAGGGCCAGGCCGCCAGCCACGCGCGGCGCGGCTGGGAGGCGGTCACCGACTGCCTGATCCACGCGCTGGCCGCGAGCCGCCCGAACCTGGTTTTCATGCTGTGGGGCAGCCATGCACAGGCGAAGAAGCCGCTGCTGGGCGACGGTCACCGCGTGCTCGAAGCGCCGCATCCTTCGCCGCTGTCGGCGCATCGCGGCTTTCTCGGCTGCGGCCATTTCCGCGAAGCCAACCGCTGGCTTGAAGCGCACGGCCGCACGCCGGTCGACTGGACCGCCGCCTGATCCACTAGATCGTTGGCCGGAACTCGAAACCGGCGAACTCCCCTTCCCCGCGCCCGACCTCGACAAACGTCACTTGCGCCGCGGGCGGGCCCGTTTCCATCCACGCCTGCAGCGCTTCGAGCTGCTTGACCGTGCCGTGCGCCATCACCTCGACGGTGCCGTCGACCCGGTTGCGCACCCAGCCGCCCAGCCCGAGTTCGTCCGCCGCGTCCGCGCAGGCGGCGCGATAGCCCACGCCCTGCACGCGCCCATGCGCGACCAGGCGCCAGGTTGCCTTCTTCATGGCCGTTTCCCCGTGAGCGCACGCGAGGCGTGCGCGTTCTGTCATCGACACCAAGTAAACTAGACCGCCATGCCGGGCGTTACCAAGGGATGCGCGCCGCCCGGCGTGATCAGCGTGGTGCCGGCGGCATGCGGGCTTTGCCATGGTCCGCCGGGGCAGCGCACCTGGGGCAGGCCACAAGCCTTCGCCCTTCCAGCTCGACACAGCCCGAGAAGCGCCATGATGCCACCCGCCAACCGCCGCGCGGAACAACCCGCGCCTGGCTTTGACAGCCAGCTGCTACGCGCGCCGCCCAACCGCTTCGACCTCGCCCTGCTGCCGATCATCCTGGCCGTGATCGTGATGATCGCGTTCGCCGCGCAGCAGATGAATGCCCCGTTCCACCCCGACCAGCAGCTGGCGGTGCACCTGGACGTGGCCTACCTGCCCTATTACCTGATGCGCACCAGCATCCGCATGCTGGCGGCGCTGGCGGCGTCGCTGCTGTTCTCGCTGGCGTTCGCGGCGCTGGCGTCCAAGAGCCGCACCGCCGAGAAGGTGCTGGTGCCGGCGCTGGATATCCTGCAGTCGATCCCGGTGCTGGGCTTCCTGTCGATCACGGTGACAGGTTTTATCGCGCTGTTCCCCGGCAATATCGCCGGCGTGGAATGCGCGGCGATCTTCGCCATCTTCACCTCGCAGGCGTGGAACATGGCGTTCAGCCTGTATCAGTCGTTCCGCACCATCCCGGGCGACCTGCTGGAAGCCGCGGCCATGTTCCGGCTCTCGCCATGGCAGCGCTTCTGGCGGCTGGAAGTGCCGTTCGCGATGCCGGGACTGCTGTGGAACATGATGATGTCGATGTCGGGCGGCTGGTTCTTCGTGGTCGCGTCCGAGGCGATCTCGGTGTCGGGCCACGATATCCGCCTGCCGGGCATCGGCTCCTACATCGCGCTGGCGATCCAGCAGCAGGACCTGGCCGCGATCGGCTGGGCGATCCTGGCCATGCTGCTCGGCATCCTGCTGTACGACCAGCTGCTGTTCCGCCCGCTGGTGGCATGGGCCGACCGCTTCCGCTTCGAGACGCTGGCGCAGGACAAGCTGCCGCAGTCGTGGCTGCTGGACCTGCTGCGGCGCTCGGCGTGGGTCGGCGCGCTGCTGGCGCACGCGGCGGCGCTGGCCTCGCGCTCGCTGGCGTGGGGCGCGCGCGGGCGTTCGCATGCCGTCGCACCGCCCGCGGATCCGCGCCGCGCGCAGTGGCTCGGCCGCTTGCGTGACGCCGTGATCATACTCGTGGCACTGGCGGCGCTGGTGCGTGTGGGCTATTTCGTCCACAGCGAAGTCGGCTGGGCCGAAGTCGGCCACGTACTGTGGCTCGGCACCATCACCATGGTGCGCGTGGTAGTGCTGATCGCGCTGGCGGCGCTGGTGTGGGTGCCGATCGGCATCCGCATCGGCCTGAACCCCGAGTTGGCGCGTGTCGCGCAGCCGGTGGCGCAGTTCCTGGCCGCGTTCCCGGCCAACCTGATGTTCCCGCTGGCGGTGATGCTGATCGCGCGCTTCGGCCTCAACCCCGAAATCTGGCTGAGCCCGCTGCTGATCTTCGGCACGCAGTGGTACATCCTGTTCAACGTGGTGGCGGGCGCTTCGGGCATCCCCACCGAGCTGAAGCTGGCGGCGCGCAATTTCGGGCTGCGCGGCTGGCTGCTGTGGAAGCGCTTCCTGATCCCGGCGGTATTCCCGAGCCTGCTGACGGGCCTGGTCACCGCCGCCGGCGGTTCGTGGAACGCCAGCATCGTGTCCGAGTATGTGACCTGGGGCGACCGCACCATCGTCGCCACCGGGCTCGGCAGTTATATCGCCGAGACCACCGCGCGCGGCGACTTTCCGCGCATCGCGCTGGGCATCGGCGTGATGGCCTTGTTCGTGGTCGGCTTCAACCGGCTGCTGTGGAACCGCCTATACCAACTCGCGCAAGAGCGCACCCGCCTGTAAGCACCATGGCCGAACACTTCAACCAGACCACCACCGCACCCGCCGTGATCGAGCTGCGCGGCGTCGGCAAGATCTTCCGCACCGCCAGCCAGAGCGACCGCGCCGTGCTCGAAGGCGTCGACCTGACGCTGCGCGAGGGCGAGATCGTCGCGATGCTGGGCAAGTCCGGCTCGGGCAAATCGACGCTGCTGCGCATCATGGCCGGGCTGGTCGGCGCCGACCGGGGCGAAGTGCATTTCCGCGGCAAGCGACTCGCGGGCACCGCCGAAGGCATCGCCATGGTGTTCCAGTCGTTCGCGCTGTTCCCGTGGCTGACGGTGCAGCAGAACGTCGAGCTGGGCCTCGAAGCGCAAGGCGTGCCCAGGGCCGAGCGCGAGCGCCGCGCCGAGGCCGCGATCGACATGATCGGGCTGGCCGGCTTCAACAGCGCGCTGCCACGCGAGCTGTCCGGCGGCATGCGCCAGCGCGTGGGCATTGCGCGCGCGCTGGTGACCGAGCCCGACCTGCTGCTGATGGACGAAGCCTTTTCCGCGCTGGACGTGCTGACCGGCGAGACGCTGCGCGACGAGATGCTGGCGCTGTGGGAAAGCGGACGCGCCAATATCCGCAGCATCCTGATCGTGTCGCACAACATCGAAGAGGCGGTGATGATGGCCGACCGCATCGTGATCCTGTCGAGCGATCCCGGCCGCATCCGCGCCGAGGTGCCGGTCACGCTGCCGCGCCCGCGCAACCGCGACAGCGCGCAAGTGCGCGCGCTGGTCGACGAGATCTACGCGCTGATGACCGCGCCGGCTGCCGAGGCGCGGCTGCCCGCGCAGGCCCCCGCGCGCCAGATCGGCTACCGCTTGCCGGACGCCGATATCAGCCAGATGGAAGCCATCCTGGACCTGCTGTGCGAGGCGCCCTTCCACTGCCGCGCCGACCTGCCTCACCTTGCCGACGAAGCCGGTCTGACCGACGACGACCTGCTGCCCGCCTGCGAGGCGTTGCAGCTGGTCCGGCTGGTGTCGATCGAGGCCGGCGACATCTCCGCCACCGAAGCGGGCCGCGCGTACTATGCCGCCGGGCCGCAGCAGCGCAAGGCGATCTTCGGCCGGCAGCTGCTCGCCAACGTCGCGCTGGCCGCGCATATCCGGCGTGAGCTGGTGGCGAGCGAAGCGGGCGAGATCGGCGAGGAACAGGTGCTGAACGAGCTGGAGCAGTTCCTGAAGCCGGCCGAGGCCGAGCGCGTGCTGAGCGTGGCGATCGGGTGGGGGCGGTATGGGGAGATCTTTGAGTACAGCTATAACAGCGGGATGCTGACGTTGCCGGAGGATGAGATGCCGGCGGGGCACGGGGCCTGAGCACGCCGCCGGTTTGCTCCCCTCTCCCACGCCAGTGGGAGAGCGGAGCAAACCCGCGGAAGCTACCTGCGCTAAGTGCTCTACGACCGCGCCCGCATCGCCCGCCCGATCGCCCCCGTACGCAGCGCGATCTTCGCCGCATCCTCGCGCAGTGCGCGCAATCGGCGCTCAAGCACTGCATTGGCTGGGCGGCCGGTAGAACTGGAAGTCGGCCCTGCCTGTTCGCTCGACTCGCCCGCCGCGGCGGCTTGCACCAGCGTGTCGGTGCGGCGCTTGTCTGCCGAGTCCGCCAGCCGCGCGCGGCGCTCGGCCGCCGCATCCTCCGCGGCTTCGGCAACATCGGCGGCAGCGCCCATCGCCGGCCCCGCCACTACAGCCAGCGGTGCCTGTACTTCGGCCCCGACCGGCGCGCGTTCGCGGCGGATAAAGCCCGCACCGCGCCCGCCGCCACGCTCGTCGGCATGCAACCGCTCGCTGGCCAGCTGCAGGCTGCTGCGCGCCGCTTCGGTAGCCTGCTCGATCGCCGCCTCGGCAGCGGGAATATCCAGCTCATCGTAGTGCTGCCGCACCTGGATCCGCGCCGCCGCCACATGCGCCGCCACCAGGTAGTTCTGCACGATAAAGCGGTTCAGGTTGTCGACCGCGCGATGCCGGCTCTTGGGCTCGTCCAGCATGCGCTGGAACGAAGAGATCAGCGCCGACAGGTTGTCCATGAACTGCTTGCGCTGCACGCGATAGGCAAAGTCGTCCTTGGCCCGGCGCAGCAGCAGGTCGCGCGTGGCGGCGATATAGCGGCGGTTGGCCTGCAGCACGTTCTCCACCAGCTTGGGAATGGCGCGGTATTCCCAGCTCGGCAGGACAAAGCTGAACAGCGAGGCGATGACGCCACCGATCACCGTATCGACCAGCCGCTCGCCCGCCACCGTCGGGCTGCCCGGCATCAGCAGGTTGATCTGGATAAGGACCTGGATGCAGGCCGCGATCGCGGTGTAGCGATACTTGATGGTCACGAACGCGGCGCTGGCCACCAGCGCCAGGAACAGCACGCCCAGCAGGATCAGCGGCTCGTCCACCACCTTCAGGATCCCCACCGCCACCACGCAGCCGATCAGCGTGCCGATCACGCGGTCGTTGTAGCGCTGCTTGGTCATGCTGAAGTTGGGCTTCAGGATGACGATGATGGTCAGCAGGATCCAGTAGCTGTGCGAGACGTACGGCAGGTGGTTGGTGATCCACAGCCCCAGCGCCACCGCCATCGACATGCGCACGGCAAAGCGGAACGCAGGCGAGCGCCAGTGCAGGTTTTCGCGCAGCACGCCCAGCTCGTACTTCTGGCGCGTCAGGAATGGCGTCATGTCATTGCCCGGCAGCACCTTGGCCGGCTCCACCGGCGTGCGCGAGGCCTCGTGCAGCTGGCCGATCAGCGTGATCGCGCCGCGGATCATGTCCAGCGTCTCGGCCAGCGCCGTCATCGCCGCCGGGTTGATGTGGTGGTGGCGCAGCTGCGCGATCTCTGCCTCGACCGCGCGCAGGCCCTCGCGGTATTCCACGATGCCGTACGAGCCGCGGCCGCGCGTGACCTCGTAGGCGATCTCTTCCACGTCCTTGCACATCAGCACCACCAGCCCGCGCAGGTGGTCCAGCACCGGCGTGCCGCCAAAGGTCTGGCGCAGCAGCGGGTAGTCGGTGTTGGTGGACAGCACGTACTCGTACAGGTCGAGCATGCGCAGGTGCACCTGCACCAGCAGCCCGTCGTGCGGCGTGCGGTTGCCGCGCAGCACCAGGTCGCGCGCGGCCTGCTGGCGCTCGGCCACCACGATCTGCTGGCGCACCAGCTGGTTGAACTGGGCTTCGTAGTCGTTGCCGGCATCGTAGAAGCCGGCCTTGATCTCGAGGTAGCCGGCCAGCTCGTACAGCGACTCGGCCAGCACCTGCTGCCTGGTGCGGCGCTCGGTCAGCCAGCTGACCAGCATCGCGTAGCCGAGGTAGGCCACCGCGCCGGCGCTGAACTGCGCCGCATGCACCAGCGCGCGCTCGACCACGAAGTCCTCGTTGATCGTAAGCGTCATCACGAACAGCGCCGCGAATTGCAGCGGCAAGGTCTTGTTGCCGTACACCGTCATCATGGCGGCGAGGAACGTCACCAGCACCAGCACGAACGGCATCACGCGCGGGAACGGCGTGGTCAGCGCCACCACCAGTGTCACGGCGCTGCACAGCAGCACGCTCGCCAGCATCTCGTTGAACTTGTGGCTCAGCGGGCTGGGCAGGTCCATCAGGCTGGTGCACAGCGCACCCATCGACACCACCATCGCGGTGGGCAGGTCGGAGAACTGCAGCGCGATCAGCGTGGCGCCGATCACCCCGGTGGCCGAGCGCAGCCCCCGGTACACGTAGTGCGAATACAGGAAGGTGCGAGGGTCGTGCGCGTATTGCATGCGGCGAAGCGGCGGGGGCAGGTTGTGGGGATTGCAGCGCTACGTCACTGGCCCAGCCAGCGCGAGCGCGCCGCATGCCGGCCGTCCGCCAGCTTGACCTTGAACTGCGCCGCGGGCTCGCGTGCCAGCGTGACCGGCAGCACCTGCAAGTCGTCGCGGCGGAAAGCGTGCAGGTCGACGCGGTCGCCGGTGCGGTAGCGTCCCAGCAGCTTGTCGATCTGGCCTGGCGCCACGCGCAGGCCATCGATGGCCACCAGCAGGTCGCCGGCCGACAGGCCCGCGGCCTGCGCCGCGCCGCCGTCCAGCACCTGCGTGACGCGTACCCAGCCGTCGTCGGTCTTGACCTTGATGCCCAGCGCCGCGGTACGCGACGGCTTCTGCGCCTCGGCCTTGACGCCGAAGTCCCTGAACAGCGCCGCCAGCGGCAGCTCGCCCGTGCCTTCGGTCAGCGAGCGCAGCAGGCCGCCCAGCTTCAGGCCGGTCACTTCGTCGAACAGCGCATAGACCTCGGCCTCGGTCACGCCGCGCTGCATCGCGCCGGGCGCATAGAAGCCGCGCCCGTAGCGGCGCCACAGCGCGCGCATGACATCGTCGAGCGAGCGCCGCCCGCGCGACTTGCCGCGGATGGTCAGGTCCAGCGCCAGCGCCACCAGCGATCCCTTGGTGTAGTAGCTGACGATGGCGTTGGGCGCGTTCTCGTCCTGGCGGTAGTACTTGGTCCAGGCATCGAACGAGCTTTCGGCCACGCTCTGCTTGGTGCGGCCGTTGCCGCGCAGCACCCCGTTCCAGGTCTTGCCCAGCATCTCGACGTACTGGGCCTCGGTCACGCAGCCCGAGCGCACCAGCACCAGGTCGTCGTAGTAGCTGGTGAAGCCCTCGAACAGCCACAGCAGCGGCGTGAAGGTTTCCTCGGCCAGCCGGTACGGCACGAACGCCGCGGGCTTGATGCGCTTGACGTTCCACGTGTGGAAATACTCGTGGCTGCACAGGCCCAGGAAGGTGCGATAGCCCTCGCTGGTCTCGCTGTCGCCACGCACCGGCAGGTCATTGCGCGCGCACATCAGCGCGGTGCTGGCGCGGTGCTCGAGGCCGCCGTAGCCATCGGTGGTGACCATCGTCATGAAGACGTAGCGGCGGTTGCTGTCCAGGAACGGTGCCTCGGCGCTGCGGGGTTCGAACAGGCGGATCTGGGTTTCGCAGATGCGCTTGAGGTCGCGGCACACGCGCTCGAGGTCGAGGTTGGGCACGCGGCCGGTGAAGACCACGTCGTGCTGCGCGCCGCAGGCGCGGAAGCTGGCGAGCTGGAAATTGCCCATCTCGACGGGGTGGTCGACCAGTTCGTCGTAGTCGGCGACCTGGTAGCGGCCGAAGCCGTAGCGCTTCGCGCCGTCGCGGCCCGGCGCTTCCGGCATCGCGGTGGCGACACGCCAGCCGCGATAAGCCTCGCCTTCGGGCGCGTGGATATCGACCGTGCATGGCCGCTCGGCCTGGCCTTCGACGCACAGGAACACCGAGCTGCCGTTAAAGAAGCCATGGGTGGCGTCCAGGTGCGCGGCGCGCACCGACAGGTCCCAGGCATAGACTTCAAAGCTCAGCGTCAGCGGGCCGTCCGACAGGCTCACCGGCGCGGCCTGCCAGCTCTGCTTGTCGAGCTTGGTCAGCGGGACTTCGCGGCCGCCGGCGTCGGCGCGGATGCGCACGATATGGCGGGCGAAGTCGCGGATCATGTAGCTGCCCGGAATCCACGCGGGCAGCGTGAAGCGCTGGCCGGCTGGGTCGGGCTCGCTCACCGTGACGGTGACGGCAAAGAGGTGCGCCTCCGGCGCAAGCGGGGCGATGGCGTAGCGGATCGGCGTCATGGGCAGGATTGTAACGTCGGCGCACTGCTGGTCCCGCCGACGCTTGTTAAGCAGCCGGTCGCCTGCTCAGGCGCGATTGACGTCAACCACCACGCGGCCGCGCATGCCGCCTTCCACGATCCTGCGGCCGGCGTCGATCGCCTCGGCCAGCCCGATCTCGCGCGTGATCGCGTTCAGGCGATCCGGCTCCAGGTCGCTCGCCAGCCGCTGCCACGCGCGCTCGCGCAGCGGCATGGCAGCCATCACGCTGTCGATGCCGTGCAGCGTCACGCCGCGCAGGATGAACGGCGCCACCGATGCCGGGAAGTCCATGCCCTGCGCCAGCCCGCACGCTGTCACCACGCCGCCGTAGCGCACCTGCGCACACGCGTTGACCAGGGTATGCGAGCCGACCGAATCCACCACCGCGGCCCAGCGTTCCTTCTGCAGCGGCTTGCCGGGCGCGCCCAGGTCGGCGCGGTCAATGACATCGGCGGCGCCCAGTGCCTTGAGGAAGTCCGCTTCATTGGTCTTGCCGGTGGACGCCACCACCTTGTAGCCCAGCTTGCTCAGCACCGCGATCGCGACCGAGCCCACGCCACCGGAAGCGCCGGTCACCAGCACTTCGCCATCGCCGGGCTGCACCGGTCCGTTGACGCCGCCGCGCTCCAGCGCCAGCACCGACAGCATCGCGGTATAGCCGGCGGTGCCGATCGCCATGGCCTGGCGCGAGGTGAAGGCACCGGGCAGGCGCACCAGCCAGTCGCCCTTCAGCCGCGCGCGCTGCGCCAGGCAGCCCCAGTGGGTCTCGCCCACGCCGTAGCCATTCAGCACCACCTTGTCGCCGGCCTGCCAGCGCGGGCTGGACGATTCCAGCACCGTGCCGGCGCCGTCGATGCCCGCCACCATCGGCCACTTGCGCACCACCGGCGAGCGGCCCGTGATCGCCAGGCCGTCCTTGAAGTTGATGGTGGAGTAGTCCACGGCAACCAGCACGTCGCCCTCGGCGGGCAACTGCGCTTCGTCAAGCGTGGCCAGATTGGCCTGCGTGGCGCCGTCGGCCTGGGTCAGCAGCAATGCCTGGAACGTCATGGTGTCTCCTTGTCGCCTGGGAATGAGGGAAAAGCGGAAAGCGGAAAGCAGAACGGCCGGACAAGTCCGGCCGTCGATCGAGCCGGGACAGGGCCGGCGCGCGCTTATTTCTTGATGCCGGCGAGCTTCTTCTCCAGCGTGGCCACGTCGGCCGCGCCCGGGATGCGGGTGCCGTCCATGAAGAACACCGCCGGCGTGCCGGTGATGTTCATGCTCTGGCCGAGTGCCAGGTTTTCCTGCAGCGGCGTCTGGCAACTGCCGTTGCCGGTCAGCGCCACATGCTTGAGCATCCAGTCGCGCCACGCCTTGGTGCGGTCGGCCGCGCACCAGACCTGCTTGGCCTTGGTTTCCGAGTCCGGCGACAGCACCGGGTACAGGAAGGTGTACACGGTGATGTTGTCCATCTGCTGGAAGGTCTGCTCAATGCGCTTGCAGTAGCCGCAGTTGGGGTCGGAGAACACCGCGATCTGCCGGCTGCCATCGCCCTTGGACCACTTGATCGCGCGCGCCAGCGGCAGGTCCGACCACTTGATGCGGTTGAGCTCGGCCATCCGCTCCTCGGTCAGGTTGGTGCCGGTGCGGGTGTCGATCATCTCGCCGTTGAGGATGTACCGGCCGGTGCTGTCGGTATAGACCACCTGCCCGCCGATATTGGCCTCGAACAGCCCCGGCACCGGGGTCTTGCTGACGCTCTTCACCTCGGCGCGGCCGCCCAGCACCTTCTGCAGCGACTCCTTGATGCGGTCGGTGCCGGGTTCGCCCGCCGCCATGGCATGCATGGCAAAGCCGGCCGCGGCCAGGCCGCCAATGATGGCGGTGACGGCGGCGCTGCGGACAGGGTTGCGGCGCAGGAATTGAAACATGTGGGCTCCAGGGGTATTCGGTGATCGTTCGGGGCGCGATGGCGTCAGCCGAGCGCGCGCCCGATCAGGAAGCGCTTGAGCAGCGGCTGGCCGCCGACCGCGCGCATGCCGGTGTTGCGCACTACGCGAGCCACGCCGCCGGGCAGCGAGAACAAGCGGTGCAGCCCGTCGGTGGCCGCGGTCAGCGACAGCAGGTCGGTGGCGCGCGCGCGCTCGTAGCGGCGCAGCAGGCGCAGGTCGCCCTCGCTGCGGAAAGGTTCTTTGTCGGCCATCACGCGGCCAAGTTCCGCGACATCGCGCAGGCCCAGGTTCATGCCCTGCCCCGCCAGCGGGTGCACCACGTGGGCGGCGTCGCCGACCAGCGCCACGTGCGGCTGCACGAACTGGTCGGCGCGCTGCAGCACCAGCGGGAAGCCCTGCGCCGGCGTCACGCAGCGCAGCATGCCGAACTGGTTGCCGACCGCGCCGGCGGCCGCCTGCATCACGGTGGCGGCGAGCGCCTCGGGCGACAGCGCGAGCAGGTCGCGCGCGCGCGCTTCGTCTGCCGACCAGACCATCGAGACATGGTTGCCGGGCAGCGGCAGCATCGCCAGCACCTCGCCGTTGGCGGGCTCTTCGTCGGCCATCAGCTTTTCCGGCGCGCCCAGGAACCACTGCCAGGCGGTCTCGTGGTGCGGACGCTCGCAGGCAAAGTTGGCGACCACGCCGAGCTGGCGGTACTTGCGCGTGCTGACGCCGATATGGCACTGCTGGCGCAGCCACGAGCGCGCGCCGTCGGCGCCGATCGCCAGGGCCGTGCGCAGCCTCGTGCCGTTGTCCAGCGTCAGGGTGATGCCCTCCGGATCGCGCTCGCACACGCTGGCGGTGCCGTCATGCCAGCTCACCTGATGCTGGAAGCCGAGCGCGGTGTCGAGCGCGCGCTCGACATGGCTGGATTCAATGATCCACGCCAGCTGCGGCACCGCGGCGGCGTAGGCAGAGAAATGCAGGTCGCCGTCCAGGCTGGGCGAGGTTTCGGCGGCGCTGACGTCGCCAAAGACACGCATGTCGCGCACCGGCTGGATGCGCGCCGGATCCAGTGCCTCCCACACGCGCATCCGCTCCAGCAACGCCTGCGAGCTGGCGGAGAACGCATAAATACGGCTGTCCCAGTCATCCGGCCCGGCCGGCGCGCGGCCGACGCCGCGGGGCGGCTTCGGCGCCACCAGCGCCACGTCCATGCCCTGCTGGGCCAGCAACAAGGCACAGGACTTGCCGACGATGCCGCCGCCGACGACGGTAGCCTGGAAAGCGGAGGAATTGCGCGCAGCGGTGCGCGCGGACGCGTGGGATCGGGTCATGGCTGGATTATAGCCACGTCACTCCTTGGCCCTTCGGGCGGGAGCGGGCGCCGTTCATTATTTCCTCAGGTCATTAGGCTTATGACAAAACTGTCGGTGCACGGGCCCGAGTTCGGAAACGAACAGCCTATATTGAAACGAAATGTTTCTGACCGGGGATGACGAACCACCTGAAGGGAGGTGGAACAATGTTGAAGAGGGCGCTTTGGCTTGCCGCGGCTAGCATCGCGGTTGTAGGGGGATCGGCATTCGGAGGCACGACTGGCGCGCGGGACGTTTATACCGACGGCGCCAAGGTCTCCAAGTTCGATGTGTATTCGGATGGAGCACGGTCAATCGACCGGCGGGACGTGTTCCTGGATGGTGCAAGGGCAATCGACAGGCGCGACATGTTTACGGACGGCGCCAAGACCACGGACAAGCGGGACCAGTTCACGGACGGCGCATGAACGTCGTGGATCTCGATTGAGCGGAAGCGGCGCTCACGCAACGGCCAGGAATGCTTTCCTGGCCGTCTTGTTTTATATGGCGGCTTTATATGGCGGGGGACGGCGTCCACGCACCAACCCGGAGGCGCGATAGGGTTACAATTGCCGTTTTTCGTGGCAACCCCGTACAGCTCTCGAGCCGGCGCTCGATGTGACGTGTTTGTCTCGTCCGATGCAGTCCCGCGACTAGCGCGCCCCGTGCCGGTCGCCAGCCCGCCAGGCACCGGACCGCGTCCTGCAAACCCTTGATTTTCTAAGACAAGACCATGAGCCTCAAATGCGGCATCGTCGGCCTGCCCAACGTCGGCAAGTCCACGCTGTTCAATGCCCTGACCAAGGCCGGCATCGCCGCCGAAAACTATCCGTTCTGCACGATCGAGCCTAACGTGGGCGTGGTCGAAGTGCCGGATCCGAGGCTCGGCAACCTGGCCGAGATCGTCAAGCCTGAGCGCATCCTGCCGGCCACGGTCGAGTTCGTCGACATCGCCGGCCTGGTCGCGGGCGCCTCCAAGGGCGAAGGCCTGGGCAACCAGTTCCTGGCCAATATCCGCGAAACCGACGCCATCACCCACGTGGTGCGCTGCTTCGAGGATGAAAACGTGATTCACGTGGCCGGCAAGGTCGACCCGCTGTCGGACATCGAGGTCATCAACACCGAACTGGCGCTGGCCGACCTGGCCACCGTGGAAAAGGCCCTGGCCCGCTATGTCAAGCCGGCCCGCGCCGGCGACAAGGAAGCCCAGCGCCTGGTCGCCGTGCTGGAAAAGGCGCAAGCCGTGCTCGACCAGGCCAAGGCCGTGCGCACCCTTGACCTGGCCCCGGAAGAATGGGACGCCATCCGTCCGTTCTGCCTGATCACCGCCAAGCCGACCATGTATGTCGCCAACGTGCGTGAAGACGGCTTCGAGAACAACCCGCACCTCGACGCGGTGCGCGAGTACGCCAAGCAGACCGATTCCCCGGTGGTCGCGGTCTGCGCCGCCATCGAAGCCGAGATCGCAGACCTGGACGACGCCGACAAGGCCGAATTCCTGGCCGACCTGGGCATGGAAGAACCGGGCCTAGACCGGGTGATCCGCGCCGGCTTCAAGCTGCTGGGCCTGCAGACCTACTTCACCGCCGGCGTGAAGGAAGTGCGCGCCTGGACCATCCATGTCGGCGACACCGCGCCCAAGGCGGCCGGCGTGATCCATACCGACTTCGAACGCGGCTTTATCCGTGCGCAGACCATTGCCTACGACGACTACATCACGTTCAAGGGCGAGAACGGTGCCAAGGAAGCCGGCAAGATGCGCGCTGAAGGCAAGGAATACGTGGTGAAGGACGGGGACGTGATGAACTTCCTGTTCAACGTCTGAGCCTGCCCCACCGATAAAAAACCCGCGATCTCGCGGGTTTTTTGCTTTCTGCCGCGCGCAGGGAACCCCCTGCCGCTTCACAGCTTTTCCAGTTCCTTCCCCCGCAGCCCCACCAACAGCGCCTGGCCATCCGCGCCCACGCGGAACTCCCCGTACATGGCCCCGGCAAAGCGTTCACCCTGCCCCTCCTGGAAGAAGTACGCATCGGTCGACACCTGCACCTGCGCCCCGCCCCAGCGCGACCTCGCCGCCTGGAAACGCAGCAGCAGCTGTTCGCCCACGCCCAGCGGCCCGCCGTCATGCAGCCGCACCAGGCTGGCCACCCCCTGCGCGTCGCGCCGGATCACAGCCACGCCGTCGCGCGGCGGGCGCTCCGCCGGCCCCTGCGCCGCGCGGATCTGGTTGCCGATGTCGAAGTTCAGCGCCATATAGTCGCCCTGCATCAGCGAGCGCGGATCGACCGGCGCGAGCCGCAGCAAGACGGTGTCGCCGCGTGCCAGCAGCGTTTCCTTGCCGGCGATGCCGGCGGCGGCCAGCGCCAGGGTCAGCGCCCAGGCGATCACGATCCAGCGCTTCATGCGAACTCCTTGCCGGTGCGGCCACGCAGCAGCCAGTAGCGGCCGGCCAGCAACAGCACGCCCGCCGCGGCCAGCGTGACGGACTTGGCCAGCAGGGTCCAGTGCAGCGCGCTGTAGTACCAGACAAAGCCGATGGCAATGGCGGCAACGCCCAGGCCCATCCAGGCCATGGAAGCCCGGCGCAGTGCCAGTGCCAGCGCCAGCGCGCCAGCCACGACAGCAGGCGCCGCGGCCATCAGCGTGCCAAAGGCGAGCGTGCCGGCGAGCACCGCTGCCTGCATGGCGGAACCTGTGGCCAGGCGGCGGCATTCGGCCAGGGCAAAGCCGGCCAGCACCAGCGTCAGCAGCCCGCCCCCGAGCCAGTGCGCGACCGAAGGGCGCCCCGCCTCGGGATCGAACAGCCACGCCATCGGATGGCTCATCCCGGTCACTACGAGTGCCATGGCAAGCGCCGCCAGCAGCGTGGCATCGGCGAGCGGCTCCAGCAGCGCATGCCGCCCCGCAGCGCACGCGCGCGCCTCGGCCAGCGTGAAGCCGGTCACCAGCGCGCAGCCAAGTGGCGCCAGCCAGCCGAGCGTCCACGTCAGCGCCAGCCAGTCATCGGCGGACCCGTGCGGCAGGACAAAGTGCATCGCGCCCGCCAGCCCGATCCACACGCCAAGTCCCGACAGCAGGCGGTGCAGCCGGTTGGGCACCAGCAACACCAGCATGCCTTCGAACAGCGCGATGCCGGCCCAGAATCCGGCGGTCTCAGTCACGCGCTTAAAGCCGAGCGCCTCGACCAGCCCATACACCGCCATCCCCTGGCCGCACAGGCTGACCGCCAGCGCGAACTGGCTCACCGCGATGCCGCCGCCACGCCAGTACAGCAACGCGGCCAGCGCGATCATCGCCAGCCCGGTCGCTGCCATGGCGATGCCGTTCTCGCGCGCGGCCACGAACACGGTCCCGACCAGGAACATCTGGAAAAACAAGGCGCCAAGCCAGCCGGCCGCGCCCATCAGGCATCGCACCGCCCACGGCGCGTGGCTGTGTTCCGGACACTCGCCCTGCACCGCGCCGCGTGCGGCCAGCTCACGCCAGAGCCGTTGTTCGGTCTGCAAGGTGGTGCTCATGGCTGCTCCAGTTGGACACGCAGTTGAGCCCGATAAGCGCGCATCAGCCACGCCGCCGCGCCAGCGGCCAGGCCGATGGTGACCAGCCCGAGCAGCAGGAATGCGCCGAAGTCGCCCTTGCCCTCGAACAGAAGCTTGCCGAGTCCGGCCACCACCAGCACGATGCCCGTCAGGCAGGTCAGGCTCAGCACGACGATGTCGAAGGCGCGTTGCCGGTACCACCACGCCAGTCCTGCCAGCACGGCCACCGCAAGCGCGAACGACGCCGCATCGAAGCGGCTGTCGAACAGGCTGGTCAGCCCCAGCGAGCCGGCCTGCACGCACGCGAGCGCCGCCAGCAAGCGGCTGCCGGTCTGTCCCCGAAAGCCCAGACCGGGCGCGCGGGCGGCCAGCAAGTGCCACAGCGCCAGTTGCAGCATCACCGCCCCCAGCAGGGCCAGGGTGGCGGTGCGCAGGTAGCGGCTGTCGAACAGCAACGCGAACAGGCCTGCCATGCCAAAACGGATGCTGAAGTAGCGCAGCAGCGCCACGTTGCCGACCACCAGCACCAGCCACCAGTGCGGTGCCGCGCGCGCCGCCAGCGCCCATGGCACCGCCAGCAGCGCCCACAGCGCGAACAGCTGCCAGGCATCTGCGCCGGTCTGGTAGGTCTGGCCGATCACGGCGAGCAGCACGCCGGCCAGCACCTGCGCGCCTCCGAGCGCGGCGCGGCCGGCGGCGTCGGCGGCCGGCCGCAGCCAGGCGAACGCCGCCAGCACCGTGATGGCGGCGGCGAGCAAGCCGAACTTGGAGAACTTGTGCAGGTCTTGCCAGTTGAAGGCAAAGAAGACGATCACGCCTGCGCACAGCAACGCGGTGCCCAGCGCCATCAGCGCCTGGTCGAGCCAGCGGCGCCAGTCGGCAGCGGCCGGCTCGGTGCGTGCCCAGGGGGCGGCGATCGCCGCGGCAGCCAGCCGTCCGCAGGCACGCCAGTCGGCCAGTGCCCGGCGGATGGCGCGCCGTTCGCCGTTTGCCACGGTGGAGGTGACTTGCATGCTCGCCCTTGCGTGCCCGGATGCGATGGACTTTAGCAAAGCGGCGCCCGGACCGCACCCGCCTTGCGGCGCGCCGGCCTATGCCTGCCGCATGGGCGCCGGTATGCTCTGGTTTTCGCCTTCAAACTCTGCCTGCCCCATGACCCTGGGAATCCTTGCCGCCATCCACGATGAAGTCGACGGCCTGGTGGCCGCGATGCGCCACGACGACAGCCGCGCCACGGTACACACCATCGGCATGCGCGACTACTACGTCGGCAACCTGTACGGCCAGCCGTGCGTGCTGGTGCTGGCGCGCATGGGCAAAGTGGCAGCCTCGGCGACCACCGTCACGCTGATCCGGGAGTTCGGCGCCACCCAGGTGGTCTTTACCGGCCTGGCAGGCGGTGTCGGCGCCGATACCAGCGTCGGCGACATCGTCATCGCGGATCGGACGATCCAGCACGACCTCGACGCGCGCCCGTTCTTCGGCCGCCATGAAGTGCCGCTGCTGGACCGCGCCGAATTCCCGGCCGACCCGGCACTGACCGCGGAACTGGAAGGCGCGGCCGCGGATTTCCTGCGGCTCGACCTGGCCGCCGACGTGCCGCCCGAGATGCTGGCCCGCTTCGGCGTGGCGACGCCGGCGCTGCACAAGGGCATGATCGCCAGCGGCGACCAGTTTATCGGCGCCCCGGCCGCGGTGGCGGAACTGCGCGACCGGCTGCCCGGGCTGCTGGCAGTGGAGATGGAAGGCGCCGCGGTAGCGCAGGTGTGCCATGAATACGGCGTCCCCTACGCGGTCATGCGCACGGTGTCGGACCGGGCTGACGATACCGCCCATGTGGACTTTGCGGCATTCCTGAAAGAAGTGGCCAGCCACTATTCCAACGGCGTGCTGCGCCGGCTGCTGGCCGCACGCGCCGAAGCGGACCCCGTGCGAACCTGACCAGGATCAAGCGGCGCGCAGATTCCCCACCGCCGCGCCGGTTCTGTCTTTACCGCCCGCGCGGCCGGACTGCGCCCCAGGCGCCAACCAGGAGGGCGGCACCGGCGATCACCGCCAGCCAGCTGCTGAGCTGCCCGTCGACGAACAGGTGCAGCGCACGGCCGCCGTAGAAAGCGGCCGCCGCGCCCGCCGCGCCCAGCACCAGCGCGGCCGGCAGGGTCACGACGCGTCCTGCCGGGTGCAGCCGGCGCGCCGCCAGTCCTACCAGCAAACCCACGATCAATGTGCCCGGCATCCGCTCCTCCTGTATAGCCCGAATCACAGCCGCCTGAATCACATCCGCGCGACGCGCCGTAACGATACTGCAAACCCGCGCGGCTGCGACGCATACTGGGTATACGCCTGCAATCTGTGGTGCCGGCGGTATAATGACAACCGGTCCGGCCACGCTCCGGATCGTACCTGTCCCCAACCAATGCAACTGCTCGCGATCGGCATCAATCACACGACGGCACCAGTCTCGCTGCGCGAGCGGGTGGCGTTTCCGCTCGAGCAGATCAAACCGGCACTCGGCGCGCTGCGCGAGCACCTGTCCGGCCGCAGCGGCACCGAAGCCGCCATCCTTTCCACCTGCAACCGCACCGAGATCTACTGCGCCACCGACGTCCTGAAGCCGGGGCAGGAAGGTTTCGAGCATACCTTGCGGTGGCTGTCGCAGCACCACAACGTGCCGGCCGGCGAACTGGCCCCGCACCTGTACGCGCTGCCGCAGTCCGAGGCCGTTCGCCATGCCTTCCGCGTGGCCAGCGGGCTGGATTCGATGGTGCTGGGCGAAACCCAGATCCTGGGCCAGCTCAAGGATGCCGTGCGCACCGCCGGCGAGGCCGGCTCGCTGGGGACTTACCTGAACCAGCTGTTCCAGCGCACTTTCGCGGTGGCCAAGGAAGTGCGCGGCCAGACCGAGATCGGCGCGCATTCCGTATCGATGGCCGCGGCCGCGGTGCGGCTGGCGCAGCGGATTTTTGAAAGCGTCTCGACCCAGCGCGTGCTGTTTATTGGCGCGGGCGAGATGATCGAACTGTGCGCGACGCACTTCGCCGCGCAGCAGCCGCGCCAGATCGTCGTGGCCAACCGTACCGTCGAGCGCGGCGAGAAACTGGCCGAGCAGCTGTCCGGACAGGGCCTGACCGCGCAGGCAATCCGCCTGACCGACCTGGGCGAGCGGCTGCATGAATTCGACATCGTGGTGTCCTGCACCGCCAGCTCGCTGCCGATCATCGGCCTGGGCGCGGTGGAGCGCGCGGTCAAGCGCCGCAAGCACCGCCCGATCATGATGGTCGACCTGGCCGTGCCGCGCGACGTGGAACCTGAAGTCGCGCGCCTGGACGACGTCTTCCTGTACACCGTCGACGACCTTGGCGCGATCGTGCGCGAAGGCAACGCGCTGCGCCAGGCGGCGGTCGCGCAGGCCGAAGCCATCATTGAAAGCCGCGTGCAGAACTTCATGCACTGGCTGGAAACGCGCAGCGTGGTGCCGGTCATCCGCGAGCTGCAGACCAGCGGCGAAGCCATCCGCCAGGCCGAGCTGGAGCGCGCGCGCCGCATGCTGGCACGTGGCGACGACCCCGAGGCGGTGCTTGAAGCACTGTCCGGCGCACTGACCCGCAAATTCCTGCACGGTCCGACCCACGCGCTGAACCATACCCAGGGCGAAGACCGCGAGGCGCTGCTGCGCCTGGTGCCTGGCCTGTTCCGCCACAGCAGCCACTCCGAGCGCTAGCCGCGTTCCCGTCTTGCCGCGCGCCGACCGCGCCGGCACGCCACTGCCGCAATCCCGGCAGCCCCGGCCCACCGGCCTTCCTCATTCCCCCGATTCCCGATGAAAGCCAGCATGCTTGCCAAGCTCGACCAACTGGCCGAGCGACTCGATGAAGTCAACGCCCTGCTCGCGCGCGAAGACGCGACTGCCAACATCGACCAGTACCGCAAGCTCAGCCGCGAGCATGCCGAACTGTCCCCGGTGACCGAACAGTACGGGCAATACCGCCAGGCGCAGGAAGACCTGGGCACCGCGCAGGCGCTGCTGGACGATGCCGAGATGAAGGACTTCGCCGCCGACGAGATCGCCAGCGCGCGCGAGCGGCTGGAAGCGCTGGAACAGAGCCTGCAGCGCCTGCTGCTGCCCAAGGATCCCAACGACGACCGCAACCTTTTGCTCGAAATCCGCGCCGGCACCGGCGGCGAGGAAAGCGCGCTGTTCGCCGCCGATCTGCTGCGGATGTACACACGCTACGCCGAGCGCCAGCGCTGGCAGGTCGAGATCATGAGCGAGTCGGGGTCCGACCTGGGCGGTTTCCGGGAAGTCATCGTGCGGATCGCCGGCGATGCCGCGTTTTCCAGGCTGAAGTTCGAATCCGGCGGCCATCGCGTGCAACGCGTGCCCGCCACCGAGGCACAGGGACGCATCCACACGTCCGCCTGCACGGTGGCAGTGATGCCGGAAGCCGACGAGGTCGGCGAGGTCGAGATCAATCCGGCCGACCTGCGCATCGACACCTTCCGCGCCTCGGGAGCAGGCGGCCAGCACGTGAACAAGACCGATTCGGCCGTACGCCTGACCCACCTGCCGACCGGCATCGTGGTCGAGTGCCAGGACGACCGGTCGCAGCACCGCAACAAGGACAAGGCGATGAAGGTGCTGGCCGCGCGCATCAAGGACATGCAGACCCGCGCCGCACAGGCCAAGGAAGCCAGCACGCGGCGCAACCTGATCGGCTCTGGCGACCGCAGCGACCGTATCCGCACCTACAACTTCCCGCAGGGCCGCGTGACCGATCACCGCATCAACCTCACGCTCTACAAGATCGACATGATCATGGACGGCGACATGGACGAGTTGCTGGCGTCACTGGCCGCGGAGCACCAGGCGGACCAGCTGGCCGCACTCGGCGAAGACGCGTAGGCGGTGGCTTAAGCGGTAGTTTTAGCGGCTTAAGCGCCGCCCAAACCCGCTTCGTGCGCGAACCGCGCGTAACGTCCCACAAGACTTTGTATTTCTTGTAAATGCTTGAAACAGCACTGGTAGGGGTAAACGCGCTGTCTATAATCGATTTCGACCGGCAAACGGAGAATGGTGCCGGGTGAGTCTCTCCCAAAACACACTTCCTAGGACGAAATCATGAAAAAACTGCTCGCGCTGTTGATGATCACCGCGGCCATGGCCGCTTGCAGCAAGAAGGAAGAAGCACCCGCGGCTTCCAGCGCCGACAGCGCCATGCAAAGCGCCGCTGAGTCCGCCAAGGCCGCCGCCAGCGACGCCGCAGCAGCAGCCAGCAGCGCTGCCGACGCCGCCAAGGCTGCCGCCAGCGATGCCGCTTCGAGCGCGCAGGTCGCCGCCGAGAAGGCCAAGGAAGAAGCCGGCAACGCCATGGCCAATGCCAAGCAGGCAGCCAAGGATGCCGTCAATGCCGGCGCCGACAAGGCCAAGGACACCGTCAATAAGTAATCCTCCCGGCGGGGGCTTTATGCCGCCCGCCTCCGATGGGCGGTACACTTGGCGACACGCCGGAAGTCCCGCCTCAAAGCCCCGCCAGGCCCTGTGCCGGTGGGGTTTTTTGTGGCCGGCAACAGAACCGTCCCTACCTGATGTCTTCCCCCAACACTGCCGCGCTGCCGGCCGCGCCAACGCTGCGCGAAGCCCAGACCCTCGCTGCCATGGTGGGCCTGCCCGCGCTGGAAGCGCGCATGCTGCTGACGCACGTGACCGGGCTCACCCGCACGCAACTGATCACGCGCGACACCGACACCCTCACGCTGGCCCAGCGCGATGCCTTTGCCACGCTGCTTGCGCGACGCCTCGCTGGCGAGCCGATGGCCTACCTGCTGGGCGAGCGTGAATTCTTCGGTCGCAAGTTCCGCGTCACGCCCGATGTGCTGATTCCGCGCCCGGACACCGAGATCGCCGCCGAAGCCTCGCTGGCCCGGCTGGCCGACGTGCCCCGCCCGCTGGTGCTGGACCTGGGTACCGGCTCGGGCATCCTGGCCGTGACGCTGGCCCGCGAACGCACTGATGCGCAGGTCTGGGCCACCGATATCTCGCCCGGCGCGCTGATGGTGGCGCAGGACAACGCCAGCGCGCTTGGCGCCGACCGCATCCACTTCCTGGTATCGGACTGGTACGCCGCGCTGCCGCCCGGACTGCGCTTCCACCTGGTCGTCAGCAACCCGCCTTATATCGCCGCGGGCGACCCGCACCTGGCCGAAGGCGACCTGCGCTTCGAGCCCATCGATGCGCTGACCGACCACCAGGATGGCCTGTCCGACCTGCGCACGATCGTCGATGGCGCGCCGCAGCGGCTGCTACCGGGCGGCTGGCTGCTGATGGAACACGGTTTCGACCAGGCGCAGGCGACGCGCGCGCTGCTGGACGAGGCCGGCTTCACCGACGTCTTCACCGCGCGCGACCTGGCGGGCCAGGAGCGCTGCACCGGCGGACGCTGGTCCGGGACGCAACCCTGAAGCCCGCCGGCGATTCCGGTAAAATCGCCAGCAGATTCCCGCTGCGTGGCTTGCCGCGCGGCATCCCTTGTCCCTTTCCCCCAGGCGGCGCCCGACGGCGGCGCCATCCAACTGAAAAGCAGACCATGAGCGACGTGCAGCAAAAGATCGACCAGATCGTCAAGGGCAACCCGGTAGTCCTGTTCATGAAGGGCACCGCGCAGTTCCCGATGTGCGGCTTCTCGGGCCGCGCCATCCAGATCCTGAAGGCCTGCGGCGTCGACGCGCCGACCACGGTCAACGTGCTGGACGACGACGGCATCCGCCAGGGCATCAAGGAATACGCCAGCTGGCCGACCATCCCGCAGCTCTACGTGAACGGCGAGTTCATCGGCGGCTCGGACATCATGATGGAGATGTACCAGAACGGCGAACTGCAAACCCTGCTGAAGGGTTGAGCCCGCCATGCCCGTGAGCGCTGCCCCGCCGGCCACGGCGGGGACTGTACCGCCGCGGCGGCTGATCGTCGCGATCACGGGCGCCACCGGCGCCATCTACGGCGTACGCCTGCTGCAGGTGCTGCGCGCGGCGCCCGCGGTGGAAACCCACCTGCTGATTTCGCCGGCCGGCGTGATGAACCTGCAGCACGAACTCGACATCGGCCGTGCCGAGGTGGAAGCGCTGGCCAGCGTCGTGCACAACGTGCGGGATATCGGCGCCACCATTGCCAGCGGCTCGTTCCGCGCCCACGCGATGGTGGTGGCGCCCTGCTCCATGCGCACGCTGGCCGCGATCGCGCACGGCCTGTCGGATAACCTGATCACGCGCGCCGCCGACGTCACGCTGAAAGAGCGGCGCAAGCTGGTCCTGATGGTGCGGGAAACGCCGCTGAACCTTGCGCACCTGCGCAACATGACGGCCGTGACTGAAATGGGCGGGATCGTGTTCCCGCCGGTGCCGGGCTTCTACCAGAAGCCGCAAAGCATTGCGGAGCTGGTCGACCATACGGTCGGCCGGGTGCTGGACCTGGTCGACCTGCCCGAGATCGGCCAGACGCTCACGCCCAGCTGGGGCGGGCTCAATGCCCGGCCCGGTGACGCGGCGGGCGGCAACTGAACGCTGCTGCCGGGCTCCCCGCCGTTGCTTCAAGCCTGACTACCTTGCCGCAACCCCCGGCAATCGCGGCCTTTCCGTTGAATTACCAGCGACGATAGCCACGCCCATAGTAGCCGTAGCCGCCGTAGTAATACGGCCGCGGCGCGACCACGACCGGGGCGGGGGCAACATAGACCGGCGCGGGCCCCACGGCAGGGCCGGCGGGGGTGGGATAGACGGCGCAGCCGCCCAGCAGGGTGACCGAGGCCGCCGCGGCAGCCAGTCCAATCGTCAGCAGTTTCATGGTGTTTTCCTAGGGACCTCAGGGCCGGAATCGGGCATGTGCCTGCCCCTGCTGACGTTATACGGGCAAATGACGTAATACGGCGTCAAAGGCATGTAAGGCTTGTTACCGTTCCCTACGCGCCGGCCCCCTTCAGATCTCGAACCGTATCCCCTGTGCCAGCGGCAATGAATCGCCGTAGTTGATGGTGTTGGTCGCCCGGCGCATATACCCCTTCCACGCATCCGATCCCGACTCGCGCCCGCCGCCGGTCGCCTTCTCGCCGCCGAAGGCGCCGCCGATCTCCGCCCCGCTGGTGCCGATGTTCACGTTGGCGATGCCGCAGTCGCTGCCCGCCGACGACAGGAAGCGCTCGGCCTCGCGCATCGACTCGGTGAAGATGCACGACGACAGCCCGTGCGCGGCGGCATTGTTCAGTGCGATCGCCTCGTCGAAGCTGGTGTACGGCATCAGATACAGGATCGGTGCGAAGGTCTCGGTCAGCATGGTGTCGTGCTGCACGTCGGTCATCACCAGCGCTGGCCGCACGTAGCAGGCGTGCGGGAAGCGCGCGGCCAGCAGCCGTTCGCCGCCGGTGACGATACTGCCCTGCGCGCGGCACGCGGCAAGCGCGTTGGCCATGGCGTCGCCCGCGGCGTTGTCGATCAGCGGTCCGATCAGCGTGCCGTCGTCGAGCGGATCGCCGACCGGCAGGCGGTCGAACACCGTGACCAGTCGGCTCGCCATGGTATCCATCAGGTCGGCATGGACGAAGCAGCGGCGCAGCGTGGTGCAACGCTGGCCCGCCGTGCCCGCCGCGGCGAAGGTGATAGCCCGCACCGCCAGCTCGATATCGGCCGAAGGTGCGACGATGGCGGCGTTGTTGCCGCCCAGTTCAAGGATGCTGCGCTTGAATTGCCCGGCGCAAGCGATGCCGACCTCGCGGCCCATGCGGGTCGAGCCGGTCGCGCTGACCAGCCGCACCGCCGCGTGTTGCACCAGGTGGTTGCCGAGCATGCGCCCGCCCGGCAGCACCGCGGTGATGCCGGCATGCTGCGGCGCCGCCGCGGCCAGCACGCGCTCGAGCAGCCCGTGCGCGGCGAGCGCGCACAGCGACGCCTTCTCCGACGGCTTCCACAGCACGCCGTTGCCGCACACCAGCGCCAGCGCCGCGTTCCAGGCCCACACCGCCACCGGGAAATTGAAGGCCGAGATCACACCGCACAGGCCGTACGGATGCCAGGTCTCGCGCATGGCATGCTGCGGGCGCTCCGAGGCGATGGTCAGCCCGTGCAGCTGGCGTGACAGTCCCACGGCGAAATCGCAGATGTCGATCATCTCCTGCACCTCGCCCAGCCCTTCCTGCAGGATCTTGCCGGTTTCCAGCGACACCAGCCTGCCGAGCGCGGGCTTGTGCTCGCGCAGCACCTCGCCGTAGCGGCGCACGATCTCGCCCCGCACCGGTGCCGGCAGCAGCGCCCAGGTGGTCTGCGCCGCGTGCGCGCGAGCGATCAGCGCATCGGCCTGCGCTGGCGTGCAGGCCGGTACATGGCCGATGGCCTCGCCGTCGACCGGCGAGCGCACCGTCACCGCGCCGGCAGGCGTGCCGTCGTGCCATGGCCGCGGCAGCCCGAGCGAATCCCAGCAGGCTGCGAATTCTTGCGCTTTCATACGAGGGTCTCCTGCAGCGGATGCTGCGTGTAGTGGCGGCCGAAGCGGTTCTTGAGGAAGGCGTCGAGCGGCATCGCCTCCTGGCGCACGAAGCCCGCCTGCGGCAGCGCGCCGCTGGCCACCATGTCCAGCGCGGTGCAGATACCCGCCGCGGTGGTCAGCTGGATTGCATTGACGTGCCCGTCCTTGTTGTCGACGCCGCCGATGCGCGCCGAGAACGAAGCCTGCGTCAGCGGCCCGCGCCCGCGTTCGCCGCCGGCCGGGTAGCCGGTGGCGGTGGCGAACACGATCACCACGTCCTGCTCGGTCACCGGGATGGCGCGGTCGAAGATCTCGCGCAGCCAGTCGCGGCGCTCGCGCAGGCGCAGGTCGTTGAGCAGCAGCTTCATCAGCGCGCAGTGGCCGGGGTAGCGGATGGACTTGTAATCGACGTGGCGCGCGCGCCCGGCCAGCGTCTCGGGCAGCGTGCCAAGGCCGCCAGATGTATTAAAGGCTTCGTACTCGATACCGTCCAGCGCAAAGCTTTCCAGGCCTTCCAGCGCCGGCAGCTCGACGCGGCGGCCGTCGACGATGGCTTCGCACGGGTTGCAGTACTCGTTGATCAGTCCCTCGGTGCTCCAGGTCAGGTTGTACTTGAGCGCGTTGCTGGGATAGCGCGGCAGCGCGCCGACCCGCATCTGCAGGTCCAGCAGCTCGCCGCCGCCGCGCAGGAAGCGCCGCGCCAGGTCGTTCCCGACCACGCCGATAAAGCCCGGCGCCAGCCCGCACTGCGGCATCAGCACCGAGCGCGCGTTCTGCGCCAGCTGGCGGATCGCATGGGTGGCGGCCACATCCTCGGTCAGGTCGAAGTAATGCACGCCCAGGCGCGCCGCGACCGAGGCCACGGCCACGGCGGCGTGGAACGGCAGCGCGTTGAGCACCGCGTCGGCGCCGGCCAGCAGTGCGGCGCAGGTGCCCGGTTCGGTGGGATCTCCGGCGCGCGCCAGCACGCCGCGCGGCAGGCCGTCGAGGCGGCGCGCGTCGTGGTCGACCACGCTCACGCGGTAGTCGCCGCTGTCATGCAGCATGGCGGCAATGGTGCGTCCGATCTTGCCCGCGCCCAGCACCGTCACGTGCAGCGGGCGGTTCGCCGTGGGCAGGTCTCGTGGGGCCTGCCGGCCCAGGTTCGAGGGTTGCATGGTGTCTCCGTCCACAAGAAAGGTTGTCCCGTGACTTGGAGTATGGATAGCGGCTGCAACGGAATGAAGGCACAAGAACGACGAAAAACCGCCATAATCGAACGAAAAGACGAACCTGTCCGACGTTATGACCGAACTCGACGTGACCGATCGCCACCTGCTGTCGTTGCTGCAGGCCAATGCCCGCGAAAGCGCCGCGAACCTCGCACGGCAGCTGGGGATCGCTCGCACGACCGTGGTTGCCCGCATCGCGCGGCTGGAGCGCAGCGGCGTGATCGCCGGCTATGGCGTGCGCCTGGGGCAGAAGATGGAAGACAACGTGATCCTGGCCTACTGCGGGCTGTCGGTGCAGCCCAAGGCCGCGCCGGCTATCCTGCGCGCGCTGCAGCGGCTGCCTGAAATCGAAGAGGTCAACTCGGTCAGCGGGCCGGTCGATTACCTGGTGGCGATCCGCTGCGACACGCACGACCGGCTGGACCGGCTGCTGGACGAGATCGGCATGCTCGACGGCGTGAACCACACCACCACCTCGATCGTGCTGGCGCGCAAGCTCGACCGCCGGCGCGCTGCCGGCTGAAGCGGTATGCTCGCAGACCGAACAAGCCAAAGCGGAGAATCCAATGAGCAATCCGATCCGTGTCGCCGTGGGCGGCGTGACCGGCTGGGCCGGCGGTGAACTGGCGCGCGGCGTGGCGCATGCCCCCGATATGGCGCTGGTGGCAGGCCTGTCGCGCGGCGCCGCCGGGCAGCCGCTGGCGCAGGTGACCGGCCATGCCGACACGCCGGGCGTGGCTGCGGCCAGCATCGAAGCGCTGGGGCAGACGCCCTATGACGTCTATGTCGAGTACACCAAGCCGGCCATCGCCAAGCACAACATCCTGCAGGCGCTGGCGCACGGCGCGCACGTGGTGGTGGGCACTTCGGGGCTGACCGACGAGGACTACACCGAGATCGACGCGGCCGCGCGCAAGGCCGAGCGCGGCGTGCTGGCCTGCGGCAATTTCGCCATCACCGTGGTGCTGCTGCAGAAGTTTGCCGAGATGGCGGCGCGCCACCTGGAACACTGGGAGATCATCGACTACGCCAAGGCCGGCAAGGTCGACGTGCCGTCCGGCACGGTGCGCGAGCTGGCGTTCCGGCTCGGCCAGGTCAAGACCGCTGCGCAGGCGGTGCCGGTGGACCAGGTCAACGGCCCGAAGGAAACCCGCGGCGCCACCATGTCGGGCACGCAGGTGCATGCGGTGCGGCTGCCGGGCTACCAGCTCGGCGTGGAGGTGATCTTCGGCGCCGACGGCCAGCGCCTGCACCTCAAGCACGAGGCCGGCGACGGCTCCAAGCCCTATGTCTCCGGCGCGCTGCTGGCGATCCGCAAGGTCCACACCGTGCGCGGCGTGGTGCGGGGGCTGGACAAGGTGATGGAAGGGCTGTGACGGCCGCGGGCCATCACAGCCCCGCCCTGCTTACCAGCTGCCAGGGTTGACCGGCTTGGCAGGCGGCTTGGCGGCCGCCTTTTCTGCCTTTTCAGATTTTTCAGCCTTGCCCTTCGCCGCCGGCGCCGACGCCGGGTTCAGCTTGCCGGCCACCTCGGCATCCTTTTCCGCCATCAGTTCGCGCGCCTGCGGCAGCAGCATCTCGATGGTGCCGGTGGCCGGGTCTTCCGGCATCGCGTACAGCTCAACGGTCAGCGGCCTTTTCATCCATCCGGCATGGATCGTCTTGACGGTCTTGCCGGCCTTGTCGCGCATTTCTTCCTGTTCCTGGCGGAACGGCTTGCCATACAGCGCGTTGATGCTGTCGACGGCGGCCTGCTGCGAATTGGCGCCGGCGGTCGGGATCACCAGGCCGACCAGCGCATTGCGGTCGACAAAGGCCACTACGTGCGGGCCATCCATGAAGCGCGGGCGCTTGTCGCGCGGCACGCCAACCTGGCGCACCAGGCCGTCGCCCTTCAGTTCCACGCAGAACGCGGTCACGTCGCGGCCGTCAGGCGAGCGCTTGTCGGCGCAATCGGGCAGCGCCGGCAGCGGGTTGCCGATCTCGAGCATGCCCAGCAGCGGCGACAGCGCGCTGTCCTCGCCGCTGTTGGCTGCCTTGGCGGCCTTGGATTCTGCAGTCGCGGCGGCGGGCTTGGCAGCGGGGGCGGCAATGGCGCCGGCGGCGCCCAGCAGGCCGGCAAGCGCCAGCCCGGCAACGGGGAATTTCAAAGTCTGACTCCTGGAAAACGGCTCCGGGTTGGAGCGCGCCCCGGCCGGCATGTTCCACGGGCCGGGGAGCGGCGCCGCGCACGCATGGCAGCGGGTCTGCGGCATAAGTGCCGCGCAAGTCACCTGGCAGCCTGCGGATCGGGGCGAGCGCTAGCTTAACCGATCGCCCCGGCGGCTCCTGCACATAGCGCCGCTGAAGACTTCAGGCTGGCGCCTTGCCTGCCAGCGCCTGCGCCTCGCGCCGGAAGCCGTGGCTCACCTGGTGGTAGAACGGGCGCGGCGAGAACTGCCGCGCGATAAACGACGACAGCAGCGACGCCGCCAGCAGGAACACGGTCAGGTCCTGCGTACGCGTCATCTCCATCACGATCACGCTGGCGGTGATCGGCGCCTGCGTGGCCGCGGCCAGGAACGCCGCCATCGACACCAGCGCCAGCACGCGCGGCTCGGCCATGCCGGTGACGAACTGCGCCACGTTCTGGCCGATGCCCGCGCCGATCGCCAGCGCGGGGGTGAAGATCCCGCCCGGGATGCCGGCAAAGTAGGACACCACCGTCGCCACCAGCTTGGCGATGCCGAACCACAGCGTGGCGTGGGACTCGCCATTGATCAGCGCCGCGGCCTGCTCGTAGCCGGTGCCAAAGGTCGCGCCCGAGGTCGCCACGCCGAGCACGGCCACCACCAGCCCGCAGCCGAACGCCACCCACACCGGATGCTGCGTAGCCAGGCCGCCCCAGCGCGCGGGCAGCAGCCCGGAAACGCCGCCGGCCAGCGCCTTGGCAAAGAAGCCGCCCAGCACGCCATTGAGCAGCGCGCACACCAGTACCGGCCCCCACGCATTGCTCAGCACGAGCATCGGCACCTTGACCACGAAATACGGGTTGTTGCCCAGCACCGCCAGCGACAGGAAACCGGCGGTCAGCACGCCCGACAGCACCAGCCGGTCCCAGCGCACCGAGGTGCCGCGCCCCAGTTCCTCGATGGCGAACACGACGCCGGCCAGCGGCGTGTTAAACGCGGCTGCCAGCCCGCCGGCCGCGCCCGCGGCGATCAGCGCATTGGGATGGAAGCCGATGCGGAAGCGCAGTTTCTCCTGGCACCAGCGGCCCCACGCCAGCATACCCGCGGCGCCGACCTGCACTGATGGCCCTTCTCGGCCCACCGACGCGCCGGCCAGCAATGCCAGCGTGGTCAGCAGCACCTTCCACATCGATTGCCGCAATGACACCAGCGCGGCCTGCGCCGGGCCATTCGGCGGCAGCGTGAACGCGGCGATGACCTGCGGGATGCCGCTGCCGCGCGCCTGCGGCGCGAAACGGATCGTCAGCCAGCGCAGCGCGGCCAGCCCGAACGGCAGCATCACGAACGCCAGCCACGGCGTGGCCTGCGTCAGGTGGTGGTTCCAGCGCAGCGCCACCTCGGCGATCCATGCGAACACCAGCGAAAACAGGCCGACGCAGCCGGCGCCGAACATGAACACCGTGTAGCGCAGCGTGGTGCGCGATATGCGGCTCGCCTGGCGCGACTTGCGCGAGGCGGTAACGCGGGCGCGGCGGGTGAGCCTGTTCAGCAGGCGGGGATCGGGATGCGGTGCGGGGTGGTCAGGCTGGGCGCGGGCGTCCGGACGCGGCCCCGGCTCCGTGGACGACGGATCGGTGGTATCGAGATCTTTGGGATCGGTGGGCTCGCGCTCGGGCATGACACAGGGGGCGTTGCTGGGGCATCCGGCGCGGTGACGGTACTGCTCGGCCGGGATCAGCGAGAACTATACGCCCATCGTTGCGACGTGGGCCTGCGTTACCGTTGGTCGGCTCGCGCGAGCCATTGATCAGGCCGCGGCCCGTGGTGAACGCTTCCCTCTCCCGCAGGCGGGAGAGGGAAGCAAACCTTCAGTCAGCGAAACCCAGCGTACTCAATCCAGCGAAATACTATTCGCCTTGATCACCTTCCCCCAGTGCTCACGGTCGGCCTCGATATACCGGTCGATCTCCGCCTGGGTGCGCGGCGGCTGCACGATCAGCCCGAGCGCGCTGAAGGTCGCGCGGAACTGCGGGTCCTTCAGCACGTGCGAAGCGGCTGCCTGCAGCCTGGCGACAGCTTCAGGTGGCGTCTGCGCCGGCACCGCCAGCCCGAACCACGTCGCAGCCTGGAAATTTGGATAGCCGCTCTCGGCCACGGTCGGCACGTTGGGCAGTACCTCCAGCCGGGTGCGGCCGGTGACCGCCAGCGCCTTGAGCTTGCCGGCCTTGATATGCGGCAGCGAGGTGCTGACCACATCGACCATCAGCTGCACGTCGTTGGCCAGCAGCGCGGCCAGCGCCGGCGCGCTGCCGTTGTAGGGCACATGCGTGACGTTGATGCCGAGCTCGGTCTTGAGCATCTCGGTGGCCAGCTGCAGCGCATTGCCCAGCCCCACCGACGCATAGTTGAGCTTGCCGCCGGACGACCTGGCGTAGGCCGCGAAGTCCTTGATGTTGCCGGCCGGCACCTGGGTGTTGGTCACCACCACCAGCGGCGCCTCGGCGCCGATCGTGAAGATCTTGAAGTCCTTGGGCGGATCGTAGGTGATCTTCTTGTACAGCATCGGATTCAGCACCATGCTGCCGTTGGTCGCCAGCACCATGGTGTAGCCGTCGGCGGGCGCACGGGCCACGCTGTTGGTGCCGATCATGGTGGCGGCGCCGGGACGGTTTTCCACCACCACGGTCTGGCCAAGCTGGCGCGACATGCCCTCGGCCAGCGCGCGTCCGAACTGGTCGGTCGAGCCGCCCGGGGTGTACGGCACCACCAGCTTGAGGGGCCGGTCCGGATAGGCGGCCTGCGCGGCGCCGCCCCACAGAGCCAGCGCGCATCCGGCGCCGGCTGCCATCGCGGCGAGCCAGGCCCGCCGTCCTCTCTTGTCCTTGTGCATCGCGTCTCCTCCTGTGGTTATCTCTGTATCGCCGCGCTGCCCGGTAGACTCAGACGCGCCGCTGGCGGCCTTCCCAGTATCGGTCACGCAGCCGGCGCTTGGCGAGCTTGCCGGTCTCGTCGCGCGGCAGCTGCGGCTCGATCACGATGCTGCGCGGCACCTTGAAGCCCGACAGCCGCTGACGCAGCCATTCGATCACCTCGGCCTCGCGGATTTCCACGCCCGGCATCGGCTGCACCATGCCAAGCAGGCGCTCGCCGTACTCGTCGTCGGGGACGCCGAACACCACGCAGTCGGCCACGCCGGGATAGCGCACCAGTTCGTGCTCGATCTCGGCCGGATAGATGTTGACGCCGCCGGAGATCACCATGTCGGAAGCACGGTCGCAGATGAACAGGTAGCCGTCGGCGTCGACGTAGCCCATGTCGCCCAGCGTCACCAGCCCGCCGCGGTCGATCGCGCGGCGCGCCGCGTCGTTGTTGCGGTAGCTGAAGTCGGGATAGGCGGGCTGGCGCACGTAGACCAGGCCGACCTCGCCCGGCGCGCACTCGCGGCCGTCTTCGTCCAGGATGCGCAGCTGCGCGTCGTCGACCGGGCGGCCGGCCGTGCCGGGGCGCGCTGCGGCATCTGCCGGCGTGGCCACGGTAATCATGCCGGCCTCGCTGGAGGCATAGGTCTCGTGGATGATCGGACCGAACCAGTCGAGCATGGCGAGCTTGACCTCCGGTGCGCACGGCGAGCCGGTCGAGGCGACGAAGCGCAACGACGACAGGTCGTACTTCGCGCGCACCTCGGGCGGTAGCTTGAGCAGGCGCACGTACATGATCGGCACCAGGTAGACCACGTCGATGCGGTGCTTTTCGATCAGCGCCAGCACCTGCTCGGCGTCGAAGCGCGGCGTGATCACCAGGCGCTCGGCCATCTGCAGCGCGTTCTGGATAAACGAGCTGGGCGCGCTGTGATACAGCGGCGCCGACATCAGCGCGCGGCAGCCCGGCTCCAGGCCGTAGGTCTGCCGCACCAGCGAGCGCGCGCGCGCCTGCTGCGCTTCGAGCTGGTCCAGTGGCACCGGAGCGCGGATCACGCCCTTGGGCCGGCCGGTGGTGCCGGAGGTGTAGGCCATATGACCTCGCGGCGCCACGCGCGGACCGTCATAGGCTGGCTGCTGCGCCAGCCAGCCTTCGTATTCGGTCGCGCCCTCGGCGCTGCCGCCGACCGAAAGCACCGTCATGCCGGCGGGCACGGCTTCACGCACCGCGCGCAGCAGGTCGGACTGGACCAGCAGCGCCTTGGCGCCGCTGTCGGCCAGCAGGAAGCGCACTTCCTCGGCGGTGAAGTGCCAGTTGATCGGGCAGTAGTAGCAGCCGGCGGTGCGGCACGCGTTGACCACGTCGGCGTAGGCGGGATCGTTGCGCAGCAGCACCGCAACCACGTCGCCTTGCTCAACGCCCAGCCGGCGCAGGCCGCCGGCGAGCTGTGCGCCGCGTGCCACCAGTTCGTCGGCGGTGCGGTGCATGTCTTCAAACCAGAGGTCCGTGGCCATCCGTTGTCTCCCTTTCTCGTTGAGCTGACTGACAGCTTGCCACTGTATCGGTACGGTCATTCATCGACAATCACGCGCGGCGGAATCACAATGTTGCGCCAGACTCGACAATCCCACAGGCAATCCCGGATGGACCTCAACCTGATCCAGGCCTTCGTCGACATCGTCGATGCCGGCAATCTTGCCGAAGCGGGCCGGCGGCGCGGCGTCACGCGCTCGCAGGTCAGCCGCCAGCTGCGCGAGCTGGAGCAACAGGCCGGGGCCCAGCTGCTGCGCCGGACCACGCGCCGGCTTGAACTGACCGAGCCGGGCCACGCGCTGTACCAGCACGGCGTACGCATCCTGCAGGAGGTGACTTCGGCACAGGCGGAAATCGACAGCCTGGGCAAGACCCTGCGCGGCCATGTGCGCGTCAGCGTGCCGACCGGGCTGGGCGATGCCTATATCGCGCCATTGCTGCTGCGCTTTGCCAAAATCCATCCCGGGATCACACTGCGGGTGTTCTTCGCCAACCGCGTGAACGACCTGATCGCGGCCGAGATCGACGTGGCGCTGAAGGTCACCTCGGCACCGCCACTGGACCACGTGGCGCGGGAAATCTGCGATATCCGCTGGCAACTCTATGCATCGCCGGATTACCTCGCGACCACCCCGCCGGTGCGGGTGCCGCCAGACCTGGCCGGGTGCAATTTCCTGTGCCCGCCCTATACGCCGCGCCAGTTCGCGCTGTCGCTATACCGCGAGGGCCAGCGAGTCGACGTGGCGCTGACGCCGACGCTGCAATCCGAGCACTTCCTGTTCCTGGCGCGCGCGGTCAGCGAGGGGCATGGCATTGGCCTGCTGCCGGTCTATATCGGCTGGGAAGCCGTGCAGGCCGGCACGCTGGTGCCTGTGCTGCCGGACTGGCGGCCGGAAGGGCTGGGCGACCGCCTCTACATCATCACTACGCCGAACCTGCATCCGTCGATGGCCACCCGGGCGCTGATCGGGTTCCTGCGGGAAGAGCTGGGCAAGATCGCGGTCTTTGCTGCCTGACGATCGATATGAGGTGCAGCCGGCGCCGCAGTATTGCGACAGTGGCCGATCATCGAACGGAATCGCCTGCGCTCCGCCCCGACGGTGAACGAACTTTCATTCTGCAAGCTATGCTTCAAAATCCTTGCAAATTGAAAGCAAGACACCGACCGAGGCGCTGAGACCATGCCACCAACCCCGACCGATTTCACTTCCATGCCCTGCCCGGTCGCCCGATCCATGGCGGTGCTGGGAGAGCGCTGGGCCATCCTGGTGCTGCGCGAGGCCTTTTACGGCAGCACGCGCTTCGATGAGTTCGAACGCAACCTGGGCATCGCCCCCAATATCCTCAGCGCCCGGCTAAAGACGCTGGTGGCGCACGGCCTGCTCGCCCGCGTCATGCCAGAGGGCGGCAGCCGCCATGTCTACCAGCTGACCGACAAGGGCCGTGACTTCTTCCCGGCGTATGTCGCGCTCAAGGCCTGGGCCGACCGCTGGATGACCGATGAGAAGGGTCCGCTGACGCTGCTGCAGGACCGCCGCACCGGCCAGGAAATCGCCGAGCCCGCGCTGGCACGTGCCGACGGCACGCCGATCACGCTGGACGACGTGCGCGTGCTGCCCGGCCCGGGCGCCGGCCGCTTTCTGCAGCGCCGCTTCGGCGAACCCGACACCATCGGCGAAGGCGCGGAGCACGGACATGAGTGAAACCGGCGCCTTGCCTGCCGGCACCGCCCCGGCCGAGACCGTCCCCGCCACGGAACTCGCCCGCCGCATCGGCCGCCTCGCCGGCCCCACCGCGCTGATTGCGGTGCTGCAGGCCGTGGGCCAGCTGATCGAAACCTGGCTGGCAGCGCGCCAGGGCACCGCCGCGCTGGCGGGTTGGGCGGTGGTGCTGCCGTTTGCGCTGCTGCTGCAGCAGATGTCGGCCGGCGCCATGGGCGGCGGCGTGGTCGCGGCGATCGCGCGGGCGCTGGGTGCCAACAAGCGCGACGATGCCTCGGCGCTGGTGATGCATGCGCTGCTGATCGCGGTCACGGCCGGCCTAGCCTTTGCCGTGGTGCTGGCCGGCTTCCCGCGCGCGGTGCTCGGTGCCGTGGCCGGCGCCACCGCTGCCGAAGCTGCCGCCACCTATGCGATCTGGCTGTTCGGCGCAGGCGCGATCCCGGCGTGGCTGGCCAATACGCTGGCCTCGGTGCTGCGCGGCGGCGGGCGCCATGCGCTGGCGGCGCGCGTGCTGGCGCTGATGTGGGTGGCCTTCCCGGTGCTGGCCTGGCTGCTGGCGGAACCCGCGGGCATGGGGCTGGCCGGCATCGGCGCTGCGCTGGCCGCGGTCTCGTGGGCCGCGGCGCTGGCGATGGCGATCGTGGTCGCGCGCGGCGGCGCCGGCTTCGTGCCGGTGTTGCGGGTGCGGCCGTCGTGGGCATTGTTCTCGCGCATCCTGTCGGTGGGGCTGGTGGCGTGCGCGCTGGCGTCGGTGGCCAACCTGACCACCATCCTGGTCACCGCGCAGCTGCGCCACCATGGCACCGCGGCGGTGGCGGCCTACGGGATCTCGGCGCGGCTGGAGTTCCTGATGATCCCGCTGGCGTTCGGCGTGGGTTCGGCGCTGACGGCGCTGGTCGGACGCGCGGTCGGTGCCGGCGACTGGCATACGGCGCGTCGCACCGCATGGGTCGGCGCCTTCCTCGCGCTGGCGATCGCGGGTACGGCCGGCGCGGCGGTGGGACTGGCGCCGGTGCGCTTTGCCAGCCTGTTCACCAACGATGCAGAAGTCATCGCCATCGCGGCGCGCGCGCTGTCATGGGTGGGGCCCGCGTTCGGCGCCTTCGGGCTGGGGATGGCGCTGTACTTTGCCTCGATGGGCGCCGGGCGCATGCGTTGGCCGGCAGCGGCGGGACTGTGCCGGATCGCGCTGGCGGCGGGCGGCGGCTGGGTGCTGGCGAACGTGTTCGGGATGGGGCTGGACGGGCATTTCCTGGGGGTGGCGCTGGGGATTACGGCGTATGGGGTGGTGACCGCGCTGGGGGTCAGGCAGGGGGAGTGGTCGGCGCGTTGAGGTGCCTTTCGCATACCGCCGGTTTGCTCCCCTCTTCCCCCTGTCGCGGCCTTACCTTGCCAGCACCTTCGCATCGCCCTGCATCCCGGCGTCCCGCACCTCCTGCGGCACCGACGGCCAGCCACCGCCCAGCGACTTGTACAGCGCCGCGGTGCTGGTAAGCACGTCGACCTGCCCCTGGATCGCCGCCAGCTGCGCATCGAACAGCTTCTCGCGCGCATTGGTGACCTCCAGGTAGCTCGAATACCCGCCCTCATACCGGGCAAAAGCCTGGTCGGCATAGATGAACAGGCTCTGTTCCTGCCGGCGCAGGCTGCCCAGCCGCGTGCGGGTCTCGACGCCATTGGCCAGCGCGCTGTTCACATCGGCCAGCGCCGCGAGCACCGTGCCCTGGTAAGCGAACATGGCCTGGCTGCGCTGCGCGGACGCGGTCTGCACCTGCCCGCGGATGGCGCCGCCCTGGAAGATCGGCTGGGTCAGCCCCGCGCCGAACGCCCAGACCCGCGACGCGCTGTCCCACAACGCGCCCGGCGACGCCGCCACCGCGCCGAACAGGCCGCTCAGGTTGACCGCCGGCAGGTAAAGTGCCTGCGCCGCGCCCAGCTGCGCATTGGCGGCGATGGCAGTCTGCTCGGCCTGCAGCACATCGGGCCGGCGCGAGAGCAAGGCGGCCGGCAGGTCCGCGCCGACCGGCGGCGCCTGCAGTTCGTTGATCGGCTTGCCGCGCTCGATCGGGCCCGCAGGCCGGCCCAGCAGCACCGACAGCGCGTTCTCGGTCTGCGCGATGGCAGCACGCAGCGGCGGGATCGAGCCCTCGGCCACGTAGTAGTCATTCTCGGCCTGCGCCAGTTCAAGCTGCGATATCACGCCGCCTTCGTAGCGCTGGCGGAAGATATCCAGCCCGCTCGCACGCGATGCGAGCGTCTGCTGCGCGACGTCGAGCTGCGCGTCGAGCCCGCGCAGCGTGGCATACCCCTGAACCACTGAGGCCGCCAGCGCCAGCACCACGCCGCGGCGCGCGTATTCGGCATTCCACAGGCTGGCCTCGGCCGCCTCGGCCTGCCGGCGGATGCGGCCCCACAGGTCAATCTCCCAGTTGGCGTTGGCCAGCAGCTGGTAGGTATTGCCGGTGCCGCTGCCAAATTGTGTGCTGTTCAGGCTGCCGATGCTTTGACGCGCGGCCGATGCGGACAGATTGAGCTGCGGGAAAAAGCCCGCGCGCGCCACCATCAGCTGGCCCCGGAATTCGTCGATGCGCGCGGCGGCGATGCGGACATCGTAGTTGCCGGCCAGCGCCGCATCCACCAGCGCGTTCAGCACCGGGTCGCTGAACTGGTTCCACCAGTCGCTGTCGGCCGCGATCGCCAGCGCGCCGGTGTCGAGGCGGTACTGCGCCACCTCCGGCGTCTCCGGGCGCTGGTAGTTGGGGCCGATCGCGCAGCCGCCCAGCGTTGCCGCGGCGCAGGCCGCCAGCATCCACACGCGCGGGCTCATAGCGTTTCTCCGGCAGGCGGCGTGGTGGGTGGCGTGGCAGGCGGCCGCGGCGCATCGCCGGCCTTGGGCGCCTTCTTGGACTTGCCTTCGGACATGCGCTCCAGGCCCCAGAAGAACATCGGGATGAAGAACAGCGCGATCACCGTCGCCCCAAGCATGCCGCCGATCACGCCCGTGCCGAGCGACTGCCGGCTGGCTGCCGAGGCGCCGCTGGCGATGGCCAGCGGCACGCAGCCCAGGATAAAGGCCAGCGATGTCATGATGATCGGGCGCAGCCGCAGCTTGGACGCGTGGATGGCGGCATCGTAGGCGCTCAGCCCTTCCTTCTCGCGCATTTCGACCGCGAACTCGAAGATCAGGATCGCGTTCTTCGCCGCCAGCGCGATCAGCACGGTCAGGCCGATCTGGAAGTAGACGTCGTTCTCCATGCCGCGCATCAGGATGCCGAGCAGCGCGCCGAACAGCGCGAACGGCACGGCCAGCAGCACGCCAAGCGGCAGCGACCACTTCTCGTACTGCGCCGCCAGGATCAGGAACACCATCAGCAAGGCAAAGGCGAAGACATAGACAGCGGTGGAACCGGCGGTCTTTTCCTCGTAGGCCTGGCCGCTCCAGGCGTAGGCGTAGCCCTGGCCCAGCACTTCCTGCGCCACCTCCTCCATGGCGCTGATGGCCTGCCCCGAGCTGTAGCCCGGCGCGGCATCGCCCATGACCTTGGCGGCCGGGAAGTTGTTGAAGCGCGTGACGATGTCCGCCCCCGGCACATATTTGGTGGTGGTCACCGCCTTGATCGGCACCATGTCGCCGTTGTGGTTGCGCACGTAGACCTTGTCGAGGTCTTCCGGGCGCGAGCGGAACTCGGGCTCGGCCTGCAGGATGACCTGGAACAGCCGGCTGTTCTTGGGGAACTGGCTCACGTAAAGCGAGCCGAACATGGTCTGCAGCGCCGAATAGACGTTCTCGACCGGCACGCCCTGGGTCTCGGAGCGCTCCCGGTCGACCTCGACCAGGAACTGGCGCGAGCGCGAGTTGATGGTGGAGTTCACGCCGCTCAGCTCCGGCCGTTGCCGGGCCTTGGCGATGAACTCGTGAACCTTCTGCTCCAGCTGCTGGTAAGTCCCGTCCGCCGTGCTCTGCAGCCAGAACTCGAAGCCGCCGGTGGTGCCCAGGCCAGGGATCGAAGGCGGATTCAGCGGGATCACCACGCCGTCCTGGTAGCGCGAGAACTCTTGATGGGCCTTCTGCATCAGTTCGGCCGCGGTCTGGCCGGGCCCGCGGTCATGGAAGCCCTTCAGCGTGACAAACAACGTGCCGGCGTTGGCCTTGTTCTGCGAGTCGATCAGGCTGAAGCCATCCACCGAGGCCACCGACGACACGCCGGGCTGCTTGGCGAACCATGTTTCCGCGCGGCTCGACAAGGACTGGGTGCGGTCCAGGCTCGCTGCGTCCGGCATCACCACCGCGCCGAACAGGTAGCCCTGGTCCTCCACCGGCAGGAACGAGGTCGGGATGCGCATGAACATGACCACGCTGACCGCTACCATGGCCAGGATGATGGCGATCGACATTACCGTGCGCCGGATCACGAGCTGCAGCGACTTGTCATAGCCCGCCACGAGGCGGTCGAACGAGTTGTTGAACCAGGTGAAGAAGCGGTTCTTCTTGTGCTGGCCGGGCTTGAGCAGGATCGCCGCCATCGCCGGCGACAGCGTCAGCGCCACCACGCCGGACAGCACCACCGACACCGCGATGGTGATGGCGAACTGCTTGTAGAGCTGCCCGGTGATGCCCGACAGGAAGGCCACCGGGATGAACACCGCCAGCAGCACCAGCACGATCGCGACCACCGGGCCGCTGACCTCGTCCATGGCCTTCTTGGCCGCCTCCTTGGGCGGCAGGTTGAACTCCGTCATGTTGCGCTCGACGTTCTCGATCACCACGATCGCGTCGTCGACCACGATGCCGATCGCCAGCACCATGCCGAACAAGGTCAGCATGTTCACCGAGAAGCCGAACGCGCTCATGCCGACGAAGGCGCCGATGATCGACACGGGCACGGCCAGGATCGGCACCAGCGTCGCGCGCAGGCTCTGCAGGAACAGGAACACCACCAGGATCACCAGGATCACCGCGTCGCGCAGCGTGTGCACCACCTCGTCGATCGACTCCTGCACGAACTCGGTGGTGTCGAGCGCGACCTCGTACTCCAGCCCGGGCGGGAAGCTCTTTTTCAGCTCCGCCAGCGTGGACCGCACCTGCTTGGCCACGTCCAGCGCATTGGCGCCGGGCTGCTGGTACACGGCCAGCAGCGTGGCGGTCTTGCCGTTGTAGCGGCTGCGCAGCGAGTAATCCTTGGAGCCGAGCTCGGCACGGCCGATGTCCTTCAGGCGCACCAGCGCGGCGTCGCCGGACTGCGCGCGCAGGATCATGTTTTCAAACTCGGCGGGCTCGGTCATGCGGCCCTTGGTGGCGATCGGGAAGGTCTGCTGCACCGGCCCGGTGGTCGGCGACTGGCCGATGCGCCCCGCGGAGAACTGCTGGTTCTGGTTGGCGACCGCGTTCTTGACGTCCTCGGTGGTGATGCCCAGCGACGCCATCCGGTCCGGCCGCAGCCAGATGCGCATGGCGTAGTCCGGACTGCCGAAGATGGACGACTGGTTGGCGCCGGGGATGCGCTTGAGCGCATCCAGCACGTAGATATTGGCGTAGTTGCCGACGAAGGTCTGGTTGTAGCTGTTGTCGGGTGAATAGATGGCAATCACCATCATGAACGCGGACGACCGCTTCTGCACCGAGACGCCCTGCGCCGTCACGGCATCGGGCAGCGTGGGCAGCGCCAGGTTCACGCGGTTCTGCACGTCCACCTGCGCGAGTTCGGGGTCGGTGCCGATCTCGAAATAGGTGGTCAGC
Source organism: Cupriavidus consociatus (assembly GCF_017814975.1). Lineage (GTDB taxonomy): Bacteria > Pseudomonadota > Gammaproteobacteria > Burkholderiales > Burkholderiaceae > Cupriavidus > Cupriavidus consociatus. Next base: position 55,869 of record NZ_JAGIQA010000016.1, read on the forward strand.
GTCAGGTCGCCGGTCGATGAACTGGTCGAGTTCATGTACATCATGCGGTCGGCGCCGTTGACCTGCTGCTCGATCGGCGCGGCCACGTTCTGCGCCACCACCTCGGCGCTGGCGCCGGGGTAGCGGGTCGTGACCGTGATGGACGGGGGCGTGATATCCGGGAACTGGGCGATCGGCAGCTTGGTCAGCGCCACCAGCCCGCCCACCGTGATGATGATAGACAGCACCGATGCGAAGATCGGCCGGTCGATAAAGAAATGGGCAAGCTTCATGGCTTGCCCCCGGTGGTGCCCGCTGCCTGCTGCGTGGCTGCGCCTGATGCCGCCGGAGCAGCCGATGCAGCAGCAGGAGGCCCGGCAGGCGCGGCGTGGACACCGCTGGCCGCGCCATGCGCGGCCAGCTCGGTCGCCGGCACGGCCTTGACCGGCGCGCCCGGCATCAGGCGCAGCAGGCCGCTCACCGCCACGCGGTCACCAGCCTTCAGGCCCGAGCGCACCACCCAGTTGGAGCCGGTCCATTCCCCCACGTCGACCACGCGCTGCTGCGCCTTGTTGTCCGGGCCGATCACCCAGACCGTCTGCCCGCGCGGGCCTTGCACGATGGCTTCCTGCGGCACGGCAATGGCCTGCGTACGCATCGCGCCATGCACCTTGACCCGCACGAACTGCCCCGGCCTCAGCGCGCCCTGTGGATTGGCGACCTCGGCGCGGACCAGATAGGTGCCGGTTTCCTGGCTGAACGAGGCGTCGGCGAAAGCGATCCTGCCGTGGTGCGGGAACTCCGTCCCGTCGGCCAGCACGATGACGATGTCGAAGGCCTCCTGCGCCGGGTACCGGATCGCCCCCGACTTCTCCGACGAACGGATCGACAGCACTTCGTTCTCGGACAGGCTGAAATTGACCCACATCGGATCCAGCTTGGCGACATAGGTCAGCAGGCTGTTGGTGGTATCGATATAGGAGCCCACCTGCCGCTTGGCAAAGCTCGACAGGCCCGCCACCGGCGACTTGATCGTGGTGTAGCTCAGGTTCAGTTTGGCATTGATCACATTGGCGCGCGCCTGCTCCACCGCGGCCGCGGCCTCCTGCTCCTTGCCCGTGGCGTCATCCAGGTCGCGCTGGCTGAGGGCATTGCGCGCCGCCAGCGGGCGCACGCGGTTCAGGTCGGCGCGTGAGGTGTTCAGCCGCGCCTGCTGCTGCGCCAGTTCGGCCTCGGCCGCCTTCAGCGTGGCCTCGAACGGCTTGGGATCCATCAGGAACAGGGTCTCGCCCGCCTTGACCAGGGCGCCTTCCGTATAGACCCGCTTCTCCAGGAAGCCATTGACGCGCGCGCGTATCTCCACCTGCTGCGAACTCTGGGTCTGGCCGACGAATTCATAGATGAGCGGCACGTCGCGCAGCGCCACGGTGATGACGCCTACCTCGGCTGCCGGCGGCGCCACCGCAGCCGGCTTTTCCTTGCCGCAACCCGCCACCAGCAGCAGGGCCAGCAGGCCCGCCGCGCCGCACCCGTTAAGCATTGTCCTCACAAAACCTCCTCCGCCAGCAACCATGGCCGCCCCCGATGCCGGACGCAGCGGCGCCCGCCGCCGATCCTGTGCCTGTTCAGGCAGGTTAAGGCGCGCCCATGGACGCGCCAATTCAATCTTTCTTGTGCCCGTGTTTACTCATTTCGACAGCCGGGACCAGGCCGGCGGCTGTTGTCCGGCCAGCGCCTCAGCGCCGGAATCCGCCATGGAAGCCGCCGCCGCGGAAGCCCCCGCCGCCACCGCCACCGAAGCCGCCGCCGAAGCGCCCCGCGCCCTGCCACTGCTGCGCCATGCCCTGCCACTGCTGCGCCATGCCCTGCCAGCGCTGCTGGCCGACCTCGCGTGCCTGGCGCTGCGACTCGAGCCGGCTGGTGGCGTCGTTGTTCGGCTGCACCGGTTCCCAGCCGCCGGCCGTGTGCTTCTGCCAGCCGTCGTCGGTGTGCTGGTACACGGAGCCGTCGTGGCCGGCATAGACGTTGCCGTTGTTCCACGCCAGCGCGTTGTCCTTGCCCGGGTTGGCGACAAAGCCACGGCTGCCGGCGGTATGCGCACCGGTCTGGGTGTTGCCGGCAATACCGGCCTCGCCCGCGCCGATACGGCCGGTCTGCGCGTTGTAGCCCGCCGCCTGGCGCCCGGCGGCGTAGTCGCCGGTATAGGTATTGCCTGCCATGCCGCCGCGCGCGGCGCCTTCGCGGCCGCTTGACGGGTTGGCGAACGAGCCCTGGTGGCCGGCCGCGTAGTTGCCGGAGTACGGGTTGAACGCCGCGCCGCGGCTGCCCTGGTAGCGCGCGCCGGTCGCCGGGTTGAAGCCCGAGGCCGCGCTGCCACGCCACTCGGTGCCGGTCCAGGCGTTCCAGCCTTGCGCGTGCGTCACCGTGCCCTGACCCCAGCGGCCGTAGAAGTTCGCCTGGTTCACGTTGACGTAGTTCCAGTTATACGGAGCGCCCCACCAGTACGGTCCCCAGTACGGCGACGCCGCGCCCCAGAACGCGCCGGCAGCGAAGCCGAAGGCAAACCCCTCCGCCATGCCGACGCCAAAGCCTGCGCCGTAGCCGTAGGTGACCGGGTAGCCGTAGTAGGCCGCGCCGACATAGGGCGGATAGACGTACCCGGTGCCGTACACCACCGTGCCGTCGGGGCTGACTACCACGCCCATGTAGCCAGGGGTATAGCCAACCACGACGGCTTCCGGGGTGACCGAGTAGATCCGTACATAGGTCACGTAGTAGAGCGGCGAGGTCGGCGGGATGGTGTAGATCGCGGACGGCACCTCGGTGGCGACGCGCCACGGCCCCGACGGTGCCGGCGCCGTGAACCAGACGCCATTGGCGACCGCGTAATAGTGGCTGCCATCGACCTCGATCACAGGCGTGCCCGTGTTCGCCGCGTAGCTGAGCGAAGTGCCGGTGATCGGCGTAAAGCGCGGCGCGCCGTCGTAGGCGACGCTCAGGCTGGCCTTGCTGCGCGAGACCGTGGCGGTCTGCGGGATGGTGGCGGCGATCTCGGCCTCGCGCGCCTGCGGCGTGCCCGGAACCGACACCAGCACGTTGGCCTTGGGATCGGTCGCCGGAATCCTGGCGAAATCCGCCGGCAGCTCGCGGCCCGGCACGTATTCCCACGGCCCGGTCAGCATCGGCGCGCGGAACCAGCGGCCCGACACCAGCAGGTAATACTGGTTGGTGGCCGGGTCGACGAAGAGGGCGTGATCGGCATTGGAGACCGTCAGCAGGCCCACGCCTTTCACCGGCGTCATCTGCGGCGCGCTGCTGGTCATCACCAGCTCGGTCGGCTGGGTGGCGAAAACGATGGCCGGCGCGCGCGTCGGGCGCTTGCCGTCGGCGGGCAGCATGGCATCGGGCTTCATGCCGGCGGCGGCCTTGGTGGCGGCATTCTCCAGCGCCTTCGGCACGGTCGTCATGACCTCCCATGTGCCGCCCGCGGATTCGGAGCGGTACCAGTAGCCTGCTGCCTTCAGGTACAGCTCGCCGCCCGACTCGCGCAGCAGCAGCGCGCGGCTGTTGAGCGCGCGTTCATATTGCGTGCCAGGAACCGAGCGCCAGGCCGGGTCGCCGTCGACCAGCACCAGCAGTGTCGGCGTGGTCGCAAACAGGATCTGCGGCGCGTCGTTGCGAACCGGCACTCGACCGGCGCGAGCCAGTTGCTGCGACACGGCATAGCTGGCCTGCAACTGGTCCAGCGGCACGGTCAGGCCGTTGGCCGGCAGTCGGGACACCAGCGCCTGGCGTACCCGGTCGGCGGCGTCGTGCCTGGTAGGGACTTCCACGCGCTCGATGCGCAGCGCACTCAGCTGCACCAGCCCGGACGCCTTGTCGATATCGGCGGTGGCCGAGAAATGCACTACACCATAGGTGGGCGAGCCGCCCTTCTCCCCCACCGCCACGGCAGCACGCCCTGACAGGCGGTTGCCGTCCCAGGTTTCGACCTGCGGCTGGTACAACTCGACATGGTCGTTGGCGGCGTCGAAATGGCGCGGCCAGGCCAATGCACCGGCCGTTGGCTGTGGCGGCGCAGCGGCCAGCGGGGCGAGGGGTGCGAGCGCAAGCCATACCGCCGCGATCAGCGCGCTGGTTTGCTTGAAGCGAAAAGACATGGATGTCTCCGGCGTGGAGGGCACGATGCTGCACAGCAGACGGCCCATGCTGGCAATCTAAATTAGGCCGGAGAGGCGAACAATCGCATTTGAAAACATTCAGGGCCGGCACAAAAAAGTACAGATCAGCCCGGCATCAGGCTGCTGCCGGCGGCACGGGTGTGCATCTTGCTTGACCCGCCTGCAGCCATGGCGCCCTTGAAGCGCACCCGCCATGGCCTCATCTTCCGATTCCATCTGGCTCTCGCCGCGCCCCATGCCCCCTCGCACCACCATCCTGACCGCCGCCCTGATCACGGCACTGCTGCACGGCTATATCGGGCTGCGCCTGCTGCCGGCGATGCCGGTGCCGATGCTGGTCAAGGCGCTCGCCGTGATCTGGCTCGCCCTGTCCTGCGCGCTGCTGCCGGCCGGGTTGCTGGCACGGCGCTTCAGCCAGCCGTGGGGGGACCGGATCTCCTGGATCGGCATGCTGGCAATGGGATTCTTCTCATCGCTGCTGGTACTGACGCTGGCGCGCGACGTCGCACTGGCCGCCGCCTGGCTGGCGGGCAAGCTGCTCGGCGGGCAGGCTCCGGGGCTGGTATCGGGCAGCGCCCTCGCCGTGCCGCTGCTGGCCCTGCTGGTCACGCTGGCCGGCTATATCAACGCCCGCCGCGTGGCGCGCGTGGTCGAGGTCGACGTGCCGGTGGCCGGCCTGCCCGAGGCGCTGCACGGCTTCACCATCGCGCAGATCAGCGACATCCACGTCGGCCCCACCATCAAGGGGTCCTACCTCGACCGGATTGTCGACCGCGTCAACAGCCTGAAACCGGACGCCGTGGCCATCACCGGCGACCTGGTCGACGGCACCGTTCGCGAACTGTCCGCGCACACCGCGCCGCTGGCGCGGCTGCAGGCTCGCCATGGCAGCTATTTCGTCACCGGCAACCACGAGTACTACGCCGGCGCGCAGCCGTGGATCGACGAACTGCGCCGGCTCGGCCTGCGCGTGCTGATGAACGAGCACGTGGTGCTGCAACATGGCGACCAGCCACTGGTGCTGGCAGGCGTGACCGACTACTCCGCCGGCCGCTTCCATGAAAGCCACCGCAGCGACCCGCACCGCGCCATCGCCGGAGCGCCGACGGAAGCCGGGGTGCGGGTGCTGTTAGCGCACCAGCCGCGCACGGCGGTAGCTGCGGCCGAGGCAGGCTTCGACCTGCAACTGTCGGGGCATACCCATGGCGGGCAGTTCTGGCCGTGGAACCTGTTCGTGCCGATGCAGCAGCCGTACACCGCGGGGCTGGTGCGGCATGGGGCGATGTGGATCTATGTGAGCCGGGGAACGGGGTACTGGGGACCGCCGAAGCGCTTTGGGGCGCCGTCGGAGATCACCCGGTTGAGGCTGGTGCGGGCCACTGAATAGCGCGCGCCGCGCCAATATCGTGTCCCCTTCCAGCCATAAAAAGTGAACCAGGCCCGCCGGCCTGGTTCACTTTCACACTCAGCAGTACTTCACCGCGCAATCGGCTTATACCGGATCCGCTTCGGCTTGGCCCCTTCTTCGCCCAGCCGCTTCTTCTTGTCCGCCTCGTATTCCTGATAGTTGCCCGGGAAGAACTCGACATGCGAGTCGCCCTCGAACGCCAGGATGTGCGTCGCGATCCGGTCCAGGAACCAGCGGTCGTGCGAAATCACCATCACGCAGCCGGCGAACTCGAGCAGCGCATCTTCCAGCGCGCGCAGCGTTTCCACGTCGAGGTCGTTCGACGGTTCATCCAGCAGCAGCACGTTGCCGCCGGCGATCAGCGTCTTGGCCATGTGCAGGCGGCCGCGTTCACCGCCCGACAGCGTGCCGACCTGCTTCTGCTGGTCGCCACCCTTGAAGTTGAAGCGGCCGATATAGGCGCGCGACGGCGTCTCGTACCGGCCCACGGTCAGCACGTCGGCGCCGCCCGAGATTTCCTCGAACACCGTCTTGGTGCCATCCAGCGCGTCGCGGCTCTGGTCGACAAACGCCATCTTCACGGTCGGCCCGATCTTGATCTCGCCGCTGTCCGGCTGCTCCTTGCCCGTGAGCATCTTGAAGAACGTCGACTTGCCGGCGCCGTTCGGACCGATGATGCCGACGATCGCGCCCGGCGGCACCTTGAAGCTCAGGTTTTCGATCAGCATGCGGTCGCCAAACCCCTTGCTGACGTTGTCGAACTCGATCACTTCGTTACCCAGGCGCTCACCCACCGGGATGAAGATTTCCTGGGTCTCGTTGCGCTTCTGGTATTCTTGGCTGTTCAGCTCGTCAAAGCGCGCCAGGCGCGCCTTGGACTTGGCCTGGCGGCCTTTGGGGTTCTGGCGCACCCACTCCAGTTCCTTGTGCAGCGCCTTCTGGCGCGCCGATTCGCTGGCCTCTTCCTGCTTCAGGCGCGCTTCCTTCTGGTCCAGCCACGAGCTGTAGTTGCCCTTCCAGGGGATGCCCTGGCCGCGATCCAGTTCCAGGATCCACTCGGCGGCGTTATCGAGGAAGTAGCGGTCGTGGGTCACGGCCACCACGGTGCCGGGGAAGCGCGTCAGGAACTGCTCCAGCCAGTCGACCGACTCGGCATCCAGGTGGTTGGTCGGTTCGTCGAGCAGCAGCATGTCGGGGCGCGACAGCAGCAGGCGGCACAGCGCCACGCGGCGCTTCTCACCGCCGGACAGGTGGCCGACCTTGGCATCCCACGGCGGCAGGCGCAACGCGTCGGCGGCGATGTCGAGTTGCAGCTCGACATTATTGCCGTCGCTGGCGGCCAGGATCGCTTCGTACTTGGCCTGGTCGGCGGCGAGCGCGTCGAAGTCGGCGTCCGGCTCGGCGTAGGCCGCATAGATCTCGTCGAGCTTCTTGCGCGCCTCGAACACACCGCCCAGCGCCGCTTCCACCGATTCGCGCACGGTCTGCTCGGGATCGAGCTGCGGTTCCTGCGGCAGGTAGCCAATATTCAGGTTCGGCATCGGCGTGGCTTCGCCCTCGATCTCCTTGTCGAGGCCGGCCATGATCTTGAGCAACGTGGACTTGCCCGAGCCGTTCAGGCCCAGCACGCCGATCTTGGCGCCGGGGAAGAACGACAGCGAGATGTCCTTCAGGATGTGACGCTTGGGCGGAACGATCTTGCCCACGCGGTTCATGGTGAAAACGTACTGTGCCATGGGTGCGTGTTGGGGTTGGTGCGGGAATGGCGGGAGTGTATCAGGCACGCCGGGGCGCGCAGCCGGCCCCAGCCAGCTTTGGCCCCCGCCGGTACAATGGCGGGTTCGACTTTCCGCTGATTTTCCGAGGCATCGCCATGAGCAGACCCGCCCTGACCCTGAAGTTCAAGTGCAAGAAGTGCGCGAAACCCGTCACCCTGTACCTGCAGAAAACATCCGCGTGCTCGCACATCACCCCGTACCAGGGCTTCTGCAAGTGCGGCGAGATGATGCGCCACGCCACGGGCGACAAGGACGCGGTCGAGTCCTTCGTCAACTCGCTGGACAACAGCTGGATGCATCACCATCACCACCACCATTAATCGCTACTAAGCAGGCCGCCGCAGTGACCGAAACCTGGCGCCCCTCCGCCAAGGATCCGATGCGCTTCCTGGGCGGCTACCCGCCCGAGGTGCTCGACCAGGTGCGCGAGCTCGCCGCCGCCGGCCGCCTCGGCGACCACCTGGCCCGCCGCTATCCCGGCCGCCACTCCGTGCAGACCGATCGCGCGTTGTACGACTACGCCGCCGAACTGAAGCAGGAATACCTGCGCAGCGCGCCGCCGCTGCACAAGGTCGGTTTCGATGCCACGCTCGACTCGGCGCACAAGGCCTTGGGCCTGCACACCGCGATCTCGCGCGTGCAGGGCGGCAAGCTGAAGGCCAAGAAGGAAATCCGGGTGGCGTCGCTGTTCAAGGAAGCGCCGGCGGAATTCCTGCGCATGATCGTCGTGCACGAACTCTCGCACCTGAAAGAGAGCGATCACGACAAGGCCTTCTACCGGCTCTGCGAACACATGGAGCCGCGCTATCACCAGCTGGAGTTCGACACGCGCCTGTGGCTGGCGTGGCGCGAGCTGGCCAAGACGGGGACGAAGGCCGTCCCCGCATCGGAACTTACTTCTTCTTGCGCGGATCGTCGGCCGGATTGACGAAGTGGAAGGCCCACGGGCCCATTACATTGAGCTGGATAACCGTTTCATCCCTGGTCCAGCCGAAGTGATGCACTTTGGGCTGCATGACGATCAGGCTGCCGGGACCCATCGGCGCAGTTTTCTCGGGATCCAGCTTGTCGCCCATACCATAGTGGAAGGTTCCTGAAAGCACGGTCACGCGCTCGATCCCTGGATGCCAGTGCGCCGGCACCTTGGAGTCGGCCGGCAGCCTGATGCGCGCCGTGATTGGCACGTTCTTGTCCATGGCGCCTTCCAGCACAGCGATCTGCGCCCCCGGGATCAGGGACAGTTCCGACCATTTGACCTGGTCGGCGGTGACCATGCTCACCTTGGCGTCCGGTGCCTTCGGGGCTGCCAGCGCTGGCGTGGCCAGGCAGGCGCACAAGGCCACCCCGCTGAGTGAGAGAAGCCTTCTTTTCATGACGAGCTCCTTTTGAAGCAGGCGGCCGCAACCGCAGCCGCGTTAGGAAACCTGGCGTATTGCCGGATCGCAGGCGCTCAAGGCAGCGGAAGCCCGGCCTCGAACTCGCCCGGCATCAATGCCATGCATACAGTGCGCCAGCCCGCCAGAACTGCCTCCTGGCAGGCATTTGCGCGGTACGCGATGTGCCGACGCGGTCCTGATCAGCACAAAAGGTTGCACTGGTGAAACAACCCCTTGCGCCCTCAGCATCAGCCGGCCAATGCCTGCTCGAGCGGGCCGGTCGCTTTCGGGGGCCCTCTACTTTGTCGGGCGCCTTGCAAGGGGAGTGCCCCTGTGCAGCGGCGCCCTTCGCGTAGCTGACCCCGGTTCGGGCCAATACCGGGGCATCGCTCGCGGAGCGCGGGTCTTGGGCTTGCCAAACATCGGAATGCTGGCACCGCGGCAATCGGCCGACCTGGCGCTCTACGACGCCAGCGGGCTGCGCTTCCATCCAGTCTCACTGGCAAGCCCCCGCCTCGCCAACCTACAGGAACCCGATAGAGAACCACGGCACCAGCGTCAGCAGCAACAGCGCAATGCACAACGCCGCCATATGCGGCCACACGCGTGGCATGGCAACATCCGGCGACACGCGCCCGATCGCGCAGGCAGCATAGAAGCCCACCCCGAACGGCGGCGCGAACAAGCCCAGCCCCATGGCGAAGATCACTACCATGGCATAGTGCACCTCATGCACACCGACCAGCCGGGCAATCGGGAACAGCAAAGGCCCGAACAGCACGATGGCCGGGATACCCTCCAGCAAGCTGCCCAGGATCACGAAAGCCAGCGCCGACACCAGCAGGAAACCAGTCTTGCCGCCGGGCACACCGGACATGACGCCGACCAGGTCCTGTGCAAACCCCGACTGCGTCAGCGCCCACGCCATGGTGGTGGCACAACCGACGATCAGCAGGATCGCGCCAGACAACGCCGCCGTATCGGTCAGGATCGGATAGATGCGCCGGCAGTCGAACTGCCGGTACATCAGCACGCCGGCCAGCAGCGCATAGAAGATGCCGATGGTCGATACCTCGGTGGCGGTAGCCACGCCCTCCACCACGGCGGTACGGATGATGACCGGCAGCGCCAGCGCCGGCAGTGCGACCATCAGCAATCTCAGCAACACGCGGCCCGATGGCCGCACCGTGCCCCGCATGTCCTCCTTGCGCGTCTGCCACCAGACCACCAGCGCCATCATCGCCAGGCCGACCAGCGCCGGCATCAGCCCGCCGATGAACAATGAGGTGATCGACACGCCCGTGACCGACCCGACCGTGATCAGCACGATGCTGGGCGGGATCGTCTCCGACATCGCGCCGGACGCCGACAGCAGGCCGATCAGGTCGCCATCCTTCGCGCCACGCTGCTTCATCTCCGGGAACAGCGCCGGCGCGACCGCGGCCATGTCGGCAGTCTTCGAGCCGGAAATGCCGGAGACGATATACATCGCGCCAAGCAGCACATACTGCAGTCCGCCACGCAGATGGCCAAGCAGCCCGGCCAGGAACTGGATCATGGCGCGCGCCAGGCCGGTCATTTCGATCAGCCCGCCCAGGAAGATGAACAGCGGCACCGCCAGCAGGATCAGGTGCGACATGCCCTCCTGCATGCGGTTCGGGATGATCGACAGCGGCGTGGCGGTGGACAACGCCAGGTAGCAGAGCGTGGAGAGCCCGAAGGCGAAGGCGATGGGCACGCCGATGGCGACGCAGGCAACCAGCATCAGCAAAAAGAAGATCACCAGGTTGGCATTGCCCAACCCCATCAGCACCGGCGAGAGCAGCCACAACATGCCGGCGCCGAGCCCGACCAGCAATCCGCTGATGGCCGCCTGCCTGCGGCTGGCACGCTCCAGCAGGCGGATCACGGCGGTCACGAGCATCAGCACGGTGCCGGCGAGCACCGCCCCGGCGCGCCAGGCTTCGCTGACCTCCAGGGTCGGCGTCAGCACCTCCACGTGTTCGACGAGATGTTCCCACGCCGGCTCCACCAGCAGCAACAGGAACGCCACCACCATCCACATGCCACAGGCATCCAGCCACGCGCGCCGGTGCGGCGGCAGTTTGCTGATGAAGGTGGTGAGCTGCATATGCGCGCTGCGCTGCAAGGCAATGATGGCACCGAGCATCGCCAGCCACAGGAACAGGATGCCGGCAAGCTCCTCCGTCCACGGCAACGGCGCATGCAGGGCATAGCGCGCAAATGCGCCGCCCCCGAGTATCAGGATTTCGGCCACAACGATCAGCGCGGCCGGCAGTTCAACCAGGCAGGCCAGGATGCGGCCCCAGCGCGCGCTGGCGGCGGGCGGTGTATGGGCGGTATGGGCGGTATGGGCGGTATGGGCGATGTGGGCGTTGTGGGCGGCGGGCGGGTCCACCGTCTCGGCGGCGTGCTCCATCATGAGCTCCTCTTTCTCTTGCATGTCGGCTTGATGGCGCCTGCTTCAGACCAGCGGTCCGGTGTATTTTTCAAGCATCTCCCATGCGTCGTCGCCAAACTTCCTGCGCCACTCGGCGTAGAAGCCCGCGTCGCGCAGCAGCTTGCGGAACGGCGCCGGATCGGGCCGGTTGAACGTGATGCCAAGCCGGGACATCTCCGCCTGCGCTTCGACATCGAGCCGCGCGATATCCTCGCGCTGCTTCAGCGCCGCGGTGGTGAAGCGTGTGCTCAGCGATGCCTGCACCTCGCGCGGCAGTGCCTGGAATCTTCTGGCATTGCCGAAGATAAAGTGGCCGTCCCAGGTATGCGCGGTCAGCGAGCAGAACTTCTGCACTTCGTACAGCTTGCCGCTGCGGATCAGCGATAGCGGCGTCTCCTGGCCGTCCACCACGCGTGTCTGCAGCGCCGAATAGAGATCGGCAAACGGTATGACCGTCGGCGCCGCGCCCAGCATCTTGAACATGGAGACCCACAGCGGGATCGCCGGGACACGGATCTTGAAGCCCTTCAGGTCCGCTGGCGTGCTGACCGGACGGGTAGCTGAGGTGATGCTGCGATAGCCGTTGTCGAGGCACTTTTCGAACACATGCAGGTTCACCTTGCCCAGCGCGCTGCGCACGTAAGCGCCCAATCCCCCGTCCATCGCGGCCCACACCGTGGCGTAGTCCTTGAAAGCAAAGGCCACACCGTTGAGGCTGGCGGCCGGCACACGTGTCTGCAGGTTGGTGCTGGCCGTCGACATGAAGTCGATCGCGCCGGCAAGGATCTGGGAGACCATGTCTGGCTCGCTGCCCAGCTGGCTGTTGGGATAGACCTGCAGGTCGACCTTGCCGCCGGTGTCCTGGCGAATGGCCTCGGCAGCCTCCTTGATGCGCAGCGTGCCCGGATGATCGGCCGGGAAGGCCGTGCCGTACTTCAGCTTGATGGTGGCGTTCTGGGCGAACGCATTGCGCCCGGGCAATGCCAGCGACAGTCCGCCGGCGGCGAGTGCGCCGAACTGTCGGCGAGTGAACCGATTGGCCATGATGTGGTTGCCTCCTGTTTTTCAAGTTGTGGCCGGGAAGGACAGCAGCGCTGCCACGCCGTGCTCGCGCAACACCGTCAGGTGTGCGGCAAGCCGGCGCCGGAACTGCTTCGGCCACGGGGCGTCGCCAAATACGGCCCCGTGCGCCAGCGCCCTGCGCACGGCGTCCGTATCGCTATCCGCGCCTCGCAGCGCCGCGCCAAGTGGCGGCGCACCGGGATCGCAGGCGACCAGCGGCTCGCCACGCTCATTGGTGTCGCAGCGCAAATAGTGAAACCACAGCGCCAGCGCACGCTCCAGGCATGGCCGCTCGATGCCCGAGCCCAGGCTTTCGCGCAAGGCGGGCAGCCAGCGCACCGGGATCTTCTGCGTGCCATCCATCGCGATCTGGGCAGTGTTGTGCACGATCGCGGTGTTGCGCAGGCGGCCCAGCAACGCATTGCCGTAGCGGGCAACGTCGTACCCTGGCGGCGCATTGAGGGTGGCATGCAGGTCCTGCATCACCCCTCGCGCGAAGGCACCAAGGACCGGATCGGCCATCGCCCCGGCCACGGTCGCCATGCCGCACAACTGTGCCGCATAGGCAACCGCCGAATGCGTGCCGTTCAGCATCCGCAGCTTCATGGCCTGGAATGGCCGGACATCCTTCGTCATCAGCGCGCCGCCGGCTTCCCATGCGGGCCGCGGCCCGGCAAAGCGGTCTTCGAGCACCCATTGCGTGAAGGGCTCACAGACGATGGCAGCGTCATCGCGAAGTCCGAGTCGCTGCTGCGCCCAGTTCAACGACGCCGGCGTCGCGGCCGGAACAATGCGGTCGACCATGGTGTTCGGCAGCGCCACCTCATCGTGGATACGCCGGGCCAGCGCCGGATCGACCTGCGATGCGTACTGGGTCAGCAGCTTGCGCAGCGTGTCGCCGTTGTCCGCCATGTTGTCACAGCAGACAATGCTCAGCGGCGCGCCGGCCGGCCGGCGGCGTATCCCCGCCGCCAGCACGCCGAGGGTGCTGCGCGGCGCGTCGGGGTGAGCCAGGTCGTGCCGGATATCCGGATCGTTGGTATCGAGGTCGGAGGTTGACGGCTGCCGGCTGTAGCCCTTTTCAGTGACGGTGCAGGTCACGACCGAAGCGGCGGGATCGGCGATCGCACCGGTCACCCGCTCCAGCGCATGCGGCGCATACATGGCCTGCACCAAGGCGCCCACGATGCGTCCCGTGGACTCGTCACCCTGCCGCTCGAAGTGCGCGTACAGGCAATCCTGCGCAGTCAGCACGCGCGCCATGCGCGGTTCCCGCAAGCTGACGCCCACGATGCCCCAACGCGCGTCGCCATCGTGGATCGCTGCCTCGGTGTACAGCGCCTGGTGCGCGCGGTGGAAGGCACCAAGCCCGACATGCACCACGCCGCGCGACAAGCGGCTGCGGTCGTAGCCGGGACCTTGCACGGCGGCATCGGCGCTGCAAAGAGTACGCTGCGCCAGCCTCATGCCCTGACCCTCGATCGTTTGTATTGCGGCATCGTGCGGGACACCCGTGCTGTGGACGATGGCAAAACGTACCATTGGCGAATGCTGCAGACGTGCAGCCGTTTCGCAAGATTTGTGCGGCACATGCGCTTTCCCGCCGCAGAATCCGCTCATATCCGCCCCTGCCCTTCGCGAGGTAACCTGCTCCGCATTCCTTCCCATAGCGCCAGACCCATGCGCGCCCCGCATGCGATGACGCAGCAGTGGAAACGCGCAACCGCCGGAGCACGTCTTGAAGATCGAACGGATACAAACCATCGTCACCTGTCCCGGCCGCAACTTTGTCACGGTCAAGGTGACGACGGACCAGGGCGTCTACGGACTTGGCGATGCCACGCTCAACGGTCGCGAGCTTGCGGTCAGCGCCTATCTCGACGCGCATGTCATTCCCTGCCTGATCGGCCGCGACCCGCGCTGCATCGAGGACATCTGGCAGTACCTGTATCGGGGTGCCTACTGGCGGCGCGGGCCCGTCACGATGACCGCGATTGCCGCGATCGACATGGCGCTGTGGGATATCCTCGGCAAGCTGGCGAACATGCCGGTGTACCAGCTGCTCGGCGGCAAGAGCCGGCAACGGCTGCTGGTCTACGGGCACGCCAACGGCCGCGATCACGAAGAAGCCATCGATGCCGTCCACCGGCATGTCGCCGAGGGCTACAAGGCGATCCGTGTGCAATCCGGTGTGCCGGGACTCTCAAAGGTGTATGGCGTAGGCAAGCAACCCGGCCATTACGAACCCGCGGAGAAGGGCCTTCCGCCGGAAGAGCCGTGGGACACCACACTCTACCTGCGCCACACGCCCGAACTGTTCCGCAAGGTGCGCAATGCCATCGGCTTCGGGCCGCAGCTGCTGCATGATGCGCACCACCGACTGACACCGATCGAAGCGGCCCGACTTGGGCACGCACTCGAACCATTCAGCCTGTTCTGGCTGGAAGACGCCACTCCGGCCGAGAACCAGGACGCCTTCCGCCTGATCCGCCAGCACACCACCACGCCGCTGGCGGTAGGAGAAGTCTTCAATTCGATCTGGGATTGCAAGGACCTCATCGGCAACCAGCTGATCGACTTCATCCGCACCACCATCGTCCATGCCGGCGGCATCACGCATGTGCGGCGCATTGCGGAGTTCGCCGCGATGCACCAGGTGCGCACGGGCTTCCACGGCGCCACCGACCTGTCCCCGGTGTGCATGGCGGCGGCGGTCAATTTCGGATTGTGGGCGCCGAATTTCGGCATCCAGGAACTGATGCCGCATAACGCGCTGACCGACGAAGTGTTCCCGCACAACTATCGCCTTGAAGACGGCTATCTGGTCATGGATGAAGTAGCCGGCCTTGGCGTCGACATCGACGAAGCGCTGGCTGCGAGGTACCCGTACGAGCGCGCCTACCTGCCCGTGGCAAGGCTGCGCGATGGAGCGATGTGGAACTGGTAGTCCGGCACGCCATCGACGACGTTCGCATCCACACAATGCCGTCCCTCAAGCCACAAGCACCCAACATGTTGAGCATTGTCATCAACCAACCCCACAGCCTGGCCCTTTGCACAAGGCCCATCCCCACCCCCGCTCCCGGCGAAGTCCGCCTGCGCGTGCGCTATGCCGGCATCTGTGGCTCCGACCTGCACATCCTCCACGGCATGAATCCGTTCGCCGGCTACCCCCGCGTTCTCGGCCATGAATTCGTCGGCAGTATCGACGCCGTCGGCGCAGGCATCAGCACGCAGCGCATCGGCGAACGCGTGGTGGTGGATCCGGTCATCAGTTGCGGCCAATGCCACGCCTGCCGCATTGGCCGGCGCAATGTCTGCAGCCACATGCAGGTAATCGGCGTGCACCGCGATGGCGGCTTCAGCGAATACACCTGCGTGCCGGCTTGCAATGCTTACGCGGTGCCGGCTGGCCTGACGGCGCCGAGCGCGGCAGTGATCGAGCCCTTCGCCGTCGCAGCAAACATTACGCACCGCACCGGCGTGCTGCGCGAAGACATCGCATTGATTTATGGTGCCGGCCCGATCGGGCTGAACCTGCTGCAAGTACTCAAGCGCGTCTACGGTGTACGAGTTCTTATCACCGACCACCTCGACGAACGCCTGGCGCTGGCCCGTCATTGCGGCGCCGATGCGGAAGAGGTCATCAACACCTCACAGGAAGCCATCGAGCAGGCCCTTGCAAAACGCGGCGCGCCGGAGGGACCGACACTCATCTACGACGCGGTTTGCCACCCGTCGATCCTGGAAGAGGCGGTGCGCATTGCCGCACCGGCAGGCCGCATCGGCATACTGGGCTTTTCCGCGACGCCATCGGCCGTCCCGCAGCTGGAGCTGACCCGGAAGGAGCTCACGCTCTATGCCTCGCGCCTGAACTGCGACATGTTTCCCACCGTGATCGACTGGATCTCTCAGGGGCTGGTCGATCCCGGCCGCATTGTCACGCACCGGATCGATTTCCGTGAGGTCGCCAGCGCCCTGGACCTTGCCGAACGCAATCCGCGCGCGGGCTGCAAGATACTGCTCGATTTTGGCGAGCCTGCCTGATATCAAGGGATATGGCGCGGTCGACCCATTGCCAACGCGCGAGGCGGTGCGGGATGCTTTGGGCACATGGGAAGCGGGATGACGCAGCGCGGGCTCGATCCGGATGCACTGGCCCAAATGAAAATGGCCTCCCGAATCGGGAGGCCATTTGTATTCCTGGTGCCGGCTGCAGGACTCGAACCCGCCACCTGATGATTACAAATCAACTGCTCTACCTGATGAGCTAAGCCGGCATGTCTGGTGCAGACCGCGATTCTACTGCATCGCGGCCCACTTTGGGATGGCTTACTTCACCACCTTCAACGCTGGCTTCTTGCCGCCGATGCGCGGTACCGGGGGCGGCGTTTCATCGTCGCCCGGGCCGGAGTCGGCAGTGGTGGCCGGCGTTTCGGCTTCCACCGGTGCCAGCTTGGGCGGCGGGTTGTTTTCGCGTTCGGTGGCAGCTTGCGTCTCCGGCAGGCTGCGCTCGACCGGGAAGGCCATGCCCTGCCCGTTTTCGCGGGCGTAGATGGCCAGCACGTTCTCGACGGGGACGTCGATCTTGCGCGAGACACCGCCGAAGCGTGCGCTGAAGGTGATCCACTCGTTGCCCATATCCAGGCCGCTGGTGGCATCGAAGCTCACGTTGAGCACGATCTCGTTGTTCTTCACGAACTCGCGCGGCACGTTGGTGTTGGCATCGACGAACACGGCGACGTACGGCGTGAAGCCGTTATCCGTGCACCACTCATAGATGGCGCGGATCAGGTAAGGCTTGGTGGAGGTTTCAGGCATTGTGCTTCCAGTGGCGCCGTGTAGCCCGAGGGCGGGATGCCTTCGGGCCGGTGCCGATTAGCGGCGCATCACCTTCTCGGAGGGGGTGAGCGCTTCGATGTACGCGGGACGGCTGAAAATGCGTTCAGCATACTTCAGCAGCGGCGCAGCGTTTTTCGACAGTTCGATGCCGTAGTGGTCCAGGCGCCACAGCAGCGGCGCGATGGCGACGTCGAGCATCGAGAACTCTTCGCCCAGCATGTACTTGTTCTTGACGAAGATCGGCGCGAGCTGCGTCAAACGGTCGCGGATCGCGGCACGGGCGCGTTCGTGGTTCTTCTCCGCGGCCTTGCCCTTTTCGTTCTCGAGCGTGTACACGTGCGTGAACAGTTCCTTTTCGAAGTTGAAGAGGAACAGTCGGGCGCGGGCGCGCTGGACCGGGTCGGCCGGCATCAGCTGCGGGTGCGGGAAGCGCTCGTCGATGTATTCGTTGATGATGTTCGACTCATACAGGATGAGATCGCGCTCGACCAGGATGGGCACCTGGCCGTAGGGGTTCATCACCGAAATATCTTCGGGCTTGTTGAACAGGTCGACGTCGCGGATTTCAAAATCCATGCCCTTTTCGAACAGGACAAGGCGGCAACGTTGGGAAAACGGGCAAGTCGTACCCGAATACAACACCATCATGGTTGGATTCCTTGGGCTTAGCCGGAGCTGGGTCGGACGGTAAGGTCTGCCATTCTGCCAAAAGCGGACACCTAAAAGCAAATAAGTGGCATTTGATCCACTTATCAGGGCATATTTCGTCACCCGGCCCAATGAAAAAGGCCAGAGCGATGCTGCTTTCGCAACCTCCGCGTCTGGCCTTCGGGGTGGCTGCCCGCCTCCGGGCTGCCACCAGCTACTTCACATCCTTCCAGTAGGCCGCGTTCAGGCGCCATGCGAAAACAGTGAAAATGCCCAGGAACAGCAGCACCCACACGCCCAGGCGCTTGCGGTGGTTCTGCGCGGGCTCGGCCATCCAGTCCAGGAAGCCGACCAGGTCGGCTGTGGCCTGGTCATATTCGACCTTGCTCATCTTGCCCTGGCTCAGTTGCTCGAAGCCGGCGAACTTGTGGACCTTCTCGCCATGCTCTTCCACTTCCGTGAACTTGGCGGCGCGCTGGCCCTGCAGCTCCCACAGCACGTGCGGCATGCCGACGCTCGGGAACACCAGGTTGTTCCAGCCGGTGGCGCGGCTGTCGTCACGGTAGAAGGTGCGCAGGTAGGTATAGAGCCAGTCGTCGCCGCGGGCACGCGCAATCACCGACAGATCCGGCGGCTGTGCGCCGAAGAAGGCCTTGGCTTCCTTCGGCTGCATGGCGATGGTCATGGTTTCGCCGACCTTGTCCGCGGTGAACAGCAGGTTCTGGCGGATCTGGTCGTCAGTGAGGCCAATGTCCTTGAGCCGGTTGTAGCGCATCATCGATGCGCCATGGCAGTTCAGGCAGTAGTTGACGAACAGCTTGGCGCCGCGCTGCAGCGACGACAGGTCGGCAGTGTTCACCGGTGCCGGCTCCAGCGGGAAGCCTCCCTCTGAAGCCATGGCAGGCGCGCCGGCAAAACAGGCGCCGGCCAGCGCGATGATCGAAAGCAGCTTTTTCATCTTGTGTCCTTGTGCTCTTGTCGGGGTCGCGTCGCTCAGTGCGGATGGAACGTGACACGCTCGGGCACCGGCTTGAACTCGCCGGCACGGCTCCACAGCGGCATGGTCAGGAAGAAGGCGAAGTACAGCAGCGTACCAAGCTGCGACACCTTCTCGCCGACCGGCGACGGCGGTTGCACGCCGAGGTAGCCGAGCACCAGGAACACCACCACAAAGACGATCAGGATGGTCTTGTGGAAAGCGGGACGATAGCGGATGGACTTGACCGGCGAGCAGTCCAGCCACGGCAGGAAGAACAGGATCACGACCGACCCGCCCATCACCAGCACGCCCCAGAACTTGGCGTCGATGAAGTAGAAGCCCACAGCCAGGAGCACGGCGATGGCAATCGCACCGACCTTGACGCGTGCGTCCTTGCTGCGCAGGAACACCATGCCGAGCAGCAGCGCGAAGAACACCCACAGGATCGGCAGGAAGTTCGACGTGGTGGCACGCAGCATCGAGTAGAACGGCGTGAAGTACCAGACCGGCGCGATATGCGGCGGCGTCTTCAGCGGGTCAGCCGGGAAGAAGTTGTTGTGCTCCAGGAAATAGCCGCCCACTTCCGGGAAGAAGAAGATCACCGCCGAGAAGATGACCAGGAAGCCGGCAACGCCTAGCGTGTCGTGCACCGAGTAGTACGGGTGGAAGGGAATGCCATCCAGCGGCACGCCGTTCTCGTCCTTCTTGGCCTTGATCTCGACGCCATCCGGGTTGTTCGAGCCCACTTCATGCAGCGCGATGATGTGTGCAATGACCAGTGCCAGCAGCACCAGCGGCACCGCGATGACGTGGAACGAGAAGAAGCGGTTCAGCGTGGCATCGCTCACGACGTAGTCGCCGCGGATAAACAGCGACAGGTCCTGGCCGATCACCGGAATCGCCGAGAACAGGTTCACGATCACCTGCGCGCCCCAGTACGACATCTGGCCCCACGGCAGCAGGTAGCCCATGAAGGCTTCCGCCATCAGGCACAGGAAAATCAGGCAGCCGAAGATCCAGACCAGTTCACGCGGCTTGCGGTACGAACCGTACAGCAGCCCGCGGAACATATGCAGGTAGACCACGACAAAGAAGGCCGAGGCGCCGGTCGAATGCATGTAGCGCACCAGCCAGCCCCACGGGACTTCGCGCATGATGTATTCCACGCTGGCAAAGGCCACGGGAATGCCGGCGGCATTGAGCGTGCCATCCGGCTTGTAGTTCATCACCAGGAAAATGCCCGTGACGATCTGGATCACCAGCACCAGCAGCGCGAGCGAACCGAAGAAGTACCAGAAGTTGAAGTTCTTCGGCGCGTAGTAGCGGGACAGGTGGTCTTCCCACAGTTGCGTTGCCGGGAAGCGGGCGTCGATCCAGCCCATCAGGCCGGTCGTCTTGACTTGTTTTTCGGCCGCCATGATCAGGCTTCTCCTTTCTCATCCTTGCCGATCACGATCTTGGTGTCAGTCAGGAATTGGTAGGGGGGAACATCGAGATTTTGCGGAGCCGGCTTGTTCTTGAAGACGCGCCCGGCCAGGTCGAACGTGGAGCCGTGGCAAGGGCAAAGGAAACCGGGATCGGCGCCGAGTTGGGGATTGGCACCGGAAGCGAAGGGGCCGGAAGGCGAGCAGCCAAGGTGGGAACAGATTCCGACCACGACCAGGACGTCCTTGTGTTCTGCGCGCGAGCGGGTTTCGTTCTTGCAGTAGTCCGGCGTCTGCATGGTGAACGGGATCTCGGAATTCGGATCGGCCACTTCGCCGTCCGTCTTCTTCAGCGATGCCAGCTGTTCCTCCGTCCGCTTCATGATCCAGACCGGCTTGCCACGCCATTCGACAGTCATCATCTCGCCCGGCTTCAGCGCACCGATATCTGCTTCGACTGGCGCACCTGCGGCCTTGGCTTTCTCCGATGGTGCAAAGGTACTGACGAAAGGAACCGCTACCGCTACGCCTCCGACGCCGCCGGCGACGGATGTCGCGATCAACCAATTGCGGCGACCTTTATCCACGCTCTTCACGTCTTGCTGGTCACTCATTCCAAACCCCAGGGGAAGTCAATTTAGATTTTGCGTCAACCATAAAGTGTACCTTAGACATCTGCGCACTAGATAGGCGCAAATTGCCTTGTCTATGCTCGATAATCGGACATGCATGCCGGAAATCGGCCACCAGACTTGCTTTCCGGGCAGTGATGCGGCAGGCTGATAGCTTGATACCGTTCATCGCTAGCAACAAGAAGGAGAACCCCCCATGGGCATGATCTCGGAATTCAGGACCTTCGCAATGCGCGGCAACGTCATCGACCTCGCTGTCGGTGTGATCATCGGCGCTGCATTCGGAAAAATTGTGGATTCCGTGGTCAATGACCTGATCATGCCGGTAGTGGGCCGCATTGTCGGCAAGCTGGACTTCTCTAATATGTTTGTCACGCTGGCCGACCCACCGCCTGGAACGCCATTGACGCTGGATGCATTGAAGAAGGCTGGTGTGCCCGTATTTGCCTACGGCAATTTCCTGACTATCGTTGTCAACTTTATTATCCTGGCCTTCATCATCTTCATGATGGTGCGCGCGTTCAACAAGATGCGCGAGAAGGAACCGCCCCCGCCCCCGGCCGCACCGCCTGAAGAAGTGGTGCTGCTGCGCGAGATCCGCGACGCCCTCAAGACGCGCTGAATCCAGAACGATAAAACGGCCCCGATGGGGCCGTATTGTTTTGCGTCAGACTGGATTGGGAATATCGATGAATGTGTGCCGCAATCCGAAGCGTTGCGCCACATGTTCGCCCAGTGAGCGAATGCCATAGCGCTCGGTGGCGTGATGGCCGGCGGCCAGGTACGCCACGCCGCTCTCGCGCGCGAGGTGCGTGGTCTGCTCCGAGACCTCGCCGCTGAGATAGGCATCGACGCCCGCGGCCACTGCCGCGTCGAAATAGCCTTGCGCCCCACCAGTGCACCAGCCGATCGTGCGGATCATCTGCTCCGGCTCTCCAATTGCCAGGGGCTCGCGCCCAAGCACGCCGCCGACGTGTGCCGCCAGCGCGGACAACGGCATCGGCGCGGGCAAGGTGCCGGTCCAGCCGAGCTGGTCCTCGCTGAAACGCCCGGTCGGCGTGAAGCCGAGTTGCAGCCCGAGCTGGGCGTTGTTGCCGAATTCCGGATGGTTGTCCAGCGGCAGGTGAAAGGCGAACAGGTTGATGTCGGCGCCAAGCAGCCGCTTCAAACGTGCGTGCTTCTGCCCGACTACACGCGCATCTTCATTTTTCCAGAAGTAACCGTGATGGACCAGGATGGCATCGGCGCCGGCTTCGGCCGCGGCCTCGACCAGTGCCAGGCTCGCCGTGACGCCGGTGACGATGTGAGTGATCTCCGGGCGACCTTGCACTTGCAGCCCGTTGGGACAATAGTCCTTGTAACGGGAAACCTCCATCAGGTCGTTCAAGTACAATTCAAGCTCTTTTGTTTTCATTTTCTGCTCAAAACTCCAATATGTTGCGGCGCTTTTGGCTGTTCTTTGCCCAGGCTGTCACCGTCGTGCTGGCGGTCTGGTTCGTCGTGGCAACGCTCAAGCCTGATTGGCTCCAGAGGGGGCGCGTCGCTGTCCAGTCCGGGTCGCCGATCGTGGCGCTCAAGGAAGTCGTGCCTAACGTGTCCGGCCCTGCCGCCGAAGGGTCTTACAGTGAAGCCGCACAGTCCGCCATGCCGGCGGTGGTGAATATCTTTACCAGCAAGAACGGCAACAAGCGCTCGCCCAACCCGCAGGCCGAGGATCCGTGGTTCCGCTTCTTCTTTGGCGACCGCCTGCCGGAACGGCAGGAACCGGTGTCGAGCCTGGGATCAGGCGTGATTGTCAGTGCCGAGGGTTACATTCTAACCAACCACCACGTGGTGGATGGCGCCGACGAGATCGAGATTGCGCTGACCGATGGCCGGAAAGCCAACGCCAAGGTCGTCGGTTCCGACCCCGAGACCGACCTGGCCGTGCTGAAAGTGACGCTGAAGGACCTGCCCGCGATCACGCTGGGCCGGCTGGAGAACGTCAAGGTGGGCGACGTGGTGCTGGCGATCGGCAATCCGTTCGGCGTGGGCCAGACCGTAACGATGGGCATCGTGTCGGCGCTGGGGCGCAGCCATCTCGGCATCAACACCTTCGAAAACTTCATCCAGACCGACGCGGCAATCAACCCGGGCAACTCGGGCGGTGCGCTCGTTGATGCGCAGGGCAACCTGCTGGGCATCAACACGGCGATCTACTCGCGTTCGGGCGGCTCGCTCGGGATTGGATTTGCGATCCCGGTATCGACGGCCAAGCAAGTGATGGAGTCGATTATTTCTACCGGCAGCGTCACGCGTGGCTGGATCGGCGTCGAGCCGCAGGACATGACGCCGGAAATCGCCGAATCGTTCGGCCTCGATGCCAAGGAAGGCGCACTGATCGCCGCCGTGGTCCAGGGGGGGCCGGCCGACAAGGCCGGCGTGAAGCCGGGTGATGTGCTAGCCAAGGTGGATGGCTCGTCGATCACCGACACGACTGCGCTGCTGAATGCCATCGCCCAGCTCAAGCCAGGTGTCGATATCAAGATGACGGTCATCCGACGGGGCAAGCCTACCGAACTGACGGTAACGATCGGCAAGCGGCCGCCACCGCCACGCCGGGCGCTGCCGTTCGATGAGGAGGAGTGAGGCCGAGTCATCCCCGGCCCTGCATGCAAAACCCCGCCAGCGATGGCGGGGTTTTTTTGTTGGGCTCTGGCCCATATAGGCTTGCCCAGTGCCGAGTGGCGCCGCTGTCCGTCCGCTCGTCCCTAAAGCCCATATCGGGGCCATGCATTTTCCCGATCACCGCGGTCGAGCCAACGGATGCTCATCCAGCCGGAGCCGGTTGGTCAGTCGCCAGCAGGTGGTCGGTGGTCGGTGGTCGGTGGTCGGTGGTCGGTGGTCGTGCTAGGTGCCAGGTGCAATGCCAAGGGCCAAGGGCTGAGTGCTGAGTGCTGAGTGCTGAGTGCTGAGTGCTGAGTGCTGAGTGCTGAGTGCTGAGTGCTGAGTGCTGAGTGCCAAAAGCCAACCGTACCTTTCCCTGCGAGCCTGCCTGCGCAACACTACACGTCGCAATGCGCACAGACGGCCCTCCGCGCTTCACTCGGCTTCGTCGGCAACGCCGGCCCCGTCTCGGGACGCCAGACAAGACAAAAGGCCGGCATCCTTGCGGACGCCGGCCTTCTGCAAGCCAATCTCAAGCGAGCTTACGCCCGCATCAGATTAGAACTTGTGGCGCAGACCAACCACAGCACCGAACTGATCCTTGTTCGGCTGAACGTTGGTGGTCGTGGCGGTGTTGAAGCCGTTCACGCCCAGGGCCGAGCCCTTGTCGTTCAGAGCGTACGACAGCGAGGTGTACACGTCGGTACGCTTCGACAGCGCGTAGTCGGCCGTGATCACGAACTGCCACGGATCCGCGTCGCTCTTGCGGAAGTCCTGGTAGTAAGCAGCGCCCGACAGCGAGAACGCCGGGGTCAGCTGGTAGCCCAGACCCAGCCAGTACAGGTTCGACGAGGTCGACGTGGTGACAACACCGTTGTCAACCGTCGTGCCGCCCGTCAGTGCAGCGCCGTCGAAAGCCTTGGCCCAGCGATAGCCAGCGTAGACCTTGGCCGGACCGAAGGCGTAGTTAGCGCCAACGGTAGCACGGCGGGTGCGCTGACCGCTCTGGTCAACCAGAGCAGCGCCCGTGCCGGTCGAGGTGCCGTGGATTTCGTCATAGGCAGCACCAACCGAGAACGGGCCGGCTGCGTAGTTCAGCAGCGCGCCGTACTGTTGGCCGCGGCGGAACGCACCAGCGGTTTCCTGGCCGTTGTTGTTGAAGCTGTAGAAGGCGTTAGCGGTCAGGCCACCGAACGTGCCGATGTACTTGACGGTGTTGTCAGCGCGCGCAGCGAACTGGGAGTCTTGCGCCAGAATGCCGTAACGCGACGAGATGGCCATCGGGTCATAGATCAGACCGAAGTCATAGAACGAGGTCTGTTGACGGCCCAGCAGCAGCGAACCGTACTGGCTCTGCACACCGACGTAGGCTTGACGACCGAACAGACGGCCGCCTTGTGCCGAGGTGCCGTTGTCGAGGTCGAAACCGCTTTCCAGCACGAACACGCCCTTCAGACCGCCGCCCAGGTCTTCAACGCCACGCAGGCCCCAGCGCGAACCGGACTGGTTGCCCGACGCCATACGGAACAGGTCGTCGCCAGCGGCGTTAGCATTGGTGTTGTACTCGAGGCCGACGTCAGCCACGCCGTACAGGGTCACGCTCGATTGGGCATACGCGCCACCAGCGGCCAGAGCGGCGACGGCAGCAGCAAACAGTTTCATCTTCATATCGACACTTTCCTTGTCAACTGATTGGGAAATCTTGGTTGCCCAAGTGCTTGGGCGACGTATTTACATTCACGTCTGCTGCGTATTATGTGCCAGCCCCCCCGGCCCTCAGAAGGCTTTTTCGGCGTAAACCAAGCTTACCAACGGTTTTTGTTGTGATCGAACAACACGGGTGGGCGAAAAAATCCCCGTTTTGGTGCAAAACTGAGGTCTAAGACTCGGAGTACTACCTCAGCGGCATTAGTCCGTCTGTGTTTCCCCTGAAGTCTCGGCTTGTGCGGCCGGACGGCCGACGAAGCGCGCCATGATCAGCCCGAGTTCATAGAGCAGCACAAGCGGCACAGCCAGCAGCAACTGCGACAGCACATCCGGCGGCGTCACGATGGCGGCAATGATAAAAGCCCCGACGATCACATAGGGGCGAATCTGCTTGAGCTTTTCCAGCTCGACCACGCCGAATCGAACGAGCACGATCACCACCACCGGCACCTCGAAGGTGATGCCGAAGGCAAGGAAGGTGGTCATGGCAAAGCTGAGGTACTTGTCGATATCGGTTGACATGTCCGCACCCAGCGGCGCGTTGTAATGCGCCATGAAGTGGAACACCGTCGGGAACACCAGGAAGTACGCAAACGCCACGCCGCACAGGAACAGGATGTAACTGCTCGATACCAGCGGCAGGATCAGCCGCTTCTCATGCTGATATAGCCCGGGCGCGACGAACTGCCAGACCTGGTAGAGCACCCACGGCAGCGCGATCAGGAACGCCACCAGCAACGTGACCTTCATCGGCACGAAGAACGAGCCGGTGACATCGGTCACGATCATCTTGCCGCCCTTGGGCAGCGACTGCATCAGCGGCGCCGCAAACAGGTTGAAGATGACCGGCGCCCAGTAGACCAGGCAAACGAAGACCAGGATGATCCCGCCCACCGCCTTGACCAGGCGCTGGCGCAACTCGATCAGGTGGGAAATGAAGGTTTCCTGCTGCGACTCGTCTTGCGGGTCTTGGGGATCTGGGGACCGGGTGTCGCTCATGGCGTGGACCGCTCAGCCGCGCAGGCTGGCAAGGTGGATCGATGATGCCGCTCGCCGCGGCGCAATTGGATGAGCATGGCGATGGCAGCGGCAGCCCTGGCATGGGCCGGCAACCCGTCGCCGTGCAACGTGCTCACTCGAAAAAGGAACGGGACGGCCGGCTGGCCGGGCGGTGGCGCTTCACGCGCGCGGCGCCCGACTGCACCCAGACCCGGACATTGTGCTGGCGCTTGAACCACAGCGGCCGCGCGCCTTGCTTCACGCGCCAACTCTTGCGGCCGTTGTGCGCCTTGTGCGCCGCGTCCCAGCTGGGCACGAAGCTGTCTCCGCTGGCGCTGACGCCCCCGTTGTTCGCTTCGGTGCCGCCGAGCGCTTCGTTCAGCGCCTGAGTCTGCTCGCTGACTTCCTTGTGGATCGTGCGCTCGACGTCGCGCGCCGCTTCCTCGAATTCGGAGCGCATCTTGCGCAATTCTTCCAGCTCGACTTCGCGGCTGACCTCGGCCTTGACGTCATTGATATAGCGTTGCGCGCGGCCGACCAGGGCGCCAACGGTGCGGGCGACCTTGGGCAGCCGCTCAGGACCGATCACGATCAGTGCCACGGCACCGATCAGCGCCAGCTTGGAAATGCCGAGATCAATCATGCGGACATCATGCGGAAGACAGCGGAGACGCGGGGCTGCGCACAGGCAGCCACGATCGCGGGAAGGGGATGGCGCACCGACGGCTTACTGCTGCTGGCGCGACTTTTCCTTGGCCTCGACGTCGATGGTGGTGGAGTCGCGCAGTTCCTTGGACTGGGCGGCCTCGGCCGACTTTTCCTTGTCTTCGCCGTCCTTCATGCCATCCTTGAAACCCTTGACTGCGCCGCCCAGGTCCTGGCCGATATTGCGCAGTTTCTTGGTGCCGAACACAAGCATGACGATCACCAGCACGATCAGCCAGTGCCAAATGCTAAACGAACCCATCTCTTGCTCCTGGTGAAGCCTCGGGCGTAGTCATAGTCGCCCGGACCCGTTGTTCCGTCCCGTTATGGCCGCGCCGGGCGACGGTTGCCGGCGCAGCATTTGCCCCGGCGTTGCCGCCGCGGGCGCTCCCATGCCAAGGCCGCCCGGTCAGGGCAGCGGTCCCTTCCACTGGTGGCGCGGCCCACCGAGCACATGCAGGTGCAGGTGGTAGATTTCCTGACCGCCGTCCGGCCCGGTATTGATCACCGTCCGGAAACCGTTGCCACAGCCTGCCGCGCGCGCCAGTTCAGGCACCTTCAGCATCATTCTAGCAAGCACCTCCCCTTCGCCGGCGCCGCAATCGGCCAGCGAGTCGACATGCGACTTGGGGATGACCAGCAAGTGTACCGGGGCCTTGGGATGGATATCGTGGAAGGCCACCATGTCGTCGTCTTCGTACACCTTGCGCGACGGTATCTGGCCGGCCACGATCTTGCAGAAAATGCAATTATCCTGAGCGTTCATGAAAATTTCATTGCGGCGAACCCTGCACCCTGGGGTCTCGGGTCCTCCGGAATCAGAACTGCTGATCCGGGTACATCGGCTTGCTGTCGTTGAGGTACAGCCAGCCCTTGACGATACGATACAGCATCCACAGCGACAGCACGCCCCAGACCGCGAAAGCCAGCGGCATCAGCACCACGGTGGCGAACAGCACGCCGCCCAGCACCGCCCAAGCCACTGACCACCAGAACGAGCGGATCTGCCAGGCGAAGTGCGAGGCATACAGCGAACCGCGCGCGTCATCGCGCTTGACGTAGTCGATGACGATGGCGATCAGCGCCGTAATGCCGCCGGTCAGCCAGAAGATCGCGTACAGCGCGTACAGGATATGCAGCAGCTTGCGCAGGCTGCTCTGCTGTTCGCCGCTGGGACCGGTAACCTGCGCGGTGTAGTCGTTCGCCATGTTTGCCCTTGTTCTGCGATGGCCTGCCTCACGGCAGGCGGGAGACTGGCCAGCACAGCGACTGGTCAGCCGGTCAGCCCTCTTCCTTGCGCCGGGCTTTTTCTTCCAGGCCGGAAAGCCCTTCGCGCCGTGCCAGTTCGTTGACCACGTCGTCGGGGCCCAGCCCGAAGTTTGCCAGCAACACCAGGGTGTGGAACCACAGGTCCGCCACCTCATAGACCAGCTTGCCGGCCTCGCTGCCGCTGTGGCCGGCAGCGCGTGCGTCCTTGGCCGCCATCACGGTCTCGGTGGCTTCCTCGCCGATCTTCTTCAGGATGGCGTCGTCGCCCTTGCTGTACAGCTTGGCAACATAGGATCTGGCGGGATCGCCGCCATTGACTGGCTTGCGCGATTCGAGCACTTCGGCCACGCGTGCCAGCACATCGCTGCTGCTCGGTTGGGTATCGCTCATGGCTTGGTATAGATCTGTGCAGGGTCCTTCAGCACGGGTTCGACGGTCTGCCAGTCGCCCGCTTCCGCATCGCCCTCGAATTTCTGGAAGAAGCAGGAATGGCGCCCGGTATGGCAGGCGATGCTGTCGACCTGCGTGACCTTGAGCAGCACCACGTCCTCGTCGCAGTCGAGGCGGATCTCATGCACCTTCTGCACATGGCCGGACTCTTCGCCCTTGTGCCACAGGCGCTTGCGCGAACGCGACCAGAACACGGCCTCGCCCAGTTCCACCGTGCGCTGCAGCGCGTCGCGGTTCATGAACGCGAACATCAGCACGTCGTTCGAACCCACTTCCTGCACGATCACCGGCACCAGCCCGTTATCGTCCCACTTGACCTTGTTGAGCCACTTCTTTGCCATGATCAGATCCGCACGGGAATGCCCTCGCGGGCCATGAATGCCTTGGCTTCGCCCACGGTATGCTGGCCGTAGTGGAAGATGCTGGCGGCCAGCACCGCGTCGGCGCGGCCCTTGGTGATGCCGTCGGCGAGGTCCTGCAGCCCGCCGACGCCACCCGAGGCGATCACCGGCACCGGCACCGCGTCGCTGACGGCGCGGGTCAGTTCCAGGTCGAACCCGCTCTTGGTGCCGTCGCGGTCCATGCTGGTCAGCAGGATCTCGCCGGCGCCGCGCGCTGCCATCTCCCGGGCCCACTCGACCGCGTCCAGGCCGGTCGCCTTGCGCCCGCCGTGGGTGAAGACTTCCCAGCGCGACGGCTCGCCCGGCGCCGAACTGCGCTTGGCGTCGATGGCCACCACGATGCACTGCGAACCATACTTGGCCGTGGCATCGGACACCAACTGCGGATTGGCGATGGCCGACGAATTGACGCTGATCTTGTCCGCGCCGGCATTGAGCAGGCGCCGCACGTCTTCGACCGTGCGCACGCCACCACCGACCGTGAGCGGGATGAAAACCTGCGAGGCGACGTCCTCGATGATGTGCAGCATCAGGTCGCGCCCGTCGCTGGTGGCGGTGATGTCGAGGAATGTGATTTCGTCGGCGCCCTGCTCGTCATAGCGGCGCGCGATCTCCACGGGATCGCCCGCATCGCGGAGCTCGACGAAATTGACGCCCTTGACCACCCGCCCGTTGGTCACGTCCAGGCAGGGGATGATACGTTTGGCTAGCATGAGAGTCCTTGTCCGCCGCCGCGCCGGCAAGGCACCGGTGCGACAGCGGCTGCGCCCGCGGGCGCGTTGGCTTGCGTTGGGCTCGCGTGGGCCTTATTGGCCGTCTCGAAGCTTGTCGGCACGGGCCTGCGCATCGGCAAAGTTCAGGTCACCGGAGTAGATCGCGCGGCCGCAGATGACGCCTTCCACACCCTCGCCTTCGACCGCGCACAGGTTGTCGATGTCCGCCAGGTTGGACAGGCCGCCGCTGGCGATCACCGGGATCGACATCGACTGCGCCAGCTTGACGGTGGCGTCGATATTGATCCCCTGCAGCATGCCGTCGCGGCCGATATCGGTATAGATGATGGCTTCGACACCGTAGTCTTCGTACTTGCGCGCCAGGTCCGCCACTTCATGCCCGGTCAGCTTGCTCCAGCCATCGGTGGCAACCTTGCCGTCCTTGGCATCGAGGCCGACGATGATGTGTCCGCCGAAGGCCGAGCAGGCGTCCTTCAGGAAGCCGGGGTTCTTCACCGCCGCGGTGCCGATGATGACGTACGACAAGCCGTCGTCCAGCCAGCGTTCGATGGTGTTCAGGTCGCGGATGCCGCCTCCCAGTTGCACCGGGATCTCATCGCCGACCTCGGCGATGATGGCCTTGATGGCCGCCTCGTTGCGGGGCTTGCCCACGAACGCGCCGTTCAGGTCCACCAGGTGCAGGCGCCGCGCGCCCTGCTCCACCCAGTGGCGTGCCATGGCGGCGGGATCTTCGGAAAAGACGGTGGCCTGGTCCATGTCGCCTTGTTTGAGGCGTACACACTGACCGTCCTTCAGGTCGATGGCCGGAATGAGCAACATATGCGTGACGAGCGTGGTTGAGTAAGTGAGGTTGAGCGAGACCGGCGGGGCCGGTCAGGTCGGGGTCGATATTCGATCGGGAACTGGTCGCTTGACGGGTTGCGTGAAGGGTCCGGTGACGGGTCTGTCTGGTTCTCGGTCGAACAATCGTCAAACAAGCGATTCGGGGTGTCCGCTGCGCCTTATGGATTCCAGTGGACGAAGTTCCGGTACAGCTGCAGGCCCACGGCCGCGCTCTTCTCGGGGTGGAACTGCGTCGCGAAAATATTATCGCGGGCTACCGCGCTGGTAAACACGACTCCATACTCCGTTTCGCCGGCGATATGGGCCGGATCCTGCGCCTGCACATAGTAGCTATGGACGAAATAGAACCAGCTGTCGTCGGGAATCCCGGCCCACAGCGGGTGCGGCTTCGCCTGGCGCACCCGGTTCCAGCCCATCTGCGGCACTTTGAAACGCGAGCCGTCGGGCTGCGTCATGCCTTCCAGTGCAAAACGCACCACCTGGCCGGGCATCAGGCCCAGCGCCGGTGTGCGGTCCGCACCAGCACGACTTTCGGTACTGAACTCGAACAGCATCTGTTCGCCGACGCACACACCCAGCATCGGCTTGCTGCCGGCGGCCTCGACCACCGCTTCCTGCAGGCCCGAGGCGCCCAGCGCCGACATGCAGTCCGGCATCGCGCCCTGGCCGGGCAGCACCACGCGATCCGCGCTGCGGATGCCTTCAGGGGCATCCACCAGCCGCACATCCGCTTCCGGTGCCGCGGCACGCAGCGCCTGCGCCACCGAGCGCAGGTTGCCCATGCCGTAATCCACAATTGCTATGGTAGTCATGATTTCAAAACAGGCAACAATGTCTTCAGCCCGTCCACAATGAATTCAACGGCCAGCGCCGACAGGATCAGCCCCATCAGGCGCGTGCCGATATTGATGCCGGTGCGGCCGATGACCCGGGCGATCGGGTCGGCCGCGCGGAACACCAGGTACACCACCGAGCCCAGCAGCGCGCCGATGCCCACCAGGATCAGCAACTGGTACCAGTGCTGGGTCTTGCCGGCATAGACGATCACCGTGCTGATCGAGCCCGGCCCGGTCAGCAGCGGCAGCGCAAGCGGCACCACCGCGATGCTGGACTTTACCTCGGCCTCATCCTCTTCTTCCGGCGTGGCCTTGGTACGGCTGGTCTGCGCGTTCAGCATGTTCATGGCCATCATGATCATGATCAGACCGCCACCCACCTGCAGCGATGCCACCGAGATATTGAAGAACTCGATGATCTGCTGCCCCAGCAACGCCGACACCGCCACCACGATCGCCACCGAGATCGACGCGATCTTGATGGTACGCAGCTTTTCCGCTTCAGTCTGCTGGCTGGTCAGGCTGATGAAGAACGGGATCGCCCCGATCGGGTTGATCAGCGCCAGCAGCGAAATAAACGACTTGAGCGTATCCATCGGTTGCGGGTTGCCAGCATTGCTGGCCGTATTCAGTCTGCAAAGGTGGGCGGGCGCCGCAACCAGCCGGCACGCCTACGGGTTAAGGAAGCTCAGAGCGTACCCTTGGTCGACGGGATCGTGTTGGCCGCGCGCCGATCCAGCTCAACCGCCATGCGCAGTGCCCGGCCAAAGGCCTTGAACACGGTTTCGCACTGATGGTGGGCATTGATGCCGCGCAGGTTGTCGATATGCAGGGTCACCCCGGCATGGTTGACGAAGCCGCGGAAGAACTCGATGGTCAGGTCGACATCGAAGCTGCCCACGCGCGCACGCGTGAACGGCACGTGGAACTCCAGGCCGGGGCGTCCGGAGAAATCGATCACCACGCGCGACAGGCATTCGTCCAGCGGCACGTAGCTGTGGCCGTAGCGGGTGATGCCCTTCTTGTCGCCAATGGCCCTGGCGACGGCCTGTCCCAGCGTGATGCCGACGTCTTCCACCGTATGGTGGTCGTCGATATGCGTGTCGCCGGTGGCTTCGACCTCCAGATCGAACATGCCATGCCGGGCGATCTGGTCGAGCATGTGGTCGAGGAACGGCACGCCCGACGCCAGCTTCTGGCGGCCGGTGCCGTCGAGATTCAGGGAAACGCGGATTTGCGTTTCCGAAGTATTGCGGGTGACCTCTGCAACACGCATGTTGTTAATCCTGCAGCGACGCTGCGAATGCCTCAAGGAACTGCGCGTTTTCTTCGGGCGTGCTGACTGTGACGCGCAGACAATTGGCCAGCAACGGGTGCATTTTACTCACGTTCTTGATCAACACCTTCCGCGCCAGCAGGCGGTCGAAGGTCTGTGCGGCATCCGGCACGCGCGCCAGCAGGAAGTTGGCGGCGCTGGGGAACACCGTGACGCCAGCATGCGCGGCCATGCCGTCGGCCACGCGAGTGCGCTCGGCGCGCAGCTGCGCCGCCTGTTCATCCAGCACCGACACATGCTCCAGCGCGAACAGCGCCGCCGCCTCGGTCAGCACGTTGACGTTGTACGGCGGACGCACCTTGTCGATCTGTGTCAGCCACTCCGGCGCGCCGGCCAGGTAGCCCAGGCGGATGCCGGCCAGGCCGAGCTTGGACACGGTGCGCATCACCAACAGGTTGCCGAAGTCCGTCAAGCGCGGCATCCAGCTTTGCTGCGCGAAGGGCTGGTAGGCCTCGTCGACCACCACCAGGCTGTTGCAGACATCGCCTTGCGCGGCGCGGAGGATGGCCTCCATGTCAGCCGCGTCGAACAGATTGCCGGTGGGATTGTTCGGATAGGCCAGGTAAACAATGGCGGGCTGGTGCTCGGACATTGCCGCCAGCATGGCATCGCGGTCGAGCGTGAAGTCGGCGCGCAGCGGCACGCCGACGAACTCGAGGCCGGCAAACTGCGCCGACATCGCATACATGACAAAGCCCGGCACCGGCGCCATCACCTTGGCGCCCGGCTTGGCCGCGGCCAGCGCCAGCATGCTGATGATCTCGTCCGAGCCGTTGCCCAGCAGCACGTCCATGCCGGCGGGCACCTGCATCACATCCTTCAGCCGGGCGCGCAGCGCTTCGCTGCTGGGCACCGGGTAGCGGTTCAGCGCCACCTCGCCCAGTCGCGCGGCCAGTTGCTGGCGTAGCTCCTGCGGCAGGCGGTACGGGTTCTCCATCGCGTCGAGCTTGACCAGACCGTGCGAATCCGGCACGTGGTAGGCGCCCATGGCGCGCACGTCGTCACGGATGATGCGTTCGATCAGGGAGGGCTCTACGGCTGACATGGAAACTCCAGGTTTGACTGCGTTGGTTCAGTAATTCAACTGCGCTTGAAACGGTATTCCGCGCTGCGGGCGTGGGCCTGCAGGCCTTCGCCATATGCCAGCTCGGCGGCGATCTGGCCGAGCATCTGCGCCCCGCCCTCGCTGACCTCGATCAGGCTCGAGCGCTTCAGGAAGTCATAGACGCCCAGCGGCGACGAGAAGCGTGCGGTGCGCGAGGTCGGCAGCACGTGGTTGGGCCCGGCGCAGTAGTCGCCCAGCGACTCGCTGGTATAGCGGCCGAGGAAGATGGCGCCGGCGTGGCGGATCTTCTCGCTCCACTGGCGCGGGTTCTCGGCGGAGATTTCCAGATGCTCCGGCGCGATCGCGTTGGCGATCTCGCAGGCTTCTTCCATGTCGCGCACCTTGACCAGCGCGCCACGGCCTGAGATCGACGCGGCGATCACGTCGCGGCGCGGCATGGTCGGCAGCTGGCGCTGGATGCTGGCTTCGACGCGGGCGATATATTCGGCGTCCGGGCACAGCAGGATGGACTGCGCCAGTTCGTCGTGCTCGGCCTGCGAGAACAGGTCCATCGCCACCCAGTCGGGATCCGTGGTGCCGTCGCAGATCACGAGGATCTCGGACGGCCCTGCAATCATGTCGATGCCGACGGTGCCGAACACGCGGCGCTTGGCCGCGGCCACGTAGGCATTGCCCGGGCCGACGATCTTGTCGACCTGCGGCAGCGTCGCGGTGCTATAGGCCAGCGCGCCCACGGCCTGCGCGCCCCCGATGGTGAAAACGCGATCGACGCCGGCGATCTGCGCGGCGGCCAGCACCAGCTCGTTGCGCACGCCGCCGGGCGTGGGCACGACCATGATGATTTCCTTCACGCCGGCCACGCGCGCCGGAATCGCGTTCATCAGCACCGACGACGGGTAGGCGGCCTTGCCGCCCGGCACGTAGATGCCGACGCGGTCCAGCGGCGTCACCTTCTGGCCCAGCATGGTGCCGTCGGCCTCGGTGTACTCCCAGCTGTGGCTGCCGCACTCGATCTTCTGCTTCTCGTGGTAGGCACGCACGCGCGCGGCGGCGGCTTCGAGCGCGGCGCGGCGCTTGGGCTCGAGGTCTTCGAGTGCGGCCTCGAGCTCGGCCTGCGACAGTTCCAGCGCCGCGATCGACGGCGCTTCCATGCGATCGAAGCGTTTGGTGTATTCCAGCACCGCGGCGTCGCCGCGTGCCTTCACGTCTGCCAGGATCTGTGCCGCCGCGCGGTCGATGGCCTCGTCCTCGCCGGCCTCGAAGGCCAGTACCTGGCGCAGCGCCTCGGCAAAACCCGGCTCTCTGGAATCAAGCCGGCGGATCGGCAGGTTTTCCATTTCGGATGCGGTTGCGTTCATGACTTCTTTTCCTTCTCAGTCGGCACCGGCCTGGTGTGGCCCGATGTGGCCTTACACCAGCGCCGCCGAAGCGCGTTCGAAAGCATCGAGGATCGGCGCCAGCCGCTCGCGCTTGAGTTTGAGCGCGGCCTGGTTCACCACCAGCCGCGACGAAATTTGCACGATCTCTTCCACTTCGACCAGGTTGTTGGCGCGCAGCGTGCTGCCGGTGCTGACCAGGTCGACGATGGCATCGGACAGGCCCACCAGCGGGCCCAGCTCCATCGAACCGTACAGCTTGATCAGGTCGACGTGAACGCCCTTTTTCGCAAAGTGCTCGCGCGCGGTCTGCACGTACTTGGTGGCCACCGCCAGGCGCGCGCCCTGGCGCACCGCGCTGGCGTAGTCAAATCCGGCCGGCACCGCCACCGACATACGGCAGCGGGCGATGTTGAGGTCGATCGGCGCGTACAGGCCGGCCATGCCATGTTCCATCAGCACGTCCTTGCCGGCCACGCCGAAGTCGGCGGCGCCGTACTGCACGTAGGTCGGCACGTCCGAGGCGCGCACGATCACCACGCGCACGGCGGGGTCCGAGGTCGGCAGGATCAGCTTGCGCGAGGTCTCGGGATCCTCGGTCACCTGGATGCCGGCGGCTTCGAGCAGCGGCAACGTTTCGGTAAAGATGCGGCCCTTGGACAGCGCCAGCGTCAGCTGGTTGGGCGAAGCATTGAAAGTGGGGCTCATCGGCGTCAGTCCTCGTGCTCAGGCAATGCGGCGGATCTTGGCGCCCACTGCAGACAGCTTGTCTTCCATGCGGTCGTAGCCGCGGTCCAGGTGATAGATACGGTCGATCACAGTGTCGCCCTCGGCGACCAGGCCGGCGATGACCAGGCTGGCGGAGGCGCGCAGGTCGGTGGCCATCACGCTGGCGCCGGACAGGCGCGGCACGCCGCTCACCACCGCGGTGTTGCCTTCGACGGCGATGTCGGCGCCGAGGCGGTTCAGTTCCTGCACGTGCATGAACCGGTTCTCGAAGATGGTCTCGGTCACGCGCGCGGTGCCTTCGGCCACGGCATTCAGCGCCATGAACTGGGCCTGCATATCGGTCGGGAAGGCCGGGTATTCCGAGGTGCGGAAGCTCACCGCCTTCGCGCGGCGCGGCATCGCCAGGCGGATCCAGTCGGCGCCCGTCTCGATGCGGGCGCCGGCTTCGCGCAGCTTGTCGAGCACGGCGTCGAGCAGGTCCGGGCGCACATCGCGCAGCACGAGCTCGCCCAGCGTCGCGGCCGCAGCGCACAGGAAGGTGCCGGCCTCGATGCGGTCGGCAATCACGCCGTGGCGGGCGCCGTGCAGCTTGTCGACGCCCTGCACCACCAGCCGGTCGGTGCCGATGCCGTCGATTTTCGCGCCCATCTTGACCAGCAGGTGGGCCAGGTCGCTGACCTCGGGCTCGCGCGCGGCGTTTTCCAGCACGGTCTCGCCGTCGGCCAGCGTGGCGGCCATCAGCAGGTTCTCGGTGCCGGTCACGGTGATCATGTCGGTGACCACGCGCGCGCCCTTCAGGCGGGGGGCGCGGGCATGGATAAAGCCATGCTCGATACTGATCTCGGCGCCCATCGCCTGCAGGCCCTTGATGTGCTGGTCGACCGGCCGCGCGCCGATGCCGCAGCCGCCAGGCAGCGAGACCCGGGCCTCGCCGAAGCGCGCCACCAGCGGGCCCAGCACCAGGATCGAGGCGCGCATGGTCTTGACCAGCTCGTACGGCGCCTCGAGCGAGTTGACGTCGGCGCCGTTGAGCGCGACGGTGGCGCCATCCTGCTCGGCGCGCATGCCCATCAGGCGCAGAAGCTTGAGCGTGGTGCGCACATCCTGCAGGTTGGGCACGTTATCCAGCGAGACGGTATCCGCCGTGAGCAAGCCCGCGCACAGGATCGGCAGCGCGGCATTCTTGGCGCCCGAAACGCGGACTTCGCCCCGTAGCGGACCGTTGCCCTGGATCTGGAATTTGTCCATGTTGTGTCGGTTCTGGCCGGGCACTGGGCCCGGCGTCGTTGTCTTCAACCGCGCATGCGGCACGGTGCGGCACGGCCGGCTACTTGCCCTCGCCTGCCTGCCACTCGGCGGGCGTCAGCGTCTTCATCGACAGCGCATGGATCTCGGCGCGCATGCGGTCGCCGAGGGCGGCATAGACACGCTGGTGGCGCTGGATCAGCCGCTTGCCTTCGAACTCGGCGCTGACGATGGTGGCAAAGAAGTGCTGGCCGTCGCCCTCGACTTCCAGATGTTCGCAGGGCAATCCTTGGGCAATGTATTCCCTGACTTGTTCCGGTGTAGGCAGCATGAGGTTCTCTTCAGCGTATTCAGTAAGTGCGCAGTGTCAGTGCGGCCGCGCTCAGTGGCGCAGCTTGTAGCCGGACTTCAGCAGCCGCAGCGCCAGCGCCGCCAGCACCACGAAGGCCGATCCCACCACCGCCAGGCTGAACAGCGGCGACACATCCGAGACGCCGAAGAAGCCATAGCGGAAGCCGTCGATCATGTAGAAGAACGGATTGGCATGGGACACCGCCTGCCAGAAGGCCGGCAGCGAATGGATCGAATAGAACACGCCGGACAGGAAAGTGGCCGGCATGATCAGGAAGTTCTGGAACGCGGCGAGCTGGTCGAACTTCTCGGCCCAGATGCCGGCGATCAGGCCGAGCGTGCCGAGGATGCCTGCGCCCAGCAGCGCGAACACCACGATCCAGCCGATGTTGGCGAAATGCAGGTTGGCAAACCATGCCGTCACCAGCAGCACGCCCAGGCCCACGGTCAGCCCGCGGATCACCGAGGCGAGCACATAGGCGCCGAACATCTCCCAGTGCGACAGCGGCGGCAGCAGCACGAACACCAGGTTGCCGGTGATCTTGGACTGGATCAGCGACGACGAGCTGTTGGCGAAGGCGTTCTGCAGCACGCTCATCATCACCAGGCCGGGCACCAGGAAGGCGGTGTAGCTGATCTGGTCGTAGACCTTGACGCGGTCTTCCAGCACGTGGCCGAAGATCAGCAGGTACAGCACCGCGGTCAGCACCGGCGCGGCCACGGTCTGGAAGCTGACCTTCCAGAAGCGCAGCACTTCCTTGTACAGCAGGGTCCGGAAGCCGACCAGGCCGCCGACGGCCATCGGGCCCAGGCGGGCGTCTTCCACCAGTTCGATTTCGCCAGGCTGCTTCATGCCGCGGCCTCCATGGCGGGGTCGGGCAGCGCGCCCGGCATGTGGCCCTCGCGGCGCATGATCTGAACAAACACGTCTTCGAGGTCGGCCTTGTTGATTTCCATGTCTTCGATGTCACAGCCGGCTTCGCGGCAGGCGGCCAGGATTGGCTCGACCGCCTGGTAGCCGGACAGCCGCAGCCGCACCGCGCGCTCGCCCGGGTTGGCCGGCATGCGCAACGGCTCCAGCGCCTGCGGCAGGGTGCCCTGCGCGAAAGTCAGCACCAGCTGCAGCCCCGCAAACTGCGTCAGGAGATTGCTGGTGCGGTCCAGCGCCACCACTTCGCCGAACTTGAGCATGGCGATGCGGTCGCACAGCGCCTCGGCCTCTTCCAGGTAGTGCGTGGTGAGGATGATGGTGTGGCCCTCACGGTTCAGGCGCGAGATGAACTTCCACAGCGTCTGGCGCAGCTCGACGTCGACGCCGGCGGTGGGCTCGTCCAGCACGATCACCGGCGGGCGGTGTACCAGCGCCTGAGCCACCAGCACGCGGCGTTTCATCCCCCCCGACAACTGACGCATATTGGAATCGGCCTTGCTGGTCAGATCCAGGTTGGCCATGATCTCGTCGATCCAGTCGTCGTTGCGGGTCAGGCCGAAATAGCCGGACTGCAGCCGCAGCGTCTCGCGCACCGTGAAGAACGGGTCGAACACCAGCTCCTGCGGCACCACGCCAAGCATACGCCGCGCCATCCGGTAGTCGGATACGACATCGTGACCCAGCACACGGACGCGGCCGGAGTCGGCGCGGTTCAGGCCGGCGAGGATCGAGATCAGCGTGGTCTTGCCGGCGCCGTTCGGCCCGAGCAGGCCGAAGAATTCGCCGCGTTCGACGGTGAAGCTGACGCCCTTGAGCGCCTGCAGGTTGCTGTAGCGCTTGCGAACGTCGTGGATTTCAATGGCTTTCATGGCCGATTGTGTGTGGCATGCCCGGCCTTTTTTGGGGGCCAGCCGCCTGAAATGGGGAGCTACTGCGTGCCCGGATTTCCTGGGCCGGCTTGGCATGCACCGGAATCAGGCGGGGGAAAGGGCGAACAACCCGGAATTATAGGGGATGCGGGGTAGGTCCCGCTTGATCCCCCACCGGACCGCCCGCTGGGCGCGGCGACCGCACCAGGCGTCGCCGGGGCATCGCGTTCGGGCGCAATCGCTGCGCCCGGCGATGCCGGATCAATGTCGGTGGTGGTGGCCGGGACGGGAAAGCGGGTCGACGTCGTTCGCCAGGCCCAGCAGGCCGTCGACACCATACAGGTTGGCCAGCTGCGACAGTTGCGCCGGCACCCCGCGCAGCGTCAGCGCCAGATTGCGGGCGGCTGCGGCACGATGCCACGCCAACAGTATGGCAACCGCGGAAGAATCCACCTGCGCCAGGCCCGTGCAATCAACCTGCGTCTCCCCCTGCGCCACGCGCGCCAGCCCGTCGCGCAGCACGGCGGCGGCGTTCTGGTTGGTCAGCGAGGTACCCAGCGAAAGCATGGTGGCGTCAGGAAGCGCAGGCGATGTGGATGGATGGCAATGCGGGCGCAAACAAAAGCTCCCGCGCTGAGGCGGGAACCAGTGCCGCGAACGGCCATTGTAGTGCAAGATCGGCGCGCCGTGCTGCATTGCAGCGGCGCGCGCTCGCCGCGACTTAGCTCTTTGCGTTGGCCAGCTGGCGGTTGCGGTCTTGCAGCGTCTTGATCACGCCCTCGACGCCCTGCTGGCCGACGATGGTGTTGAAGCTGCCCTTGTAGGCCTCGGTCAGCCACGCGCCCAGCACGTTGATGTCGTAGACTTTCCAGCCGTTCGCGGTCTTCTCCAGGCGGTAGTCCATCTGGATCGGCTCGCCCTTGTTGATGACCTGGGTGCGGATGGTGGCATCAGTGTCCTCAGGCGTGCCGCGGTACGGGCGGTATTGCACGGCCTGGTCGCGGATCTGGGCGATGGCGCCGGCGTAAGTGCGGATCAGCAAGGTCTTGAACTCTTCGGTGATCTGCTTCTGCTGCTCGGGCGTCGCCTTCGACCAGTTGCGGCCCATCGCGATCTGCGTGGTCTTCTGGAAATTGGCGTTCGGGATGATCTTCTGCTCGACCAGCGCGGTGATCTTGGCGATATTGCCGGCCTGCATGTCCTTGTCGGCCTTGACAGTCGTCATGACGTCGTTGACCACGGCCTTGACCAGCCCGTCCGGAGTGGCGGCGTCCGTGCCCGACACCTGTGCATGGGCAGCGCCGGCGAAGGCTACTACCGTAAGGAAGGGGACCAACAGTCGCTTAATCATGGATTTTTCCTTCTTTCTCAAAGACGTTTGCCGGCGAGGTCACCGGACGAGCGCCGCCTGGCGGCAGCGGCCTTGCGGTGATTGGAACATAAGCACGGCTGGCGAGTTGCTCGCGCCAGCGCCTTTCCCGCCACTTACAAACAAATTGTTTCAGCCCTGACAGGACTTTCACAGCCTGGCGCCAGCCCGTCGGGACTGGCGCAACAAGCTCAGCGAATCCGGATCACGCCCGGGACGATACGCTGCATCGGCTCCACCGTCGGCACCGGCAGGCTCTGGCTTTCCGGCTGGATGTCGCCCTTGGGCGGCGTCGCGACAGGCGCGGAGGCATCGGCCGGCGGCGTGGCCGCGGGTGCGGACGCATCCGCCGCTTGTGCGCCGGGCGCCGGCGCCGCAGGCGTGGTGGCGCCGGCAGGCTTCTCGCCCTCGGCGTCCGCGGGGACAGCCGGCGCTGCGGGTGCGGCGCCATCCCTGTCCGCATCGCCGTCAGCTTCCGGCGGATTGCCGTCGTACACCAGGTACTGGCGCCGCTGCAGGTAGGAGTCGCGCAGGAAGGAATACTTGTCCAGCGCCGCCTGCTCCAGCAGGTTGCTGGCGCCCAGCAGTTGCGCGCGGCCCGCGACGATGCGCACGCCGGTCAGCGAATTGCGCAGCGATACCGGGTAAATATAGGCCGACGGGTCGAACTGGCGATCCACCAGCATGCCGCCGGTATCGCGCACCGAGCTCGGGCCGAACAGCGGCAGCACCAGGTACGGGCCTGGCGGCACGCCCCACACACCCAGCGTCTGGCCGAAGTCTTCCTTGTACTTGGGCAGGCCGGCCGGCGTGGCGATGTCGATCAGGCCGCCCAGGCCCAGCACGGAGTTCATCGCGACCCGCATCGAATCCTCGGCGGCGCGCGTGGGCTTGCCCTGCAGCAGGTTGTTCACCGCCGAATACGCATCGCTAACGTTGGAGAAGAAGTTTTCCACCGCGCGCTGCACCGGTGTCGGCATGTAGTCGGCGTAGATCTCGGCCACCGGGCGCAGGATGCCTTTGTCGAAGTCCTCGTTGATCTTCGAGACTTCGCGGTTAAAGGGCTCGAGCGGATCCTTCGGGTTGGCCGTGGGGCCGGTGGCACAGCCTGCGAGCAGCGCAGCGGCTGCCGCCGCGGCCATCAGGCCTGCCACCGGGCGGCGCGCGGCGCGGCCCGGCTTGACGGGGGGAACGCTCATTTGGCATCCCCACCCAGCGCCGGCGCGCTGGCGCCGGCCGCGGGCGAGCCGCTGGCACCGGCATCCGCCGCCTTGTTGTATAGGAACTGGCCGATCAGGTTTTCGAGCACCACCGCGGATTGCGTCATGGTGATGCGGGCGCCATCGGCCAGCATCGCGGTGTCGCCACCGGCTTCCAGGCCGATGTACTGCTCGCCCAGCAGGCCCGAAGTCAGGATCTTGGCCGAGGTGTCCTTGGGAAACTGGTAGCGCTTCTCCAGATTCATCTCGACGGTGGCCTGGTAGGTCTTGTCGTCGAAGCGGATCGCCGCGACACGCCCGACCACCACGCCGGCACTCTTGACCGGCGCGCGCGGCTTGAGCCCGCCGATATTGTCGAAGCGGGCCTGCACGCTGTAAGTGTCCTGGAAGGTGAAGGCGCTCATGTTTCCCGCCTTGAGGGCCAGGAACAGCAGGGCCACAAACCCCGCCGCCACGAACAGCCCCACCCAGAAATCGAGTGTGATCTTTTTCATCGGATTCTCTTCTTCAACCCCGTAGTGTCTTGTCGCTGCCTTTTTTGTCAGTCTCGCCCGCGCCCCTGGCCCAGCCTCAGTTGCTGAACATCAGCGCGGTCAGCAGGAAATCCAGCCCCAGTACCGCCAGCGACGCGATCACCACGGTGCGGGTGGTCGCGCGCGAGACGCCTTCGGGCGTCGGCTTGGCCTCGAAACCCTGGTACAAGGCGATGAACGTCACGGCTATGCCGAAAATAAAGCTCTTGATCACGCCATTGAGCACGTCGGCGCGCACGTCGACGCCGCCCTGCATCTGCGACCAGAAAGCGCCGGCGTCGACCCCGATCAGCTGCACGCCGACCACGTAGCCGCCCAGGATGCCCACCGCGCTGAAGATCGCCGCCAGCACCGGCATGGCGATCACGCCCGCCCAGAAACGCGGCGCGACCACGCGCTGCAGCGGGTTCACCGCCATCATTTCCATCGCGGTCAGTTGCTCGCCCGCCTTCATCAGGCCGATCTCGGCGGTCAGCGAGGTGCCGGCGCGGCCCGCAAACAGCAGCGCGGTCACCACCGGCCCCAGTTCGCGCACCAGCGACAGCGCCACCAGCAGGCCCAGCGCCTGCTCCGAGCCGTAGCGGTTCAGCGTGTAATAGCCCTGCAGCCCGAGCACGAAGCCGACGAACAGGCCAGACACGGCGATGATCACCAGCGACAGGTTGCCGACAAAGAAAACCTGGTCGGTCACCAGCCGGAAGCGGCGCAGCAGCGCCGGCGACAGGCCCAGCACGGTCAGGAACATACGCGTGGCATGGCCCAGGCCAGTCACGCTGCGGCGCACCGCCGCGCCGATGGTGGCAAGGAAACCGATCACCGCGCGCCTCCGGCAAAGTCTTCGGCCAGCGACGGTCCCGGGTAGTGGAACGGCACCGGGCCGTCCGCCTCGGCGTGGACGAACTGGTGCACGAACGGGTCGGTGGAGGCGCGCAGCGCCTCGGGCTCGCCCTGCGCGGCGATGCGCCCGTCGGCAATGAAATACACGTAGTCGGCGATCTGGAAGGTCTCGTGCACGTCGTGCGAGACGATGATCGTGGTCGCGCCGAGTGCGTCGTTGAGGCTGCGGATCAGGCGGGCGGTCAGGCCGAGCGAGATCGGGTCGAGGCCGGCGAAGGGCTCGTCATACA
Source organism: Cupriavidus consociatus (assembly GCF_017814975.1). Lineage (GTDB taxonomy): Bacteria > Pseudomonadota > Gammaproteobacteria > Burkholderiales > Burkholderiaceae > Cupriavidus > Cupriavidus consociatus. The sequence continues at coordinate 99,381 of NZ_JAGIQA010000016.1, forward strand.
TCAGCAGCGCGGGATCGAGCGCGATCGCGCGCGCAAGCGCCACGCGCCGCGCCATGCCGCCGGAGATCTGCGACGGCATCAGGCCGCGGGCGCCGCGCAGGCCGACCGCGTTCAGCTTCATCAGCACCAGGTCGCGGATCATCGAATCCGGCAGGTCGGTATGCTCGCGCAGCGGAAAGGCCACATTGTCGAAGACCGACAGATCGGTAAACAGCGCGCCGAACTGGAACAGCATGCCCATCTGGCGCCGTACCGCATACAGTCCGCGGGTATCGAGCCGGTGGATATCGGTGCCGTCGAAGCGGACCGAGCCCGCCTGCGGGCGCACCTGGCCGCCGATCAGCCGCAGCACCGTGGTCTTGCCGCACCCCGAACCGCCCATCACCGCGATCACCTTGCCACGCGGGAATTGCATGGTGAGGCCGGACAGGATGGGCTTGCCGTGGTCCGCATAAGCGAAATCCACCGCATTCAGTTCGACGAGGTTTTGAGCAGGGTCGGTCACGTTGGCACCGGTCGGGACAGGGGCGCATTATAAGGTGTACTACCTAGCCCTGCTGGCACCCGTGTGCCGGGCACCACATCGCTGCCGACCGATGCAATAGGAAAGCGTCTTATTCTGCGAGCGAAAACTCTCGCTTCAGGGTTCTTGCACCTGGCTGACGTCCCGCAGGATGACCTGCCACTGGATCGATTCTGAACGGATGGCCGTGGCAAAGGCCTCCGGCGAATCGCGCAGCGTGGTCAGTCCGGCGGCCTGCAGCCGTGAGCGCACCTCGCGCTCGGACATCACCGCATCGAGCTCGACTGCCAGCCGCGAAACGATCGCCCGCGGCGTCTTGGCGGGCGCCATCACGCCGAACCAGGCCGCGGCCGCATACCCTTCCAGCCCCGACTCCTGCAGCGTCGGCACCAGCGGCGCCAGCGGCGAGCGGGCCACGCCGGTCACGCCGATCAGCCGCAGCCCGCCGCTGCGGACCTGGCTCTGCACCGCGGCGAACGAACAGAAGCAGGCGCTGATCCGGCCGGCAAGCATCTCCTGCACCACCGCGGCCTCGCCCTTGGCGGTGACCAGCGGCACGCCGTTGCGGATGCCGCGCACGGCGTACTCGGCGTACAGGTGCGAAGGGCTGCCCGGCTGGCCATAGCCGTAGCTGTAGGAAGCCGGGCTGGATTTCACCGCGGTCATCCATTGCTCCGTCGTACGCATCGGCAGCCGGGCGTCGATCACCAGGAACAGCGGTGTGGTGGCGACCCGCGCCACCGGGGTGAAATCGCGCACCACGTCATAGGGCACGGGCTCCAGGCCCGGCTGGATCAGCATGTTGGCCTGGTGGAACAGCAGCGTATGCCCGTCCGAACTGGCCTTGGCGACGACATCGCCGGCGGTGGTACCGGCTGCGCCGGGGCGGTTGTCGACCTCCATCGGCACGCCAAGCCGCTCCGACAGGCGCTCCGCCAGCAGACGGGCGACCGCGTCGGCCACGCCGCCGGCCGGGAACGGCACGATCAGGCGCATCGGCCGGTTCGGGAACGACATGCTGCGTACCAGCTGCGGCCCGGCTATCGCCGGCGTCGCGGGCACGGCGAGCGCGAGCGTGGCACAGCCCAGGACATAGAGGCACAGGAAAGGCTTGAGCCAGCGCCGGAGCAACGCCCATGCGGATTGCCACGACGCTAGCTTTGCTTTACCTCGCCAAAGCTGCGGCATATTGCGCACTTCGGTCATCAATTTCCTCCCACCCATCCCCTGAGGGGACGGCGAGCTGGTTCTGGGGAAAAAGGATTCGCGAGGCGGTTTCCGTGAGTTGTTTTTTGAAAATTGTAAGTACATTGCCCGGACGGCCACAGGCACGTAAACCATAGCCGGGAGAACCCTGAAGGCCTTGCCCAGCCTTGCCAAACGCGCCATTGCCAGGTCCGGCGGCAGCCCCGCCTCCAACCCGAACCGGCATGGGCCGCGGTCTATAATCGCGCGATGACGATGTTTCCCCTGCGGCCCATGGTGGCCGCCGACCTGCCCGCCGTGATGGACGTGCAGGCCACCTGCTATACCGAGGTGCTGCTGGAAAGCTGCGACGCGCTGGCCAGCCGGCTGGCGCTCTCCCCCACCACCTGCTGGGTCGCCGACGATCCGCACCGGCCCGGTGCCCTGGCCGCCTACCTGTTCACCCACGCCTGGCCCGAGACCAGCCTGCCCCCGCTCGATGGCGTGCTCGACGACGGCTGGCGCCAGGCGCCAACGCCGGCGTCCCTGACATGGTTCGTCCACGACATGGCCGTGGCGCCCGCGGGCCGCAGCCGCGGGCTGGCGCCACGCCTGTACGCGGCGGCGCAGGCGGCCGCGGTGGCAGCCAGACTGCAGCATTCGCGGCTGATTGCCGTACAGTCGGCGGCGCCGTGGTGGCGCAGGCTCGGGTACGCGCCAGTGGCGGCGGAGACCGCTGCGCGGCACGCCCGCAAGCTGGCGGACTATGGTGCGGCCGCGGTCCTGATGGAAAAGACGCTAGCCGGCTGAGGCCCGCCGCAGCGCCGCGTCCGCAACGAAAAAAAGCCCGCCGGCTTGCGCCGGGCGGGCTTTTTTGTTGCGGCAGTGACCTGCGGATCAGCGCGGCAGGTCGGTATGCCCCATCAGGAACGCATCGACCGAACGCGCGGCCTGGCGGCCTTCGCGGATGGCCCACACCACCAGCGACTGGCCACGGCGCACGTCACCGGCGGCGAACACCTTGGGCACGTTGGTGTGGTACGCGCGCTCGCCCTCGGTCGCGGCCTTGGCGTTCTTGCGTGCATCGGTGTCGACGCCGAAGGCTTCCAGCATCGAGCCCACCGGGTTGGTGAAGCCCATCGCCAGCAGCACCAGGTCGGCCGGCAGGATGAACTCGCTGCCTTCCACTTCCTGCATGCGGCCATCCTTCCACTCGACGCGGCAAGCCTTCAGCGCGGTGACCTTGCCGTTCTCGCCGATGAATTCCTTGGTGGCGACCGACCAGTCGCGCTCGCAGCCTTCATCGTGCGAGGACGAGGTGCGCAGCTTGATCGGCCAGTACGGCCACACCAGCGGCTTGTTCTCTTCTTCCGGCGGCTGCGGCAGCAGTTCGAACTGGGTCACCGAGGTGGCGCCGTGGCGATTGGACGTGCCCACGCAGTCCGAACCGGTATCGCCGCCACCGATCACGATCACGTTCTTGCCTTCGGCGCGGATGTCGTTGGCGCCATCGCCAGCCACTTCCTTGTTCTGCGGAATCAGCATTTCCAGCGCGAAGTGGATGCCGTTCAGGTCGCGGCCCGGTACCGGCAGGTCGCGCGGCACTTCCGCGCCGCCTGCCAGCACCACGGCGTCGAACTGGTCCATCAGGGCCTGGGCCGAGATGGTTTCACGCGCATAGTTCTTGATACCGGCCGGCAGTTCGCCATCGGTCACCATCACGCCGGCGCGGAAGGTCACGCCTTCTGCCTGCATCTGTTCCATGCGGCGGTCGATCAGCGACTTCTCCATCTTGAAGTCGGGGATGCCGTAGCGCAGCAGGCCGCCGATGCGGTCGTTCTTTTCGAACACGGTCACGTCATGGCCGGCACGTGCCAGCTGCTGCGCGGCAGCCATGCCGGCGGGGCCGGAGCCGACCACGGCGACGGTCTTGCCGGTCTTGTGGCGCGGCAGCTGCGGTGCCACCCAGCCTTCTTCCCAGGCCTTGTCGATGATGGCGTGCTCGATCGACTTGATGCCCACGGGCAGCTCGTTGATGCCCAGCGTGCAGGCGGCCTCGCACGGTGCCGGGCAGATGCGGCCGGTGAACTCGGGGAAGTTGTTGGTCTGGTGCAGCACCTCGATCGCCGACTTCCAGTCCTGGCGGTACACCAGGTCGTTGAAGTCGGGGATGATGTTGTTGACCGGGCAGCCGTTGTTGCAGAACGGGATGCCGCAGTCCATGCAGCGCGCACCCTGGAGCTTCGCTTCGCTGTCGGACAGCGCGAACACGAATTCCTTGTAGTGCTTCACGCGCTTGACTACCGGTTCGTAGCCCTCATTCTGGCGCGGAAATTCGAGAAAGCCAGTCGCCTTACCCATGTTGCGTCCTTGGTCATGCTGCGCGGGACCGGCGGCTTCGCCGGCCCTGCGGTGGGGTCAGTATCTTGTCAGGGCCGCCGCGGCTTGCCGCGGCCCATCGCTACGTTGGTTTGCTGCGCTCAGGCCGCGATGGCTTCGCGGTCGCTGTCGCGGGCTGCCTGTTCCTTGGCGTACATCTCGCCCAGCGCGCGCTTGTACTCGGTCGGGAAGACCTTGACGAACTTGCGGCGTGCCGTGGTCCAGTCAGCCAGCAGCGCCTTGGCGCGCTCGGAACCGGTGTAGCGGAAGTGCTGCTCGATCAGGTTGCGCAGGATGACTTCATCCAGCACGCGCTTGCCGTCGACCTTGTGCCACGAAGCCTGGGGCTGGCCCTTCTCCTGGTCGGCCGAGGCCAGCACCGCTTCCAGCGCCACCATCGAGGTATTGCAGCGCTTGTCGAACAGGCCGTCCTCGTCATAGACGTAGGCCACGCCGCCCGACATCCCGGCCGCGAAGTTGCGGCCGGTGCCGCCCAGCACCACCACCGTGCCGCCGGTCATGTACTCGCAACCGTGGTCGCCGGTGCCTTCCACCACCGCCACGGCGCCGGAGTTGCGCACCGCAAAGCGCTCGCCGGCCACGCCGTTGAAGAACGCTTCACCGGCAATGGCACCGTACAGCACGGTGTTGCCGACGATGATGTTGCGGGTCGGATCGCCGCGGAACTCGTGCGGGGCACGCACGATCACGCGGCCGCCCGACAGGCCCTTGCCGACATAGTCGTTGCCGTCGCCCACCAGGTCCAGCGTGATGCCATGCGCCAGGAACGCGCCGAACGACTGGCCGGCCGTGCCTTGAAGCTGGATGTGGATGGTGTCGTCGGGCAGGCCTTCGTGGCCGTACTGCTTGGCCACCACGCCGGACAGCATCGCGCCGACGGTGCGGTTGACGTTCTTGACCGGCTGGATGAACGACACGCGCTCGCCCTTCTCGATCGCCGGGCGGGCCTTGGCGATCAGCACGTGGTCCAGCGCCTTGCCGGCTTCCTGCGACAGGCCGTGATCCTGCACGTCGGTGTGGTACAGCGGCACGTCCGCGCCCAGCGACACCTGGTGGAAGATGCGGCTGAAGTCCAGGCCGCGCGCCTTCCAGTGCTCGATGCCAGCCTTGGTGTCGAGCAGGTCGGCGCGGCCGATCAGCTCGTCGAAGGTGCGGATGCCCAGCTGGGCCATGATCTCGCGGGCTTCTTCGGCAACAAAGAAGAAGAAGTTGACCACGTGCTCCGGCTTGCCCTGGAACTTCTTGCGCAGCTGCGGATCCTGCGTGGCCACACCCACCGGACAGGTGTTCAGGTGGCACTTGCGCATCATGATGCAGCCCTCGGCGACCAGCGGTGCCGTGGCGAAGCCGAATTCGTCGGCGCCCAGCAGCGCGCCGATGACGACGTCGCGGCCGGTCTTCATCTGGCCGTCAGCCTGCACGCGGATGCGGTTGCGCAGGCCGTTGAGCAGCAGCGTCTGCTGCGTCTCGGCCAGGCCCAGCTCCCACGGCGTGCCGGCGTGCTTGATCGACGACCACGGCGAGGCGCCGGTGCCGCCATCATGGCCCGCGATCACGACGTGATCCGCCTTGGCCTTGGACACGCCCGCGGCCACCGTGCCGACGCCCACTTCGGACACCAGCTTGACCGAGATATCCGACGACGGGTTGACATTCTTCAGGTCGTGGATCAGCTGCGCCAGGTCCTCGATCGAGTAGATGTCATGGTGCGGCGGCGGCGAGATCAGGCCCACGCCCGGCACCGAGTAACGCAGCTTGCCGATGTAGTCCGAGACCTTGTGGCCCGGCAGCTGGCCGCCTTCGCCCGGCTTGGCGCCCTGCGCCATCTTGATCTGAATCTGGTCTGCGGAAGCCAGGTACTCGGCGGTCACGCCGAAGCGGCCCGACGCCACCTGTTTGATCTTCGAGCGCAGCGAGTCGCCATCCTGCAGCGGCAGGTCGGCCTCGACCACGTCGCCGAGCAGGCTCTTCAGGCTGTCGCCCTGCTTGATGGGGATGCCGCGCAGTTCATTGCGATAGCGCTTCTCGTCTTCGCCGCCTTCGCCGGTGTTCGACTTGCCGCCGATGCGGTTCATCGCCACGGCCAGCGTGGCATGGGCTTCGGTCGAGATCGAGCCGAGCGACATCGCGCCGGTGGCGAAACGCCGCACGATCTCCTTGGCGGGCTCGACTTCTTCCAGCGGAATCGCCTTGGCCGGATCGACCTTGAACTCGAACAGACCGCGCAGCGTCATGTGGCGCTTGCTCTGGTCGTTGATGATGTTGGCGTATTCCTTGTACGTCTGGTAGGCGCCCTTGCCGTCGTCGGCGCGCACCGAGTGCTGCAGCTTGGCGATCGAGTCCGGGGTCCACATGTGCTCTTCGCCGCGGATGCGGAAGGCGTACTCGCCGCCGGCGTCCAGCATGTTCTCCAGCACCGGGCTGTTGCCGAAGGCGTCCGTGTGCAGGCGCAGCGCTTCCTCGGCCACTTCGAAGATGCCGATGCCCTCGACGTTCGACGGCGTGCCGTGGAAGTACTTTTGCACCAGTTCGCGCGACAGGCCGATGGCTTCGAAGATCTGCGCGCCGGTGTACGACATGTAGGTGGAGATGCCCATCTTGGACATCACCTTGAACAGGCCCTTGCCGACCGCCTTGACGAAGTTCTTGACCGCCTTCTCCGGCGACAGGTCGCCCGACAGGCCGCTGGCCATGTCGGCCAGGGTTTCCATCGCCAGGTACGGGTGCACGGCTTCCGCGCCGTAGCCGGCCAGCAGTGCGAAGTGATGCACTTCACGCGCGGTGCCGGTCTCGACTACCAGGCCGGTGGACGTGCGCAGGCCCTTCTCCACCAGGTGGTGGTGGATCGCGGACGTGGCCAGCAGAGCCGGGATGGCGACATGGTCGGCATCCACCGGGCGGTCGGTCACGATCAGGATGTTGTAGCCCGAACGCACCGCATCGACGGCTTCGGCGCACAGCGAGGCCAGGCGCGCTTCGATGCCTTCCTTGCCCCACGCGGTCGGGTAGCAGATGTTCAGTTCATACGAACGGAACTTGCCGCCGGTGTAGTGCTCGATGTTGCGGATCTTGGCGATGTCCTTGAAGTCCAGCACGGGCTGGGACACTTCGAGGCGCATCGGCGGGTTGATGTTGTTCAGCTCCAGCAGGTTCGGCTTCGGGCCGATGAACGACACCAGCGACATCACCATGTTCTCGCGGATCGGGTCGATCGGCGGGTTGGTGACCTGCGCGAACAGCTGCTTGAAGTAGTGGTACAGCGTCTTGTTCTTGGACGACAGGATCGCCAGCGGCGAGTCGTTGCCCATCGAGCCGGTGGCTTCTTCGCCGGCCAGCGCCATCGGCGCCATCAGGAACTTGACGTCTTCCTGGGTGTAGCCGAAGGCTTGCTGGCGATCCAGCAGCTTGGCCACCGGCTTCTTCTCGGCGGCGACGTCTTCCGGCTTGGCGTCGATCTCGTCCAGCTTGATCCGGACGGCGTCGATCCAGCTCTTGTACGGCTTGGCGTTGGCCAGGTTGTCCTTGAGTTCCTTGTCGTCGATGATGCGGCCCTGCTCCATGTCGATCAGGAACATCTTGCCCGGCTGCAGGCGCCACTTCTCGACGATGCGCGACTCGGGGAACGGCAGCACGCCGGCTTCCGAGGCCAGCACCACGACGTCGTCCTCGGTCACGTAGAAACGTGCCGGGCGCAGGCCGTTGCGGTCCAGCGTGGCGCCGATCTGGCGGCCATCGGTGAAGCAGATCGCGGCGGGGCCGTCCCACGGCTCCATCATGGCGGCGTGGTACTCGTAGAAGGCGCGACGGTTGTCGTCCATCAGCGTGTGCTGTTCCCAGGCTTCCGGGATCATCATCATCATCGCGTGGACGAGAGGGTAGCCGGCCATCGTCAGCAGTTCGAGGCAGTTGTCGAACGATGCCGTGTCGGACTGGCCCGGGTAGATCAGCGGCCACAGCTTGGGCAGGTCGTCGCCCAGCACCGGCGACGAGATCGCGCCGGTACGGGCGTTGATCCAGTTGACGTTGCCCTTGACCGTGTTGATTTCGCCGTTGTGGGCGACCATGCGGTACGGGTGGGCCAGTTCCCAGGCCGGGAAGGTGTTGGTCGAGAAGCGCTGGTGCACCAGGGCCAGGGCCGACACGGCGCGCTGGTCCTGCAGGTCCAGGTAGTACTCGCCGACCTGGTTGGCCAGCAGCAGGCCCTTGTACACCACGGTACGGGCCGACATCGACGGCACGAAGTATTCCTTGCCGTGCTTGAGCTTGAGCGCCTGGATGGCGTGGCTGGCGGTCTTGCGGATGACGTAGAGCTTACGTTCCAGCGCGTCCGTGGTCATGATGTCGCGGCCGCGACCGATGAAGATCTGGCGGATCACCGGCTCGGTCTTGCGCACCGTCGGAGACATCGGCATGTTGCAGTCCACCGGCACGTCGCGCCAGCCCAGCACGACCTGGCCTTCCAGGCGGACCGTGCGCTCCAGTTCCTGCTCGCAGGCCAGTCGCGACGCGTGTTCCTTCGGCAGGAAGATCATGCCGACGCCGTATTCGCCGGCGGGCGGCAGGCTAACTCCCTGCGCAGCCATTTCTTCGCGGTAGAACTGGTCCGGAATCTGGATCAGGATACCGGCACCGTCGCCCATCAGCGCGTCCGCGCCGACCGCGCCCCGGTGGTCCAGGTTCTCGAGGATCTTCAGGCCCTGGGAAATGATCTCGTGGGACTTCTTGCCCTTGATGTGCGCCACCATGCCGACGCCGCAGGCGTCATGCTCGTTGGTGGGGTCGTACATGCCTTGGGCCTGCGGACGCAGGTCGAGGGCGGAAGAAGACTCGCTGATTTGCTCGCTGGTCTGCGCTTGGGCCGAAAGGTTCTTCATTTGGTCCACGGGCTGAATTCCGGTGAAGGCTGCGCGAACTGCTGGACGACCGGAACGGGGACCGCGCGCTTTCTTTATATCCACCCAAACCGGTGGACCGGCGGGAAGGGAAATGGGGACGAAGCTGTCTGCGGGCCGCAGCGGCGTACACGAGCGTGACGCGCCGCACAATGACTGTGGGTGGAGCAACTATATGGGAAACCTGAAAACCCCGCAAAAATTTTAAATGGGGTCAGAACACATTTAATATCGCACCGTTTCGGTGATTTGATTAAATGGGGACACATTATTTTTGCGTGGCCGGCATCACGTCGTCTGGATTGGATTGCACCTTTTTGGGGCGTCCTTTCGGCAACGGCTGAACCCGTCGCGTGGCGCCACGCTCAAGTTGCGCCAGGAATGCCTCGTCGCCGAGGGGCCATCCGCTGTGGGCGTGGCTTCGCAGAGTCTGGAGCGCGCGGCCGGAAAGCCCCTCGGCGGTCAGCATGCGGTAGTTCGACTGGCGCTCGAACGGGGTATTGCCCAGTTCCCAATATACGGAGTGGTCGCTCACAAACGGGCTCGCCTCAATACCGGCGTGATGACGGTAGCTGCTCCAGCGATCCGCCTCGGGGGTCGACACCTCTCCCGCGCGCAGCGCGTTGCCTTCGACATACAGCATGGCCGGCAGCATCCAGGGCGCCGGTTCGAATACGGCCGAGCGGAAGCGTCCCTCCCAGAGCGTGCCGGTGCGATTGGCGACACGATTGAAGTAGCGGGCATAGCGGCGGCCGACCGCCTGCATGGTCAGGCTGAGGGAATCCGGACCCTTGGGCGTCGCGACAAGATGGACATGATTGGGCCGCAGCGCATAGGCATGGACCGCAAGGTCATGCTCGCGCGCGGCCATGCGCAGGCAGTCGAGGTAGTGCAGGTAGTCGTCCGGGCCGAGGAAGACGTCCTGGCGGTTGTTGCCTCGCTGCAACACCAGGGCGGGAAAGCCGGTGGGGGAGAAACGGGGAAGGCGAGCCATGTCAGGTCATGCGAGCGTCGATGCCCGCATGATAGCCTGATCCGTCCCCAATTATCTGAAGGGCCACGCCCCTTCCTTGCGTCAGTTGCCCTCGCTGACCGCGAAGATGCGCCGGTGCTCGCGGATCGCATAGCGGTCCGTCATGCCGGCGATGTAATGCGCGATCAGCCGAGGCTGGTCGGCGCCGTGGCCGGCCTGGTACTGCGGCGGCAGCAGGCGAGGATCGGACATGAAAGCCCCGAACAGGTCGCCGACAATGCGCTGGGCCTTGGCCGACATCCGCATGACGAGGTAATGCCGGTACAGGTGCCGGAACAGGAAGCGCTTCAATGCCGCGGCTTCCTCATGCAGTTGGGGACTGAAGCCCACCAGCGGGCCGGCGGCTCGCACCGCGTCGATATTGCGAGGATTGGCGGCGGCGATATTGCGGCTGGTGGTCTCGATCAGGTCGACGATCAGCGTATTGATCATGCGCCGAACGGTCTCGTTGATGGCGCGCCGGCCATTCACGCCGGGGAAGGCATCGGCCACCTCCGCGTGGTGGCGCGCCCACATCGGGACCTCGTCGAGCTGCTCCAGCGTAAGCAGGCCGGAGCGCAGGCCATCGTCGATATCGTGGTTGTTGTAGGCGATCTCGTCGGCCAGGTTGGCAAGCTGCGCCTCCAGCGACGGCTGCGTGCCCTCCAGGAAGCGCCGGCCCAGCTCGCCCAGCGCCGCGGCATTGACGCGCGAGCAATGCTTCAGGATGCCCTCGCGCGTCTCGAACGTCAGGTTCAGGCCATTGAAGCCGCCATAGCGCTCTTCCAGCTCGTCCACCACCAGCAAGCTCTGCAGGTTGTGCTCGAAGCCGCCATGGTTCTTCATGCAGGCGTTGAGCGCATCCTGCCCGGCGTGGCCGAAAGGGGTATGGCCAAGGTCGTGCGCCAGCGAGATGGCTTCGACCAGGTCTTCGTTGAGCCGCAGGTTGCGCGCGATCGAGCGGGCGATCTGCGCCACCTCCAGGCTATGGGTCAGCCGGGTGCGGAACAGGTCCCCTTCATGGTTGACGAAGACCTGGGTCTTGTATTCGAGCCGCCGGAACGCGGTGCTGTGGATGACGCGGTCCCGGTCGCGCTGGAATTCGCTGCGCGACTGCGACGCGGGTTCGGCGTGCACTCGCCCGCGCGTCTGCGCGGAGCGGGCGGCGTATGGGGCGAGGTGGCTTTCGAAGTCGGTCATGCGGCAATCCGTTGGCTGGAGGTTTGGGGGCCTGGGTTGCGAGGCATAACCGGTCAGTCAAGCGACCGTGGCCTCGGTGGGAGGTTTAAGCACCGCGTGCTGCAACGTGGCATGCAGGTCGGCGTCCGGCACCGTGGTGATGAACGCCTCGCCGAGCTTCTTTAGCAGGATGAACTTGATGCTGCCAGCCTCGGCCTTCTTGTCGACCTTCATCATTTCGATATAACGGTCGGTGCCCAGTTCCGGCGCCACCACCGGCAGGTTGGCTGCCAGCGTCAGTTCGCGGATGCGGGCGCGGGTCTCGGTATCGATAAAGCCGAGCCGGTGCGACAGGTCGGCGGCCATCACCATGCCGCAGCCCACCGCCTCGCCGTGCAGCCAGGCACCGTAGCCCATGCCGGCCTCGATCGCATGGCCGAAGGTGTGGCCAAAGTTGAGGATGGCGCGCAGGCCGCCCTCGCGCTCGTCCTGCGCCACCACGCCGGCCTTGATTTCACACGAGCGTTGCACCGCCACCGCCATCAGCTCGGGATCGCAGTCGTTCAGCGCCTTGATATTGCGCTCGATCCAGGCAAAGTACTCGGCGTCGGCGATGGCACCGTGCTTGATCACCTCGGCCATGCCGGCGGCCAGTTCGCGCGGGGGCAGCGTGCGCAGCGTGTCGATATCGGCGATCACCGCGTTGGGCTGGTGGAACGCGCCGATCATGTTCTTGCCGAGCGGGTGGTTGATGCCGGTCTTGCCGCCCACCGACGAATCCACCTGCGACAGCAGCGTGGTCGGCACCTGGATGAACGGCACGCCGCGCATATAGCAGGCGGCGGCAAACCCGGTCATGTCGCCCACAACCCCGCCGCCCAGCGCGACCAGCGTGGTCTTGCGGTCGGCGCCGGCGTGCAGCAGCGCGTCGAAGATCAGGTTCAGCGTTTCCCACTGCTTGAAGGCTTCGCCGTCGGGCAGCGTGACCGTGCGCACGGTCTTGCCGAGCGACTTCAGGCTGGCCTCGACGCGCGCCGCGTAGAGCGGCCCCACGGTCTCGTTGGTGACGATGACGGCGTGCTGGCCGCGCACGTGCGGGCGCAGCAGCTCGGCGTTGTCGAGCAGGCCGGTACCGATATGGATGGGGTAGCTGCGCGCTCCCAGGTCGACTTCAAGCGTGATCATGGATGGGTGGGGTCCTGCGGCGCCGGTTGCGCGGGATCGATCGCAAAGCCGGCCATTTCAAGTTGCATCAACACCATATTAGCAAGCTGCGCCACCGAAGGCTTGCCGGTTTCGATAATGAAATCCGCCACCTCGCGGTAGAGCGGGTCGCGCTGGGCGTACAGCGCCTCAAGCTTGCCCTTGGGGTCTTCGGTCTGCAGCAGCGGGCGGTTGCGGTCATGGCGGGTGCGCAGCCACAGGTCGTGGGGGCTCGCGCGCAGATAGACCACGGTGCCGCGGGCTTTCAGCACCTCACGGTTTTCGGCGCGCAGCACCGCGCCGCCGCCGGTAGCCAGCACGATGCCCTGGCGCCCGGCCAGTTCGCGGATCATCGCGGCTTCGCGGTCGCGGAAGCCGGCTTCGCCCTCGACCTCGAAGATCACCGGGATGCGCACGCCACAGTGCGCTTCGATCTCGTGATCGGAATCGAAAAACGGATAATGCAGACGCCGCGCCACCGTGCGACCCACGGTAGTCTTGCCGGCGCCCATCAGGCCGACGAAAAAGAGATTGGGTCGATCGGATTCCGGTCGGTCGGATTCCTGTCGATCGGGGTGCGGGCTTGGTGCCGACCCTGTCGCAGAGGCTGTCACGGGACTGTCGTTCGGGAGCGCGGCGCCTGTGCCGCCCTCCCCGGTTAGGAACTGCATCATCTTCTTATGTTGTGGTGCGCACGGCAAGTGCCGGATGCAGCATCAGCCACATCCCGCGTGTCTTGCCGCGCATGCCGGCCTCCTCCTGGCCTGGCTGGCCACCGGTCCAGTCCGGCGGCAACAAAAAAGGCCGCATCGGTCGATGCGGCCTGCCAGTCTACTGTATCCGGCGTCAAACCCCCGGTGCAATCATCGCAGCGACACGTTTTCGTTCAGGATCCGCGGCGTCAGGAACACCAGCAGCTCGGTCCGGTTGCGGACCTTGGCGTTGTTCTTGAACAGGTAGCCCAGCACCGGAATATCGCCCAGCAGCGGCACCTTGTCGGTGTCGTTGGACTCGGTCTGCGTGTAGATGCCGCCGATCACCACGGTGCCGCCGTTTTCCACCAGCACCTGCGTCTGAACGTGCTTGGTGTCGATGGCAAACCCCGACGTCGTCTGGATGCCGACGCTGTCCTTGTTGACGTCCACATCCAGCAGCACATTGCCTTCAGGCGTGATCTGCGGCGTCACTTCGAGCTTCAGGTTGGCCTTGCGGAACTGCACCGAGGTGGCGCCGCTTGAGGTGGCGGCCTGGTACGGCAGCTCGGTGCCCTGCTCGATCAGCGCCTTGATGTTGTTGGCCGTGACCACGCGCGGGCTGGAGATGATCTTGCCCTTGCCGTCAGCCTCGAGTGCCGACAGCTCCAGCGCCAGGAAGCGGGTGGCGGCGCTGTTGAACAGGCTGACCGCGACATTGGCCGGATTGGTGCCGTTGATCGAGGCGGCCGGCAGGCTCAGGAACGGGCCGTTGTCCGAGGTCGCGCCCGGCAGCACGTTGTTATAGGTATTGCCGACCCTCGCGTTGTTGTACTGTCCGGCAAAGCCCAGCTTCACGCCGAGGTTGCGGCTGAAGGAATCGGTGGCCTCGACGATGCGCGCCTCGATGATGACCTGGCGCACCGGGATGTCGATCTTGCCGATAAAGCTCTGCACCTCTTCCAGCTTGCTGGCGATATCCGACACGAACAGCTGGTTGGTGCGCGCATCGGCAGTCAGCGAGCCGCGCTTGGACAACATGCGCGCACTGGCGCCCGCGCCGCCCGCGGCCCCCGCCACGCCGGCTGGGGCCGCTGCGCCGCCGCCGGCACCCATGCCCAGCAGCATCCGGCGCACGTCTTCGGCGCGCTGGTAGTTGAGCTGGAACACCTGGCTGCGGATCGGCTCGAGGTCATTGATCTGTTGCTGCGACTCGAGCTCGAGCTTTTCCTTGGTCTGGAGTTCCGCCTTGGGCGCCACCCACAGCACATTGCCATTGCGGCGCGAGGCCAGCCCCTTGGCATCCATCACGATCTGCAGGGCCTGGTCCCACGGCACATCCTTGAGCCGCAGCGTGATATTGCCCTGCACGCTTTCGCTGGTGATGATGTTCAGGTTGGTAAAGTCCGCAAACACCTGCAGCAGCGAACGGATGTCGATGTTCTGGAAGTTCAGCGACAGGCGCTCGCCACGGTAGCCCGGACCGCTGATCAGCTTGGTCGGGTCTTCCTTGACGGGCCGCACTTCCACCACGAACTGCGTGTCGGTCTGGTAGGAACTGTATTCCCAGTGACCGCGCGGCTCGATAGTCAGGCGCGCGTTGCCGTTGGTATCGGAGGCAAGCATGTTCTGCACCGGCGAGCCGAAGTCGCTGACGTCGAAGCGCCGCCGCAAGTGGTCAGGCAGCGTGGTGCCGAGGAAATCGACCACCACGTTCTTGCCCTGCTGCGCGATATTGATGCCCGAATCGCGCGAGGACAGGTCCACCACCACGCGCCCGGCGCCGTCCGCGCCGCGCCGGAAGTCGATATGGCGCACCGACGGCCGCGCCGCCGCGGCCGCAGGCGTCGTCGCAGCCGGGGCGAACGTGGGCGCGGCGTTCTTGACCGCCGGCGCCACATTGTCCAGCGCCACCACGAAGACATTGCCGCGCTGGTCGGTGCGGTAGGTGGCGTTGCGGGTGAGCTCGAGGATCACGCGGGTGCGGTTGCCGATCTGCAGCACGTTGGCGGCCTTGACCAGCTTGCCGCCGTAGTCATACTGCGCGCGCCCTTTGGCAATGCCGGTATCGGCAAAATCGATCGCGAGCCGTGCCGGGTTCTGCGTGGTGAAATCGATCGGCTTCTGCGCCAGCGGCCGTTCGAGTTCGACCGTGAACACGGTCTGCTCGCCGACCGTGCTGACGTCCACCGCCTTGATCCGGTTGCTTTGTGCCAGTGCCGCCGGCGCGGCAACCAGCAGCAACAGCGCGAGCGTCGCGCTTGCGGCGCCCGCGAGCGCACGATACCAGCGCGCGGGGGTCATGCCGACACCTCCAGCTTGAGGCTGGTCATTTTCTCTTTCCACTCGGATACCCCCTCCCGGACTAATTCGCGCAACACGATCTCCTGATCGGTGATGCGGACCACCCGGCCGTAACTCTGGCCGAGATACTGACCCACCTTCACGTGGTGGATCTTGTTATCGACGCGTACGATGCCGAAGGTCTCCCCCTGCTTCTTCAGCATCCCGAGCATCTTGAAATTCTCGAGGGGGTAGTCTTCGAGCGGCTGGCGCGGCCGCCCGGCTTCGGGCGAATCCGGCAGCGTCTTGTTCAGTTCGCCGATCTTGGCCTGGGCAAAGGGTTCCGGCGCGTTGGCCGCGGCGTATTCCCGCGCCACGTAGGGCCTGGCTTCGGGCAACGGCTCGGGCGGCTTGGCGCGGGCGTTGCGCGTGGCATCCATCCACTGGCGCAGCGCGTCTTCGTCGCTGGCGCCGCAGGCGCCCAGCAGGCCCACGGCAAGCGCCGCAGCCGCCATCGCGCGTGGCGATGCCTGCAGGCGCCGCATTGCCGAGCTGCGAGTACGAGAGGTGCGATGAGTGCGGCTCATTTGGCACCTCCCGTCTTGGCGGCGGCGGCAGCCGCAGCGGCCTTGCGTTGCGCAGCCTGCTCGTCAGGATCGAGCGCACGGTACGCCATCGCGACCGCCTCCATGGAGAGTCCGCCCTCCTTGGTATGGGCAAGCTGCAGGCTCTGCATCGACACGATCCGTGACAGCGCGGCCACGTCGGCGTTGAATTGCGCCACCTCGTGATAGCGGCCAGTCACGCGCAGGTTCACGGGGATCTCGGCGAAGTAAGGCTTGAGCACTGCCGCCTGCGGCTTGAACAGCTCGAACTGCAGGCCACGCGCCACGCCGGCATGGTTGACGTCGGCCAGCAGCGCGTCCATCTCGGTCTTGTTGGGCAACTGCCGCTCCAGCAGGGCAACGCGTTGCTCGACCTGTTTCTTCTGATCGCGCAATGCGTCGAGGTTGGCCACCTGCGCCACCTTGGACTGGTACGCCTGCTTCAGGTTTTCCTGTTCCAGCCGCTGGCGGTCGAGCTCGTCGAACTTGCCGCTCCAGTAGAACTGCCAGCCCAGCAGCAGCACCAGTGCCGCCGCCATCACGGCAAACAGCACGCGCGGCGCGGCCGGCCACGTTTCCGGCTCGTTGAGGTTGAGGCCGCGGAACTGGCTCGTCAAATCGGCCAGGTTGATTTCGGTATTGAGCGCCATGGTCAGGCTGCCTTTCCGGATGCGGCTGCGGGTGCGGGTGCGGGAGCTGAAGCGGCTGCGCCGGCGGGATTGCCAGACGTACCCTGCTTGCCATTGGCGCCCGGCGTCTCCGGCGCGCGGTACGCGAAGCGCATCGAGAAATCGAACAGCCGGCGCTGCTCGCGCAGGTTGTTGGTCATCGTGACCGCCTTGGACTCGACCAGCTCGGCCTTGTCCAGCCACGGCACGTCGCCAAGGTTGCGCAGCAGTTCGGAGATGCGCTCGTTGGACTGCGCCACGCCGGCGATGGTGAAGGCCTCGCCCGTTTGCTTCAGGCTGGTCAGGTAGACGCCTTCCGGTACCTGGCGCACCAGTTCTTCCAGCAGCTGCACCGGGCGGTTGCGCTCGGTCTGCAGGCTTTCCACCGCCTTCTGGCGCTGCAGCAGCGCGTCGATATCCTTCTTGAGGTTGTTGACCTCGCGGATCTGGCCGTCGAGCCTGGCATTTTCCGCGCTCAGCACCTGGTTCAGCGCGACCACGGAGTCGATGCGCCCGTCGATATAGAGCCCGCCCAGCAGCACGACCGCGGCACCCGCCGTGGCCGCGCCGCCGAGTATGGAATAGACCTTCTTGCGCCGCGCCGCCTTGCGGGCTTCGTGGTAAGGCAGCAGGTTGACCGAAGGCAGCGTGTTCGTGGACATTCGAATGCCTCCGGTGCGTTATTGCAGGCCGCGCAAGGCCAGGCCCGCACTGACGATATACGCCGGCAGGTCGCGCTGCAGGTAGCGCTCGTTGACCTTGGCGTTGGTCGCCATGTTGGCGAACGGATTCGCCAGCGTGGTGGTGATCTTGGTCTGCTGCTGGATCGCCGCCTGCACGCCCAGCAGGGAGGCATGGCCGCCCGACAGCAGGATCTCGTCGACGCGTCCCAGGCTGGAGCTGGCGATGAAGTTGCCGATCGCGGCCTGCACTTCAAGCGCCAGCGCATCGAGCGACGGCTTGAGCAATTGCGCGCGCCACGCTTCGGGCAGCGTGTTCTTGCGCTTCTTGATCTCGGCCTTGAGCGCGTCGAGCGTGAACATGCGCGCCGCGCTCTGCGTGAGCTGGTCGCCGTAGCTGTTGAGCGGCTGTTCGTAGAGCTCTTTCCAGCCCTGGTAGAAGATCGCCTTGGAGCGGCTGCCCCCCAGGTGGACCACCGCCACCACGGGCAGCGCGCGGGCATCGGCTTCGGACATCTCCTTGGGCACGCCCAGCATCTGCACGATCGACCGCTGCACCGCGTATTCTTCGACGTCCATCACCTGCGGCTTGAGCCCGGCCATCTCGGCGGCGGTCACGCGCTCCTGCACGCGGTCGCTGTTGGCCGCGGTGACGCGCACGCCGATTCCCCCCTCGGTCTCGCTGGGGCCGATCACGGCGAAGTCGAAGTTGACCGCCTGCGATGGCGGATAGAGCCGGTGTGCCTCGGACTCGACCTGCGAATACAGTTCGTCCTCGGACAGGTTGTCCGGCAAGCTGACGGTCTGCGACTCGGTCAGCATGGACGGCACGCCCAGCACCACGTCTTTCGAACGGATGCCGGCCTTGCCGAGCGCACGCCTGAGCGCGATCCCGACGGCTTCAATGTTGATGACGTTGCCATCGGCAACGGCATTGCGATCCAGCAGTTCGCTGGCGCACTTTTCCAGCCGATAGTCGTGCTTGCCGCCACCGACGGACAACTCGACTACCTTGATACTGGATGACCCGATATCCACGCCGACCGTAGTCCGGCGCAGAAGCCCCGACAAAATGCCCCGTCGCAAGGTGACCCCCCTGACTTTGAACTCGCCCCCGGCTTGTACGCTCTAATCGGGCGAGCCTTGTTTCTTGACCGAAACACTTGCTCTTTTATGTTGGCCGATTCTCACAAAAACCAGCATCGGTGGCAATGTGCCGGTCTGACCACGATTCCTTTTTCAGAAGGCTCTCGCCAATCCGTTGCCAAAACCCCACGGTCGTCGGGTTCCCTTCCGCCTAAGCTTGCTGCATGTAACTTCGCCCTGCATGCCGCCTTCCGCTGCTTTACATCTTGTAACAGCGCGGTAGCGGCGCGCGGGGCACTGCGCGAGCGGCGCGCCCGATGCCGGAAGATATAATGCCCGGCACCCCTGACTAGGTATTTTCCTTATGGCCACAGCACAACAGAAGCATCCTGCCCGCCGCCCGATCTGGGCGCGTTTCATGTTCTGGGCGGTGGGGCTGGTTGTTGCCGGTGCCGTCATGATCGCGCTGCTGCTCGGCTATGCGCTGCTGGTGGCCGCGCCCAACCTGCCCTCGCTGGACACCATCACCGACTACCGGCCCAAGATCCCGTTGCGGATCTATACGGCCGACAATGTGCTGATCGGCGAGTTCGGCGAAGAGCGCCGCAATTTCGTGCCGATCGCCGAGATCCCGGAAGTGATGAAAAAGGCCGTCCTGGCGATCGAGGACGACCGCTTCTACGAACATGGCGGCGTCGACTTCGTCGGCGTGATGCGCGCGGGGCTGGCCAACCTGCGCGGAGGCCTGTCGCAAGGTGCGTCGACCATCACCATGCAGGTGGCGCGCAACTTCTTCCTGTCGAGCGAGAAGACCTACACCCGCAAGATCTACGAGATGCTGCTGGCGTACAAGATCGAGGCCAACCTGAACAAGGACCAGATCCTCGAGCTGTACATGAACCAGATCTACCTGGGCCAGCGCGCGTACGGCTTCGACAGCGCCGCGCGCGTGTACTTCGGCAAGTCGGTGCGTGACGTGACGCCGGCCGAGGCCGCAATGCTGGCCGGCCTGCCCAAGGCGCCGTCGGCGTACAACCCGGTGGTCAACCCGCGCCGCGCCAAGGTGCGCCAGGAATACATCCTGCAGCGCATGCGCGACCTGCGCTACATAACCCCCGAGCAATATGACGCTGCGGTGCGCGAAGAACTGAAGGTGCGCACCGAGGGCAACGAGTTTTCGACCCACGCCGAGTACGTCGCCGAAATCGTGCGCCAGCTGATGTACGCGCAGTACCGTGAAGAAACCTATACGCGCGGCCTGACCGTCTACACCACGCTGACCAAGCCCGACCAGGATGCCGCCTACGAAGCCGTGCGCACCGGCATCATGAACTACGAGCGCAAGCACGGCTATCGCGGCCCCGAGGCCTTTATCGACCTGCCATCCGATCCGGCGGAGCGCGAGCAGGCGATCGACGATGCACTGGTCGAGCACCCGGGCAGCGGCGACCTGCGCTCGGCCGTGGTCACCAGCGTGTCGTCCAAGCAGGTCAAGGCCACGCTGCTGTCGGGCGAGGTCGCGACCATCGAAGGCTCGACGCTGCGCTTTATTTCGCCGTCGATGTCGGCAAACGCGCAGCCCAAGATGAAGATGCGCCCCGGCGCGATCATCCGCGTGACACAGGATGACAAGGGCAACTGGTCGGTCACGCAACTGCCGGAAGTGGCCGCAGCGTTCGTGTCGCTGAACCCGCAGGACGGCGAGATCCGTTCGATGGTGGGCGGCTTCGACTTCAACCGCAACAAGTTCAACCGCGTGACGCAGGCCTGGCGCCAGCCGGGTTCGAGCTTTAAGCCGTTCATCTATTCGGCGGCGCTGGAGAAGGGCTTCTCGCCGGCCACGGTGATCAACGACGCGCCGCTGACGATCGGCCCCGATACCGGCGGCCAGGTGTGGGAGCCGAAGAACTACGACGGCCGCTTCGAAGGCCCGATGACCATGCGCCGCGCGCTGGCCAAGTCCAAGAACCTGGTTTCGGTGCGAATCCTGCGCGCGATCGGCACGCAGTATGCGCAGGACTACATCACCCGCTTCGGCTTCGAGGCCGACAAGCACCCTGCCTACCTGCCGATGGCGCTGGGTTCGGGCAGCGTCACGCCGTTGCAGATGGCGGGTGCGTATTCGGTGTTCGCCAACGGCGGCTACCGCGTCAATCCGTACCTGATCCAGAAGGTGGTGGACGCGCGCGGCAATGTGATCTCCGAAACCCATCCGCAACGCGCCGGCAGCGATGCCGTGCGCGTGCTCGACGCACGCACCGCGTTTATCGCCGACACCATGCTGCGCGACGTGGTCCGCTTCGGCACTGCCAACCCGGCCAAACAACGCCTGGGCCGCAACGACCTCGCCGGCAAGACCGGCACCACCAATGATGCGGTCGATGCCTGGTTCGCCGGCTATACGCCCAACCTGGTAGCGATCGCCTGGATGGGCTACGACCAGCCCAAGAGCCTGGGCGTGCGCGAGACCGGTGGCGGACTGGCACTGCCGATCTGGGTCGGCTACATGAGCAAGGCGCTCAAGGGCGTGCCCGAATCGCCGGAGCGGCCGGCGCCGGAAGGCGTGCTGATGGTGGGCGGCGACTGGACCTTCGAGGAAAACGCAGGCGGTGCCGGCGTGGCCTCGGTCGGCCTGGGCGATCCGTGGCCAGGCAAGCCGGAGGATTCCACGACGACACCGTCGCCGGATACCGAGCAGGAGAAGAAGAAGATCCTGGAAATGTTCGGCGGCGCCTGATCGGTCCGGCAGAATCCCCAGAAAGCAAGAAAGCCGGCCCCTGGCCGGCTTTTTCCTTATGCAACGCGCGCTGGCTTCAGCCCAGCCTGAGCGCGGTGCCGGCCTGCTCGCTCACATAGCCCGACAGTGCCGCGTACAGTTCGCCGCCATTGCGCGTGTCGACCCAGCGCTCGCCGTCGCGGCGGAAGTGGAAACCGCCGGAGCGCGCCGCCACCCACAGTTCCTGCATCGGCGCCTGGCTGTTGATGATGATCTTGGAGCCGTTCTCGAACTCCAGTTCCATCACGTTGCCGGTGCGGCTGATTTCCACATCGGCATCGGCCGCGTCGGCGGCGGCTTCGACCGCGGCTTCAATGCGGTCCAGCTCCTGCGTGGCCAGGGCCAGGAACTCGCTTTCGCTCAAGGGGGGCATGCTAAACTCCGAGACCGCCGTTGCCGCCGCTGCCCGGACCGGGCGTACGTGGCGCGAACGGCGTTTTTTGTTGACAATTCATGTAGCGCAGAGCTTGGTCGACCCGGCCAGATATGCCTCATCGCGCCGGAATCCGCCAACGCCATGCCAACAGCCTAAAGGACGACCGATGCTGCGTCGTGTTGCGATTGTATCGGCGTTTGCCGCCACCCTTGCGATGCCCCTGCTGGGCGGATGCGGCATCCGCGGGCCGCTGGCCATGCCCAAGGTACCGCCCGAGCCGACTGCGCCCACCGTGGCCGATCCCGGACTGGGCCGCACCGATGTGGTGCCGCTTCCGACGCCCGCTCCGGGCCCGGCCAGCCAGCCGGCATCGTCGCCCGCCGCCCCCACTACCCGATAACCATGACCGCTTTCTTCCATCGCCAGGACGGTGCGCTTGCCGTCGAGCAGGTGCCGCTGGCGCAGATCGCCGCTGAATTTGGCACGCCCACCTATGTCTATTCGCGTGCGGCGCTGAGCGCCGCTTACCAGGCCTACGCCGCCGCCTGCCAGGGCCGCAAGGCGCAGGTCCAGTACGCCATGAAGGCCAATTCCAACCTGGCGGTGCTGCAGGTGTTCGCCAGGCTGGGCGCGGGCTTCGACATCGTCTCGGGCGGCGAACTCAAGCGCGTGCTGGCCGCCGGCGGCGACGCGCGCAAAGTGGTGTTCTCGGGCGTGGGCAAGAGCGCGGCGGAGATGGAACTGGCGCTGGCGCACGACGTGCGCTGCTTCAATGTCGAGTCGATCCCGGAACTGGACCGCCTGAACGAGGTTGCCGGCCGTGTCGGCAAGCGCGCGCGCGTGTCGCTGCGCATCAACCCGGATGTCGATGCCAGGACCCATCCGTACATCTCCACCGGCCTGAAGGGCAACAAATTCGGCATCGCCTTCGAGGACGTGCTGCCGACCTACCGCGCCGCGGCCGCGCTCCCGCACCTGGAAGTGACCGGCATCGACTGCCATATCGGCTCGCAGATCACCGAGGTCGAGCCCTACCTGGAAGCGCTGGACAAGGTGCTGGATGTGGTCGAGGCGCTCGAGCGCGAGGGCATCAATCTCGAGCACATCGATGTGGGCGGCGGCCTGGGCATCACCTATACCGACGAGACCCCGCCGGACATCACCGGCTTTGCCAGCACGCTGCTGGAACGCGTGGCCGCGCGTGGCCACGGCCACCGCGAGGTGCTGTTCGAGCCGGGCCGTTCGCTGGTGGGCAATGCCGGCGTGCTGCTGACGCAGGTGGAATTCCTCAAGCCCGGCGAAGCCAAGAATTTCTGCATCGTCGACGCGGCCATGAACGACCTGGCCCGACCGGCGATGTACGAGGCGTACCACCGCATCGAGCCGGTCGCGCTGCGCGACGCGGCGCCGGTGACCTACGACATCGTCGGCCCGGTGTGCGAGTCGGGCGACTGGCTTGGCCGCGACCGCGCACTGTCGGTGCAGTCGGGCGACCTGCTGGCGGTCATGTCTGCGGGTGCGTACGGCTTCACCATGAGCTCGAACTACAATACGCGCCCGCGTGCCGCCGAAGTAATGGTGGACGGCGCGCGCGTGCACCTGGTGCGCGAGCGCGAGCTGGTCGAAGACCTGTTCCGCGACGAGCGCCTGCTGCAGGACTGAGTTCCGCAGCGCAGCCGGCTACGCGGCCGGCTGCCGCACATCAGGCACCCTGCCCTTGCGCGCCCACCACCAGACCCGCATCCCCAGCAGCACGAACACCACGGTGGCATAGATCGAAACTTCGCCGAAGTCGTTCTTGCCCGCCTTGTGCCACCAGTAGTGCAGGATCGCCAGCACCGCGGTCGCATAGACCAGCCTGTGCAGCGCTTGCCAGCGCTTGCCGCCCAGGCGGCGCACCATGCCGTTGGTCGACGTCAGCGCCAGCGGCACCATCAGCACGAAGGCCGTGAAGCCCACCGTGATAAAGGGACGCTTGTACACGTCCTTGATCATGTAGGCCAGGTCAAAGCCGCGGTCCACGCCGATCCACAGCAGGAAGTGCTGCAACCCATAGAAGAACGCAAACAAACCCAGCATGCGGCGCAGCCTGATCAGCCAGTTCCAGCCGGTCAGCCGACGCAACGGCGTGATCGCCAGCGTCAGGCACAGCATCACCAGTGTCCAGGTGCCGGTGGAGCGGGTGACGAACTCCAGCGGGTTGGCGCCGTATTGCTCCGTTGCGCCGAGGTAAAGCAGCCGGATGAACGGCAGCAGCGCCAGCAGCCACAAGACGATCTTGACGGCGCGCACTCGCTGCGGCGACAGGGCAGCCAGGCCGGCCGGCTGGCGCGCGACGCGGCTCGCGGTGGCCGCCGCGTTGGAAGTGGAAGCCATGCGTTCACCCCGCATCAGAAGTTCTTCTTCAGGTCCATGCCCTCGTACAGCGACGCCACCTGCTGGCCATAGCCGTTGAACGGCAGCGTCTTGCGCTTGGGCGCGAACAGCGCACCGAAGCCGCCGCCGCGGTCCTCGCCGATCCGGCGCTCGGTCGCCTGGCTCCAGCGCGGGTGGTCGACATCGGGGTTCACGTTGGAATAGAAACCGTATTCCTGCGGCGCTGCGAGGTTCCAGCTGGTGGGCGGCTGCTTGTCGACAAAGCGGATCCTGACGATCGACTTGGCGCTCTTGAAGCCGTATTTCCACGGCAACACCATGCGCACCGGCGCGCCGTTCTGGTTGGGCAACACCTCGCCGTACAGGCCGAAGGTCAGCAGCGCCAGCGGATGCATCGCCTCGTCCATGCGCAGGCCTTCGCTGTACGGCCAGTCGAGCACGCTGCTGCTGATGCCGGGCATCTGTTTCTTGTCGGCGAGCGTGATGAACTGCACGTATTTCGCGCCGGGTTGCGGCTCGACGCGCCTGATCAGCTCGGCCAGCGGATAGCCGATCCACGGGATCACCATCGACCAACCTTCAACGCAGCGCAGGCGGTAGACGCGCTCTTCCATCGCCGCGAGTTTCATCAGCTCATCCAGATCGTAGACCTTGGGCTTCTTCACCAGCCCTTCCACCGACACCTGCCATGGGCGCGGGCGCAGCGTGCCGGCGTTGCGCGCCGGGTCGGACTTGTCGGTGCCGAACTCGTAGAAGTTGTTGTAGGTGGTCACGTCCTGGTAGGGCGTGCGCTTTTCAGTCACGACATAGGCGTTGTTGGGCGTAGCCGCCAGCTTCGGGCCGTGCTGTCCCTGCGCCCAGGCGTTACGGGCGAACCATGGCGCCAGCGCGGCGCCGGCGGTGCCCGCGGCGGCCAGCGCCAGCATGCGGCGGCGCGACTCGAAAATATGGCGGGGAGTGATCTCGTCGGTGGCGATATCGACGCCACGGAGCCATTTGGGGGAAGGAATCAACATGGTTTTTCCTCGTTGCCTGGCGCTTGCAGGGTTGGACTCAGGGCTTGGTCGTGGCGTGCCGGCCAGTCCTGACAAATTTTTTTCGGTGCGGCGTAGATGCGGCGTAGGCGCCACGCCGGCGGCTAGCCGCCCTGGTATTGCTGGTAGACCGCCTGCGCCAGCGTCAGCAGCCGTGCGCGCTCGAGCGGGCCGGCCAGCGCGAAGCCGAGGTCGCGGTCGATCCAGTAGAACGCCATCGGTGCCGGCCGGGTAGCCGGCCGCCGCGCGCTTTCGTCCGGCATGCGCTCGACGCGGAATCCGGTGTCGGGCGTGCCTTGCGTCATGCGACGCAACTGCAGCGACAGGCGCGTGCCGTCGTCCGCCTCGTACATCAGGATGGCCGACGGGCCGCCTTCGGCGACGCCCAGCCGTCCGCCGATCAGGTGGAAGCCCTGCGCGCGCAGGTCGGGCACTTGCAGCGCCATGCCGATGCGCTTGGACAACCACGCGATCAGGTGCGCCTCGTCGCTGGCGGCAACTTCCACCGGGTGACGCATTTCCGGCGCGTACACCACATGCGTGGCAAGCGCCTCGCGTGCAAAGCGCTCGCCGGGTGCCATCGTCACGGTGGTGCCGCCCATGCGGCCGTGGGCCATCCAGCCGAGCACGCCCCCGAACCCCAGCAGTGCCACCGAGGCACAGGTGGCGGCCAGTGCAATGGTCCAGCGCGGCGCACGCCGGCGCCCGGCCTGGCGCGGCTCGCCATGCAGGGCGGGCGGCAGCGCGGCCAGCGGCACCGGTTCGTTCAATACGGGATCCAGCATGCCGTGCAGCGCATCGGCCTGGCGGCGCCACGCGGCGACCTGCGCCGCTGCATCGGGGTGCTGCGCCAGGTACGCTTCCACCGCGGCGCGGCGCGCGCCGGACAGCTGGCCGTCGGCGTAGGCATGGAGATCGGCTTCGTGGATCGCGGACATCATTTCACCCGCTGCAGTGAGCTGGCGACAGCCATTGGCTGGACGGGGACACCGCCGTCGAGCAGTCGCCGCATCTGCTCGCGCGCACGTGCCAGCCGCGACATCACCGTGCCTTGCGGGATGTCGAGCACGCGCGCCGCCTCGGCATAGGTCAGTTGCTCCAGGCTGACCAGCAGCAGCACCGCGCGCTGGGCTTCGGGCAGTTGCGCCAGCGCCTGCAGCAGGTCGCGCCGCAGGCCAGGGTCGGCCGCGGGCGCGCTGACCTCGGGCAGGGTATCGGTGGCCACCACCAGGTCCTTGCGGCGCAAGCTGTTCAGGCGCAGCCGGTGCATCAGGGTCAGCAGCCACGGCAACAGGCCGTCGGCGCCGTCGCCCCACCAGGCGCCGGGGCGCAGGCGGAAGCGCCAGCGGTAGCGCAGCGCGCGCTCGAGCGTGTCCTGCACCAGGTCGTCGGCTTGTACCGAGTCGCCGGTGAGGCCACGCGCGTGACGCCGCAGCCGCGGCGCCAGCGCTACGAGCTGGCCTTCAAAGCCTTCCATGCCGTGGCTTGCTTCAGTACGTCGAGGGCGTCAGCCCATCAGGGCTTGGCGACGTGCCAGACGTTGTTGAGGTTGTCGCCGGTCTTGTCGCCAGGCTTGGCGTCCTTGGCAAAACGGTACAGCGGCATGCCGCGGTAGGCCCACTGCTTGCCGCCGTCCTCGCGGGTGATGATGGTGTACTGGCCTGACACGCTGGAGCCCGGCGCGGCCATCAGCGGCGGCCAGTTGGTGGCACAGGGGCCGTTGCAGGCGCTCTTGCCGCTGTTGGCGGTGTCGCGGTCGAAGGTGTACAGCGTCAGTCCCTGCGGATCGGTCAGCACGCCACTGGTCACCTTCACCGTGGGCGGCATGTTGCCGGCGCTGCTGCCGCCCATGCCCATGCCCATGCCGGAACAGCCGGCGAGCAGGACAGCCGCACAGCCAAGCGCCAGCGCGGCGGGACGAACGAGGGATGCTGCAGAGGTAAGACGCACACGTGCCATGATCTTTTTCTCCATGCTAACCGGTACCGCCAGCCGGCACCGTTCCACCAGTAAACACCGGATGTGATGCCTTTATTCCGTCACGTTGCAAAAAAAGACAAAAAAACCTGCCCGGAGGCAGGTTTACTTGCATCGCACCATGTCCGTCGTGCGTGGCGGTCAGAGTTCGCCGTAGCTGTGCAGGCCGGACAGGAACATGTTGACGCCGAGGAAGGCAAAGGTCGTCACCAGCAGTCCGACCAGCGCCCACCACGCAGCCACCGTGCCGCGCAGACCCTTCATCAGCCGCATATGCAGCCACGCCGCATAGTTCAGCCACACGATCAGTGCCCAGGTCTCCTTCGGGTCCCAGCTCCAGTAACCGCCCCAGGCTTCGGCCGCCCACAGCGCGCCGAGGATGGTGGCGATGGTGAAGAAGGCAAACCCGACCGCGATGGCCTTGTACATCACGTCGTCGAGCAACTCCAGCGACGGCAGCCGCTCGGCAAGAATGCCGCGCTGCTTGAGCAGGTACGCGACCGACACCATCGCCGCCAGCGCAAAGGTGCCGTAGCCTATAAAGTTGGCCGGTACGTGGATCTTCATCCACCAGCTCTGCAGCGCCGGCACCAGCGGCTGGATTTCCTGCGCGTTGCGGCTGACCGTGTACCACAGCAGGAAGCCCACCGCGGCGGACACCACCAGCATCACGAACGGGCCGAGCGCGCGCGTGCCGTAGTGGCCTTCGTAATACAGGTAGAACAGCGAAGTGATCAGCGTGAACAGCACGAACACTTCATACAGGTTCGAGATGGGGATATGGCCGATGTCGGTGCCGATCAGGTAGGACTCGTACCAGCGCACCAGCATGCCGGTGAAGCCCAGCACGATCGCACCCCAGCACAGCTTGCTGCCGATGCTGTAGCCGGTGTCCGAGCGCGTTGCCAGCCCGACCCAGTAGAACAGCGTGGACAGGAACACCAGTGCGCTCATCCACAGGATGGCCGACTGGCTCGACAGGAAGTATTTGAGAAAGAACGCCTGGTCCGCGCGCGCGAGCTGGCCCTGGTAGAGCTGGATAGCGAACAGCGACAGCACCGTCAGCCCCAGCATCAGCGGACGTACCGCCTTCCAGTGCCAGCCGAGCAGTGCAAAGGCAGGCACGGCGCCGATCAGCACCGCCTTGTCGTAGCCATCCATCCACTGCCCGTATTGCGACAGCGCAACGCCCGCGCCGACGGCCAGCGCCAGCGCGAACAGCCAGTCCACCCACGTCAGCCGGCGCAGGAAGGAAGGTTCGAGGTAGGCCTCGTCGCCGATGCCCCCGGGGGCGGGTGTGGCGCGCGTGGCTTGCGTGGCGCCACGCATGGCGTGGTCGCCCGGATTCACGTTTGAAGACATAGCGTACCTGCTCGTTTAATGGCTGCCGCCGTGATGTGGCGCTTCCGTGGCGGTCCCGCCGGCGGCACGGCCGATGTCGTCGCGCAGCGCCGTGAATTCCTTTTCGAAGTCCATCGTGCGGCGCTGGGTCGACATCGCCATCAGTACATGGCTGCTGGACGGCGTGGCCATTCCTTCGGCGGGCTTGTCCTTGATCCAGACCCAGACGCGGCGCTCGCGGATATAGAACATCGCGAACACGCCCAGCGTCAGCAGCAGACAACCAAGATACACGATGTTCTTGCCCGGCGCACGGGTCATCTGGAACACGCTGGCCTTGATTTCCTTGAACTCGTCGAGCTGCAAGAATACCGGCGCGCCGTAGAAAAAA
The DNA here is from genome assembly GCF_017814975.1 of Cupriavidus consociatus. GTDB lineage: Bacteria > Pseudomonadota > Gammaproteobacteria > Burkholderiales > Burkholderiaceae > Cupriavidus > Cupriavidus consociatus. The sequence goes on from NZ_JAGIQA010000016.1 coordinate 128,060, forward strand.
CTATCCGACAGCGCACTGATCGCCTGCTGAAGGAAGGTGCCGCTTTGCGCGCTGTTTGGCACCACCGGCAGCTTGTCCTGGGCGCGCGCCAGCTGCCACAGCTCCCACATCGAGCCATTCAGGATCTTCAGCAGCACGTCAGCGGCCTTCTGCTGTTCGGCCTGCGGCACCGACTTTTCCAGGAATGCAGCGATCGCGGTGAAGCCGCCCGGCGGCGAATCCGGCGTCGGGCGCGTGGCGCCGGCAAACAGGTCAAGCGCGCGCAGCGCGCTTTCGGCGAGCTGGCGGCGCAGGTCGGCCTTGTCGTCTCCCGGCATCGAAGCCAGCGCAAAGCGACGCGCAGCCTCGCCGCGCAGCTCACGATCCTGCAGCGCGGCGCGCAAGCGCATCCAGTCGGCAACGCTGCCCTGGTCATCGGCGGGAATGCGCAGGTAGCGGAACTGCTCGCTCGGCGATTCGCGCATGCCGGCCAGGAACACCGACTGCCCGTCCATCTGCACAGGCACCATGTAGTTGTTGTACTCGCGCGCCTGCCCGGTGCGATCGCGCAGCTTGTACTGCACCGAGGGGCCGACGTTGCGCAGCGTCTTGGCGCGGTCGGCGCTGGCCGCGGCACCCAGGTGCTTCTCCAGTGTCTCGTTCAGCGATCTACGCGCGACGCCGCGCGCATCGGGCTTGCCCGAGGCGTCGGTGACGTTCTCGATATTCATCAGCCGGAAGTCGCTGAACTCCACCGTCACGCCTTCGCTGTCCGCGCCGGTGCCGGTGCCCTTCAGCGGCGCATTGCCGCCTACGGCACCGTCGATGGCGAAAGTGCCGCGTGCAGCGCCCTGCATCGGATAGCCGACGAACTTCAGGCGCGAGCCGCCATCCTCGAAGCTGGACTGGTAAATGGCGATGCCGTTGACGATCAGCGGCTCGTTCACCTTGATGGTGGCCTCGGTCTGCTTGCCAGTGGCGCGATCGGTGACGATCACGTCGGAGGCGAACAGCTTGGGCATGCCGGTCTCGTAGAAGTCGATCGAGAACTTCTTGAGCGTGAGCGCGAACGGCAGATCCTGCACCAGCGCGCCGTCGGCGACGTTCAGGATGGCCGTGGACACGGTCTGCCCCTCGGGCACGTAGGCATTGCCGCGAAAGCCAGGATTGGTCGCCGGCAGCCGGTGCTGCGGCGGGATCTCGCTGATCACCGCGTTGCCGCTGATCGGCGTCTTGCCGCCCAGCCACATCTGCGCGCGGATCAGCATGTCGCCATCGAGCAGGCCGCCGATGCAGATCACCACGATGGCGGTATGCGCCAGGATATAGCCGACCTTGTTGGCGGCTCCCGCCTTGCCCGCCAGCAGCGTGGCGCCGTCATGGTCGACGGCCTTGATGCGGTAGCCGCGGTTGCGCAGCAGCGCCGACAATCTGCCGACTGCCTCGGCGCGCGTGCGCGCGCCGTCGAACTCGCCGCGATGGTGGAAGGCGCGCAGGCTGCGCTCGCGCACATGGTCCTTCCACGAGCGCATGTCCGCAATCATCCTGGGCGTGTTGCGCACCAGGCAGAGCGTGGTGGACACCACCAGGAAGGCCAGGATCAGCAGGAACCACCACGAGCCGTAGACCTTCTGCAGCGACAGTGTATGGAAGACATCGGCCCAGAACGGCCCGAACTGATTGACGTAGTTCGGATACGGCTCGTTCTGCTTGAGCACGGTGCCGATCACGCTCGCAATGGAGATGACCGTCAGCAGCGCGATCGCGAAGCGCATCGAGGACAACAATTCGACCGCGTCGCGCAACACGCGGTGAGAGGTCTTCAGGTGCAGCCCTGAAGTGGAAGCGGTCGACATGTGCAGTGAAACCTAAGACAACGTGCTGCTTTGAAATGAAAAAGGGTGGACTTGCTTGGACGAGCAGGCCACCCTTTTCGATTTTGACAGGCGCGTTCGGTTGCATGCCACGCGGGCCGCATGCCGAAGCGCAGGCGCCTGGCGGCGCCAGCGTACTGCGCTAACGTCGTTACCGGACGCCGGCGACGTAGTCCGCCACCGCCTTGATCTCGGCATCCGACATCTTGGCGGCGATGGTCGTCATGACCGAATTGTTCTTGCGGGTGCCCTGGCGGAACGCGACCAGCTGTGCCTCGGTGTATTCCGACCACTGTCCGCCAATACGCGGATACTGTGCCGGGATGCCGGCGCCGGTAGGACCATGGCAGGCGGCGCAGGCCGGCACGCCCTTGGCGGCGATGCCGCCACGGTAGATCTTCTGGCCTTCCTCGATCGTGTCCTTGTTCTTGGCGGTGGCCGGCTTGATCGGCTGCTTGGCCAGGTAGGCGCCAATGTTGCGCATTTCATCGTCAGTCAGCACCGATGCCATTGGCACCATGATCGCGTTGTTACGCGCCTTGGACTTGAAGTCCGCCAGTTGCTTGTGAACGTATTCCGGATGCTGAGCTGCCAGCTTGGGGTTGGCGGCAGCCGCGCTGTTGCCGGCTGCGCCGTGGCAGCTCAGGCAGGCGGGCACATTGCGATCGGGGGCACCTTGCGTGTACAGCGTCTCACCCTTGGCCGGGTCGGCCTTCGCGGCGGCCTGCTCTGCGGCAGATGCCAGTCCGGAAAGGGCGGCTGCAGGAACGGCCAGTGCCAGGACACCCAGAATCTTCGCAATGCGGTTCATTCGCACACCTTCTCTGAATTGTTTTGGATACCGTAATGCATGCCGACCGGCACTCTGCCGGCGGTGAGGACGCGCCGGGACAAAGGCCTGACATCGTGGCGACCCGCGCGGATGACCGATCCGCTGCGGTTGCCTGGCGGCAGACCTCCGCCAGCCCCTGCTCCGCCGCCGCGGCACCCGAGGTGCAACGCATGCTGCGAAACAAGGCCGTGCCCACGATAGGACGACACAACGAGGCTTCCCGTCCGGACAACGGCAGCCGAGCCACGCGGCAAAGGATGTCGCGCGTCACCCAGTCAGGAGACCGTAAACCGGCGTATTGTACAATAAGTTATGTGCCGGATTGATGCCTTGCGCCCTGCTGTGCCGTGTTGAACCGGCCGCGGGCTGCGCCAGATCAAACCCCGGCGAGCGGCCCCGGCCGCAGCCCTGCCCACCCTTGGCGGCACCCCGGCCGCGGCCGCGCCAAAGCGCGCCGCGCGGCGCCCCGCCCTACCTCTCCAGCGCATGTCCCTTCTCCACCAGGCCCGCTTCTTCATTACCGTCAACCACCTGCGCGACCTGCCCGCCACGGCCGTGCCCGAGGTAGCGTTCGCCGGCCGCTCCAACGCCGGCAAGTCGACCGCCATCAACATCCTGTGCAACCAGAAGCGGCTGGCGTTTTCCTCGCGCACGCCAGGGCGCACGCAGCACATCAACTATTTCACGGTGGCCCCGGTCAAGGCGCCGGAACCGCAGGCGTTCCTGGTCGACCTTCCCGGCTACGGATATGCGGAGGTGTCCGGCTCGGCCAAGTACCACTGGCAGGGCCTGCTCAGCGACTACGTGCAGACGCGGCCGCAACTGTCGGGCCTGATCCTGATGATGGATGCGCGCCGGCCGTTCACCGATCTCGATTGCCAGATGGTCGAGTGGTTCCTGCCTACCGGCAAGCCGATCCACGTTCTGCTCACCAAGGCCGACAAGCTCACCAACAGCGAGAACGCCAAGGCACTGCGCGAGACGCGCAAGATGCTGCAGGGCTATGCCGAGCAGCTGGAAACGCCGGTGCCCCTGACGGCTCAGCTGTTTTCGAGCCTCAAGCGCCGCGGCATCGAAGAAGCGCAGGGTGTGATCGCCGGCTGGCTCAACCTGCCGGAAGCGCAGAAGGACGCGGCGCAGGACGCTGCCACGGCACCGACGGCGGCTGAACCTCCCGCTTCCGCAGGCCCTGCGGCATAACGCCGCAGCGTAGCCAGCGCGCAAAAAAAAGCCCCGCTGCAAGCAACGGGGACGAACTTTCCCGCCGCTGGGGCGGGACCCGCTCAGGGAGGAGTAGCGGGGGACGCCCGCGCCACGCAAGGCGCAACGCATAGTGTCCGCGAGTATGATGGCGGGCACGCTCAAAAGTTTAGTTTTTCTTCAGCCGGCATCGTTGCGCCGCGCGCGCAGTGCTTGCCGGCTGGCATTGGGACCTCCCTGTCCCGTCTCCAGCACAAGAAGCCTGCCATGTCGACCTTCCCCGAGTACCGCCCGCGCCGCATGCGCCGCGACGATTTCTCCCGCCGCATGATGCGCGAACATCGCCTGTCGCCGGACAACCTTATCTATCCGGTGTTCATCCTTGACGGCCAGAACCAGCGCCAGTCCGTGGCCTCGATGCCAGGCGTCGAGCGGGTCTCCGTGGACCTTCTGATGCCGATGGCCGAAGACTGCGTCAAGCTCGGCATTCCGGTGCTCGCGCTGTTCCCGGTGATCGACCCTTCGCTGAAAACACCCGATGGCATCGAGGCCGTCAATCCCGAAGGCCTGGTGCCGCGCGCGGTGCGGGCGCTGAAGGACCGCTTCCCCGAACTCGGCGTGCTGTGCGACGTTGCGCTCGACCCCTACACCAGCCATGGCCAGGACGGCGTGCTGGACGAAAACGGCTACGTCATCAACGACACCACCGTGGAGATCCTGGTGCGCCAGGCGCTGGCCCAGGCCGACGCGGGCGTCGATATCGTGGCTCCGTCCGACATGATGGATGGCCGCATTGGCGCGGTGCGCACGGCGCTGGAAGACAATGGCCACATCCATACCCGCATCATGGCCTACTCGGCCAAGTACGCATCGGCCTTCTACGGGCCCTTCCGCGATGCGGTGGGCTCGGCCGCCAACCTGGGCAAGGGCAACAAGATGACCTACCAGATGGATCCGGCCAACACCGACGAAGCCCTGCGTGAAGTAGCGCAGGACATCCTGGAAGGCGCCGACATGGTGATGGTCAAGCCTGGCATGCCGTACCTCGACATCGTGCGCCGCGTGAAGGACGAGTTCCGCTTCCCGACCTATGTCTACCAGGTCAGCGGCGAGTACGCGATGCTGAAGGCTGCCGCGCAGAACGGCTGGCTCGACCACGACAAGGTCATGATGGAATCGCTGCTGGCCTTCCGCCGCGCCGGCGCCGACGGCATCCTCACCTATTTCGCGCGCGACGCCGCGCGCCTGCTGGCCGCCTGACCTGCGTCGCTCTACCGGGATCTGATCGCCTATGGAACTGCTCGGCTTCTCGGCCAGCCAGGTACACCCGCTTGCTTCGCTCACCGAAGCGGGCAGCTTCCTCGGCGGCAATGCCGCCGCGCTGTTCGTCTGGGCGGACTTTTCCACCGAGGAAGTCACCGCCGCCCCCGATGCATGGCGCGAGAACGTGCGCCAGCTCGCAGGCGCCTCGATTCTCGACCTGCACCTGGCCGATGCCACCAATGCGGCGCATCCGTCGTATTTCGACACGACCAATGCGTATGACATGGTGATTTTCCGCAAGCTGACCTTCGAGACCAGCCGCGCAATCGCCGAGGCCGGGCCGCAGGAGGCAACGCCGGCCAATGCGCCCGGGACGTCGGGCGACGCGACGGCGCGTGCGCGACGCTATCCGCCCGGCTTTTTACCCGCCCTGGCCAGGATCGATACCCAGCCGGTCACGTTCTTCGTCTTCGATACGCTGCTGGTCACGGTGCGCAGCGGCCCGTCGCGCACCGTCGATCAGGTGCGCCAGCGCCTGCTTGAGCTTTGCCAGGCGCCGCGGCCGCAGGCGGCGCCCGCGCGCGGCAACGGCCAGACGTTGCTGCACGGCGTGCGCCCGCCCAACCGGCCAGAGGATCTGATGCTGCGCCTGCTCAATGCGATGGTGGACCGCTATCTGGAACTGCGCGCCCCGCTGACACGCCAGCTCGACCGCTGGCAGCGCGCGCTGCTGAACTCGCGCCGCAGCTTTTCCAGCTGGGAGGGGCTGCTCGACGCGCGCATCCAGCTGCGCAAGCTGGAGCACCTGAGCGAGGAGCAGCGCGACGCACTGCAGGAATTCCGCGACAGCCTGCTCGACAACCGCTACAGCAGCGACCAGCAAGGCACCCCGGTAGATGTCCCGGGGCGCGACGAAGTGTTGCTGGTGCGCATCAACGACGTGATGGAGCATATCCAGCGCGTGCTCGCCCATGCGCGGCGGCTGGAAGATTCAATCGAGTCGGCGGTGCAGATCCACTTTTCGGCAGTGGCCCACCGCACCAACCGCACCATGCGCATGCTGACGCTGATCACGGCGCTGTTCATGCCGCTGACGCTGATCACCGGCATCTTCGGCATGAATTTCGAACGCATGCCGTGGCTGCAGGCGCCGGATGGATTCTGGTGGTCCATCGGCCTGATGGGGGCGGTGGTGGTGGTGCTGGGCACGCTGTGGGCCGTGGCGCGGCAGCTGGAGCACTAACGCAGGCGCAGGTACGCCTCAGGTGCTGGTGCGCTTGCCGAAGGCCCGCTCCAGGCTCTCCAGGAAACGGTTGGCCGACTGATAGCCGATCACCCGCACCGGCCGCTCGCGCCCATCCGGTCCGAACAGGATGATCCCCGGCGGCCCGAACAGCCCGAAGCGCTTGAGCAGCGCCTTGTCATCGGCATTGTTGGCGGTCACGTCCGCCTGCAGCAGCACGATTTCGGACAACTGCGCGCGCACGCGCGGCTCGACGAAGGTCATGCGCTCCATTTCCTTGCAGCTGACGCACCAATCGGCATAGAAATCGAGCAGCACCGGCTTGCCGGCCGCAGCGGCCTGCGCCACGCGGGCATCCAGTTCCGCGACACTGCGCACGCGCTCGAAGCGCACCGCCTGGGAGGCGCCTGCGCCTTCCGCACCACTACGGCCCGCGCTCAGGTGCGACAGCGGCTGCAGCGGATCGCGCCCGCCCGATGCCACGCCGATCAGCACGATGGCTGCGGCGATCGCGAACAATACGCCAAGCCCTTTGCCCACGCGCGCGAGGTTGCGCGGATCGGCCCCGAGCGCGTCGAAGGCGCCGAGGAACACCGCCGCGACCAGCAACAGTACCGCCACCAGCAGCATCGTCGCCCACGCCGGCAACACCGGACCGAGCATCCACAGCGCCACGCCCAGCAGCAGGAAGCCAAAGAAGCGCTTGGTCACTTCCATCCAGCGCCCGGCGCGCGGCAGCAGGTTGCCCGCGCCCACGCCCACCAGCACCAGCGGCACGCCCATACCGACTGCCATCGCAAACAGCGCCGCGCCGCCGATGACCGCATCGCGGGTCTGCGCGATATAGGCCAGGGCGCCCGCCAGCGGCGCGGTCACGCACGGCCCGACGATCAGCGCGGAGATCGCACCCATCGCCGCCGCACCGGCCACCTGGCCCCCCTGGCGGCGGTTCGACGATTCCGTCAGCCGCGTCTGCCAACGCTGCGGCAGCTGCAGCTCGTACAGGCCGAACATCGAAAACGCCAGCGCCACCATCAGCGCGGCGAACAAGCCCAGCACCCACGGGGTCTGCAGCGCGGCCGAGAGACCTTCGCCCAGCAGTCCGGCAGCCACGCCGACGGCGGTGTACACCACCGCCATGCCCAGTACATAGGCCAGCGACACCACCAGCGCACGGCTGCGCGTAACGTGTTCGCCGACGACGATCGATGACAGGATCGGCACCATCGGCAGGACGCACGGCGTGAAGGTCAGCAGCAGGCCCAGGCCGAAGAAGAGCATCGCGATCAGGCCCACGTTGCCGCTCGCCAGCGCGCCCGCGATGCGGTCGCTGTCATCCGCGCGCAGCGTCGCAGCGGGCGCCGGCTCGGCCGGCTGAGCCGGCCGGGCTGGCGATGTAGCCGCGGCGGGCGCGTCGGAGCGCCCCCGTTTACCGAACAGGTCGGCCAGGCCGGTGCCGCCAACCTTGTACACGCTTTCCATCGGTGGATAGCACAGGCCCTTGTCGGCGCAGCCTTGCGAGGTGACTGTCAGCGTCCACTTGCCGTCCGCCGGTGCTGCCGCTACCGGCACGCGGATGGTAACGCTGTCGCGGTACGTCTCCATCTCCTTGCCGAAGGTGTCGTCGAACTTGACCTTGCCATGCGGGAAGTCCGGCGTGCCCAGCTTCACGGCGGCAGGTTCCGTCGCAAAGGCGAAACGCTCGCGGTACATGTAGTAGCCAGGGGCGACATCGAAACGCACTTCCACCGTGGTGTCGTCGATCTGGCGCGCGTCGAAGCGGAAGGCTTGCTCCGGCGGCAGGAAGTCGTCCTCCGTTGCCGGCAGCGCAGCGCCAGCCAGGCAAAGCCAGGCCAGTACTACGAACAGGACTGCGGCAATATGCCGCGCGCGGACCGGCCCGCGCGCGCGCTCCGGAAGTGCCAAACCGATGTTCATGAACCTGTTTCCTGTCTGTCCTAAGCGATAGGTCCCGTCGTACCCGCTGCTGGGCGACAGTCCCATTGGCCCCTTATTCCGCCGGCTTCGCGCCGGTATTCGTCTCGCTGCCGACCCACCCCAGGTAAGGCGCAAAACCCGCCGTCACCGGCACGGCGACAATCTCCGGCACGTCATAGGGGTGATGTTGCCGGATCACGGCCTCCAGTGCAGCGTAGCGCGCTCGCGTGGTCTTGATCAGCAGCGGCCACTCCTGCGCCTGCTCCAGCGCGCCTTGCCACCAGTACTCGGATTCCACCGCGGCCAAACGATTCACGCAGGCCGCCGCGCGCGCCTCCAGCACGGCCCTGGACAACCGCGCTGCCGTCCCGGCATCGGGGGCATTGGTGATCACTACGAGGACCTCCGCGGGGTCCGGTGACTGGCTGGGATCGGGCATCGGCACTCTCCTGGAATGGCTGGCAATGGCGGCTGGCGCCCAAAACAAAAGAGCCAGGCGAATGCCTGGCTCGATTGTAAGCGGTGTGCCCGCAGCCGTCGCACGACGGCAGCAGGCGGGGAAACGCACTTATTCCGCGGCTTCTTCAGCCGGGGCTTCGGTGATTTCCGGACGATCCACCAGTTCGACCAGCGCCATCGGCGCGTTGTCGCCCTGACGGAAGCCGAACTTCAGGATGCGGGTGTAGCCGCCCGGACGGGTGGCATAGCGCGGGCCCAGTTCGGTGAACAGCTTGGTGACCATGTCGCGGTCGCGCAGGCGTGCGAAAGCCAGGCGGCGGTTGGCAACGGTGTCCTTCTTGGCCAGCGTGATCAGGGGCTCGACGACTTTGCGCAGTTCCTTGGCTTTGGGCACGGTGGTCTTGATCAGCTCGTGCTGGAACAGCGAGTTGGACATGTTGCGCAGCATCGCGAGGCGGTGCGACGAGGTGCGGTTCAGTTTCCGCAGACCATGACGGTGACGCATGATGATTCCTTTCAGTTAAGTGTTTGTCCAGCTCTTCTATCGTCCGATACGGCTGGACGCGGGCCGGTAGTCATACGAGCCCCGGCCGAAGCCAGGGCGGTTACCGCGGTGCAGGGGCTAACCCCTGCGCCACAATTACTTTTCCAGACCTGCGGGCGGCCAGTTCTCGAGCTTCATGCCGAGGGTCAGGCCACGCGAGGCGAGGACTTCCTTGATCTCGTTGAGCGACTTGCGACCCAGGTTCGGGGTCTTCAGCAGCTCGTTCTCGGTACGCTGGATCAGGTCGCCGATGTAGTAGATGTTCTCGGCCTTCAGGCAGTTGGCCGAACGCACCGTCAGCTCCAGGTCGTCGACAGGGCGCAGCAGGATCGGATCGATCTGCGGCGTGCGGCTCGAAGCAGCCTCGGCTGCCGACTCGGTGCCTTCCAGCGCGGCGAACACGGACAGCTGGTCGACCAGGATGCGGGCCGACTGGCGGATCGCTTCCTCGGGCGAGATCACGCCGTCGGTTTCGATGTTCATCACCAGCTTGTCCAGGTCGGTACGCTGCTCGACGCGAGCGGACTCAACGGCGTACGACACGCGGCGCACCGGCGAGAACGAAGCGTCCAGCACGATGCGGCCGATGACCTTGCCCGACTCATCGCCGAACTTGCGCACGTTGCCCGGCACATAGCCACGGCCTTGCTCGACCTTGATCTGCATGTCCAGCTTGCCGCCGGCCGACAGATGAGCGATAACGTGGTTCGGGTTGATGATCTCAACGTCGTGCGGCAACTCGATATCGGCAGCCGTGACAACGCCTTCGCCATCCTTGCGCAGCGACACCGTGACTTCATCACGGTTGTGCAGCTTGAACACCACGCCCTTCAGGTTGAGCAGCAGGTTGACGACGTCTTCCTGCACGCCGTCGATGGTGGAATACTCGTGGACCACCCCAGCGATCGTGACTTCGGTCGGGGCATAGCCGACCATCGACGACAGCAGCACGCGACGCAGGGCGTTACCGAGCGTATGGCCGTAGCCGCGCTCGAACGGCTCCATCACGACTTTGGCGTGATGGTCGCCCAGAGGCTCGACGGCGATGATTTTTGGCTTGAGGAGTGCTGTTTGCATTAGGTTGTCCTTTTCAATACCCTCGGCTCGTTACACCGATAAGGCTGACGTTTGGAACCTGAAAATTCCCATCGCAACGATGGGCGAAGCCCGACCGCGCATAGCGCGCGTCGGGCTGAAAGAGAAGCTTTGCGGAGAACGCAAGCGCTGGGCCGTCTGCTCGCGGATTAACGCGAGTACAGTTCGACGATCAGGCTTTCGTTGATGTCGCCAGAGATATCGGCGCGATCCGGAACTTGCTTGAAGGTACCTTCGAACTTTTTGGCATCCACGGCAACCCAGGTCGGGAAGCCCGACTGCTCGGCGAGCGACAGCGATTCGGCGATACGGACTTGCTTCTTCGACTGTTCGCGGATGGCAACGACGTCGCCCGACTTGATCTGGGCCGACGGCACGTTCAGGGTCTGGCCGTTCACCAGGATCGCCTTGTGCGAAACCAGCTGGCGCGCTTCAGCGCGGGTCGAGCCAAAGCCCATGCGGTACACCACGTTATCCAGGCGCGACTCCAGCAGTTGCAGCAGGTTTTCGCCGGTGTTGCCCTTGCGACGGTCGGCTTCGGCGAAGTAGCGGCGGAACTGACGCTCGAGCACGCCGTAGATGCGCTTGACCTTCTGCTTTTCGCGCAGCTGGTTGCCGTAGTCCGAGGTGCGGGCACCCGAGGTGCGGCCATGCTGGCCCGGCTTGCTGTCCAGCTTGCACTTGTCGGCCAGCGAGCGGCGCGAGCTCTTCAGGAACAGGTCGGTGCCTTCACGGCGGGAAAGTTTGGCCTTCGGGCCGGTATAACGTGCCACGTTGTCTTCCTTTGATCGATCGCGGCGCCTTCTTGACGCGCCGCGAGTCCGTCAACGCAGTGCCTCCCAGAACCTTGGGAAGACCGTGACGGACGGTGGGCTTATGAAGCGCGACCTGGCCGGATGTGGCCTGGTACGACGCTGAAAGCATTTATAGCGCACCGACAACGGAATGTGCTTTATGCGACATCCCATCGATGCAAAACGAAAACCTGCCGCATCAAATGCAGCAGGTCAACGCGCGATACTACCATATCCGAAACCGGCAGGTAAACCCGCCGGGCCCGGACAACGCCAGCGCTTAGATGCGGCGGCGCTTCGGCGGACGGCAGCCGTTGTGCGGAATCGGCGTGACGTCTTCGATGATCGCGATCTTGATGCCCAGCGCGTTCAACGCGCGGACAGCCGACTCACGGCCAGGGCCGGGGCCCTTGATGCGCACTTCCAGGTTCTTGATGCCCTGGTCTTGCGCCACGCGGCCGGCGTTCTCGGCAGCAACCTGGGCAGCGAACGGGGTCGACTTGCGCGAACCCTTGAAGCCCTGGCCACCGGCGGTCGCCCACGACAGGGCGTTGCCCTGACGGTCGGTGATCGTGATGATGGTGTTGTTGAACGAGGCGTGGACGTGCGCAATGCCGTCGGCAACGTTCTTCTTGACCTTTTTACGCGCGCGAGCGGCGTTATTCGGACCTTTTGCCATTAGTTTCTTCCTCTGCCTTCGGCTTTACTTCTTCAGAGCCACGCCGGCCTTGCGCGGACCCTTGCGGGTACGGGCATTGGTCCGGGTACGCTGACCGCGCATGGGCAGGCCCTTGCGGTGACGCATGCCACGATAGCAACCAAGGTCCATCAGACGCTTGATGTTCATCGTGGTTTCACGACGCAGGTCACCCTCGACCGTAACCTTGCCCACTTCGTCACGAAGCTTTTCCAGGTCGGCGTCGGTCAGATCCTTGACCTTCTTGTCAAACGGTACACCGGTGGCCTCGCAAATCTTGCGAGCGCGCGAGCGGCCGACACCATAAATGGCCGTCAGGCCGATTTCGGTGTGCTTGTGGTTCGGGATGTTAACCCCTGCGATACGTGCCATTCGTCAATCCTCTTTCCGATTAGCCTTGGCGTTGCTTGTGGCGGGGATCCGACGAGCAGATCACGCGCACGACACCGTTGCGCTTGATGATTTTGCAGTTGCGGCAAATGCGCTTAACAGAAGCCAGCACTTTCATAATTTTCCTCTTCCTTCAATTCCTGTTCGCTCACTTCGTCCGGAAGACGATTCGTGCGCGCGACAGATCATATGGGGTCAGCTCGACCGTCACCTTGTCACCCGGAAGGATCCGGATGTAGTGCATTCTCATCTTGCCGGAGATATGGCCCAGCACCACATGGCCATTCTCCAGCTTGACTCGGAACGTCGCATTGGGCAGGTTTTCCAGGACCTCGCCCTGCATCTGGATGACGTCGTCTTTAGCCATACCTAGCCTGTACCGATCCGAAGTCAGCGCAAGGTCAGATTGCCCTTGAAATTCGCCTTCTTCAGCAGCGACTCATACTGCTGCGACATGACATAGGACTGAACCTGGGCCATGAAGTCCATCGTGACGACCACGATGATCAGCAGGGAGGTTCCGCCAAAATAGAACGGAACGTTCCAGCGCAGCACCAGGAATTCCGGCAACAGGCAGACCAGTGTGATGTAGATCGCACCAGCCAGCGTCAAACGCACCAGGATCTTGTCGATATAGCGCGTCGTCTGCTCGCCCGGACGAATGCCCGGAATGAAGGCACCGCTTTTCTTCAGGTTGTCTGCCACTTCACGGCTGTTGTAGACCAGGGCCGTGTAGAAGAAGCAGAAAAATACAATCGCAGCAGCGTACAGCAGGATGTAGACCGGCTGGCCCGGCGACAGCGTGGCAGCCAGGTCCTTGATGAACCCGCCCACCGAGCCGGTCGCGTCAGACGTGAACCAGCCTGCGATCGTTGCCGGGAACAGGATGATCGACGATGCGAAGATCGGCGGAATCACCCCTGCCATGTTCAGCTTCAGCGGCAGGTGCGACGACTGGCCGCCATACACCTTATTGCCGACCTGACGCTTGGCATAGTTCACCAGGATCTTGCGCTGGCCCCGCTCGACGAACACCACGGCGAAGGTCACCCCGATCACGATCGCCACGATAAAGATCGCCGCGATGATGCTCATGGAACCTGTGCGGACCAGTTCGAACAGTCCGCCGATCGCGTTGGGCAGGCCCGCCGCGATACCGCCGAAGATGATGATCGAGATGCCGTTGCCGAGACCCCGCTCGGTGATCTGCTCACCCAGCCACATCAGGAACATCGTGCCGGTCACCAGCGTGATCACCGCCGTGGCCCGGAACATCAGGCCAGGATCCAGCACCAGACCCGGCTGCGACTCCAGCGCCACCGCAATCGACAGCGCCTGGAACGTGGCCAGAACCACGGTGCCGTAGCGCGTGTACTGCGTGATCTTGCGCTGGCCTGCCTGCCCTTCCTTCTTCAGCGACTCCAGCTGCGGCAGCACGATCGTCAGCAACTGCATGATGATCGACGCCGAGATGTACGGCATGATGCCGAGCGCGAAGACGGTAAAGCGCGACAGCGCCCCGCCCGAGAACAGGTTGAACATCCCGAGGATGCCACCCGACTGACTCTGGAAAAGCTTCGCAAGCTGCTCCGGATCGATACCGGGCACCGGAATATGAGCGCCGATGCGGTACACGATCAGGGCCAGCACCAGGAACATCAGCCGGCGCTTGAGGTCGCCGTACTTCGCCGTGTTCCTGGCTTGCGCGCTTGCATTGGGTTTCGCCGTGGCCAAACGATGCTCCGACTATAACTGCCTATGCTGCGATAAATGCCTTGTCAGGCTGCGATCTGGCCGCCGGCGGCTTCGATCGCGGCCTTGGCGCCAGCGGTGGCGCCCAGACCCTTGATCGTCACCTTGCGGGTCAGCTCGCCGGCCTTGATGACCTTGGCGCTCTTGACCAGGTCGCTGACCAGGCCAGCCTGCTTCAGAACCAGCAGGTCGACTTCGGCCGCTTCCAGGCGCTCGATGTCACGCAGCGTGACTTCGGCGGTGAACGCCTTGGTCAGCGAGGTGAAGCCGCGCTTCGGCAGGCGACGATACAGCGGCATTTGACCGCCTTCGAAGCCCACCTTGTGGAAGCCGCCCGAACGCGACTTCTGACCCTTGTGACCGCGACCGGCGGTCTTGCCCAGGCCGGAGCCGATACCGCGGCCGACGCGACGCTTGGCGTGCTTCGAACCGGCAGCCGGTTTCAGGTTGTTCAGTTGCATCTTGCTCTCCAAGTCCCGATCAGGCCAGAACCTTGACCAGGTACGAGACCTTGTTGATCATGCCGCGCACGGCGGGCGTGTCCTGCAGCTCCGACACCGAGTTGATGCGGCGCAGGCCCAGGCCACGCACGGTGGCGCGATGATCCTCGCGCGTGCCGATCAGGCTGCGCACGAGTTGCACTTTTACGGTTTTCTGCGACATTGCGTTCACCTTAACCCAGGATGTCTTCGACCGACTTGCCACGCTTCGCGGCGATTTCGCCCGGCGTGCTCATCTTCTGAAGGCCGTCCAGCGTGGCGCGAACCATGTTGTACGGGTTGGTGGAGCCGTGCGACTTGGTCACCACGTTGGTGACGCCCATCACTTCGAAGATCGCGCGCATCGGGCCGCCGGCGATCACGCCGGTACCTTCCTTGGCGGGCATCATCAGCACCTTGGCGGCGCCGTGCTTGCCAACGACTTCGTGTTGCAGCGTGCCGTTCTTCAGCGAGACCTTGACCATCTTGCGACGGGCTT
Organism: Cupriavidus consociatus; assembly: GCF_017814975.1. Taxonomy (GTDB): domain Bacteria; phylum Pseudomonadota; class Gammaproteobacteria; order Burkholderiales; family Burkholderiaceae; genus Cupriavidus; species Cupriavidus consociatus. Next base: position 143,098 of record NZ_JAGIQA010000016.1, read on the forward strand.
CGTCCATTGCCTTCTGAACAGCAACCGGCACTTCCTTGGCCTTGCCCTTGCCCATGCCGATGCGGCCATCGCCGTCACCAACCACGGTCAGCGCAGCGAAACCGAGAATCCGGCCACCCTTCACCACCTTGGTGACGCGGTTGACCGAGATCATCTTCTCGCGGAGGCCGTCGTCGCGTTCGTCCTGTTGGACTTTTGCTTGCATCTTTGCCATGACGTATCTCTCTCTATGCGCTTAGAACTTCAGGCCGGCTTCGCGGGCGGCGTCTGCCAGGGCCTTCACGCGGCCATGGAAACGGAAGCCGGCGCGATCGAACGCGACGGTTTCCACGCCGGCAGCCTTCGCCTTCTCGGCGATGCGCTTGCCAACCACGGTGGCGGCAGCGGCGGTAGCGCCCTTGCCATCCAGTTCCTTGCGCACTTCCACCTCGGCGGTCGACGCGGAAGCCAGCACCTTGGTGCCGCACTCCGAGAAAACCTGGGCGTAAATATGCGAATTCGTACGGAACACGGTCAGACGATTGACTTTCATCTCCGCGATCTTGGCGCGGGTCTGACGTGCACGGCGCAAACGAGCGTCTTTCTTGTTCATCATTGCACCCCTTACTTCTTCTTGGTTTCCTTCAGGATGACGCGCTCGTCCGAGTAACGCACACCCTTGCCCTTGTAGGGCTCAGGCGGACGGTACGCGCGGACTTCCGCGGCAACCTGACCGACTTTCTGCTTGTCCGCACCCTTGATGATGATCTCGGTCTGCGTCGGCGTCTCCGCCTTCACGCCTTCCGGCATCTCATGGATCACGTCGTGCGAGAAACCAAGCTGGAGCTTCAGCGCAGCGCCTTGCAGCTGGGCACGGTAGCCCACGCCAACGAGGTTCAGCTTGCGCTCGAAACCGGTGGTCACGCCCTTGACCATGTTCGCCGCCAGGGCGCGCATGGTGCCTTGCAGGGCGTTTGCTTCACGCGACTCGTCAGCCGGCGAGAAGGTCAGCGTGTCGTTCTCGACATTGACCTTGACCAGGCTGTGAATCGGTTGCGACAGCGTACCCAGCGGACCCTTCACGGAGAGCACGCCAGCTGCCACGTTCACTTCCGCGCCCTTGGGGAGCGCGATGGGAGCCTTACCTACACGGGACATGGTTCTCTCCTTAAGCGACGTAGCAGAGAACTTCGCCGCCCACGCCAGTGGCGCGAGCCTTGCGGTCGGTCATCAGACCCTGCGGGGTCGAGATGATCGCCACACCCAGGCCGTTCATCACTTGCGGGATGTCGCTGCGGCCCTTGTACACGCGCAGCCCGGGCTTCGAGACGCGCTCGATGCGCTCGATCACCGGACGGCCGGCGTAGTACTTCAGGCCGATGCTCAGTTGTGCCTTGCCGCCATCTTCCTGGACGGCGTAATCGTCGATGTAGCCTTCGTCCTTCAGGACCTTGGCGATTGCCACTTTCAGCTTCGACGACGGCATGACAACCGACGCCTTCTGCACGCCCTGGGCGTTGCGGATGCGCGTCAGCATATCGGCGATAGGATCGCTCATGCTCATACTGTTTCTCCTGTAGCCTGTGCGTAATTACCAGCTGGCTTTCGTCAGACCCGGGATTTCGCCCTTGAAGGCGATTTCGCGGATCTTGTTACGCGCCAGGCCAAACTTGCGGAAGGTACCGCGGGGACGACCGGTGATCGCGCAGCGGTTACGCTGGCGGGTCGGGTTCGCGTTGCGCGGGAGCTGTTGCAGCTCGAGACGCGCGCTGTAACGCTCTTCTTCCGACTTCTCTTGGTCGTCGATAATGGCCTTGAGGTTGGCGCGCTTGGCGGCATACTTTGCCACCAGCTTGGCGCGCTTCTTCTCACGTTCAATCAGAGCCAGTTTAGCCACGGTTACCCCTTAATTGCGGAACGGGAACTTGAACGCACCGAGGAGTGCCTTGGCTTCCTCGTCGTTCTTTGCCGTCGTCGTGATGCTGATGTTCAGACCACGCAGTGCGTCGATCTTGTCGTACTCGATTTCGGGGAAAATGATCTGCTCTTTCACACCGATGTTGTAGTTGCCACGACCGTCGAACGAACGGCCCGACACACCACGGAAGTCACGCACGCGCGGCAGGGCCACGGTGACGAAACGATCGAGGAATTCGAACATGCGCTCGCCGCGCAGGGTCACCATCGCACCGATGGGGTAGCCCTGGCGGATCTTGAAGCCGGCGATGGCCTTCTTGGCCTTCGTCACGACCGGCTTCTGACCGGCGATCTTGGTCAGGTCGCCGACGGCGTTTTCAATGATCTTCTTGTCATTGATCGCTTCGCCAAGGCCCATGTTCAGGGTGATCTTGGTGATGCGCGGCACTTCCATGACCGACTTGTAGCCGAACTGTTCGATCAGCTTCGGCACAACCTGTTCTTTGTAAAACTCTTGCAGACGTGCTGCCATGCTCAACTCCTAAACGTGCCCAGAATCAAGCTGCCACGACGGCGCCGGTGGTCTTCAGCACGCGCACGCGCTTGCCGTCTTCCACCTTGATGCCGACGCGCGACGGCTTGCCATTGGCATCCACGAGCGCAACGTTGGAAATATGCAGCGGCATGACCTTGTCAACCACGCCACCGGTGGTGCCCAGCATCGGGTTCGGGCGCGCATGCTTCTTGGCGATGTTCACGCCTTGCACCGCAACCTTGTCACCGAGCACGGCCTGCACGGTACCGCGCTTGCCCTTGTCCTTGCCGGTCAGGACGATGACTTCATCGCCTTTGCGAATCTTGTTCATGTCGGCTCCTTACAGCACTTCCGGAGCGAGCGACACGATCTTCATGAAGCGCTCGGTACGGAGTTCACGAGTCACCGGCCCGAAGATACGGGTGCCGATCGGCTCGAGCTTGTTGTTCAGCAGGACGGCGGCATTGCCGTCGAACTTGATCAGCGAACCGTCAGCGCGGCGCACGCCCTTGGCGGTACGCACGACGACGGCGTTGTAGATGTCGCCCTTCTTCACGCGACCGCGCGGCGCTGCGTCCTTGACGGTCACCTTGATGATGTCGCCAACGCTTGCGTAGCGGCGCTTGGAGCCACCCAGCACCTTGATGCACAGCACTTCGCGCGCACCAGTGTTATCGGCCACTTCGAGCCGGCTTTCTGTCTGAATCATGGTGTTTGTCTTCCCAACTTAATCCGCCAGGTGCCAAAGCGCCCGTCGGTCAGTCTTGGTCCCGTCGGCTCCGGCCTTGCGCCAGCACCGTCTGGGTTGATCAACTTTGAAGTCGGTAGGAACCCGGCAATCCCGACAGATCGTCGAGGCCGCCTGGCCCTGGCTCGCTTAACAGGCCCGCCCGGGTGGTACAGCTTAGGCGAACGCAATAAAGCGGAAGTCCAGAATTATAGCTACATAATCCTGGACTTGCAAGTCAAGCTAAGAACGTGTTGTTGTTCTTAGATGACGCGTGCAGCCTCTACCAGCCGGGAAACCACCCAGGACTTGGTCCGCGACAGCGGACGGCCTTCCTGGATTTCGACCTTGTCGCCTTCCTTGTACTGGTTGGCTTCGTCGTGTGCGTGGTACTTCTTGGAACGCAGCACGTACTTGCCGTACAGGGGATGCTTGACGCGGTTTTCCACCAAGACCGTAACGGTCTTGTCCATCTTGTCGCTCACGACACGGCCGACCAGGGTACGGCGAAGCGACTTTTCCGTTTGTGCAGCTTCAGTCATTTCGCGTTCGCCTTTTGAGTCAGCACGGTTTGCACGCGCGCGATGTCCTTGCGAACCTTCTTCAGCTGGCTGGTGTTCTGCAGCTGTTGGGTTGCCTTTTGCATGCGCAGGCTAAATTGGGCCTTCAGCAGCTCGGAGAGCTCCTGGTTCAGGCCTGCGGCGTCCTTGCCGCGAAGTTCGGATGCTTTCATTCCTGCTCTCCTTACGTCCCGACCTGGCGCACCACGAAATTGGTGGCGATCGGCAGCTTGGCGGCTGCGAGGCGGAACGCCTCGCGCGCCAGCTCTTCGCTCACGCCATCCATTTCGTACAGCATCTTGCCCGGCTGGATTTCAGCCACGTAGTATTCCGGATTGCCCTTGCCGTTACCCATGCGGACTTCAGCAGGCTTCTTCGAGATCGGCTTGTCCGGGAAGATCCGGATCCAGATGCGGCCGCCACGCTTGATGTGACGGGTCATCGCACGACGTGCCGACTCGATCTGACGAGCCGTCAGACGGCCGCGGCCCATTGCCTTCAGGCCGAATTCGCCGAAAGACACGGCGTTGCCACGGGTAGCCTTACCCGTGTTGCGGCCTTTCTGCTCCTTGCGGTATTTTCTGCGCTTAGGTTGCAGCATCGTTATTCTCCACTCTTCCCATCTGCGCCAGGCGCAGCGCGACGACCGGCACCGGCACCGCCACGGCGGTTGCCACCCGGACGGCCTTCGCCTTCACGGCGGCGACCTTCCGGACGACCCGGACGACGACGACGGTCGTCTTGCGGCTCTTCCACCACCGGCGCGTCATTGCGGCCGAGGTGATCCCCCTTGTAGACCCACACCTTGACACCGATGATGCCGTAGGTGGTTTCTGCTTCGGAGAAGCCGTAGTCGATGTCGGCGCGCAGGGTGTGCAGAGGCACACGGCCTTCGCGGTACCACTCGGTACGTGCGATTTCGATACCGTTCAGACGGCCGGCGCTCATGATCTTGATACCCTGGGCGCCCAGGCGCATCGCGTTCTGCATGGCGCGCTTCATGGCGCGGCGGAACATGATGCGGCGCTCGAGCTGCTGGGTGATCGAGTCGGCGATCAGCTGAGCATCGGTTTCCGGCTTGCGGATTTCCTCGATGTTCACGTGCACGGGCACGCCCATGCGACGCTGCAGTTCGGCCTTCAGCAGTTCGATGTCCTCACCCTTCTTGCCGATCACCACGCCCGGACGCGAGCTGTAAATGGTGATGCGGGCATTGCGGGCGGGGCGCTCGATGACGACGCGGCCAACCGATGCGTTCTTCAGCTTCTTCTTCAGGAAGTCGCGAACTTCGATGTCTTCCTTCAGCATGCCGGCGAACTTCGTGTTGCTGGCGTACCAGCGCGAAGCCCAGTTACGGCTGACAGCCAGACGGAAGCCAGTCGGATGAATCTTCTGTCCCATCGTGACTCCTTAGTTGCCGAGCGTCACAGTGATGTGACAGGTTTGTTTCTCGATGCGGTTGCCGCGGCCCTTCGCCCGTGCGGTGAAGCGCTTGAGCGAGGTCGCCTTGTCGACGTAGATCGATTTGACCTTCAGTTCGTCGATGTCGGCGCCTTCGTTGTGCTCAGCGTTGGCGATGGCCGATTCGACCACCTTCTTCACGATCCCGGCAGCCTTTTTCGGGCTGAACGTCAGGACATTGAGCGCGCGCTCGATCGGCAGACCGCGGATCTGGTCAGCGACCAGGCGCGTCTTCTGGGCGGAGATGCGGGCACCGCGATGAATCGCTTTCACTTCCATGATGGCACCTTACCTCTTCGCTTTCTTGTCAGCCGCGTGGCCCTTGAACGTGCGGGTGATCGCAAATTCGCCGAGCTTGTGGCCAACCATGTTTTCCGTCACGTACACCGGCACGTGTTGACGGCCGTTGTGAACGGCGATCGTCAGGCCAATGAACTCCGGCAGAATGGTCGAGCGGCGCGACCAGGTCTTGATGGGCTTCTTGTCCTTGCCGCTGACTGCAACTTCCACCTTCTTCAGCAGGTGGGCGTCGCAGAACGGACCCTTTTTTGCGGAACGAGTCATATCTTTAGCTCCTACCTACCGATTAACGCTTGTGGCGCTTCTGGACGATCATGCTGTCCGTGCGCTTGTTGCTACGGGTACGGTAACCCTTGGCCGGGGTACCCCACGGCGAAACCGGATCACGACCAGCAGCAGTCTTGCCTTCACCACCACCGTGCGGGTGATCCACCGGGTTCATCACGACACCACGCACCGTCGGGCGGATACCGCGCCAGCGGGTAGCACCGGCCTTGCCGATGACGCGCAGGCTGTGCTCTTCGTTGCCCACTTCACCGATGGTGGCGCGGCATTCGATGTGCACGCGGCGAACTTCACCCGAGCGCAGGCGAACCTGGGCGTACAGGCCTTCACGAGCCAGCAGCACGGCGGAACCGCCGGCGGCACGCGCGATCTGGGCGCCCTTGCCCGGCAGCATTTCCACGTTGTTGATCGTGGTACCGACCGGAATGTTGCGGATCGGCAGGTTGTTGCCAGCCTTGATCGGCGCTTCCGAGCCATTCAGCAGCGATTGGCCGGCAACCATGCCCTTGGTGGCGATGATGTAGCGGCGCTCGCCGTCGGCGAACACGACCAGCGCGATGTTGGCGCTGCGGTTCGGATCGTATTCCAGGCGCTCGACCTTGGCGGGGATGCCGTCCTTGTCGTTGCGCTTGAAGTCGACCACGCGGTAGTGGTGCTTATGACCACCGCCCTTGTGGCGGGTGGTGATATGACCATTGTTGTTACGGCCCGACTTCTGGAATTGCTTTTCCAGCAGCGGAGCGTGCGGGGCGCCCTTGTGAAGGTCCTTGTTGACCACCTTCACCATCGAGCGACGACCCGGGGAAGTCGGCTTGGTCTTGACGAGTGCCATGATTACTTGGCCTCCGCTTCAAAATTGATTTCCTGACCCGGCTTCAGCGACACGTAAGCTTTCTTCACGTGGTTGCGACGGCCCATGAAACGGCCGAAGCGCTTCTGCTTGCCCTTCTGGTTCAGGATCTGAACGGACTGCACCTCGACCTTGAACAGCAGCTCGACGGCGGCCTTCACTTCTGCCTTGTTGGCATCGCGGGCGACTTCGAACACGACCTGTTCATTCTTGTCGGCGACCAGGGTTGCCTTTTCGGAAACCACCGGCGCGAGCAGCACCTGCATCAAACGATGATCGTTCTTGGCTACTTGCGTCATTTCAGCAACTCCTCGATCTGCGCGACAGCCGCCTTGGTCACCAGCACCTTCTTGTAGTGCACGAGCGACAGCGGGTCAGCCTGGCGCGGCTCGACAACTGCCACGTGCGGCAGGTTGCGCGAAGCCAGGTAGAGGTTTTCGTCGAGGCTGTCGGTGATGATCAGCACCGAGTCCAGGCCCATGGCCTTGAACTTGTCGGCCAAGAGCTTGGTCTTGGGCGCGTCGACGGTGAAACCGTCCACCACATTGATACGGCCTTCACGTGCGAGCTGCGAATAAATCGAGCGCATGCCGGCACGGAACATCTTCTTGTTGACCTTCTGGCTGAAGTTCTCTTCCGGCGAATTCGGGAAGATTCGGCCGCCCCCGCGCCACAGCGGCGACGAGGACATACCGGCACGGGCGCGACCCGTACCCTTCTGGCGCCACGGCTTCTTGGTCGTGTGCTTGACCTCTTCACGGTCCTTCTGCTTACGGTTACCGCTGCGAGCGTTGGCCTGGTAAGCGACGACGATCTGGTGAACGAGGGCTTCGTTGTAGTCACGGCCGAACACTTCGGGCGAAGCGGCAACGCCCGCGCCGATCTGGCCATTGTCCTGGAGGAGCTTGAGTTCCATTACATGCGCTCCTTAAGCTTTGGCTTTGGCCTTGACGGCCGGGGTAACGATGACCTTGCCGTTCTTGGAGCCAGGGATGGCGCCCTTGACCAGCAGCAGCTTGCGCTCTGCGTCGATCTTGGCGATCTCCAGGTTCTGCACGGTGCGGGTGACATCGCCCAGGTGACCGGTCATGCGCTTGCCCGGGAACACGCGGCCCGGATCCTGCGCCATACCGATCGAGCCCGGCACGTTGTGCGAGCGCGAGTTACCGTGGGTGGCACGGCCGGAGGCGAAGTGATAGCGCTTGATGGTACCGGCGTAGCCCTTACCGATGGTCACGCCCTGCACGTCGATCTTCTGACCGACTTCGAACAGGTCGACCGACAGCGAACCGCCAGCTTGCAGTTCGGCAGCCTTGGCTGCATCGATACGGAATTCGCGGATGATTTCGCCGGCTTCCACGCCGGCTTTGGCGAGGTGACCCGCCAGCGGCTTGGTGACGCGGCTTGCGCGTCGTGCGCCGAAGGTGACTTGAACCGCGGTGTAACCGTCGGTCTCGTCCGTCTTGATTTGCGTCACGCGGTTGTCGCCGACCTCGACCACGGTCACGGGAATCGCTTCACCGTCGTCCGTGAAAATACGGGTCATGCCAACCTTGCGACCTACAAGGCCAAGGCTCATGGTTTGCTCCATTCCCAGCTGCGATTGGCCGGGGCTGATTGATACACGAAAACTGTGTTTGCGCATCTGCGCGGATGGGCTGCGCTAAAGAGGACTGCGCCTGGCCAAAACGGCCAACCCACTACCCGGAGACACGGGTAGCCTTACACTATAACCTCTCCCTGAGGAAAGGGCAATAAGCAATTGCGATTTGCCGGGGGGTGTTGTCAGCCGGATGCACGCCGATGTGCGCAAAAGCTGGCACGAACGCGGCGCGGCGGGCGTCAGGCGCCGCACCGGCAAGCAGGTCACGCTGCGACGCGCACGAAGCCGCCGCTGTAGAAGACCAGCGGCTCGCCCTCTTGCGCCGAGATGGACTCCACCGCGCCCACGATCAGCAGGTGGTCGCCCACGGGATCGGCACGCTCGACGCGGCACGCGAGCGTGGCGAGCGCGTCATCAAGGTAGGGCACGCCCTGGACGCAGCGCGTATGGCGCACGCCGGCGAACTTGTCCGCCGCGGGGGTGGCGAAGCGGCGCGCCAGATCGCCGTGCCCTGCGCGCAGGATGCTGACACCAAAGGGCCGGCCCGGCTCGAACAGCCCGGCGTTGGGCGAGTGCGACGCCAGGCTCCACAGGATCAGCGGCGGCGCCAGCGACAGCGACGCGAACGAGTTGACGGTGATGCCGACCGGCCGCTGCTGCGCCGTACAGGCACCGATGACCGCCACGCCGGTCGCGTAGCGGCCGCAAACCCGGCGCAGTTCGCGCGAATCAAGCAGGGGCGCGGCATGACTGGTGGTGTCCATGTCAGGCAGCTTGTGGCAGATGGTTGTCGATCAGCTGGTGGCAAGCCTGCGGCTCCATCCACCAAGGGAAGTAGTCCGGCGGATTGTCGAAGCCGTTGGCGATGCGCGCCGCCAGTGCCGGCGCCTGCCCCGCCGCGCCCAGCAGCGCCAGGATATGGGGCGGCGGCGGCGTCAGCAGGGAGTTGGTCCACGCCACGACATCGCCGGCGTAGTGCCAGTAGCGGGCGAAGGTCTGCTCCATCCAGTCACGGTCGAACGGCCGCTCGCCATGATCGAGGATGGCGTCCAGGTAGACCTTGCAGCATTTGGCTGCATTGTTCGAGCCTTGCCCGGTGATCGGGTCGTTGACGACCACGGCATCGGCCATGCCGAGTACCAGCCGGCCCGAAGGCAGCGTCAGCACCGGCTTGCGCACCGTCGGCGCGAAGCGGCCCGACAGGATGCCGTTGTCGTCGGTCAGCGCCACGTGCTCGCAGCGCCCGGCTTCCCACGGCGCATAGGTGCGCAGGATGCGCAGGCTTTCCGCGAGGTGCTGCTCGGGCGTGCGCGCCTCGGCCCAGCGATCCATCGGACCGCCAGGAATGCCCTCGAACACCATGATCTCGCACGGCCCCGACAGCGTCAGCGCCGGGAAAACGAAGTATTCGCCGACGCCCGGGATCAGGTTGAAGCAAACCCGCGAGAACGGCTCGCGCGGCACCATGCCGGTCACGTAGGTCAGCGCCAGCGCGCGTTGCGGCTTGTCGAACGGGCTGCGCTGCGCATCGCGCTCGAAGCGGCTGACAACCTCGCCCTTGCCCGCGGCCAGCAGCACCAGGTCGTGCTCGCGCGTCAGGTCTTCCAGCTCGTCCACGCCGACATCGACGATGCGCAGGTCGCCGCCGCGCGCGGCAAAGGCTTCCATCCACGCCGGCATCTTCAGCCGCTGGTCGACCGCCTGCGCCGGCCGGTCCAGCGGCGCGGCCCAGTCGATGACTTTCGCGCCGGGCTGCTCGGGGTGCGGCACGGCCAGGCCGATGCGCTCGACCGGCGGGCAGGTGTCGTCCCACCAGTTGAGGCCGAGGTCTCGCTCGGTCTGCAAGGCGCGGTCGAACATGCACTGGCTCGACATGACCTTGCCGGCGCGGACTTGTTCGGGTGTGCGGTTGGACAGCAGCGTGACCTGGTAGCCGGCCGCCTGCAGCCCGAGGGCCATTTGCAGGCCGGACTGCCCGGCCCCGACGATGGCGATGCGTTGGCGCATGATGTTGTCTCCTGGTTGGATGCGGGGATGGCGTCAGCCGGCCAGCTTGCCGATGGCCGGAACGTTCTGCTCCGGCCCCATGGCGCTGTAGCCACCGTCGACGGCATAATCCGCGCCGGTGACGAAGCTGGCATGGTCAGAACACAGGAACAGCACTACCTGTGCAACCTCGTCGGGCTCGCCAACGCGGCCCAGCAGGTGGAATGGCGCGGCGACGGCATCGGTACGGGCGCGGTTGCCGCCGCTGACTTCGTCCATCAGCCGGCACCAGGTCCAGCCCGGCGAAACCGAGTTCACGCGGATGCGGTCGGGTGCCAGGTCCATCGCCATGCTGCGCGTCAGCTGCGCGATGGCGGCCTTCGATACCGGATAGAGCCAGCGCCCGCTCTGCGCGACGTTGGCCGAAATGCTGGTGAAATTGACGATGGCACCGCCGCCGCGCGTGCGCATCTGCGGCTGCACCGCCTGCGCCAGCATCACGCCGGACACGACGTTGACGTCGAGCGCCGCCAGCCAGTCGGCACGGCCGGAGCGGAAGCCGTCGTCGAGATAGGTGCAGGCCAGGTTGACCAGGAAGTCCACGCCGCCAAAGCGCTGCGCGACCTGGCTGACCGCATCGCGGACCTGCTGGTCCTGGGTGATGTCGGCCGCGATGAAAAGTGCGTCCTTGCCCAGCGCCGCGGCGACCCGCTCGCCGTTGGCGGCATCGATATCGAAGATCGCCACGCGCGCACCGGCCTCGACGAAGGCCCGTGCCACCCCCGCGCCGATCAACGTGGCGCCGCCGGTGACGATGGCCACCTTGTCCTGCAATCCCTTCATGGTTGTCTCCTTGTTTGCCATCCGTGTCCGCGTCCGGGCGGGCCTCTGCGGGCCCGCTCCGGATCAATGCTGCAATGATCGCTACCTGACTTCACCACCTGACTTCGCTATTTGCCTTCGCTCTCCTGCCAGCGCGCCATCAGGGTGTTCGACGGCAAGGTTTCATCCAGCAGCTTGCGCGCCGTCTCCACGCCCGCCACCGGCAGACCTGACGGATCGAGCTTGCCGATCTGCACCAGCACGCTGGCCTGGTCCCAGTAGATATGCTCGTGATAGAGCTTGTCGCCACGGAATTTGACGACGGCGATCAGCGGGATCTCCACGCGCTTGCCGGTGGGCGGCACGCCCGGCAGCATCCAGTCGATCTCGCAGGTATGCGTGAAGCAGAACAGTAGTTCGTCGACGATCTGCGTGGCGCCGATCGTTCGCGACAGCGGAATCAGCGTGGTATCGGGCGGATTGCTGTGGACAAAGTGGTTCTGGTAGAAGCGCCGCAGCTGCGCGTAGCCGACACCGCCAGTCATGGTCGGGATATGGTTCACATAGGGTTGCGGCACCATCGTCGCCATGGTGGCATCGACGTCGCGCGCGGCGAATTCATATTCGCAATGCTTGTCCCACAGCGCGGAGAAATCGTAATGTGGTCCCATCTCGCGGCGCAGCGCGGCAATCGCGCGCTGGTGCGCCATCAGCGCGGACGGCTTGTCGAAGTGCTCGCCGCCGGCGCGCGCAAAGGCATGATCAACGCCTGGGTAGACATAGATCTCGATATTGGCGCGCCCGGCCAGGGCTTTGCGGATCGCGGCCTGGGCCTGCGGCGGGCAGAAGCCGTCCCTCTCGGCGATATGCAGCACCAGGCGGCCCTGCACTTGTGCGGCTTCGCCCAGCGCGTGCTCGATACCCACGCCATAATAGGCCACCGCGCAGGCCACGTCCGGCAGCCGGCACGCCGCCAGGTAAGCCAGCTTGCCACCCAGGCAGAAGCCCAGCACGCCGGTCTGGCCGACGCATTCCGGGCGCGCCCGCAGCGTCTCCAGCGCCGCGCCCACGTCCTGCACGCCCTTGGCTTCGTCGAACTGCTGATAGAGCCCGAGCGCGCGCTGGAAATCCTCGCCGCGATCGGTCAGCTCGATGCCGGGCGCGAGGCGCCAGAAGAGGTCCGGAACCAGCACCGTGTAACCCTCTTCGGCGTAATAGTCGGCGACCTGCCGCATGGTGGCATTGACGCCGAAGATCTCCTGGCACAGCACGATTCCGGGGCCCTTGCCTGTCGCCGGAACAGCGAGGTAGCCGCTGAAACTGCCTTCGGGGGTCTGGATCTGGATGGTCTGGCCCATGGCCTGGTCTCCTTGTCGTAGTTTTCTTGACGGTGTCCGCTGGCGCCGCGTGCTGGCTCCATGATGGTGGCTCCGCACCGCAGCAAACTAGCCGCCCGCTGCAGCGGCTATCCGATTAGTGCAGGAAACTGCGAACCCGGTCAACGCTGCATCTCTGACGGCAAGGGCATCCGGTATAGTGGATCGCGTGGAAAACCGCGAGCCGGCGGGCGTGCCGGCCACGTCCCCGGACCATGCGGCGCGCACGGCGCCAGGGCTCCGCCGGCACCCGCTGGCGGCCATGCCCGGCAGCACCGCGGCCACGCCAGAGGAGCGAGACAATGCAGCTGCCCCCCGCCGCCACGGCGGTCCCGTCCCAGGGCCCGCTGGCGAGCGCCCTGCTCGGCGATCCCGCCCGGTGCGTGTTCGCCTCCACCGACTTGGCCGAGACACGCGCCGCCGTCGGCCGTCTATTCAAGCCGCACGGGCTCGACGTGCGGGGCACGCGGCTGCAGGCGCGCATGCACCATGCGCCGCTTGGCGCGGTCTCTTTCAACCGCCTCGCCTACGGCGCCGACGTCACCATCGATCCCGGTCCGCTCGGCGACTTCCTGCTGGTGCAGATGCCGCTGTCAGGGCAGGCCGACATCCGCTGTGGCGACCAGCACATCGTCTCGACCCCTGACTGCGCTTCGGTACTGACGCCCAGCGATCCGCTGGTCATGCGCTGGAGCGCAGACAGCGACCAGCTGATCGTACGCATCGAACGCAGCGCGCTGGAACGCGTCTGCGCCGCGCACCTGGGCCGGCGCCCCGCGCGCCCGCTGCGCTTCGCGCTCGGCATGGCCTGGCGCTCGGGCGCCTGGCATGAGCTGGTGCGCTACCTCGCGGCAATGCTCGAGAGCGCGCCCGAGACCACGCGCCATCCGCTTACCGCCTGCCAGCTCGAGCAGCTGGTCATCGGCACCCTGCTGACATGGCAGCCGCACAACCTGTCGGACGCGCTGCGCGAGCATGGCAAGCCGTTGGCACCGCGCCATGTCAAGGTGGTGGAAGAGTACATTCATGCCAACGCCGATGCGGCGCTGACCCCGGCCTTGCTGGCGGAGGTCGCCGGTGTCAGCGTGCGCAGCCTGTTCGCCGGCTTCCGCGAGCATCGCGGTACCGGACCGATGGCCTACCTGCGCACCGTGCGGCTTGAGCGGGTGCGGCACGACCTGCTGAACGATGCATCGGTGGCATCGGTCGGCGCCGCGGCATTGCGCTGGGGCTTTTCGCACCTGGGGCGCTTCAGTGCGGAGTATCGGCGCGCGTTCGGGGAGTGCCCGGCGCAGACGCTGCGGCGGCGCGGTGCGGGTTAGCCGGCCCTGCACGAGAACGGCCGCCCAAAGCAAAACGGCGAACCACATGGTTCGCCGTTTTGCTGCATCAAGCCGCCTGAGCGGCCCGAAACATATTTACACCTTGATCTCGACGTCCACGCCGGCCGGCAGGTCGAGCTTCATCAGCGCGTCAACCGTCTTGTCGGTCGGATCGACGATGTCCATCAGGCGCTGGTGAGTGCGGATCTCGAACTGATCGCGGCTGGTCTTGTTGACGTGCGGCGAACGCAGGATGTCGAAGCGCTGGATGCGGGTCGGCAGGGGCACCGGGCCCTTGACGATCGCGCCGGTACGCTTGGCGGTATCCACGATTTCGGCAGCCGACTGGTCGATCAGGCGATAGTCGAAAGCCTTCAGGCGGATACGGATCTTCTGGTTCTGCATGATATTTCCTTAAAAGAGCGATTGGGCAACGTGCCCAGTTAAATGGGGACATGCCTGCGGGCATGTCCCAGGAAGTGCTTAGTCGAGGATCTTTGCCACGACGCCGGCGCCGACGGTACGGCCGCCTTCGCGGATGGCGAAGCGCAGGCCTTCTTCCATGGCGATCGGGGCGATCAGCTTGACGGTGATCGACACGTTGTCACCCGGCATGACCATTTCCTTGTCCTTCGGCAGCTCGATCGAGCCGGTCACGTCGGTCGTACGGAAGTAGAACTGCGGGCGGTAGTTGTTGAAGAACGGGGTGTGACGGCCGCCTTCGTCCTTCGACAGGATGTACACCTCGCCGGTGAAGTGGGTGTGCGGCTTGATCGAACCCGGCTTGCACAGCACCTGGCCGCGCTCGACGTCTTCACGCTTGGTGCCGCGCAGCAGCAGACCGACGTTGTCGCCAGCCTGGCCCTGGTCCAGCAGCTTGCGGAACATTTCCACGCCGGTGCAGGTGGTCTTCACGGTCGGGCGGATACCGACGATTTCGATTTCTTCGCCGACCTTGATGATGCCGCGCTCGATACGGCCGGTCACCACGGTGCCGCGACCCGAGATCGAGAACACGTCTTCCACCGGCATCAGGAAGGTACCGTCAACGGCACGCTCCGGCGTCGGGATGTAGGTGTCCAGCGCGTCGGCCAGGCGCATGATGGCTTCTTCGCCCAGGTCGCCCTTGTCGCCTTCCAGCGCCAGCTTGGCCGAACCCTTGATGATCGGGGTGTCGTCGCCGGGGAATTCGTACTTCGACAGCAGTTCGCGAACTTCCATCTCGACCAGCTCGAGCAGTTCAGCGTCGTCCACCATGTCGCACTTGTTCAGGAACACGATGATGTACGGCACGCCGACCTGACGGGCCAGCAGGATGTGCTCACGCGTTTGCGGCATCGGGCCGTCAGCGGCCGAGCACACCAGGATCGCGCCGTCCATCTGGGCGGCACCCGTGATCATGTTCTTCACGTAGTCGGCGTGGCCCGGGCAGTCAACGTGCGCGTAATGGCGGTTGGCCGTCTCGTACTCGACGTGGGCGGTATTGATGGTAATACCGCGTGCCTTCTCTTCCGGCGCTGCGTCGATTTCGTCGTACTTCTTGGCGGCACCGCCGAACTTGGCAGCCAGCACCGTGGCGATCGCTGCGGTCAGCGTGGTCTTGCCGTGGTCAACGTGACCAATCGTACCAACGTTCACGTGCGGCTTAGTCCGCTCGAACTTTTCCTTTGCCATGTTTCAACTCCTAATGGAATGCAGTGTGATTCGATTCATTACGCCGCCACGCCGGCTAAGGCGTGGCGGCAAAGCTTTTTATTACTTGCCCTTGGCCGCCATCACGGCTTCGGCGATGTTCTTCGGTGCCTCTGCGTAGTGCTTGAATTCCATGGTGTACGTGGCGCGGCCTTGCGTGGCCGAGCGCAGCGACGTGGAATAACCGAACATTTCCGACAGCGGGACTTCGGCCTTGATGATCTTGCCGCCGCCCACCATGTCGTCCATGCCCTGCACGATGCCGCGGCGGGACGACAAGTCGCCCATCACGGTACCCGTGTAGTCTTCCGGCGTTTCCACTTCCACGGCCATCATCGGCTCGAGCAGAACCGGGCTGGCCTTGCGCATGGCTTCCTTGAAAGCCATCGAGCCGGCCATGCGGAACGCGTTTTCGTTCGAGTCCACGTCGTGGTACGAACCGAACGTCAGCGTAACCTTCACGTCCACCACCGGGAAGCCAGCCAGGATACCGTTCGGCAGCGTGTCGACGATACCCTTTTCGACCGCCGGGATGTACTCGCGAGGAATCACACCGCCCTTGATGGCGTCGATGAACTCGAAGCCCTTGCCCGGCTCTTGCGGTTCCAGCGTGATCACAGCGTGACCGTACTGGCCGCGGCCGCCCGACTGCTTGACGAACTTGCCCTCGACGCCTTCGGCCGTCTTGCGAATGGTTTCGCGGTAGGCCACCTGCGGCGCGCCGATGTTGGCTTCCACGCCGAATTCGCGCTTCATGCGGTCGACCAGAATTTCGAGGTGGAGCTCGCCCATGCCCGAAATGATGGTCTGACCCGATTCTTCATCGGTACGCACGCGGAACGACGGATCTTCAGCGGCCAGGCGGTTCAGGGCGATGCCCATCTTTTCCTGGTCAGCCTTGGTCTTCGGCTCGACAGCCTGCGAGATCACGGGCTCCGGGAACACCATGCGCTCGAGCACGATCGGTGCAGCCGGATCGCACAGCGTGTCGCCCGTGGTGGCGTCCTTCAGACCCACCGCAGCGGCGATGTCGCCGGCCAGCACTTCCTTGATTTCCTCGCGCTGGTTGGCATGCATTTGCAGAATACGGCCGAGGCGTTCCTTCTTGCTCTTGACCGGGTTGTACACGGTGTCGCCCGAATTGATCTTGCCCGAGTACACGCGGAAGAAGATCAGCTGACCAACGAACGGGTCGGTCATGATCTTGAACGCCAGTGCCGAGAACTTTTCGTTGTCGTCAGCCTTGCGCTCGAGCTTCTTCTCGCTGTCGTCCTCGTCCGTGCCCGTAACCGGCGGAATGTCGACCGGCGACGGCAGGAAGTCGATCACGGCGTCCAGCATGCGCTGCACGCCCTTGTTCTTGAACGCGGTGCCGCACAGCATCGGCTGGATTTCGCAGGCGATGGTACGGTCACGCAGGGCCTTGACGATCTCGGCGCGGGTCAGCTCTTCGCCGCCCAGGTACTTTTCCATCAGCTCTTCGCTGGCTTCGGCGGCGGACTCGACCATCTTCTCGCGCCATTCGTCAGCGGTGGCTTGCAGTTCGGCCGGGATGTCCTGGTATTCGAACTTCACGCCTTGGCTGGCTTCGTCCCAAACGATCGCCTTCATTTCCAGCAGATCGACGACGCCCTGGAAGCCGTCTTCAGCGCCGATCGGCACCACGACGGGCACCGGGTTGGCCTTCAGGCGGGTCTTCAGCTGGTCGTAGACCTTGAAGAAGTTCGCGCCGGTACGGTCCATCTTGTTGACGAACGCCAGACGCGGCACCTTGTACTTGTTGGCCTGACGCCAGACGGTTTCGGACTGCGGCTGCACGCCACCCACTGCGCAGTACACCATGCACGCGCCGTCCAGCACGCGCATGGAACGCTCCACCTCGATGGTGAAGTCCACGTGGCCCGGGGTGTCGATGATGTTGAAGCGGTGCTCGGGGTAGTTGCCGCCCATGCCCTTCCAGAAGGCGGTGGTCGCAGCAGACGTGATGGTGATGCCGCGCTCCTGCTCCTGCTCCATCCAGTCCATGGTGGCCGCGCCATCATGCACTTCACCGATCTTGTGGTTCACACCGGTGTAGAACAGGATCCGCTCGGTCGTGGTGGTTTTACCCGCGTCAATGTGAGCCGAAATACCGATGTTGCGGTAGCGCTCAATAGGAGTCTTACGAGCCACTTTAATCCTCTATTCGTCCGTGAGGCGCCGGCATCTCATGGCCCGCGCCCCTAACACAAACGGGCGAGATGTGTAAAAACACAGCCCGCCCGGCAACCAACAAACGCTATCGCGCGCTTAGAAGCGGAAATGCGAGAACGCCTTGTTGGCTTCGGCCATGCGGTGCACTTCGTCGCGCTTCTTCATCGCGCCGCCACGGCCTTCCGATGCTTCCAGCAGCTCACCTGCCAGGCGCAGCGCCATCGACTTCTCGCTGCGTTTCTTCGCGGCCTCGCGCAGCCAACGCATCGCCAATGCCAGACGACGCGACGGACGGACTTCGACCGGAACCTGATAGTTGGCGCCGCCCACGCGACGGCTCTTCACTTCCACCACCGGCTTCACGTTGTTGATGGCAACGGAGAACACTTCGATGGGGGCCTTGCCTGCCTTCTTTTCGATCTGGTCGAACGCGCCATAGACGATACGTTCGGCAACCGACTTCTTGCCGTCCAGCATCAGCACGTTCATGAACTTGGCAACTTCAACGTTGCCGAACTTCGGATCAGGCAGAACATCCCGCTTGGGGACTTCACGACGACGTGGCATCTTCTTTCCTTTAGATTCAGTTGAGAGCGCGGTCAGTTGTTTCCGCTCTCCGGCCACCAACTAGCTTGCATGCAATAGACAGCAAATTCGCCGGGTGACCACTTACTCGACGGCACGGTTGCCAAAAAGGCGCTCCGTTGTACCGCCGCCTGGTGACAGCACCATGACTCGCGCCACAGGCTATCGTTTGTTTGCTGCTTTGGATCTCGCAGACCCAGGCACCCTAAGCTTAGGCCGCCTTCGGACGCTTCGCGCCGTACTTCGAACGGGCCTGCTTGCGGTCCTTCACGCCCTGCAGATCCAGCGAGCCACGGACGATGTGGTAACGCACACCCGGCAGATCCTTCACACGGCCGCCGCGAATCAGCACGACCGAGTGTTCCTGCAGGTTGTGGCCTTCACCACCGATGTACGAAATGACTTCGAAACCGTTGGTCAGGCGCACCTTGGCGACCTTACGCAGTGCCGAGTTCGGCTTCTTCGGCGTCGTGGTGTACACGCGGGTGCACACACCACGGCGCTGGGGGCAGTTCTCAAGCGCCGGGCTCTTGCTCTTGATGACTTCAGAGACGCGCGGCTTGCGAACCAGTTGGTTGATAGTTGGCATTGTTCAATCCAGCTTGGTTTTACGAAAAACGCCCCTCGCGCCGGCATGCGCCAGGCTGGAGAGGCAACTACGGGTTTTTGGGCGGGAGAGATGAGCGGGCGCGCTCTGGAGACGGGACTGTGCGGTAACAGCATGCCAAAGAGCGCGAGCCGGCACCCGGATCCCGCGTCTGCCGCCACCGGTCCATCAAAACCGGTCCGGAAGGCTTGCCAGCAGCGGCATGAAAGCCACTTATCCGACGGGCGAGCGAAATCCAAAGCCAAAAACTCGAATCTGCCATCCTAGCAGCGGAATCGTATACCGTCAAGCCGTATAACCGGATGGAAACAGCGGTGGCTAGACGTCGCGCAGGGTGTCAAGGATGCCCTGCCCGTAGCGCTCCAGCTTGGATGCACCAATCCCGGGAATGCCTTGCATTGCCGAGAGCGAGTCCGGCGCAGTACGCGCCAGTTCTGCCAGCGTGGCGTCATGGAAGATCACGTAGGCCGGTACGCCGTGCTCGCGCGCGGCCTCGGTGCGCCAGCGGCGCAGCGCCTCCCAGTTGGCCAGCGTGTCGGCATCCATGTCCGCGGTATGGTCGATGCGGTTGCCGCGCGCCGCGCGTTCGCCGGATTTGCCCGGCTTGGCAGCCTGGCGTCGCAGGATGATCTGTCGCTCGCCCTTGAGCACATCGCGCGCGCGTTCGCCCAGCAGCAGCGCGCCGTGGCCGCCATGGTCGATCAACAGCAAGCCCTGGGCGATCAGCTGGCGAAAGACCGTGTGCCACTCATGCACCGAACGGTCCTTGCCGATGCCGAAGGTCGATACCTTGTCATGGCCCCACTGCTTGATCTTCTCCGACGCATTGCCGCGCAGTACGTCGATCAGGTGCGTCGAGCCAAAGTGGACCCGGCTTGCCTGCGCGGTGCGGTACACGCATGACAGCGCCATCTGCGCCTCGCGCGTGCCATCCCAGGTGGCCGGCGGTTCCAGGCAGGTGTCGCAGTTGCCACAGGGCTCGCTGGCTTCTTCAAAGTACGCAAGGATGCGCTGGCGCCGGCAGCCGGCAGTCTCGCACAAACCCAGTAGCGCATCGAGCTTGGACGACGACACGCGCTTGAACGCCTCGTCCGCGTCGGACTCGTCGATCATGCGCTTCTGCTGCACCACGTCACCGAGGCCGTAGGCCATCCAGGCATTGGCGGGCAATCCGTCGCGCCCGGCACGGCCCGTCTCCTGGTAGTAGCCTTCCATGCTCTTGGGCAGGTCAAGGTGAGCGACGAAGCGGACGTCCGGCTTGTCGATCCCCATGCCGAAGGCAATGGTGGCCACCATCACCAGCCCTTCTTCTTCGCGGAAGCGTGCCTGGTGGCGCTGGCGCGTGCCTGGGTCCATGCCGGCGTGGTAGGGCAGCGCGTTGATGCCGTGCCCTTCCAGCCACGCCGCGGTGTCCTCCACCTTCTTGCGCGACAGGCAGTAGACGATGCCGCTGTCGTGGGTGCCGTCGGCGGCGGTGTGCTCGGCCTTGATAAAGGCCAGCAATTGCTGGCGCGCATTGTCCTTCTCGACAATGCGGTAGCGAATATTGGGCCGGTCAAAGCTGGAGATGAAGACGCGGGCGTCGTCCAGCGCCAGCCGCTCGATGATCTCGTTGCGCGTCAGTGCGTCCGCGGTAGCGGTCAGGGCGATGCGCGGCACGTACGGGAAGCGCTCGTGCAGCACCGACAGTTGGATGTATTCCGGCCGGAAATCATGGCCCCACTGCGATACGCAATGCGCCTCGTCGATGGCGAACAGTCCGACGCGGGTCCGCTCGAGCAGGTCGAGGAAGCGCGGCGTCATCAGCCGCTCGGGTGCGACGTAGAGGATCTCCACCCTGCCTGCCAGCAGGTCGCGCTCGACCGCGGACGCTTCCGAACCGGTCAGCGTCGAATTCAGTACCGCGGCGCGCACGCCCGCTTCGGTCAGCGCCGCGACCTGGTCCTGCATCAACGCGATCAGCGGCGATACCACGATGCCGACGCCCTGCCCCGTACGCTGGCGCAGCAGTGCCGGAATCTGGTAGCACAGCGACTTGCCGCCGCCGGTCGGCATCAGCACCAGGCTGTCGCCGCCTTCGGCAACGTGGTCGATGATCTCGGCCTGGCGCCCGCGGAAGGCGTGGTAGCCGAAGACATCCTTGAGGATCGCCAATGCTTGCGACATGGACTGCGGAATTGCTGAAGCCGGAAAAGCCGTAACCTTACCACTAAGGGACCCGGCCACCGCGACTGGCGGGCAAACTCTCCGACGTTTCTCACGAAAGGCCACGCCAGCGCGGACATAAAAAAAAAACCCGGCTGGATCAGCCGGGCTTTCGACCGCCTTGCGGCGGGCATTCAGTACTGCAAGATCAGGCGTTGTCGCCCTCACCCTCGGTCGTCGCCTGCACCACGGGCGGCGGCTCGATGAAGAGCGACTGCTCTTCTTCGGCGATCGCCTGGGCGCGTTCGCGCTCGGAGGCCTCGCGTGCCTTGCGGGC
Source organism: Cupriavidus consociatus (assembly GCF_017814975.1). Taxonomy (GTDB): domain Bacteria; phylum Pseudomonadota; class Gammaproteobacteria; order Burkholderiales; family Burkholderiaceae; genus Cupriavidus; species Cupriavidus consociatus. The sequence goes on from NZ_JAGIQA010000016.1 coordinate 164,380, forward strand.
ACGGTGGTAGGCCAGGCCGGTACCGGCCGGGATCAGACGGCCCACGATCACGTTTTCCTTCAGACCGCGCAGGTCGTCGGTCTTGCCCATGATCGCGGCTTCGGTCAGCACGCGCGTGGTTTCCTGGAACGATGCCGCCGAGATGAAGCTGTCGGTCGACAGCGACGCCTTGGTAATACCCAGCAGCAGGTTCTCGTAGGTTGCCGGACGCTTGCCTTCGGCGATCACGCGGTCGTTCTCGTCGAGCAGTTCCGAACGCTCCACCTGTTCACCCGGGATGAACTTGGTGTCGCCCACATCGACGATCTGCACGCGACGCAGCATCTGGCGAACAATCACCTCGATGTGCTTGTCGTTGATCTTCACGCCCTGCAGACGGTACACGTCCTGCACTTCGTCCACGATGTAGTGCGCCAGCTCTTCGATGCCCTTCAGGCGCAGGATGTCGTGCGGGTCCGCCGGACCTTCCACGATCATTTCGCCCTTGTTCACCACCTGGCCGTCGTGCACCAGCACCTGCTTTTCCTTCGCGATCAGGAACTCGTGGGCATTGCCGTCCAGGTCGGTGATGACCAGGCGCTGCTTGCCCTTGGTGTCCTTGCCGAACGAGGTCGTGCCGGTGACTTCCGCCAGCACGGCGGCGTCCTTCGGCGATCGCGCTTCGAACAGCTCGGCCACACGCGGCAGACCACCGGTAATGTCGCGGGTCTTCTGCGATTCGGTCGGGATACGCGCGAGCACTTCACCCACGTGCACCTGCTGGCCGTCCTTCACGGTAATCAGCGCGCCGACCTGGAAGCCGATGGTCACGGAGTGGTCCGTGCCCGGGATCTTGACTTCCTGGCCGTTGGCGTCGAGCAGCTTCACCTGCGGGCGAATGCCCTTGGTTGCAGCCGTGCGGCGCTTGGCGTCGATCACCACCAGGGTCGACAGGCCGGTGACTTCGTCCATCTGCTTGGCGACGGTCACGCCTTCTTCGACGTTCTCGAACTTGGTCGTACCGGTGTATTCCGAAACGATCGGGCGAGTCAGCGCGTCCCACGTGGCCAGCTGCGTGCCAGCCTTGATCGCCTGGCCGTCCTGCACCAGCAGCGTGGCGCCATACGGGATCTTGTGGCGCTCGCGCTCGCGGCCATGGTCGTCGGTGATCAGCGCCTCGCCCGAACGCGAGATGACGATCAGTTCGCCCTTCGCATTGGTGACGTAACGCATGGTCGCCGTGAAACGCACGGTACCGGTCGCCTTGGCTTCCACGCTCGATGCCACTGCCGCACGCGATGCCGCACCACCGATGTGGAACGTACGCATGGTCAGCTGCGTGCCCGGCTCACCAATCGACTGGGCGGCAATCACGCCCACCGCTTCGCCGGAGTTCACCAGCACGCCGCGGCCCAGGTCGCGGCCATAGCACTTGCCGCACAGGCCGTAGCGCGTGTCGCACGACAGCGGGGTGCGGACCTTGACTTCGTCCACGCCGATGTTGTCAATCAGCTCGACCAGGTCTTCGTCCAGCAGCGTGCCGGATTCGATCGCGGTTTCCTGGGTTTCCGGGTTCACCACGTCGGCCACGGTCACACGGCCGAGGATACGGTCGCGCAGGGCTTCGATCACTTCACCGCCTTCGACCAGGGCCTTCATGGCCACGCCGTTGGAGGTGCCGCAATCGTCTTCCACCACGACCAGATCCTGGGTCACGTCGACCAGACGACGGGTCAGGTAACCCGAGTTCGCGGTCTTCAGTGCCGTATCCGCCAGACCCTTACGGGCACCGTGGGTCGAGATGAAGTACTGCAGAACGTTCAGGCCTTCGCGGAAGTTCGCCGTAATCGGCGTTTCAATGATCGAGCCATCCGGCTTGGCCATCAGGCCACGCATACCGGCCAGCTGGCGGATCTGCGCGGCGGAACCCCGTGCGCCCGAGTCGGCCATCATGTAGATGGAGTTGAACGACTCTTGCTTCACGGTCTTGCCTTCGCGGTCGACCACGTCCTCGTGCTGGAGCTGCTCCATCATCGCCTTGCCCACCTGGTCGCCGGCGGCGCCCCAGATATCCACGACGTTGTTGTAGCGTTCCTGGTCGGTCACCAGACCCGACATGTACTGCTTGTCGTATTCCTTCACCTTGGCCGAGGCCTCGGCAATGATCTTCTCCTTGGCGGGCGGCACCAGCATGTCGTCGATGGCGATCGAGATACCGGCGCGGGTTGCCAGGCGGAAGCCCGACTGCAGCAGCTTGTCGGCGAAGATCACGGTCTCGCGCAGACCGCACTTGCGGAATGCGGTGTTGATCAGGCGCGAGATTTCCTTCTTCTTGAGCGGCTTGTTCAGCACCGAGAACGGCAGGCCCTTCGGCAGGATCTCGGACAGGATCGCGCGGCCGACCGTGGTGGCCTGCAGCGTGATCTTGGGTGCGAAACGGGCGTCGCCTTCGGCGTCCTTGTCGACCAGCTCATACTCGGTGATACGCACGTTCACGCGGGAAGCCAGCTCGACTTCCTTGTTCTCGTAGGCGCGGATCACTTCGCTGATGTCGGCGAAGGTCATGCCCTCACCGCGGCCGTTGATCTTGTCGCGGGTCGTGTAATACAGACCCAGCACCACGTCTTGCGACGGCACGATCGACGGGTCGCCGTTGGCCGGGAACAGCACGTTGTTGGAGGCCAGCATCAGGGTGCGGGCTTCCATCTGCGCTTCCAGCGACAGCGGGACGTGGACAGCCATCTGGTCACCGTCGAAGTCGGCGTTGAATGCCGCGCAGACCAGCGGGTGCAGCTGGATGGCCTTGCCTTCGATCAGCACCGGCTCGAACGCCTGGATGCCCAGGCGGTGCAGCGTCGGCGCACGGTTCAGCATCACCGGGTGCTCGCGAATCACCTCTTCGAGGATGTCCCACACCACCGGGGTCTGGCTTTCGACTTCCTTCTTCGCCGCCTTGATGGTGGTGGCGATGCCCATCGTTTCCAGCTTGTGGAAGATGAACGGCTTGAACAGCTCGAGCGCCATCAGCTTGGGCAGGCCGCACTGGTGCAGCTTCAGCGTCGGGCCCACCACGATGACCGAACGGCCCGAGTAGTCGACGCGCTTGCCCAGCAGGTTCTGACGGAAACGGCCGCCCTTGCCCTTGATCATTTCGGCCAGGGACTTCAGCGGACGCTTGTTGGCACCGGTCATCGCCTTGCCGCGACGGCCGTTGTCCAGCAGCGAGTCAACCGCTTCCTGCAGCATGCGCTTTTCGTTGCGCACGATGATCTCGGGCGCCTTCAGCTCCAGCAGGCGCTTCAGGCGGTTGTTACGGTTGATGACGCGGCGATACAGGTCGTTCAGGTCCGAGGTCGCAAAGCGGCCGCCGTCCAGCGGCACCAGCGGACGCAGCTCGGGCGGCAGCACCGGCAGCACTTCAAGGATCATCCACTCGGGCTTGATGCCCGAACGCTGGAAGGCCTCGAGCACCTTCAGGCGCTTGGCGAACTTCTTGATCTTGGCTTCGGAACCGGTGGCCTGCAGCTCGGCGCGGATCTGTTCGATCTGCTTCTCGATGTCGATGCCGCGCAGCAGCTCACGGATGCCCTCGGCACCCATCATGGCGACGAACTCGCCCTCGCCGTACTCGTCGCATTTCGCCAGGTAGTCGTCTTCCGACATGATCTGGCTCTTCTTGAGCGGGGTCATGCCGGGTTCGAGCACCACGAAAGCTTCGAAGTACAGCACGCGCTCGATGTCGCGCAGCGTCATGTCCAGGACCATGCCCAGACGCGACGGCAGCGACTTCAGGAACCAGATGTGCGCGGTCGGCGCGGCCAGTTCGATGTGGCCCATGCGCTCGCGGCGCACCTTGGCCAGCGTCACTTCAACGCCGCACTTCTCGCAGATCACGCCGCGGTGCTTCAGGCGCTTGTACTTGCCGCACAGGCACTCGTAGTCCTTGATCGGGCCAAAGATCTTGGCGCAGAAGAGGCCGTCGCGTTCCGGCTTGAACGTACGGTAGTTGATCGTTTCCGGCTTCTTCACTTCGCCGTACGACCACGAACGAATCTTCTCGGGCGAGGCCAGGCCGATCTTGATCGCGTCGAACTGCTCTTCCTGCTGTACCTGCTTAAAGAGATCGAGCAATGCTTTCATTGCAACTCCTTGTTTCGCCACCAGCCCGGAGTCTGTCCGGGGCGATGGCATTCATTCTGTGGGAAATCCTGCGCTGGTGGGTGCCGGCCGCAGCCGGCACCCGCATCGGCTCGATCAGTAGCGATCGAGGTCGATGTCGATACCCAGCGAGCGGATTTCCTTCACCAGCACGTTGAACGATTCCGGCATGCCGGCATCGATCGAGTGCTCGCCCTTGACGATGTTCTCGTACACCTTGGTACGGCCGTTCACGTCATCGGACTTGACCGTCAGCATTTCCTGCAGCACGTACGACGCGCCGTAGGCTTCCAGTGCCCACACTTCCATCTCACCGAAACGCTGGCCACCGAACTGGGCCTTGCCGCCCAGCGGCTGCTGCGTCACCAGCGAGTACGGGCCGGTGGAACGTGCGTGCATCTTGTCGTCAACCAGGTGGTGCAGCTTCAGCATGTGCATCACACCCAGCGTGACCGGACGCTCGAACGCTTCGCCGGTGCGGCCGTCGTGCAGCGTGACCTGCTGCTTGGAAGCCGTCAGGCCCTTCTCGGCAGCAATCTCGTCCGGGTAGGCCAGGTCGAGCATGCGCTTGATTTCGGTCTCGTGCGCACCATCGAACACCGGCGTCGCGAACGGCACGCCCTTCTTCAGGTTGTGCGCCAGCTCCAGCACTTCGGCGTCGCTCAGGCTGTCCAGGTCCTCCGGCTTGCCGCTCTCGTTGTAGATCTGCGAGAGCAGCGTGCGCAGTTCCTGCGCCTTGGCCGATGCCTTGAGCATGTCGCCGATGCGCTGGCCCAGGCCGCGCGCGGCCCAGCCGAGGTGGGTTTCCAGAATCTGGCCCACGTTCATCCGCGACGGCACGCCCAGGGGGTTCAGCACGATGTCGGCCGGGGTACCGTCCGCCATGTACGGCATGTCTTCGATCGGGACGATCTTCGACACCACACCCTTGTTACCGTGACGGCCTGCCATCTTGTCGCCAGGCTGCAGGCGGCGCTTGACGGCCAGGTAGACCTTGACCATCTTGATCACGCCCGGCGGCAGTTCGTCGCCCTGCGTCAGCTTCTTGCGCTTCTCTTCGAAGGCCAGGTCGAACTCATGACGCTTCTGCTCGATGGCTTCCTTGACGGCTTCCAGCTGGGCAGCCAGTTCCTCGTCCGCCGGACGGATGTCGAACCAGTGGTACTTGTCGACGTCAGCCAGGTATTCCTTGGTGATCTTGGCACCCTTGGCCAGCTTCTTCGGACCGCCGTTCACGGTCTTGTCGATCAGCAGGCGCTCCAGACGCTGGAAGGCATCGCCTTCCACGATACGCAGCTGGTCGTTCAGGTCCAGGCGGTAGCGCTTCAGTTCGTCGTCGATGATCGACTGGGCACGCTTGTCGCGGGTCACGCCTTCGCGGGTGAAGACCTGGACGTCGATCACGATGCCGCTCATGCCCGACGGCACGCGCAGCGAGGTGTCCTTCACGTCCGATGCCTTCTCGCCGAAGATCGCGCGCAGCAGCTTCTCTTCCGGCGTCAGCTGGGTTTCGCCCTTCGGCGTGACCTTGCCCACCAGCACGTCGCCGGCTTCAACCTCGGCGCCGATGTAGGTGATGCCCGACTCGTCCAGGCGAGCCAGCTGGGCTTCGGCCAGGTTCGAGATATCGCGCGTGATTTCCTCAGGTCCCAGCTTGGTGTCGCGGGCAACGACCGACAGTTCCTCGATGTGGATCGAGGTATAGCGGTCTTCGGCCACCACACGCTCCGAGATCAGGATCGAATCCTCGAAGTTGTAGCCGTTCCACGGCATGAACGCCACCAGCATGTTCTGGCCCAGGGCCAGCTCGCCCAGGTCGGTCGAGGCGCCGTCGGCGATGACGTCGCCGCGGGCCACGTGGTCGCCCACCTTGACCATCGGACGCTGGTTGATGTTGGTGTTCTGGTTCGAGCGCGTGTACTTGATCAGGTTGTAGATGTCCACGCCGACTTCACCGGCCACGGCTTCGTCGTCGTTCACGCGGATCACGATACGCATCGCGTCGACATAGTCGACCACGCCGCCACGCATCGCCTGCACGGCAGTACCCGAGTCGACCGCAACGGTGCGCTCGATGCCGGTACCGACCAGCGGCTTGTCCGGACGCAGGCAAGGCACGGCCTGACGCTGCATGTTCGCGCCCATCAGTGCACGGTTCGCGTCGTCGTGTTCCAGGAACGGCACCAGCGAGGCAGCGGCCGACACGATCTGCGACGGCGCCACGTCGATGTACTGCACGCGGTCCGGCGTCACCATACGGGTTTCACGCTCGGAGCCTTCACGCGCCGACACCAGTTCGTCGGTCAGGTTGCCGTCAGCATCGACGGTCGCGTTGGCCTGCGCCACCACGTACTTGCCTTCCTCGATCGCGGACAGGTAGTCGACCTGGTCGGTCAGCTTGCTGTTCTCGACCTTGCGGTACGGGGTTTCCAGGAAGCCGTACTCGTTCAGGCGCGCATACAGTGCCAGCGAGTTGATCAGACCAATGTTCGGGCCTTCCGGCGTTTCGATCGGGCACACGCGGCCGTAGTGGGTCGGGTGCACGTCGCGGACTTCAAAGCCCGCGCGCTCGCGCGTCAGACCGCCCGGGCCCAGTGCGGAGACACGGCGCTTGTGCGTGATCTCGGACAGCGGGTTGGTCTGGTCCATGAACTGCGACAGCTGCGACGAACCGAAGAACTCGCGGATCGCCGACGAGATCGGCTTGGAGTTGATCAGGTCGTGCGGCATCAGGTTCTCGGTCTCGGCCTGGCCCAGACGTTCCTTGACGGCACGCTCCACGCGCGACAGCCCGGCGCGGAACTGGTTCTCGGCCAGTTCGCCGACGCAACGCACGCGACGGTTGCCCAGGTGGTCGATGTCATCGACCTCACCCTTGCCGTTGCGCAGGTTGACCAGGATCTTGATGGTCTCGAGGATGTCCTCGTCCTGCAGCACCATGGCGCCTTCACCGCTGGGGCGGCCCAGGCGGCTGTTGACCTTCATGCGGCCAACGCGCGACAGGTCGTACGACTCTTCGCTGTAGAACAGGCGCTGGAACAGCGCTTCCACGGCTTCCTCGGTCGGCGGCTCGCCCGGGCGCATCATGCGGTAGATCGCGATACGCGCAGCGGTCTGGTCGGCGGTCTCGTCCACGCGCAGGGTCTGCGACATGTACGGGCCCTGGTCCAGATCGTTGGTGTACAGGGTCTGGATCTGCTTGACGCCGGCTTCGCGCAGGTTTTCCAGCAGCGTTTCGGTCAGCTCGTCGTTGGCGTTGGCAATCACCTCGCCGGTATCCGGGTCGATGATGTTCTTGGCCAGCACGCGGCCCAGCAGGTAGTCTTCCGGCACGCTGATGAGCTTGGTGCCGGCCGAGTCCAGGTCGCGGATGTGCTTGGCGTTGATCCGCTTGTCCTTCTCGACGACCACGCGGCCGTTCTTGTCGGCGATGTCGAAGCGCGCGACTTCACCGCGCAGGCGCTCGGGCACGAACTCCAGTTGCGCGCCTTCCGACTGCAGCGTGAAGTTGTCGAACACGAAGAAGTGCGCGAGGATCTGTTCCGGGGTCAGGCCGATCGACTTCAGCAGGATCGTCACCGGCATCTTGCGGCGGCGGTCGACGCGGAAGTACAGGATGTCCTTCGGGTCGAATTCGAAGTCCAGCCACGAGCCGCGGTAGGGGATGATACGTGCCGAGAACAGCAGCTTGCCCGAGCTGTGGGTCTTGCCCTTGTCGTGCTCGAAGAACACGCCCGGCGAGCGGTGCAGCTGCGAGACGATGACGCGCTCGGTGCCATTGATCACGAACGAACCGGTGGAAGTCATCAGGGGGATCTCACCCATGTAGACTTCCTGCTCCTTCACTTCCTTGACCTTGCCCGGGTTCTCGCGATCGTTGATGATCAGGCGAACCTTGGCGCGCAGGGCCGAGTGGAAGGTCAGGCCACGCTGTTGACATTCCTTGACGTCGAACGGCGGGTTGGACAGGTGATACGAGACGAACTCCATACGGGCGAGCCCGTTATGCGAGGAGATCGGGAAGATTGCGTTGAAAGCGGCCTGGAGGCCTTCGCTCTTGCGACGCGCGGTCGGCGTTTCCGCTTGCAAGAACTGGGTGTAGGATTCAATCTGAGTAGCAAGCAGGAATGGAACCTGATGTACCGTCGCGCGCTTCGCAAAACTTTTGCGAATGCGCTTCTTTTCGGTGAAGCTGTACGCCATGGGATCTCCGAATCATCGCAGGACGGCTGGACCTGGCCGTACCTGAGGTGTTCAGCGACTGGGAGGGGATTTGGCGGTTGGCCGCTACCAACCTCTGGCTGACGGTGTCCGCACGCTGCGGGCGGTGTGGTCGTCGCATCAGCGCAACGCCTGCACTCGCCCGGGGGACACCCGACCAAACTTGTCTTCTGCAGTCGGTTCAGAAGACAAACATCAGCAGCAACCACTTAGTGTGCCACTGATGTTTGGCCTCTGCTGAGTTGCCGGCAAATCAAGTGCTGCCGGGACTCTCAAACATCACTTTTTGCGATTTTGCCCCTGTGCGGAGTGGTGACTAAAACACAATCGCACAAGCGCAAAAAGGCTGGCGCCGGGAAATTTCCCTTTGCCAGCCCCATTCGCGTGCCGCAAGGGCACGCGAGTACAGCATTACTTGACGTCGACCTTGGCGCCGGCGTCTTCCAGCTTCTTCTTGGCTTCGGCAGCAGCGGCCTTGTCCACGCCTTCCTTGACGGGCTTCGGTGCGCCATCGACCAGGTCCTTGGCTTCCTTCAGGCCCAGGCCGGTGATTTCGCGAACCGCCTTAATCACGCCAACCTTGTTGGCGCCGACTTCGGCCAGGATCACGTTGAACTCGGTCTGCTCTTCAGCAGCAGCGGCACCGCCAGCGCCCGGAGCAGCAGCCACGGCCATGGCAGCAGCCGACACGCCAAACTTCTCTTCGAACGCCTTGACCAGGTCGTTCAGTTCCATCACGGACATCGCGCCAACGGCTTCCAGGATGTCGTCTTTGGTGATTGCCATTTGAAATACTCCTACTAGATTTGATTCGGTATCGGTAATGCGATCTTTCGATGCGCGGCCTGGATTGCCTTAGGCGCCAGCAGCTTCCGCTTCCGCGGGAGCGCCTTCTTCCTTCTTGGCGGCCAGGGCAGCCAGCAGACGGGCGAAGCCCGACACCGGTGCCTGCATCACGCCCAGCAGCTGAGCAATCAGTTCGTCGCGGCTCGGGATCGAGGCCAGCGCCTTCACGGCGGCAGCGTCGAGAACCTTGCCGTCATACGACCCGGCGCGCAGGACCAGCTTGTCGTTGGTCTTGGCGAAGTCGTTCAGAACCTTGGCCGAGGCCACTGCATCTTCGGAAATACCGTAGATCAGCGGACCGGTCATCTGCTCTGCGAGGCCTGCAAACGGCGTACCTTCGACGGCACGGCGAGCCAGCGTGTTCTTCAGAACACGCAGGTACACGCCTTGCTGGCGAGCGGCAGCACGCAGCTTGGTCAGATCGCCAACCGCAATGCCGCGATATTCGGCGACGACGATGGTCTGGGCCTTGGCGACTTGCGCCGAGACCTCAGCAACGACGGCCTTCTTATCTTCAATATTGAGTGGCACGGTTAAGCTCCAAAATGACGCTTGTGTCTCCGGCAATACCGGAGCCTTCACGTCAGCACAAACGAACGGCGTCCGATTGGCCCGAATCACCCGGGTCAGTGCCCGGTTGCTTCAATCCCTTCGGGTGCGCCATCTGCGCTGGCTGGCCGGAAGACGTCGCTCAGGCTTGGAAGCCTTCCCACACGTTCCGACCGATTAAGCCCTTTCCGCATCACTGCCGCGGACAAGGACACCAGCGGTCTTTGATAACCAGCGGCGCCTTGCCGGTGCTTGCGCATCCGGCGGGCACCACTGCCCAAAGCCATGCTCCATTCCTTGCGGTCCGGAGACGACCCTCGCCATTGGCCAGGGTCTTCAATTCTTCTTGCCGACCGGTGTTATCGGGTGCCGGTCAGCAACTTGCCGTCAGCTCAGGCAGCCAGCGTCGCCTGGTCGACACGCACGCCGACGCCCATGGTCGACGAAACGGCGATCTTGCGCAGGTACACGCCCTTGCTGGTAGCCGGCTTGGCCTTGACCAGTGCGTCCAGCAGCGCCGACAGGTTGCTCTTCAGCGCGGCGTCTTCGAACGAGCGACGGCCGATGGTGGCGTGGATGATACCGGCCTTGTCGACACGGAACTGGACCTGACCGGCCTTGGCGTTCTTCACAGCCTGGGCCACATCGGGGGTCACGGTACCGACCTTCGGGTTCGGCATCAGGCCGCGCGGGCCCAGGATCTGGCCCAGCGTACCGACGATACGCATCGTGTCCGGCGAAGCGATCACGACGTCGAAGTTCAGGTTGCCGGCCTTGACTTGCTCGGCCAGGTCTTCCATGCCGACGATGTCAGCACCGGCGGCCTTGGCGGCCTCGGCCTTGTCGCTCTGGGCGAACACAGCCACGCGCACCGACTTGCCGGTACCGGCGGGCAGCACCACGGAACCACGAACCACCTGGTCCGACTTCTTGGCGTCGATGCCCAGTTGCACGGCCACGTCGATCGATTCGTCGAACTTCGCCGAGGCGCAGCCCTTCACCAGGCCCAGGGCCTCGTCGATCGGGTAGAACTTGGTACGCTCGATCTTCGCCTTGTTGGCGGCGACGCGCTTGGAAACCTTAGCCATTTACAGACCCTCCACGGTGATGCCCATCGAACGAGCCGAACCGGCGATGGTACGCACGGCGGCGTCCAGGTCGGCGGCGGTCAGGTCAGCGTTCTTGGCCTTGGCGATTTCTTCAGCCTGGGCGCGGGTGATCTTGCCAACCTTGTCCGTGTGGGGCTTCGGCGAACCCTTGGTGATGCCGGCTGCCTTCTTGATCAGCACGGTCGCCGGCGGCGACTTCATCACGAAGGTGAAGCTCTTGTCAGCGAAGGCGGTAATCACCACCGGCACCGGCAGACCAGGCTCCATGCCTTGGGTCTGGGCGTTGAACGCCTTGCAGAACTCCATAATGTTCAGACCACGCTGACCCAGTGCGGGACCAACGGGCGGGGAGGGATTTGCCTTACCAGCCGGAATCTGCAGCTTGATAAAGCCAATGATCTTCTTGGCCATCTCTACTCCAATCCGGATCGCTCCACTCGGGGAAGGCGATCCTGTTGAGTCGTAACGCGCTGTCGCCGCACCGGTGGCACGGCCTCACGCTCCTCTTTGGCAACGCCCTGAGGCACTGCCGTTGCCGGTTCCCGCCCTTTCGAGCGACAACCGGCAAATTCCTTAAACCTTCTCGACCTGGCCGAACTCAAGCTCGACCGGCGTTGCACGTCCGAAGATGGTGACCGAGACGCGCAGGCGCGATTTCTCGTAGTTCACTTCTTCCACGTTGCCGTTGAAGTCGGTGAACGGGCCGTCCTTGACGCGCACCATTTCGCCCACTTCGAACAGCGTCTTCGGACGAGGCTTCTCGACCCCTTCCTGCATCTGGGTCATGATCTTGTCGACTTCACGCTGCGAAATCGGGCTCGGGCGGTTGCGGGCGCCGCCCACGAAACCGGTGACCTTGCTGGTGTTCTTCACCAGGTGCCAGGTTTCGTCGGTCATTTCCATTTCCACCAGCACGTAGCCCGGGAAGAAACGGCGTTCGGTGACCGACTTGTGGCCGCCCTTGATTTCCACGACTTCTTCGGACGGCACCAGGATGCGGCCAAACTTGTCCTGCATCTCGGCGCGGTCGATGCGCTCCTGCAGCGCGCGCTGCACGCTCTTCTCCATGCCGGAGTAGGCATGCACGACATACCAGCGCTTCTTCGACGAAGGCGATTCCGGCGCGGTGTTTTCCTGCTGAGCGTTATCGGTCATGTGCTACCTCTTATTTCCAGCCCAGTACGAGCGAGAACACGACCCACTCGATGAGCTTGTCCGCCGACCACAGGAACAGTGCCATGATGACAACGAAGACAAAGACCAGGCCCGTCATCTGTCCGGCTTCCTTGCGCGTCGGCCAGACGACCTTGCGAACTTCCCGATACGATTCCTTGGCGAATCCAATGAAGTCCTTGCCCGGTGCCGAGACCAGTGCAACCACTACACCCAGTGCAATACCGCCGAACAGCGCAGCGCCACGTACATAAGACGGTTGCTGTGCTAGAGCATAGAAACCGATGACGCCGGCAACCACCAGCAGCACCGCGACGCCGAGCATCCACTTGCCGCTGTTGGCGTTCACGGTTTCAACATTGGGATTGGCCATGTTTCGCAAACGAGACTAAGCCGCGTCACGATTGCTCCTCGCGACGCGGCTGATTGATTTGGCAGGGGCAGAGGGAATCGAACCCCCAACCTTCGGTTTTGGAGACCGACGCTCTGCCAGTTGAGCTATACCCCTAGAACTACTTAGAGCTGACGCTTGCGCCAACCCTTTTCTGGCAACGAACGCGGCCGGTTGGTGCCGCGCTCGCAATCGAACAGCTTAGTCGAGGATCTTTGCCACGACGCCGGCGCCGACGGTACGGCCGCCTTCGCGGATGGCGAAGCGCAGGCCTTCTTCCATGGCGATCGGGGCGATCAGCTTGACGGTGATCGACACGTTGTCACCCGGCATGACCATTTCCTTGTCCTTCGGCAGCTCGATCGAGCCGGTCACGTCGGTCGTACGGAAGTAGAACTGCGGGCGGTAGTTGTTGAAGAACGGGGTGTGACGGCCGCCTTCGTCCTTCGACAGGATGTACACCTCGCCGGTGAAGTGGGTGTGCGGCTTGATCGAACCCGGCTTGCACAGCACCTGGCCGCGCTCGACGTCTTCACGCTTGGTGCCGCGCAGCAGCAGACCGACGTTGTCGCCAGCCTGGCCCTGGTCCAGCAGCTTGCGGAACATTTCCACGCCGGTGCAGGTGGTCTTCACGGTCGGGCGGATACCGACGATTTCGATTTCTTCGCCGACCTTGATGATGCCGCGCTCGATACGGCCGGTCACCACGGTGCCGCGACCCGAGATCGAGAACACGTCTTCCACCGGCATCAGGAAGGTACCGTCAACGGCACGCTCCGGCGTCGGGATGTAGGTGTCCAGCGCGTCGGCCAGGCGCATGATGGCTTCTTCGCCCAGGTCGCCCTTGTCGCCTTCCAGCGCCAGCTTGGCCGAACCCTTGATGATCGGGGTGTCGTCGCCGGGGAATTCGTACTTCGACAGCAGTTCGCGAACTTCCATCTCGACCAGCTCGAGCAGTTCAGCGTCGTCCACCATGTCGCACTTGTTCAGGAACACGATGATGTACGGCACGCCGACCTGACGGGCCAGCAGGATGTGCTCACGCGTTTGCGGCATCGGGCCGTCAGCGGCCGAGCACACCAGGATCGCGCCGTCCATCTGGGCGGCACCCGTGATCATGTTCTTCACGTAGTCGGCGTGGCCCGGGCAGTCAACGTGCGCGTAATGGCGGTTGGCCGTCTCGTACTCGACGTGGGCGGTATTGATGGTAATACCGCGTGCCTTCTCTTCCGGCGCTGCGTCGATTTCGTCGTACTTCTTGGCGGCACCGCCGAACTTGGCAGCCAGCACCGTGGCGATCGCTGCGGTCAGCGTGGTCTTGCCATGGTCAACGTGACCAATCGTACCAACGTTCACGTGCGGCTTAGTCCGCTCGAACTTTTCCTTTGCCATTGCGCGACTCCTGTCTCGGTAGCGATATTGCCAGTGCGGTGGTATTTGGTGCCCATGGGCAGGATCGAACTGCCGACCTCTCCCTTACCAAGGGAGTGCTCTACCACTGAGCCACATGGGCGAAACTAGACGTACTACTTTATGACAGCAACCGCACGACTGGAGCGGGTGAAGGGAATCGAACCCTCGTCGTAAGCTTGGAAGGCTTCTGCTCTACCATTGAGCTACACCCGCCCGGTTCTTTCCTGCTTCTTCACCGGCATAGCCGGCTGCCGTCTTGCATTCTGGTGGAGAGGGCTGGATTCGAACCAGCGTAGGCGTAAGCCAACAGATTTACAGTCTGCCCCCTTTAGCCACTCGGGCACCTCTCCGCAGAGAACTATCGATTATGGGGCTCTTTGCCTTGCCTGTCAAGCACTTTCCATTGCGGATGCTGTACTTAATCTGGCTAGGGCAGGCGTTCCGGCGTGGTGCTCGATGCCGCCTGCTGCTCCCACAAGCGCAGTTTAGATTTCTGCGTTCTCACCCTATAGGGGCTTCGCAAGACGGCTCCTGGAGGCTCTGAAGCGCCTGGCGGAGCTCCCGGAGCGGGATGTGAGCGGCCGCGCCAAAGCAAAAACCCCTCGCAGCACACGCTGTCGAGGGGTTTTGCACAATAAGAGCCTGGCGATGACCTAC
>NZ_JAGIQA010000170.1 GCF_017814975.1 Cupriavidus consociatus
GCACGCCCTCGACCGCGCTGTCGAGCAGGCGTGCGCTGACGGTCGGCGTCTGCGACGCGGGGGTGGCCGGCGTGGTGTTGTCATCGCCTCCGCAGGCGGTCAGCATAAGCAGGCTGGCGAGCGGGATCAGTTTTGCCTTTCCGTTCATGTCCGTTCTTTTCCTTGTTAACCCGCGGCTCCGGGTGATTTGGGACGATATGTAGATCGAATGACATATTTGTGAACGGCTGGCGTACCGAGCTCGCCTTCATCGCCACCTTCTTCGCGAAATCGAGTGGGTAGCTGTCGAATTTTTCGAAGATGCGTTGGCGCGACTCATACCGCTCATCAGTAGGCCCCTAAGCGTTGGGCAATGCGTCGTACCTTCGAGGTGATGGTGGAGCGGCAGTTGCCGCATGGGTGCCTCAAAGCCATCCCCTTATACGGAAGTAGGACCGTCTCCGCAGCGAGGCATGGAGCCTGAGGCCCTGGGAATTTCGAGGTAAGGG
>NZ_JAGIQA010000171.1 GCF_017814975.1 Cupriavidus consociatus
GGCGCAATGTGCGTTCAAAGATTCGATGATTCACTGAATTCTGCAATTCACATTACTTATCGCATTTCGCTGCGTTCTTCATCGATGCCAGAACCAAGAGATCCGTTGTTGAAAGTTTTGATTCATTTGTATTTTGCCTTGCGGCACACTCAGAAGAAACTGTAAAAACAAAAGAGTTTGTGGCCTCCGGCGGGCGCCTGGTTCCGGGCCGCGAAACCGAAGAGGTTCCGGGCGCCGGGGCGGCTCCGCCGAAGCAACGTAAAGGTATGTTCACATGGGTTTGGGAGTTGTAAACTCGGTAATGATCCCTCCGCTGGTTCACCAACGGAGACCTTGTTACGACTTTTACTTCCTCTAAATGACCGAGTTTGGAGAGCTTTCCGGCCCTGGGTGGTAGTTGCCCACCTCCCTGGGCCAGTCCGGACGCCTCACTGAGCCATTCAATCGGTAGTAGCGACGGGC
>NZ_JAGIQA010000172.1 GCF_017814975.1 Cupriavidus consociatus
ATTGCAAGACTGCTGGTGCGCGAGAGCCAGAATCAGATGCTGATGGTGCTGTTCGAAGACCTGCAATGGCTCGATAGTGAGACCGAAGCGTTCCTCGATATCCTGATCGCGCAGGTACCGCACGCCAGGCTGCTGCTGCTGGTGAACTATCGCCCCGAATACCGCTCCGACTGGGGCAGCCAGCCGTGCTACACCCAGCTGCATCTGGAACCGCTGGGCCCAGGGGAGGCGCAGGGCCTGCTGACGGCGCTGCTCGGCGATGATCCCTCGCTGGTGCCGCTCATGCAGCTGATCCTGTCCAAGACCGAAGGCAACCCGTTCTTTATGGAGGAAGTGGTCCAGACCCTGGCCGAAGAAGGCGCGCTGGTCGGCCAGCCCGGTCACTACCGGATTGACAAGGCCCCGCTGGCGCTCCACATCCCGACCACCGTGCAGGGGGTGCTGGCGGCCCGGATCGA
>NZ_JAGIQA010000173.1 GCF_017814975.1 Cupriavidus consociatus
GGCGTGGGCACGCGGCCCTTGATCTGCACCACGGTCTCGGTGGACGAGGAGCGCAGCTCGCCCGCGGGCAACTCCTGGTTCTCGTTGCGGATCGCGTTCATCACCTGGTCGACGCCGATGCCCAGCGCTTCCAGCTGCGCGGGACGGATGCGGATCTCGACTTCGCGCCTGGTGCCGCCGACGATATTGATCGCGCCCACGCCGCGCACCGTTTCCAGGCGCTTGCGCACGATCTGGTCGGCAATGGTGGTCAGCTCGCGCTGGCTGCGGCTGGCGCCCGGGGCGTTGGACACCGACAGGTAGAAGATCGGGGCGTCGGACGGGTCGTAGCGCATCACGCGGGGGTCCTTGACCTCGTCGCGGAAGTGCGGGCGGATCAGCGCGATCTTGTCGCGCACGTCCTGCGCGGCCTGGCCGACATCGACGCTCAAGTCGAACTTGATGACGACGACCGA
>NZ_JAGIQA010000174.1 GCF_017814975.1 Cupriavidus consociatus
GGCAGGCTGCGGAAACGGTGCAGGCATGCCAGCCAACCAGGCAGCATGCACAGAGAGGGGGCAATCCGGCGGCGCGCGCAAGACCGCCATCACGGGTGGTTAGAATGCAAGCACCCCAAGCCGGCATGGCTTGCGGCGCATGACAAGGAAAGAGCAATGGCGATGTTTCGGGAGGGCAAGACCGGAGCCATCGAGATCCGCAAGCAAAAGCGCGCGGACCTGGTGGCGGAAGAGCTCAAGCGGCTGATTACCCAGCGCAACCTGCGTCCGGGCGACAAGCTGCCGCACGAGGTCAAGCTGCAGCAGATGTTCTCGGTCAGCAAGAGCACGATCCGCGAGGCACTCAAGTCGCTGGAAGTGCAGGGCCTGATCCGGGTCAGCACCGGGCCGACGGGCGGAGGCACGATTGTGGAAGTCCCGCTGGATCGCACCTTCCAGCTAATGCAGAA
>NZ_JAGIQA010000175.1 GCF_017814975.1 Cupriavidus consociatus
ACCTTTACTACATCCCATATTGTTAAAGAACAGCCGATCCTTCGATCGCTTGGCAATGCCAAATGCAAACGCTCAAGCCTTAAGCGCTTGCATTTGACCACCAATTCCAGGTATCCGTACTCACTCGTCAGAGATCGTGGTGGAGGATGACGGGATCGAACCGACGACCCCCTGCTTGCAAAGCAGGTGCTCTCCCAGCTGAGCTAATCCCCCTTCGGATAACTTGGTGGGTCTGGTAGGACTTGAACCTACGACCCCCGCCTTATCAAGACGGTGCTCTAACCACCTGAGCTACAGACCCTTGGCTGTAACAGCAAACAAACCGATAAGTGTGAACGCTAGGCTTGAGACACAAGCCTCTGGAAAGGAGGTGATCCAGCCGCACCTTCCGATACGGCTACCTTGTTACGACTTCACCCCAGTCATGAACCCTGCCGTG
>NZ_JAGIQA010000176.1 GCF_017814975.1 Cupriavidus consociatus
CTAGTAAGCGTGAGGCCTGCTTAATAGGGTCCGGGCTAGGGCTGTTTTTCTCCCTACTACTATTCCGTAGGGTAGGAATAATAGTAGGAAAGGCCTTTAGGGTAGCTGCTAACTGGCCTTTTTCTAGCCCTAGGCCTAAGACTCTAGGTAGAAGAAGGAAGTGAAGGAGCTGCTTTTCCCTAGGGGTCTTTAGGAAGGCCTCGGCGACCCTGTTGGCCGTGGCGGCGAAGAGGGTGGCCTGCCTAGCGTGGAGGCGTTTTTCCGGCACGGGCACGCTAGAGAAGTCGATGAGGGTCTGGAGGGCTGGGTTCTCTAGGGCAGGACGAATTGCGTGGTAGTGTTGCTGCTCTAGGGTAGGCTGGTGTCCTGGCCCTTGCGTGGTGGAATTCGCAGTCGGAATAGTGGCCTGGCCACTGTGGTTGGTGGTTGAAGTAGCG
>NZ_JAGIQA010000177.1 GCF_017814975.1 Cupriavidus consociatus
TAGCGCATGTCGCCGGTCAGCGCTTCCATGTTGCGCAGCGTCTCGAGCACCAGCTGCGGGCCGACCGCGTCGCCGAGTGCCAGCGGGCCCTTCGGGTAGCCGAGGCCGAGGTTCACGGCGAGGTCGATGTCCGCCGGCGTGGCGATGCGCTGCTGCGCGATATCGCTGGCGATATTGATGATGCAGCAGAGCACGCGCTGGGCCACAAAGCCGGCCGAGTCGCGGATCAGCGTGACCGGCACGCCGTCGCTGGCAAAGAGGCCATGCGCGGCGTCACGCGCGGCGGCGCTGGTGGCCGGGGTGGTCATCAGCGTACGGCGTTTGGTGGCCTCGAACGGCAGCAGCGTGTCGATGGCGACGGTGCGGGCCGGGTCCAGGCCCTGCTGCAGCGCGCTGGTGGTGGCATCGAGGCCCAGCGGCGTGACGATGATCAG
>NZ_JAGIQA010000178.1 GCF_017814975.1 Cupriavidus consociatus
GCAATCGCGCTGGTGGTGCTGGTGATCTTCCTGTTCCTGCGCAATATCCCCGCCACCATCATCCCGGGCGTGGCGGTACCGCTGTCGCTGGTGGGCACCTTCGGCGTGATGTACCTGGCCGGCTTCTCGATCAACAACCTGACGCTGATGGCGCTGACCATTGCCACCGGCTTCGTGGTCGACGATGCGATCGTGATGATCGAAAACATCATGCGCTACATCGAGAAGGGCGATTCGCCGATGCAGGCGGCGTTCAAGGGCTCGAAGCAGATTGGCTTCACCATCATCTCGCTGACCTTCTCGCTGGTGGCGGTGCTGATCCCGCTGCTGTTCATGGGCGACGTGGTCGGCCGGCTGTTCCGCGAGTTCGCGATCACGCTGGCGGTGTCGATCCTGATCTCGGCGGTGGTGTCGCTGACGCTCAC
>NZ_JAGIQA010000179.1 GCF_017814975.1 Cupriavidus consociatus
TTGTCACAGATGCGTTCGCCGCCGAAACGATAGGCGTCTGTCCCAACGCAGCGGTAATCGGCGTAATCCCGCTGATGCCGCGGCTTTTTTTGCGATATCGCGCTCCATTCTCAGGCGCGCATTCTCCGCCCGCAGCCGAGCCAACTCCATCTGCTCAGGCCTGACGGTCACCGGCTTGCCAATCGCCCCTGCCGCCAGTTCTCCCTTTTCACTCTGACGCATCCAAGGCCCCAAGGCTACCCTTTTGGGAATGCCGTGAACCTTGGCCGTGACCGCAATCGACTGGCCGGCCCTCACCTGGCGAACCGCCTCCAATTTGTATTCCTGTGTGTATTTCGCCCGCGTTTGCTTGCTCGACATGTCTTAGCTCCTTGCTCGTATTGGAACATAGGCTAAGAACTCCACTCTCCGGGGGCAAGATCA
>NZ_JAGIQA010000017.1 GCF_017814975.1 Cupriavidus consociatus
CTTGGCGGCCTCGGCTCATCCCGCCATGATATCCGAGGCGATTAATTATTCAACCTATTTACGGGATGTTGTACTAGCACCCTCTGAGGTACGGTCTGGTGGTGCAGACCCTGTTGTCCGGGGCGCTTAAGATTGGCTGGCGACGCTTACCGTTTGCGCCGCGAAAGTCCATCTTAGTCGGTCACCCGGGACTGTTCAATGCAGAAGGAAGAGCCCCTGCATTATCCTCACATTGCCCTGCCAGCCGGCGCTCGCGCATCGCGGTGCAACATGGAGATGCGGCGGCAATGTCCGACCGGTTGGTCGGTATGCTATTCCCAGCCTGCTATTCCCTGCCGCGCGCGCAGAGCGCCGGCGGCCAGGACTCTTGACAGACCGCAGCTCAGCCATGCATACGACTCCCTCCATTGCCATCGGCAAACGACTCGCGCCGCCGCGCTTCCTGGTGTGTGGCGCCATCCTGATCGTCGCGACCGGCGCGGCCGCGGCGCTCGGCGCGCAGCTGCGCATCGCGCTGCTGATCGGCTTCGATCTTGCCGCACTGGTCTTCCTTGGCGCCGCACTTCCGCTGTTGCGCGCCGATGCCGCCGCGATGCGGCGCACCGCCGAACTCAACGACGCCAACCGGCCAGCCTTGCTGGCCATCACCGTGCTGCTGTCGATGGTCATCCTGGTGGCGATCGGCACGCTGGTGGCTCGCCCCGGGACGCCGCACTGGCCCGGCGTCGCGCTGATCGTCGCTACGCTGGTCCTGTCCTGGCTCTTCGCCAATACTGTCTTCACGCTGCACTATGCGCATCTCTTCTACCTGCAGTCACCCACCGGCGACCGGCGCGGGCTCGAGGTGCCCGGCGTGAGGGAACCCGGTTACTGGGACTTCCTGTATTTCAGTTTCACGCTGGGCATGACCTTCCAGACGTCGGACATCACCATCCACGGCGCGCATATGCGCAGGGTGGTGCTGGCGCACTGCATCGCTGCGTTCCTGTTCAACATGGGGATCCTGGCGTTCACCGTGAACGCCCTCGGCGGCTTGTAGCACGGGTCGGCCGACCTTCATCTGTCTGACATATACGCCCGCCAGAATCCGTGACGTCATTCAAGCCACGGAGTCGTCATGACCCACACAATTGAAGTCCGCGGGCTTTCCAAATCGTTCCGTGCGGACCGCAAGGCGCTTGACGAAGTCACGCTGAGCGTTGCCCCCGGCGAAATGGTTGCACTGCTGGGTGCCTCGGGATCGGGCAAGTCGACGCTGCTGCGCCATATGGCCGGCTTCGTCACCGCCGATGCGGGCGAGATCCTGGTCAACGGCCGCGCGGTCCAGCGCAATGGCCGCCTGGCCCGCAACGTGCGCCAGGTGCGCGGCGAGATCGGCTTCGTCTTCCAGCAGTTCAACCTGGTGGGCCGGTTGCCGGTGATCACCAATGTGCTGGTCGGCATGCTGGCCCGCATCCCGAAATGGCGCAGCCTGTTCCGCATCTTCAAGGCCGATGAACTGCACGCCGGCCTCGATGCACTCGCCCAGGTTGGTATAGACGACTATGCGTTTCAACGCGCGTCGACACTGTCCGGCGGACAGCAGCAGCGCGCGGCGATCGCGCGCACGCTGGTGCAGAACGCGCGCGTGATCCTGGCCGACGAACCGATCGCCTCGCTCGACCCGGAATCGTCGCGCCGCGTGATGTCGCTGCTCACGCAGATCAACCGCACGCGCAAGGTGGCGGTAGTGGTATCGCTGCACCAGGTGGACGTGGCCATGCGCTACTGCCCGCGCGTGGTGGCGCTGCGCCACGGCAAGGTGGTCTACGACGGCCCGTCGGCGGCGCTGACCTCGGCCATGCTGCGCGACCTGTACGGCACCGAGGCCGACGAGCTGCTGCACGACGGCGCAACGGATGCGGACGAACCCGCCGCGGCAATGCCCGCGCCGGCGATGGTCACCATGAACCTGGCGGCGGCCTGAGCACCACCCTTACCTGCAGTCTTCCTCCCAAGCTTTCCCAATCGGAGTCGTCCATGCTTCGCAGAACCTTTGCCGCCGTCATCGCTTCCGGCCTCGTCGCCCTGCCGGCCCTGCCCGCATTTGCCCAGGACGCCAGGAGCCTGAACATCGGCTTTATCTCGACGGAATCGTCGTCGAACCTGAAGGCTGCCTGGCAGCCGCTGATCGACGATCTGAGCAAGACGCTGGGCGTCACGGTCAAGCCGTTCTTTGCCTCGGACTATGCCGGCATCATCGAAGGCATGCGCTTCAACAAAGTCCAGATCGCCTGGTTCGGCAACAAGTCCGCCATGGAAGCAGTGGACCGCGCCAGCGGCGAAGTGTTCGCCTCGGTCATCGACAAGGACGGCAACCCCGGCTACTGGTCGCTGCTGATCGTCAATAAGGACAGCGACCTGAAGAGCGTCGAGGACGTGATCAAGCGCGGCAAGGAGCTGAGCTACGGCGCCGGCGATCCCAATTCGACCTCGGGTACCGCGGTGCCGGGCTACTACCTTTGGACCGCCAACAAGGTCGATCCGAAGACGCTGTTCAAGGCCGTGCGCATCGGCAACCACGAAGCCAACCTGCTGTCGGTGCTGAACAAGCAGGTCGACGTGGCAGTGAACAACACCGAGAACATGGAGCGCTACCGCATCAACACGGGCAAGAACCCCTTTGACCAGGTGCGCGTGCTGTGGAAGTCGCCGCTGATCCCGGCCGATCCGATGGTCTACCGCAAGGACCTGTCGCCCGAGCTGAAGAAGAAGATCCAGACCTTCTTCGTCAACTACGGCAAGGGCGCCGACGCCGCACGCGAGAAGCAGGTGCTGGCCGCGCTGACCTACCAGGGCTTCCGCCCCTCCACCGATGCGCAGCTGGTGCCGATCCGCCAGATCGAGCTGGCCCGCGAGAAAGCCAAGATTGAGACCGACACCACGCTGGCCGCTGCCGACAAGGACAAGCGCCTGGCCGACGTCTCGCGCCGCCTGGCCGAGCTGGACAAGGCCGCCGCGGCCACCGCCGCGCAGTAAGCTGCGCCTGGCACGGGGCCGGCCTGTCGCCGGCCCCGTGCCGTTTCCTCACTCCCTGCTTCAAACCGGATTTGCCCATGACCGCCACTGCCACGCCCGGCCTGCCCCCGCCGTCTCAAAACCCCGACAGGCCGCCGCGCACGTCCCTTGCCACGATGCTGACCTGGGCGGTGGTGCTGGCCTTGCTCGGCCTGTCCTGGC
The DNA here is from genome assembly GCF_017814975.1 of Cupriavidus consociatus. Lineage (GTDB taxonomy): Bacteria > Pseudomonadota > Gammaproteobacteria > Burkholderiales > Burkholderiaceae > Cupriavidus > Cupriavidus consociatus. The sequence goes on from NZ_JAGIQA010000017.1 coordinate 3,220, forward strand.
AAGGCGCCGACATGCGCCCGCTGGACCTGCTGCGCGATTCCGACAACATGGCGAAATTCGCCGCCGAATTCTTCCCGCCTGATTTCCGCGACTGGCGTCACTACCTGGACGAGATGCTCGTCACCGTGCAGATCGCGCTGTGGGGTACCGCCATGGCGGTCGCGATGGCGGTGCCGCTGGGGTTGCTGTGCTCGGCCAATATCGTGCCGGCGTGGATCTACCAGCCGGCGCGCCGCGTCATGGACGCCTGCCGGGCCATCAATGAGATGGTGTTCGCGATGCTGTTCATCGTTGCCGTCGGGCTGGGGCCCTTCGCTGGCGTGCTGGCAATCTGGATCCACACTACCGGCGTGCTGGCCAAGCTGTTTGCCGAAGCGGTCGAGGCGATCGACCCGCGGCCGGTTGAAGGCGTGCGCGCCACCGGCGCCGGCCCGGTCGAAGAGATCGTCTACGGCGTGATTCCGCAGGTGCTGCCGCTGTGGCTGTCGTTTGCGCTGTACCGCTTCGAGTCGAACGTGCGCTCGGCATCGGTGGTGGGCATCGTCGGCGCCGGTGGCATCGGCTCCGTGCTGTGGGAAATCATACGAAGCTTCCAGTATGGGCAGACCTGTGCGGTGATGCTCATCATCATTCTGTTTGTGTCGGCCATCGACATTATTTCCGCGCAGATCCGCAAGGTGCTGGTGTGAGCGACATGCTGACGATCGAACGCATCGAAGCCCTCTTCGCCAGCCATGGCACCGAATGGTATGGCGGCGAGTCCATCAGCCAGACCGCCCATGCGCTGCAGTGCGCGCAATTGGCCGAACAGGCCGGCGAGCCCGATGCGCTGGTCGTGGCGGCCCTGCTGCACGACATCGGCCACCTGATGCTGGCCGAAAGCACCACCACCGACATGCGCCACCAGGAGGCCGCCGCCGACGCGCTCGCCGCGCTGTTCGGCGAGGATGTCACCGAGCCCGTGCGGCTGCACGTCGCTGCCAAGCGCTACCTGTGCGCGGTCGACCGCTCCTACTTCGACACACTGTCGCCCGCTTCGGTGCAGAGCCTCGCGTTGCAGGGCGGGCCCTATGAGGCAGCCCGCGCAGAGGCGTTTGCCGCCAGCGCCCATGCCGACGCCGCGGTGCGCCTGCGCGGGTACGACGACCTGGCCAAGGTGGTCGACATGGCCACGCCGCCGCTGGCACACTATCTCGCTATCGCCGCGCGCTGCGCGCGCGCTCCTTTGTGAATGGCATGAACGGATCGCAGGAAACGGCCGAAGCCGTGCTGGCGCTACGCGAGGTGCGTGGTTCCGACGCCGAATTGCGGCACCTGTCGGCGCTGCTTGCCGCCATGGATGATGAGCCGCCGCTGTCGCTGGAAACGATGCGCGAGCGGTATGCGACCATGCGGCGCTATCCGGACTATCGTTGCTACATGATGGTGGATGCTGACGGGATACCGCTTGGTACCTTCAGCCTGCTGGTGTTTCCTGTGATGGTGCACGACGGGCGGCCTGAGGCCATCGTCGAAGCCGTCGTGGTGGCGCCGCACGCGCGCGGCATGGGTGTGGGCAAGGCGATGATGCGGGAGGCCATGCGGCTGGCCCGGGAGGCTGGGGCTGGAAAGCTGGCGCTGTCGTCAAATGCGCGGCGGTTACAGGCGCACCGGTTTTATCGGGGGTTGGGTTTTGTTGAGCATGGGGTTAGTTTTAGTGTTGGGCTTTGAACGCGGCTGTCGCGGCTTGTGACATGCTGTCGGCCGTTGACGCGCGGCTGTCGCGGCTTGTGACATGCTGTCGGCCGTTGACGCGCGGCTGTCGCACTGGTGACATGCTGTCGGCCGTTGACGCGCGGCTGTCGCACTGGTGACATGCTGTCGGCCGTTGAATCGCCTGGTTCCGCCCTCCTGGGCGGGTCACTTTTTGGCCGAGCGCCAAAAAGTAACCAAAAAGCGCGTCGCCTGAGCGGCTGGCTATCAAGTTGGCGGTGTGGGTGGTTCGGGCGGTGGTGATTTCCGTTCGATGTGGCTAGTGGTTCGAAGCTGCTACGCCAGGTGAGTTTGGGATAGTGCTACGTCAACCCACTGTTGGACGATCCCCGTGCAGGGCGTAGGCCGCCTGCCGCTGGCGTCCCCGCTGGATCGCCTTCGGCTGCGCTGCGCGCCGGCAGTATCTGGGATTTAGGGCTCGGGCACGGAGTGCGTCGCTGCGCTCGCTCGGCGCGGCCGTGGATGACGCCGGACCAGAAAACGCTGGCCAGAATGTGGTGGCCAGCTCTGCCACGTTAGGACCGGCGCAGCGCCGGGGAATTGCCTGGCTTTACTTCGTGGAGGCCCCGCCAAGGCCCCCGACCTGAGATGCTGCCGGCGCGCAGCGCAGCCGTAGGCGTCCCTACGTTGCCGCCGGAAGCAGGGGCCACCCACAGCTCTGGGCTCGTTCAATCACCGCTGCGATCCCGAACCACCGTGGCGCACTACGGCGGCAGGCAGTCCTGCTCTGCAACGAAGCGAAGCCCCGTACGAAAGCCGCGGAACACTACGATAAGAGTGGCCGCCCGCAGGGCAGTAAACGTGCTTTTTGGTTACTTTTTGCCGCTCGGGCAAAAGGTGACCCGCCCAGCAGGGCGGAACCAGGCGGTTCAACGGCCGACAGCATGACATCAATACTGAACACAGCGCTTCAACAGCCGACAGCATGTCACCAGCAGCGACAACCGCGGCAAACGCTCGGCTACACGTCCCCCACCCCCACCACCCGCGCCAAAGCATCCGCCGACGCCCGCAACGCCCCACTGTTATCAATCTCCACCAGCATGCAGCCATCCGGAACATCAAACACCTGCCCCGCACGCACCAGCCGCCGCGCGATCGCCTCATCTGACTCACGCCCACGCTGACGCAGGCGCGCCGCCAGCACCTCTGGCTTGACCCGTACATGGATAGCGCAAAGCTTCGGATAGCGCGCCACCGCCTGCGGCAGGTACTCCCGCGACCCATTGACGATCACCGTCAATCCTGCAGCCAGCCACTGCTCGATCTCGACCCCAATCCCATAGTGCAGCCCATGGCTGTGCCAGTTCAGCGCCAGGCATCCAAGCGCCTGGCGGCGCTGGAACTCATCGGGACTAAGGGCCACCGATGCTTCATTGGCGTCGGCCTCGCGCGTGATATAGCGATGCGCCACCACGACGCGATCGCCGGGACCCAACCGCTCGCGCAGCGCGCGCAGCAGCGAATCCTTGCCGCTGCCGGACGGCCCCATTACGTAGAACAGCCCACTGCCGTCAGTCTTGATTCCCGTACTCATGCGTCCAGGTACGCCGCACCGGCGCCATCGTTGATACTGCCATCGAAGCCATAGTGGCGACCGACGATAAAGTCGTCGCCAGCCTGCGGCTGCACGAACACGCTGATGCCGTCGACACGCAGCGGCGCTTCCAGCAGCTTGCCGCTATCCGCCGACAGCCGTGCCAGCGCGGCCGCCTCGCTGACAGCATCGAGCATGCCGGTCAGCGTGATGTGAAAAACAAAGGTCTCGAACACGTACGGATAGCCCCACGCATCGAGCATCTGGCGCTGTGCCGCGCTCAGCTGCTCCGCCCTGCGTCGTGCCAGTTCCGCCGGGGCCGGCGGCGCCCGGAAGCGCTCGAATGCCACCACGCTGGCATCGGCCAGCGCCTGCATCGGCGGTGACGCTTCGGCCAGGCACCATGCGACAAAGCCCCGCAGCGAGCGCAACGCCAGCGGCGCGTCGAACGCTTCGCGGCCACGCGCGAAAGCACGAGCGGCGGCGTCGAGCTGCGCGCCGTCGGCGCTCTCGGCAAGCCGGAACGGCGGCTTCAGCGTGGCATGCAGGCCATAGTGGGCCGGCGCCCGCACCCAATCGGAGGGCGGCGCGGTGGACTCGGACGGCACCGGCACGGCCGCGCCGGTCTCGGCATTGCGGCCAAGCCACTGGTTGCCGAAGGTACGGAACGCCTCGCCCGGCGCAAGGTAGATCGCGTAACGGTGTGCAAGCATGGTCATGCCGCCAGTGTACCGGCATCGGCAAGATCGACCAGCGGCGGCATCGCCGCGGCATGCTTCAGTTCGCCATTGACGATGGTGGCGCAGACGCGCGGCACGCCGGGCTGCCGGTCATCGACGACGATAGCGTCGGCGCGCAGGCCCGCGGAGAGCGCGCCACGGTCGCGAAGCCCGGCAGCGCACGCAGGGTTGCGCGATACGAGCTGCCAGGCACCCTGCAAATCGAGCACGCCCAACTGCGCCAGGCGCAGCGCCGCCTGCAGCGGTGCCGGGTAGTAATAGTCGGAAGCGAGCACCGTGCACAGGCCGGCGGCCACCATCTCGGTCGCATTGGGCGCGCCGGTGTGGCTGGTGCCGCGCACCACGTTGGGTGCGCCGAACACGATGTCATCGCCCAGCTGGCGCGCCAGCGTGGCGGCGTCGATGGTCAGCGGAAACTCGGCGATACGGCAGCCGCGGCGGTGGTAGTGCTGGCGCGTGGCCACGTCCGGGTCGTCATGCGAAGCCACCGGCAGGCCGGCCGCGCGCGCGGCGGCGATCAGGCGCGCCATCGCCTCCGGCACCTCCTGCGCATTGGCACTGGCCGCACGCAGGCGCCGGCGGAAGGTCTCGACGTCGCACTCGGCGCGTTCGGCGTATTGCCGCAGCTTGCCTTCGTCGGCCATGCGGCGCGCCATCATCGGCAGGTGGTCGTTGATGGCGAGCAGGCCGACGCGCCCATCGGCGATCCAGGCCAGCGCGGTATCGACGCCGGCGAGGTGGAACGCCTCGAAGCGCAGATGCACCTTGTGCTCGGCGCCAAGCACGGGGCGCAGCTGCGCGAGCGCTTCGAACATGCGCAGCGCATACGCTTCTCCGCGCAGCCCGCCCTCCCACGACAGGGTCACGCCATGGAACTCGGTGGTGATGCCGTTTGCGAGCAGCTGGCGGTCCACGTCGAGCAGCGCACCCGCGTACGGAAAACTGACGCCCGGGCGCGGCATGACGGCGCGCTCGAAAGCGTCGCCATGGATATCGACGATGCCGGGCAGAACCAGCAGGTCGCCCGCGTCAAGCCATAAGCCGGATGCTGGGGCATGCTGGCCAACAGTGCCATCGCGCCAGCCAAGCGTAGCCGGCCCCAGGCCCGCTGCACCCAGCACGCGGCGCCCCGTGATGCCGCTCAGGTGCGGCGCTTGGGTAGGAAGGATCGTATGCATGGACGGGACGTTAGCGCCGGTACATGACACGCAGATGTCTAGACCAATGCGCGCGACCACCGTGCCACGTCAGTCGCTGTCCGCAACCGTCAGCTGCACCCAATCCCCGGCAAAGCGCGTCACGCTGTACTGCACCGGCGCGCCCTCGATATCGACATTGAGCGCCTCCACCTGCAGCACCGGGCGCGTCTTGGGCTGGTTCAGCAGGCGTGCCACCGGCGCGCTCGGCATCGCGGCGGTAATGCGCGACCACTTGCGGGTGTAGTCCGCGATGCCGAACTGCGCGAGCGCGCGCGACACCGACTGCTGCGCGCGCAACACCTCGTCGATGCCCGGAAAGCGCTTAGGATCGAAATAATGCTCGGCAACGTCGATGGTGCGGGCCTCGGCGCGTCCAAGCATCTGCACGTGCAGCACCGGCGCAGTGCGCGCCAGGCCCAGGTGGCGTGCGATCTCCGGCGCGCGCAGTTCCTGGCAGCCGATGATCTCCGTATGGCCGCGCATGCCCTGCGCCGCCAGGTTTCGCGAAAAGCGCGTGCGCCGCCCGATCGCGTAGTCGATCGCATGCTCCTGCACGAAGGTGCCGCGGCCCTGCTCGATGCGCACCAGTCCGCTCAGCTCCAGCTCGCCCATGGCGCGCCGGATGGTGTGCCGGTTCACGGCAAAGCGTGTCGCCAGCTCCGGCTCCGGCGGCAGCTGTTCGCCGGGCTGGTACAGCTTGTTGCGGATGTCATCCGCCAGCGCCTCGCCGATCTGGCGCCACACGGCCACGCCGGAACCCCGTTCTACTTCCCGATCAGACATCCTGCCCTCTTGTCATCAAGCGTTCATTGGTGCCATGCGATTGTGCCCGAGTTATGCCGGCATGGCAGGGAGCCCGACTAATGCCGGGCAGCGTCACGAAACGTTCATCTGCCTGTGGTCTAGTAGCGGCGTGTTCACGTTGTGACATCTAAACGTATAGACGTATAGGGGTAATGATGCAAAGCGAAACCGCCGGTCCGGCAATGACCGATGCGAACCCGGCCCGCGCTGCGTGGCTGCGGGTGTTGGCGATGGCGCCAGCCGAGGCCCTCGATGCTGCCTATGCCCGGCTGGGCCAGGCAGCGGCCCTGCCCGCGTGGCGGCTGCTGCGCAAGCCGGAGTCCGGCATGGCGATGGTGCGCGCGCGTGCCGGCGGCAGCGGAGCGCAGTTCAACCTCGGCGAAATCACGGTCACGCGCTGCGCGGTCGTGCTGGAAGACGGCGCTGCCGGCGGCACGGTAGGCGTCGCCTATGTGCAGGGCCGCAGCACGCAGCACGCGCAGCAGGCGGCAGTGCTGGACGCGCTGCTGCAGCGCCCGGCCTGGTACCAGCGCGTGCACGAAGCCGTGCTGGCGCCGCTGGCCGATGCCCATGCCGCACGCGCGGCCCGGCAGGCAGCTACCGCCGCGCAGACGCGCGTGGAGTTCTTCACCATGGTCCGGGGAGAGGACTGACATGATTTCCACCAAGACCTCCGCAACCCCGATGCCGTCCGCCGCCACTTCGCTGGTGCCGGGCTTCGACAACCCGGTCGACGACGCCCAGCAGGTGTTCCGCGCCACGCTGCAGGCCTTTGCCCATCCCGGACAAGTCCAGTCACTGCCCGCGACCACCGGCCTGCCCGACGGCCTGTCACCGGCGCTTGCCGCGCTGCTGCTGACGCTGGCCGATCCCGACACCCCGGTGTGGCTGCCCACGGGCGTTCCCGCCGCCGCGCGCGCTTTCCTGCGCTTCCATTGCGGCTGCCCGCTGATCGACGAGCTCGGCGCCGCCACCTTTGTGTGCGTACCCGCCGGCCACGCCATGCCGGCCCTGGCCGAATGCGCGCCGGGCGCGCCCGCCTTCCCGGACCGTTCGGCCACGCTGCTGGTGGAAGTCGCCTCGCTCGACGATGGCGACAGCTTCACGCTGCGCGGCCCCGGTATCGAACACACGCAGGCGCTGCGCGTGGCCGGCTTGCCGGCTGATTTCCGCGGCGCCTGGCGCGCCAACAACGCCGGCTTTCCGCTGGGCGTCGACCTGCTGCTCGCCAGCGGCGACCGGTTCTGCGCACTGACGCGCACCACGCAGATGGAGGCCTGACATGTATGTAGCCGTCAAAGGTGGCGAACGCGCCATCCTGAATTCCTACCAGATGCTCGACGCCTATCGCCGCGGCGACACGGCGCTGCCCGAGCTGACGCTGGCGCAGATCCGCGAGCAGATGCCGCTGGCCGTGTCGCGCGTGATGGCCGAGGGCTCGCTGTACGACCCGCACCTGGCCGCGCTGGCGCTGAAGCAGGCTGCCGGCGACCAGATCGAGGCAGTGTTCCTGCTGCGCGCGTACCGGACCACGCTGGCGCGTTTTGGCTATACCGTGCCGGTCGATACCGGCGCTATGCGCCTGCAGCGCCGGATTTCGTCGACTTTCAAGGACGTCCCCGGCGGACAGGTACTCGGGCCGACCTACGACTACACGCAGCGCCTGCTGGACTTTTCGCTCGAAGCCGGCCGCGATCCCGCACCGCTGCCGCCTTCGGCCGAGCCGCGGCCCGCCAGCATGCCGCGCGTGACCGGCCTGCTGGAAGCGGAACAGCTGGTCGAAGCCGACGAGATCCCCGCCGGCGACCCCGCCCCGCCCGACCTGACGCGCGAGCCGCTGACCTTTCCGGCCAGCCGCGCCGCGCGCCTGCAGAACCTGGCGCGCGCCGATGAAGGCTTCCTGCTGTCGATGGGCTATTCGACGCAGCGCGGCTATGGCAACTCGCACCCGTTCGCGGCGGAAATCCGCTTTGGCAGCGCCGAGGTCGAGGTGTTCGTCGAAGAACTCGGCTTCGCCGTGACGATTGGCGAAATCGAGCTGACCGAATGCCAGATGGTCAGCCAGTTCACCGGCAACGCCGACGAAGCACCGCGATTCACGCGTGGCTACGGCCTGGTATTCGGCTACAACGAGCGCAAGGCGATGTCGATGGCTCTGACCGACCGCGCCATGCGCGCCGCCGAACTGGGCGAGGCCGCCGACGCCCCGGCCAACGATATCGAATTCATGCTGTACCACAGCGACAACGTCGAGGCCTCCGGCTTCGTGCAGCACCTGAAGCTGCCGCACTACGTGGACTTCCAGGCCAACCTGGAATTGCTGCGCCGCCTGCGCGGCGAACAGGAAGGCACGAGCGCCGCCGCGCCAGCCCAGTCCACGCAACCCACACAACCCGAATCGCATCCGCAGCCCCAGCCGCAAGAGGAGACGCTGGCATGACCGCCGCGAACGCATCCCCCACCTCCCCCACCACGGGCATCGCCCGCGACGAGCACTACAACTTCGGTTACCTCGACGAATCGACCAAGCGCATGCTGCGCCGCGCCCTGCTCAAGGCCGTGGCGATCCCCGGCTACCAGGTCCCGTTCGGCAGCCGCGAAATGCCGCTGCCCTATGGCTGGGGCACGGGCGGCATCCAGGTCACCGCCGCCATCATCGGCAAGCCCGACATGCTCAAGGTGATCGACCAGGGTTCCGACGACACCACCAACGCCATCAACATCCGCCGCTTCTTCGGCCGCGTGACCGGCGTGCAGACCACCGAGCGCACTGCCGAGGCGTCCATCATCCAGACCCGCCACCGCATTCCGGAAACGCCGCTGCGCGCGGGCCAGACCATGGTGTTCCAGGTGCCGATCCCCGAGCCGCTGCGCTGGCTGGAGCCGAGCGAGACCGAGACCCGCACCATGCATGCGCTGTCCGAGTATGGCGCGATGCACGTGAAGCTCTATGAAGACATCGCCCATCACGGGCATATCGCCACCACCTACGACTATCCCGTGATCGTCAACCAGCGCTACATGATGCGGCCGTCGCCGATTCCCAAGTTCGACAACCCCAAGCTCGACCGCAGCCCCGCGCTGATGCTGTTCGGCGCCGGGCGCGAGAAGCGCGTCTATGCCGTGCCGCCGTACACCTCGGTAAAGAGCCTGGATTTCGCCGACCATCCCTTCACGGTCGAGAAATGGACCAGCTGCTGCGCGCAATGCGGCGCCACCGACAGCTACCTGGACGAGATCATCACCGACGATGCCGGCACGCGCATGTTCGTGTGCTCGGACACCGAGTACTGCGCCGATCGCCAGGCCGGACAAGCGGCCAAGCATGCCGCGGGAGGTGCGCAATGAGCACGACCCCGCTGCTGTCGGTGCGCCACCTGACGCGCACCTGGGACGGTCTGCATGGCTGCCATGACGTCAGCTTCGACCTCTATCCCGGCGAAGTGCTGTGCGTGGTCGGCGAATCCGGCTCGGGCAAGAGCACGCTGCTGCAGGCCTTGTCGATGCAGGCGCCGCCGCAGCGCGGCAGCGTCAGCTACGACATGCGCGAATCCGGCCTGACCGACCTGGCCACGCTGTCGAGCGCACGCATGCGGCTGCTGGCACGCACCGACTGGGGCTTCGTGCGCCAGCATGCCCGCGACGGCCTGCGCATGCAGGTCAGCGCCGGCGCCAATATCGCCGAGCGCCTGATGGCGGTGGGCGAGCGCCACTACGGCAACCTGCGCGAAGTCGCCGGAAGCTGGCTGGAAAAAATGGAGATCGACCTCGCGCGCCTTGACGACGTGCCCGGCACCTTCTCCGGAGGTATGCAGCAGCGCCTGCAGATCGCGCGCAACCTGGTCACGCATCCGCGGCTGATGTTCATGGACGAGCCCACCGCGTCGCTCGATGTCTCGGTGCAGGCGCGCCTGCTCGACCTGCTGCGCCGGCTGGTGTCCGATCTCGGCCTGGCCGCCGTGCTGGTCACGCACGACCTCGCCGTCGCGCGCCTGCTGGCGCACCGTACGCTGGTGATGCAGGGCGGCCGCGTGGTCGAGCAAGGCCTGACCGACCAGATCCTCGACGACCCGCAGCACCCCTACACGCAGCTGCTGGTCTCTTCCATCCTGCAAGGCTGACGACAATGCAAGCAGACAATGCACAGAAGCTGAAGAAGCTGGTTGAGGTGCGCGGCCTCGGCAAGATGTTTACGCTGCACAACCAGGGCGGCATCCGCCTGCCGGTGCTGAACGCGATCGATTTCGACGCCGCGCGCGGCGAATGCCTGGTGCTGTCGGGCCCTTCCGGCACCGGCAAGAGCACGCTGCTGCGCTGCCTCTACGGCAATTACCTGGCCATCGAAGGCAGCATCCGCCTGCGCGACACCAGCGCCGGCGGCGAGCCGTGGGTCGAGCTGAACAGCGCCCCCGAACAGCGCGTGCTGAAGCTGCGCTGCGACGTGATCGGCTATGTCAGCCAGTTCCTGCGCGCGATTCCGCGCGTGTCGGCGCTGGACGTGGTGGCCGATCCGCTGCAACAGCGCGGCACCAGCCATGAAGAAGCGCGCGCGCGCGCCGAGGTGCTGCTGGAGCGGCTCAACCTCCCGCGCCGGCTGTGGGAACTGCCACCAGCAACGTTCTCCGGCGGCGAGCAGCAGCGCGTCAACATCGCCCGCGGCCTGATCGGCGGGCACCCGATCCTGCTACTTGACGAGCCGACCGCCTCGCTCGATGCCGAGAACCGCGCGGTCGTGGTCGAACTGATCCGCGCAGCACTGGCCGACGGCCGCGCGCTGATCGGCATCTTCCATGACGAGGCGGTACGCGATGCCGTGGCCACGCGCCTGCTGCCGCTGCAGCCCGCCACTGCCCTCGCCCCCAACTGCCAGTAACTGTCCAGAACAACGGAGCCGGACATGACCGCAACCTACCTGACGCACGCCACCCTGGTATTGCCCGACAGCGTGCTGCACGACAGCGCGCTGCTGATCGAGGACGGCCATATCGCCGCCATCGAACCGTCTGCCGCGCCTGCAAGCGCCGACGTGCTCGACTTGCGCGGCCACACCGTGATGCCCGGGCTGGTCGACGTGCATTGCGATGCCATCGAGAAAGAGGTGGAACCGCGTGCCAACGTGCTGTTCCCACTGGATTTCGCCGTGGCGCAGGTCGACCGCCGCAACGCCGCGGCCGGCATCACCACGCCGTACCATGCGCTCTCCTTTGCCGGCAACCACTTCGGCGTGCGCAACGTCGACACCGCCGCCACCCTGGTGCGCACCGTGGCCGCGTTCCGCAGCCATAGCCTGGTCGACAACCGCATCCATTGCCGCTACGAAGTGACCGATGCCAGTGCCGTGCCGGTGCTGGAAATGCTGATGGCCGAGGGTGTGGTCGACCTGCTGTCGGTGATGGACCACTCGCCGGGCCAGGGTCAGTTCAAGACGCTGGACGCCTACCTCGCCTACATGATCGGCAACCATGGCATGACCCGGGAGGAAGCCGCCGACGCCGCCGACAAGAAAGCTGCCGCGCTGGACGGCGCGCATGAGCGCGTCAACCGGCTGGTGGCACAGGCGCATCGCCTCGGCATCCCCACGGCCAGTCATGACGACGATTCGCCGCAGCGCATCGCCGCCATGCAGGCGCTGGGCGTGCGCATGAGCGAGTTCCCGATCAACCTGGAAACCGCGCAAGCCGCGTGCGCACAGGCACTGCCGACCATCCTTGGCGCACCCAACGTGCTGCGCGGCAAGAGCCAGAGCGGCTCGATGCGCGCGATCGACGCCATCCACGCCGGCGTCGGCACCATCCTGTGCTCGGACTACCAGCCGTCAACGCTGATCGCCGCGGCCTATGCCGCCGCCCGGCATGCCGAACTGCCGCTGAACGAAGCACTGGCGCTGGTGACGGCAAACCCCGCGGAAGCCTGCCTGCTGCGCGACCGTGGCCGGCTGGCGCCCGGGCTGCGTGCCGACGTGATCGCCGTGGCCAGCGTGGCCGGGCAGCCAATGGTCACCCATACGTGGTCGGGGGGACGGATGGTGTTTGCAGCGGGGTACCGTGGCGGCCAGCCGGGAACTACGGATACATCCCGGCGGCAGGAAATGCATGCGCTGGCCTGACCTCTGCGCTTCGGCAATGCGCTTCATTGCCAACCCACGCATCAGGTTCTCGGGCGTAGATGTCATTCTGAAGAGGCTCTACTAACGCGACATTTGATCGTACCTGGGCAAATTCAGAATCTTCCCGACAGACACGCAGACAGGAGCGCAAAGTGAATTCGTACGGCGGACGCTGATATTTCTCCGCTGCCGCGGGAAATGTAGGACCCTAAGGCAACGTATCCTCAGGCAACACGCTCAACCCCGACGCGCTGGTCGACATGGTCCTGCGCTGGCTCCTGAGCACGCCGTTCTCGTCAAACTCAAGCAGCACTGTCGAAGAGCGGATGGAGCCGCCGGCGAACAGCGGTCCGATGAACGGGATAAAGCTCTCGGGATGCGGCCGGGAACTCGCGAAGGAATAGACCAGGATGGTCGATCCGTTGCTGAGCGTCGTCTGCGAGGTGGGCTGGCCCAGTTGCGCGGTGACGTCGTCGAGCGTGGTGAAATCGAGCAGGAAGTTCTCCAGGTGCTCCTGCCGCACGTTGACGCCCGTCGAAACGCAGCCAGCCAGCATCGCGCTGGCTGCGACAAGGGCGTGAACACGTTTCATGTCGTCACCGCCGTACCGTTGTGCGTGGCGGGGAGCGTGTGCAGGGCCGTGCTGCCAGCGTAGCCCCGCATTGCGTCCGGCATGCCCTTTTCAAGCATAGACGCTCCAGGCGGGGTTGGTCTGTGTCCGGTTGACCCAGCGCCGCGGGTGTCTCCGGCGCCATTCCAGATCCCCTTACTGTCGTACACTAGGCACTGGCGCGGCGCGGGACCTGGCGATTCCATGTTCGTAGTGCCCGCCTTGACTCTGCTCAAGCCTTTATTTGCCGAGCGCTAGCAAACTGTCATCCATGACTTTTCCTACCTCGCCATCCGACACGTCCCGTGCCGCCAATGCTGGTAAAGCCAGCGCCCCGCTGGCCCATCGCCCGCTGCCCTTGCCGCGCGGCCGTCTTGCATGGATCACCGGCATCATCAGCTGGAGCCTGCTGATTGCCAGCACCCTGTTCTGGTGCCTGTTGCTGTTCCCGCTGGCGCTGCTGAAGCTGGTGCTGCCGTTCGCCGCAGTCCGCCGGCGCATCGATCCGGTGCTCAACGGCATTGCCACGGGGTGGATCTCCTGGAATACCGGCTGGTTCGCGCGCATCCAGCAGGCGCCGTGGGATATCCAGGGCAATACCGGGCTGCGCTATGCGGACTGGTACCTGGTCAACTGCAACCATCAGTCGTGGGCCGATATCTTTGTGCTGCAGCGCTCGCTGAACCGCCGCATCCCTTTGCTGAAGTTCTTCCTGAAGCAGCAGCTGATCTATGTGCCGGTGATCGGGCTGGCGTGGTGGGCGCTGGACTTTCCGTTCATGAAGCGCCATGGCAAGACAGAACTGCGCCGCAATCCGGCGCTGCGGCGCCAGGACCAGGAAACGGCACGGCGCGCGTGCGAGAAGTTCTCGCTGGTACCGACCAGCGTGATGGTCTTTGCCGAGGGCACGCGCTTCAGCGAGGCCAAGCGCGCCGCGCAGGCGTCGCCGTATCGTCACCTGCTCAAGCCCAAGGCAGGCGGCCTGGCGGTGGCACTGAATGCAATGGGAACCCGCTTTCGCTCGATGATCGACGTGACCATCGCCTATCCCGACGGCGTGCCCAGCTTCTGGGACCTGGCTTGCGGCCGCGCCGGCATGGTGGTGGTGCGCATGCACCAGTTGGCGGTGCCACCGGCGTTCTGCGAGGCCGACTACGCCACCAACAAGGCGTTCCGCACTGAATTCCACCACTGGCTGGCGCATCAGTGGCAATCCAAGGACGACGAGATCGAGGCCTTGACCACCCGGCGCGCCGACTGACCGCGCGCATCGGCGGTTGCCCTGCTAGCCCGGCAACCGCTCCACCGCCCGCTTGCCCTGGCTGACCGCCGCCGTCACCGACGGGCTGCCGGCATTGTCGCTGTTGGCAATGCTGATGTTGCCGACCCCTGCCAGGTTGGGCCAGGCGGCGTCGGCAGCGACGTTCTCGCCGGCCACGCTGTCCGGCATATAGCTGTAGCCGTGCGCCCAGCGGTTCACCGTGATGCCGCGGATCACCTTGCTGGCGCTGAAGCCGGCCTGCCCCAGCATCCGGTCCAGCTGCGCGCGGATGTCGCGCTCGAGCGCATCGAACGGGGTCCCCAGCAGGAAGGCACGGCCAGCGCGGAAGCGGTCGCGGACGCGCATGCCGCTGTCGGGCACGGTTGGCACATAAAGCATGTGCAGCACCGCCGGGTCGGACGGGCGAGTTCCCGCGGGCGGCTCCAGCCATAGGTCGGTGTACGTCATCGCCGGCGCGTGAATGCGCCGCGCGCGCAGCGCGGCGAACGCCTGCCAGTGATCGAGCGCCACCTTGGTGTAAACCAGCGGAGCCTTGGCCTCGTCGCGCAGCACTGCCTTCTGTGCCGCCGGCAACGACGGCAGCAGGTACGGGATCATCATGTTGTAGCCGGCCAGCACCACATGGCGCGCTTCGACACGGTGCAGGTTGCCGCTCCAGCCGTAGGTCACGCGCGTGATGTTGCCATCAGGCTCGATCGCGATCGCGGTGCTGTTCAGACGCAGGCACACCGGCGCGCCGTCGCGGTCCAGCCGGCTGTAGTCGAAGGCGGCGGCGGCCACGTCGGCCGGGGTGGCAATCGACGCCACGCCGGGAATCAGGCTATGTACCAGCAGCCGCGCCAGCGAGGCGTTGCCGTCCGGGAACCACAGGCGCGAGGCCGGAGACTTGCCCAGCCGGGTATTCGGCGCCGGCGCGGGCATGTTGGCGCCCGCGGGCAGCCCGATCGCGATCGCATCGGCAACCGATATGCCGTCGGCATCGAGCGCATAGGCATCGTTGCTGCGGCTGCGCAGGAAACGCAGCGCCGGCAGCCCGAGGCCGGCCTTGTCGCGCAGGAAGGCAGCGTAGCGCATGGTGCGCAGCGCCGCGGCGCGTGCGGCGCTGTCAAGCCCGGGCAGGTAGTCGGTGGTGCCGGCCGCCAGGCGGGCCAGCGCGGCGCGGTCCGCGGCGGGTAGCGGCGCCTGCTCGAGGAAGCGCTGCAGGCCCGCGGCGTCGGGACCCTGTGGGCGCAGGCCATTGCGCGCATCGGCCAGATCGCCGAACGGATCGCCGCCGATCCACTGGTCGCGGCCAAAATGCTCCGCATCGAAGAACACGGCACGCCCCATGCCCAGCGCGGCATAAGGGTCGGACGGCGGCGCGGCCGGCGCACGCGCGGGATCGAGGCCGATGCCGGCCAGCAGCTCGCGCATGGCAGCGTCGCTGGCAGCGCCGGGCGGCATCTCGGCGCTGCCCCCATAGGTGACCAGCCGCTGGCCGCGGACGGTGAATTCGTTGCGCTTGGCATGACCGCCGAAGTCGTCGTGATTGTCGAGGATCAGGATGCGCCGGGCGGCGCCGAAACGGCGCCGGTAGAACCACGCCGCAGCCAGGCCGCTCAGGCCGCCGCCGACCACGACCAGGTCGAAGGCCTCGCGCGCCAGCACCACGGGATATTTGGCGCCCTCGCGCGCCAGGCCGTGGGCCAGCGTATACGTGCCGGCATGGTTGCCGCGCAGCCCGGTCAGGGCCGGCGGATAGCCGGCGCTTGCCGCCCCGCCCTGCTGCGCATGCAGCCATTGCACCGGTGCCAGCCCGGCGGCAATGGTCAGCGCGGTGCCGTTGAGGAAGTCTCTGCGCGTGATCGTCATTGGATGCTCATCGGAAAGCGGTGCGTGCCGGAGCGCCTGGCTTCAGCGCTGTGCCGCCAGCGCCTTGCGCCGCGTGGCCACGTCGGCTTCGGTCACCGCACCGGCGCGGTTGCCCCAGCCGCGGCGGATGAAAGTCAGCACGCTGGCCAGTTCCTGGTCGTCCAGCGCCCAGCCATAGCCGGGCATGTGGTAGTCGGTGGCGGCGGTACCGACGCGCGCGGTCACGGCGCCGTCGAGCAGCAGGTTGACCAGCGACGCCGGATCGGGATCGGCCACGGTCGGGTTGCCTGCGAGCGGCGGGAACACGCGCGCGAAGCCCTTGCCGTCGGTGCCATGGCACGGCATGCAGTACACCGCGTACTGGCGTGCGCCCGGCAGGTCGAAGCGGCCCTGGTGCAGTTGCTGCGCGGTGGCAGGATCGGGGCGGAACGGCTTGCCCTCGCCGCGCGCGCCAGGCAGCGACTTGAGGTAGGCCGCCACGGCATCGAGGTCGCCCGGACTCATGTATTGCGTGGCGGTGGAAATGACGGTGGACATTGGCCCGAACGAGGTCGCGTGCCCGTTGCGCCCGGTGCGCAGGAACTCGGCTATGTCCGCGCGCGACCATGCTCCCAGGCCGGTGACCTGGTCGCCGGTCAGGTTGGTCGCGGACCAGCCTTCCACGCTGGCGCCTGACAGGAAATGGCGGCTGCGCTCGTCCAGGCCTTTCTCGGCAAACAACCGGCCGCGAGGCGTGTGGCACGCTCCGCAGTGGGCCACCGCCTGCACCAGGTAGGCGCCGCGGTTCCACGCATCGCCGCGCGCAGGCTCGGTGCGAACCGGGTCATCGTCGAGAAACAGCAAGTTCCACACCGATAGCAGCGAGCGCATGCCATACGGAAAGCGCAGCTGCGGCGGCGGGTTGCGCTGCGCCACGGGTGCAACCTCCGTGCGCAGGTAGGCATACAGTGCGGCCACGTCGTCGGCACGCATGCGGGCGTAGGACGGGTATGGCATGGCCGGATACAGGCGCTTGCCGTCGCGCGCCACGCCCTGGCGCAGTGCGCGGTCAAATTCGGCCAACGTGTAGGCGCCGATGCCGGTGGCAGCGTCGGGGGTGATATTGGTCGAGTGGAGCGTGCCGACGGCGGTGCGCATCGGCAACCCGCCGGCAAATGGCTTGCCGCCTTCGCGCGTATGGCATGCGGCGCAGTTGGCGATGCGCGCGAGGTAGCGGCCGCGGTCGACCTGCCGCGCTTCTGTGGCGCCTGCAGCCAGTGCCGGACGCGCAGCCGGGCAGGCAACCAGCAGTGCCAGGGAAAGCCACAGCCAGGGCAGCCATTGCGCGGGCAGCAAAGCGGCGGCGCAATGCCGCCCGGTCGGGCGAGACATGGGGTCGATCAGCTTGTTGTTGTGATGAGAATGTAACGCGATGCCACTGCTCAGGCTATCGTCATCGCCGGCACCGTGCTTGCCGCTGCGGACGCGCTCGACACGGCCCAGTTGGCGGCCAGCACCAGGCAGACAACCAGTCCGGCGGCCACGGCCACGCCGGTCAGGATCAGCGGCACGGGGCGCAGGTTCTCCAGGTCGCGCTGATGTTCCTGGCCCTTGCGCAGGCCAAAGAAGCCCCACAGCACGGTCCGCAGCAGCCTCAACGGATTCATTGTCTCTCCTTGCACGAAAGCCTTTGGCGACGACAAGCGATTATGGCCGCCAGCCGCCAGGCATAACAGCATCAGATACCCGGAAAATTTACGTATCAGTTTCCGGCCTGGGGGCGATAATGGCGCGACGCACCCCGCCCCCGACAGCGCCCCATGAAACGGTACGAAGCCCTCGCCGAAACCCTGGCCGCCGATATCCGCAACGGCAGCCTGCCACCCGGCACCCGCCTGCCATCGATCCGCAAGACCGTGGCGCAATACGGCGTCAGCCCATCCACCGCGTTCCAGGCCTACTACCGGCTGGAAGAGCGCGGCCTGGTGCGGGCGCGCGAGCGTTCGGGCTATTACGTGGCGGGGCCGGCCCGGCGCGACTTGCCGCAGCCGCAGGCGCGGCCTTCACGGCAGGTGTCGACCCAGGTCGACATCTCCAAGCTGGTGTTCGCGGTGCTGGAAGGCGCGCGCGACCGCAAGCTGGTGCAGTTCGGCTCGGCCTTTCCGTCGCCGGAACTGTTCCCCTGGGAGCGGCTCGGCAAGTCGCTGGCGCGCGCCGGCCGTGCGCTTGACCCGTGGCATTCGGTGAACGACCTGCCGCCCGGCAACGCGGCGCTGCGGCGGCAGATCGCGCTGCGCTACCTCGGCGCGGGCGCGCCGCAGCCGGCCGAGGACCTGGTCGTCACCAACGGCGCGCTGGAGGCGCTGAACCTGTGCCTGATGGCCGTGACCCAGCCGGGCGACGTGGTCGCGATCGAGTCGCCGGGCTTCTATGCCGCGCTGCAGGCGCTGGAACGGCTGCGCCTCAAGGCGCTGGAGATCCCGGTCGATCCGGCGGAGGGCATCGACCTGGCCGCGCTCGACAACGCGCTGTCGCGGCACCCGGTCAAGGCCTGCTGGTTCATGACGCAGTTCCAGAATCCGCTCGGCGCCAGCATGTCGGAGGACAAGAAGAAGGCGCTGGTGGCCCTGCTTGCACGTCATCAGGTGCCGCTGATCGAAGACGATGTCTATGGCGAGCTTTATTTCGGCAACCGCTGCCCGCTGCCGGCCAAGGCCTTCGATACGCATGGGTTGGTGATGCATTGCAGTTCGTTCTCGAAGACGCTGTCGCCGGGCTTCCGCATCGGCTGGGTGGCGCCAGGCCGCTTCGGCGAGGCGATCCAGCGGCTCAAGCTGATGACCACGCTGTCGGCCGGCGTGCCCACGCAGGTGGCGCTGGCCGAGTACCTGCAGCACGGCGGCTATGACAAGCACCTGCGCCGCCTGCGCCAT
This sequence comes from Cupriavidus consociatus, assembly GCF_017814975.1. Classification (GTDB taxonomy): domain Bacteria; phylum Pseudomonadota; class Gammaproteobacteria; order Burkholderiales; family Burkholderiaceae; genus Cupriavidus; species Cupriavidus consociatus. The sequence continues at coordinate 22,013 of NZ_JAGIQA010000017.1, forward strand.
GTGCTGGAGATGCAGCAGGGCCAGATGCTCGATGCCATCGGACGGCATTTCCCGGAGGGCGTGCGCGTATCACGGCCGGATGGCGGATATTTCCTGTGGGTCGAGTTCACGCCCGGATTCGATGCGCTGGCGCTGCACCATGCCGCGCTGGAGGCCGGCATCGGACTGGCGCCGGGGCCGATCTTCTCGGCGCGGCAGGGCTACCGGAACTGCATCCGGCTCAACTATGGGCATTTGTGGAACGACGAGGCCGACGCGGCGGTCGCCACGCTCGGCCGGCTGATCGCGCAACTGACGGCCTGAGCGCCCTGAGCGGTCTCAGCGCGCGTCGCGGTGGCGGCGCAGCGCCCATTCCAGCGTCTCGAACGCCGCCTGCACGGCGAGCGCGAGCACCGCGGCCGGGATCGCCCCGGCCAGCAGCAGCGTGGTGTCGTTGAGCGCGAGCCCGGTGGCGATGCGCTCGCCAAAGCCGCCAGCGCCGACGAAAGCCGCGATCGTGGCCGTTCCCACGCTGATGATGGCGGCGGTCTTGACGCCGGCCAGCAGCACCGGCAGCGCCAGAGGCAGCTCCACGTAGCGCAGTACCTGGCCGCCGCGCAGCCCGAGCGCGCGGGCCGCGTCACGCATGCCCGGCGGCACCTGTTCCAGTCCGGTGGCGGTGTTGCGCACGATCGGCAACAACGCATACAGGAATAGCGCCACCAGCGCGGGCCACACACCGATGCGGCCCAGCAGCGGGATCAGCATCGCCAGCAAGGCCAGCGAAGGCACGGTCTGCAGCACGCTGACGGCGCCCAGCACCACCTGGCCGGTGCGCCGGCGGCGCGCGGCAAGGATGCCCAGCGGCACGCCCGCCAGCGTGGCAGCGCCGACGGCGCCGGCCACCAGGCCGACATGGCGCCGCGCCAGCCGGTTGGTGTCGGGACCAAGCAGCGCGCCGAGCAGGCGGCGATCGCTTGCGCCTGCCGCAGCGGCCGAGGACGCCGGCGCTGCGACCGGTTCGTTGCCGGGGTTCGCGCCGTGCGCCAGGAACTCTCGCGCGACCAGATCGAACGGCTTGCGGTCGATCTCCGCCGCGGCGTTCATCGCCACCATGTCGGCCGCGCTGATGCGGCCCGACAAGCGCTGCAGCGCCTGCCACGCCTGCGGGAAGCGCTGCGGCACGTCCAGCCGGTACACCACCACGGCGTCATAGCGCGGGAAATAGCGGCGGTCGTCTTCGAGCACGCGCAGCCGGTACTTGAGAATCTTGGCGTCGGTGGAATAGATGTCGATCGCATCCACCTGCCCCGCTGCCAGTGCCTCATAGGCAACGCCGTGGTCCAGCCCGACCGGCTGCTGCGGCAGGCGATAGCGGCTGGCAAGACCGGGCCATCCGTCCGCCCGGCCGAGGAACTCATGCGACAGGCCCAGCCGCAGCCGCGGCTGCGCGGCCAGGTCGCTGAGCCGGCGCAGGTGGGGCGGCCGGGTGTCGGAGACGGCCAGTGCATAGGTGTTTTCGAAACCGAGCGGGATCGTGGCTCCCAGCCCCAGCGGGGCCAGCGCCCGCTGGATGGCGTCCAGTCCTGCGCCGGGTTGCAGCTTCAGGATCTCGGCGGCGAGCGTGCCGGTGTAGTCCGGATAAAGGTCGATGCTGCCCGCCTTGAGCGCCTCGAACACGATCGCGGTATTGCCCAGCCCTTGCTGGTGCTGAGCGGTGCCCGGCGGGCCGGCGGCCTGCGTCAGCAGTTCGCCAAGGATATAGGACTCGGTAAAGCGCTTGGAGCCGACGCGCAAAGGATCGGCGGCCTGCGCGGGCTGCGCCCCAAAGAGTGCCGTCGCGAGCACCCAAAGCGCCACGCGCCACCGCGTGGTTTTCTCATGGATCTGCCGATCGCCACGGAGCCAGCCAAACACGTCCGTCCTTTTAATGGGCCGGTGTGCGTCCGGCATCTCTACATCATAGCCGCGGCATAGCCTTATCCCGAAATAGTATTTGCCATCTGCATGATGAACACGTCAGAATCCAGATTAGACATACATCGCGAACACCCACCTCCAATGGAAATCCGGCAACTGGAAGCCTTCGCCGCCGTCGTGACCACCGGCAGCGTCACCGCCGCGGGCCGCCTGCTCGGCCGCTCGCAGCCGGCCATCACGCGCCTGATCCAGGAACTGGAGGCCGAACTCGGCTTTGCGCTGTTCACCCGCAGCGGTCCGCGCGTCAGTCCGACGGAACAGGGCTTCCTGCTTTACGACGAGGTCGAGCAGACGCTGGCCGGCATGCAGCAGATCCGCAACCGCGCCGCGGCACTGGCACGCGGCGACGGCCGGCCATTGCGCATCGCCGCCACGCCGGCACTGGCCGCCGGCCTGCTGCCGTCCGCGCTGGCGCTGGCGTTCGAGCGCGGCGTGTGCGCGCCGGAACGCGTGGCCGTGCAAGGCGTATCGCCGGAACAGGTCGTGCATGCCGTGCTGACCGGCGCCGCCGACATCGGGCTGAACAGCCTGCCGCTGGAGCACCGCGGCGTGACCGTGCACTGGATCGGCCAGTCGGCATGCGTGGCGGCGGTGCGCGGCGACGATCCGCTCGCGGCGCAAGCAGCGATTTCATTGCAGGATTGCCGCGCACGCCGCATCGTCACCATGCAGAACCCCTACCGGCTGCGCCGCCGCGTGGACCGGGCGCTGGCCAGTGCGGGCGTGCCTGCGGCCGGCGTGATTGACACCAACACCTCGATCAACGCGCTGACGCTGGTCCGCGCCGGCCTCGGCATTGCGCTGCTGGAGCCCGTGACCGCGCGCGGGCTGCCGCTGACCGACATCGCGGTGCGCCCGATCGACGCGGATATCCCGTTCTACTTCGGCGTCATCACGCCGCAGGCGCGCCCGGCCAGCACCGCCGTGCTGGCCCTGGTGCAGGCGGTGGCCGACGCCGCCGCGGCGCTGCTGCCGGACCTGCTGCTGCGCGACCCGGCCGAGCACGGCGCGCTGCTGCAATCGCTGTACGGCGACAGCGGCGCTGGCACCGACCTGTTTCCAACGGACACCGATCTTCCCAGCCATGACTGACCCCAACACGCCCACCCCCGCCGGCCTGCCCGCCCTCGAGGCGCGCCTGCGCCAGGACCTGTCCTGGCTGGAACTGCCCGCCAAGCCGTGGACCATGCCGCGTACCCATGACGGCCATGATGTGCTCGACGTCGCCGTGATCGGCGGCGGCATGGCCGGCCTGGCGGCCAGCGCCACGCTGGCGCACCTTGGCATCCGCGTGCGCGCCTTTGACCGCGCGCCGGCGGGTTTCGAAGGCCCATGGGCCACCACGGCGCGCATGGAAACGCTGCGTTCGCCCAAGCAGCTGACCGGGCCCGCGCTGGGGCTGGCGGCGCTGACCTTCCGCGCCTGGTTCGAGGCGCAGTTCGGTGAGGCCGCGTGGCAGGCACTGGACAAGATCCCACGCCTGCAATGGATGGACTACCTGCGCTGGTATCGACAGGTGCTTGACCTCGACATCCGCAACGAGCACCGTGTCGAACAGATCGTGCCGCGCGCCGATGGCCTGGTGTCGCTGGCGATGCGATCTCCCGAAGGGCCGCTGACTGTCCTCGCACGCCGCGTGGTGCTGGCGACCGGGCGCGACGGCCTCGGCGGCGCCTACGTACCGCCGTTGGCGGAGGCGCTGCCGCGCCACCTGTGGGCGCACTCGTCCGACGAGATGGATTACGCCAACCTGCGCGGCAAGCGCGTGGGCGTGGTCGGCGCCGGCGCGTCGGCGATGGACAGCGCCGCCACCGCGCTCGAAGCCGGCGCGGCCAGCGTCGAGCTGCTGGTGCGACGCCAGGACATCCCGCGCGTCAACAAGAGCAAGGGCGCCGGCAATCCGGGGCTGACCCACGGCCACTATGGCCTCCCCGATGCCTGGAAATGGCGGCTGCGAAATTACATCAACACCGAGCAGGTGCCGCCGCCGCGCGGCAGCACGCTGCGGGTGTCGCGCCACGCCAATGCGCATTTCAATCTGGGCGCGGCGCTGGAATCGGTCGAAGTGCGTGGCGATGTGCTGCACATCGGCACGCCGCGCGGCACGTACGAACTCGATTTCCTGATCTTCTCGACGGGCTTCCGCATCGACCTGGAAACCCGTGCGGAATTTGCCACCTTCGCCCCGCATATCCGCTACTGGCGCGACCGCTATGTGCCGCCGGCAGGCCAGGAAGACCGCGAGCTGTCCGACTCGCCGGACCTGGGCGAAGCGTTCGAATTCCAGGAAAAGACCCAGGGCGCGTGCCCTGGCCTGTCGCGCATCCACTGCTTCTGCTACCCGGCGGCGCTGTCCCACGGCACCATTTCCGGCGATATCCCGGCGATCAGCGACGGCGCGCGCCGGCTCGGCCAGGGCATCGCCGCGCTGCTGTACCAGGAAGACGTCGAACTGCACTACGCCGCGCTGCAGGCCTTTGCCGAACCCGAGGTCTTCGGCGACGAATGGAGCCCGGCGCTGCCGCCGGCACATCGCGCCGCGCAGGCCTGACCGTAATCACATGAACCGATACCCGAACCAACAGAGTCCGATGACCCAGACCCCCACCCCCGCGGTCGACCTGATCGACCAGCTCACCGGCCTGGCGCCGGGCAGCGCCACGCATGCGCTGCGCCACCAGCGCCACAAGGTCGTGGCTGCCACCCAGGGCAGCCATGACGCCCTGTTCGACCCGGCCCTGCCCGGCCTGTCGCTCGAAGAACGCTTGCTGGTCGCGCTGTACGCGGCGCGCCTGACGCCGTCCGCGGCACTGGCGGCGCACTACCGCGCGCGGCTGGAACAACTTGGCGCCGATGCAGCGCACGTGCGCGCCGCAGCCGAAGGCCAGCTTCAGGACATCACCGAGCCGCGCCTGCGCGCGATGCTGGTATTCACCCGCACACTGATCGAAAAGCCTGTCGAAGGCGACAAGGCCGCGTTGCAGGCGCTGCCCGCAGCGGGACTGAGCACACCCGCCGTGGTCACGCTGGCGCAGCTGATTGCCTTCCTGTCGTACCAGGTTCGGCTGGTAGCCGGCCTGGACGCCTTGAAAGCATTGAACGACACCGCAGGAGCCCAGGCATGAGCGAGATCATCCAATCCCACGGCTTTACCAATGAAGTGCTGGACTGGAAGGCCTGGCTCGATATCGTCGAACTGGACCAGGCCACGCCCGAGCAAATCGCCGTGCTCGAGGAAAGCCATCCCAAGGCCAAGGTGCAGGACTATTACCGCTTCCTGGTGCACCAGCCGGAGATCCTGCGCCAGCGCTCCACTGCCTTCAATGCCATCATGTACGCGCCCGGCGGCATGCCGCGCGCCGAGCGCGAGCTGGCAACCACGGTGGTGTCGCGCATCAATGGCTGCGTGTACTGCGCCTCGGTGCATGCGCAGCGCTTCGAGCAGCTGGCCAAGCGCAACGACGTGATCAGGGAAGTGTTCGAGGATCCGCGCACTGCCGGCACTACCGAGCGGGAAAAGGCGATCGCGCAGTTCTCGATCGCGCTGACGGAGCGGCCGGCGGAGGTGACCGCGGCACAGCTCAAACCGCTGCGCGATGCTGGGGTGACGGATGCGGAGATCCTCGACCTGATCCACTCGGTCGCGATCTTTGCGTGGGCAAACCGGTTGATGTTGAATCTTGGGGAGCCGGTGTTTCCGGATCAGGCTGAGGGCTGAGGCGCTGGCGCCTTGTCGCCGGCATCGTAATGCACCGCCAGCCACACCGTAGGCTGCGCCGCATCGGTCCACGCCACGCGATGCCGGCAATGCGCGGGCAGGTGTAGCCATTCCCCCGGCTGCATCACCCGCAATGCCGGTTCGCCTTCCACTTCCAGCGCAGCACTGCCGCTGACCAGCAGCACCCACTCGGCTTGCGCGCTGTCGTACCAGAACCCTGCCGGACTGGCCTGCCCGTTGGAGACGATCCGCTCGACCGCCAGGCCAGGCCGTGCCAGCAGCGGCTGGGACACTTCCTCCGCCTGGTTCACCGGCACATCGGCCAGCAAGCTTCCATGCTCGAGCGCCATCACCGTCTCCACAGGTTATCGTTGACTCAGTCCGCCGGCCCCGGCGCCAGTACGTCGCGCGCGCCGTTGCGGCCCATCGGCGATACCAGCCCGGCGACTTCCATCTGCTCGATCAGGCGCGCGGCACGGTTGTAGCCAATGCGCAGCTGGCGCTGCACTGCCGAGATCGAGGCGCGCCGGCTGGTCAGCACGAAGGACGCGGCTTCATCGTACAGCGGGTCGGCTTCGCCATCGCCGCCGCCTTCGCCGAACAGGTCTGCGCTGCCGGCTTCGGCCGGGTCGCCGGCCAGGATGGCTTCGTCGTAATCCGGCTCGCCGAACTGCTTCCAGTGCTCCACCACGCGGTGCACTTCCTCGTCGGCGACGAAGGCGCCATGCACGCGCTGCGGGTAGCCGGTGCCCGGCGGCAGGAACAGCATGTCACCCTGGCCGAGCAGGCTCTCGGCGCCCATCTGGTCGAGGATGGTGCGCGAATCGATCTTGGACGAAACCTGGAACGCGACACGCGTCGGGATATTGGCCTTGATCAGCCCGGTGATCACGTCGACCGACGGGCGCTGCGTCGCCAGGATCAGGTGGATGCCGGCGGCGCGGGCCTTCTGGGCCAGGCGCGCGATCAGTTCTTCGATCTTCTTGCCGGCAACCATCATCAGGTCGGCCAGCTCGTCGATCACCACCACGATCATCGGCAGCCGCGACAGCGGCTCGGGCGCATCCGGCGTCAGCGAGAACGGGTTGGGCACCTTGCGCTCCGCAGCCTCGGCGGCGCGGATCTTCTGGTTGTAGCCGGCCAGGTTGCGCACGCCCAGCGCCGACATCAGCTTGTAGCGCTTTTCCATCTCGCCGACGCACCAGTTGAGCGCGTGCGCGGCCTGCTTCATGTCCGTGACCACCGGCGACAGCAGGTGCGGGATGCCCTCATAGACCGAGAGCTCGAGCATCTTGGGGTCGATCATGATCAGGCGCACATCTTCCGGCGTGGCCTTGTACAGCATTGACAAGATCATTGCGTTGACCGCGACTGACTTGCCCGAGCCGGTGGTGCCTGCCACCAGCAGGTGCGGTGCGCGCGCCAGGTCGGTGACCACCGGGTTGCCGGTGATGTCCTTGCCCATCGCCAGCACCAGGCGCGAATGGTGCGCCTGGAACGAGGCGGCCTGGACGATCTCGGACAGCCGGATCATCTGCCGGCGCGCATTGGGCAGCTCCAGGCCCATGCAGGTCTTGCCCGGGATGGTCTCGACCACGCGGATCGAGGTCACGCCGAGCGCGCGGGCCAGGTCCTTCATCAGGCCCACGACCTGTGCGCCGCGCACGCCCATGGCGGGCTCTACCTCGAAGCGCGTGATGACCGGGCCGGCATCGGCGCCGACCACGGCGACGGGCACCTTGAACTCGGCCAGGCGCTGCGCAATCAGTTCACCGGTTTCGCGCAGGCGCTCTTCCGACACCTGTTCGCCGCTGTCGAGCTGATTCTCCAGCAGGTCGGCGGGCGGCAGTCGGTAGTCGACCGGCGGGCGGGGCGCGGGCGGTACGGGAACCGGCGCGGGTGGGGGCGCGGGCTGGCTCGTGGCCAGCGGCACCGTGCGGCCGACTACGGCGGGGAGCACGATGCGGGGCTTGGCCACTGGCGCGGCGATCGCGGGCGGTACCGGCTCGGGTACCACGGTAGCTTCCGCAGGTTCTGCTGCCGCCTCGACCGCAGCCGCGGCCGCCGCTACTTCTTCTTCCGGCTGGATGGCTTCAGTTGACTCGATTGTTTCGACAGTCTCAACCGCTTCAACGACCTGAGGCAACTCAACGGCCTCAGCGGTTTCAACGACTTCAGCGGTTTCAACGACTTCAGCGGTTGCAACGACCTCGGCGGTTGCAACGGCCTTAGCGGCATCAAAGGCCTCAGCGACTTCCGTCTCAACAGCAGGTTCTGCAACGGTTTCGCCAACCAGACCGTTGCCGTCCATCAGCGTTTCCGGGTCCCGGTCGGCGGCAGGGTGGGCCGAATCCGGTGCAGCCTCCCTCCCCTCCTCCATCGCCGTGATAGCGACTGCCTGTGCCACGGCACCGACATCGCGAGTGTCGTCAGATGGCACTGCGCCCGCTGGCTGGCTTTCCAGCTGTGTTTCGTCTGCCTGGATCAGGCGGTCTGCACCGGCCTTCGGCGCAGCATCGATTTGGGCCGCAGCAGCCGTCGCGTCGGCGAGGTCGGCCACCGCCGGCGCTATTGCGGAGAATTCAGGGACTTCGGCGACTTCCTGGACGGACACAGGCTGCTCGCCAGCCTTGCCCGCCAGCGCCTGCAACTCGGCCAACAGGTCCAGCGCTTCCTGCCGGATTGCTGCCAACGTGACGGCGTCGATGTCCGCGGCAATGTCCTTGTCGATAGACGGCGGCAGCGCGGCCAGTTCCTCTGCCGCGTCTACCGGCGCCGCGGTGTCGGGCTCGATCAAAACCGCGTCAGCTGCGACGGGCGTGTCGGCCTCGGCCACCGGCATGTCCGGCATGTCCGGCATGTCCGGCACCACCGGCTCGGCGATGGCAACCGCCGGTTCGATCGCTGCCTGGACAATGCTGGCCGCAGCAGCAGGCGCATCCGCGCAGGCAGGCGCGAGTGCCACCGACGGCGCCGTTGGCGCTGATGCTGCCGCCTTGGCCTGCGACTCCGGCAATGTCGTGATCGACGAGCGCACCAGTGGCTGAGGTTGCCGGAACGGGCTGCTGACCACGGTCGCGCGCGGGGCTTGCGATGGACGGGCAGCCGCCGCTGCCGGTGCCGGTGCCGGTGCCGGTGCCGGTGCCAGTGCCGGTGCCGGTGCCGGTGCCGCAGGCTTGCGCGGCGCCGTCGCCGGCGCGGGCCGTGGCGCCGGCGACGCCTGCGCAACGGCCTGGGCCGCGCCCGCCGCAGCGGAGGTTCCCGCCGCGCGCACGGTCTTGCCTGCCGCCGGCGCATCGGCAGCATGCAGCCAGAGTTCGCCCGGCTGGGGCGGCGATTCACGGGTACGCCGCGGCGGCTGCCAGGCGGGCTGGCGCCGCGCCGAAACCGCTTCGAAACTGCGGTGGCGCTGGGGCGGCGGGCTCCAGCTGCCCTGGGCGCCGGTGGCCGCCTCACGGCGCTCGGCTTCGCGCGGCGCCGGCGGCGTGAAGGTATTGGCAAACGGATTGGTGTAGGCAGGCGCCGGCTCGTCGGCCGGGGCATCAGGGGCCGCCGCGCGGCGCGGCTTGCGAGCGAACAGGCTGCGCCAGGTTTCGCCGAACACCATCGGTGCCGCCAGCGCCAGCACGCCCAGCATCAGCAGCAAGGCACCGGTCCAGCCGAACAGGTTGCCGAACATGCCAGCAAGCGCGCGTCCCGCGGAACCGCCCGCGGTGGACTCCGGGTCGGCCCCGCCGGTGAGCGCCTCAAGGCTGGCGCTGGCACACAGCACGGCCAGCGTTCCGAGCCAGGTACGCAGCGAGCCCGGCCCGGCCAGCCGGCGATCGCCGGCAAGCCAGCGCCCGGCCAGCCGCCAGACCAGCGGCAGCACCCAGAAAGTCGAGAATCCGAACCAGCCCAAACCCATTATCGACATGCCATGTTCAAAACTACGGGCAGCGATTGTAGCGGGTATGACAGCGGGTCATTGAACCGGAAAGCGCAAATATTCGTAACGCAGCGCGTTTCACAGGCTTTTATCGCCGTTTTCGCTGCGTCATGGCGACAGATCGGCTGCGCCGCCCGGCGCGGTCGCCCCACCGCTGGCCGGCGCGCAGATGCCGCGCTACCATGCCCGGATGCGCTCGCCGCGCCCTCCCCTCCCATGCCGATCCGTTACGCTACCCTGCGCATCCTCGTTGTCGAAGACCATCCGTTCCAGCGGCTCGCGGCCGAGGGACTGCTGCGGCAATTGGGGGTGCAGACCGTGGTGTCGGCGCAGAGCGGCATGCAGGCCGCCGAGTTGCTCGGGCGCCAGCCGTTCGATGCCGTGCTGTGCGACATCGAGATGCCCGGCGGCAATGGCCCGGAACTGATCGCCCAATTGCATCGCCGCGGCGAGCAGGCGTTTGCCGCGGCACCGCCGGTCTGGGTCTGGGTGACCGCGCTGGCCGAAGACATCCTGGAATCGAACCGGAGCCTGGCGCATGACGCGGGCATTGCGCGCGTGCTTGCCTTGCGCAAGCCGCTCTCGCGCGATGCCGTGGAAGAGGTACTGGCCGCCGCGCTGGCGCCCGGCCCGGAAGTCGACGCACAGATGCCCCCCTGCTTGCCCGACGATGCCGAGCTGACCGCCGCGGCGCGCTCCGGAGACGGCCTGCTGATGATGCTGCAGCCGCAGCACGATCTTGCCAGCGGCCGGCTGGCAGGCGCCGAAGCGCTGGTGCGCTGGCGCCATCCGGTCCACGGACTGCTGCGGCCTGATGCCTTTATCCCGCGCCTGGAAGCACTGGATGCCGCCGACACGGTGTTTGCATTCGTTGTGCGCCAATGCCTGGCGGCGCAGCAGCAGCTGCAATCCGCTGGCATCGACATCGCGCTGGGCATCAACGCCTCGGCGCAGACCCTGTGCCGGCCGGGCGTGCTGGAACAGCTCGATACGCTGGTAACGGCCAGCGGCGTGTCGCCGCGCGCATTGACGGTGGAACTGACCGAAGGCTATCCCGTGCCCGACACGGTGGCGCTGTCGGTCGCGCTGAACCGGCTGCGGCTGATGGGCTACGGGGTGGCGATCGACGATTTCGGCATCGGCATCGCCACACTCAAGCTGTTGGCGGACCTGCCCTTCACCCAGCTCAAGCTGGATCGCTATTTCGTGGCGCAGATCGACGGCCACGGCCAGCGCGAAGCCATTTGCCGCCACATGATCGCCATGGCGCGCGACCTGGGGCTGGAATGCGTGGCCGAAGGGGTGGAAACGGAATCGCAGCGGGCAGCACTGCGCGCGCTGCGCTGTCCGCTCGGCCAGGGCTACCTGTGGTCGGCGCCCAAGCCCATTGACGCCTTTATCGCCGGGGCGATCGAGCGCGCCCCGCGCCCCGGCTAGCGCAGGTCATTGCCCCGCGCGAAACGGGTACTTGGCAAAGATCTGCCCCACGACCTTGTCGATGCGCTGCTGCGCATCGGCCTTGCCGCCGGTATCCACGCTGCCCACCGCCACGCCTTCCCACACCAGCTTCTTCTCGCGGGCATCGACCAGGTCGATATTGAGCGTGCCTTCGGTGTAGGTATAGACGTCGTTGTAGAAGCCGTAGCCGGGCCAGGGCGCATAGAGGCCGCCCCGATAGCCGTAATAGCCCATCATCGGCGCCGGCGCCGGGCTGACCTGGACCTTTTCCTGCAACCGCGCGTTGAAATTGACCAGCAGGTCCGGCGACTGCTGCGCGTAGCGGTAGCCGCGCGCGGTCATCTCGCGCTGAACCGCACCCTTCAGGTACTGGGTGGTCAGGCTCTCGTATCCCTGCCGGTCGGTACCCAGATGCTCGACGAAGCCGAAGCTGCGGTAGGCGCTGAAGTTGGCCGAGCGGTTGTAGTCGGTCTTGATGTCGGGAGCGCTGGCGCAGCCTGCCACGGTCAGCGCCACCGCTACCAGCGGAAAGGACAGCCGGAAGGATTTCACGTTACGTCTCCAGAGGCCGCAGTCACGCGTCCGCGCGGCAACCTTGCCATCCACGGCACCGGAACGCCACGGTGCCGCGCGGCGCCGAACCCGCCGGAAGCTAGTTGAGCTTTCCGTTGATGCCGCCCACGCTGAACCTGCCGGCGCCCAGCAACGCCACCGCCAGCGCAGCCCCAAGGAACATGCCTTGCAGTTCCAGCGCCCACCCGCCGGTATCGGCCAGCATCCCGAACTGCTTGCTATGCACCAAGAACATCGCGAACAGCATGTTGACGGCGACGACGATCGCCGCCAGCCGGCTCCACAAGCCGATGATCAGCAGGATCGGCGCCACCAGCTCGCCGATATAGACACCATAGGCGACCCAGGCCGGCAACCCCGCATCCGCGACCACCTTCGACACGAAACCGATGCCGGATGCGCCGGTCACCTTGGCGATGCCGTGCATCAGGATCAGTACGCCAAGCACGATGCGCAGCAGCGCCTTGCCCAAATCCTGGGAACCCTGAGAGCCACCCATGGCCATTCTCCTTGCCGAGTTGTTCGGGAACGGTCCGGCTCCCATGCGCCTTTACCCTCACGCGCAGGTGCCGCCCCTGTACCTTAGTGCGAGCCGGCGTGAAGGTAAAGCCGCAATTGTCAGACTTACCGGCGGCGCGCCGATGCCCGCGGCGGCCACCATCCGCGCCGCGTCCGGGCCTCTCGCCGATCGCGCCACACCTACCCTGGCGGGTCGGGCGCTAGACCACCCTGTGCATGGCCGGCTGCCTCGGCTCGACCATGCCGACCTTGCGCGCGCACTCGGGCAGGATCTCGCCCAGGAAATCGAGAAAGCGCCGGGTCGCCGGCGTGACGCCCTTGCGCGACGGGAATACCGCGTGCAGCGTGCCGACCGGCATCTCGTACTGGGGCAGCAGCAGTTCAAGCTGGCCGCTGTCGATGGCATCGCGGCAATACATGCGAGGCAGCATGGCCACGCCCACGCCGGCGATCGCGGCCTCGCGCAGCAGCGCGAATTCATCGGTGACCAGGCGCGGATCGTAGCCAATCTGGATGGTTTCGCCGGGCTTGCAGCGCAGCGTCCAGACATGCTTGCCGTCATGCGGGTGCTGGCCCACGCCAGGCATGCCGTCGAGCGCCTGCGGCGAGCGCGGCCGGCCGATGCTGTCGAGCAGCCCGGGACTCGCCACCAGCATCAACTGGCTCTCGCCGAAGGTGCGCACGGCCAGGCTCGAGTCTTCCATCACCTCGCGCACTCGCAGCGCCAGGTCGAAGCCTTCCGCAATCACGTCGACACGCCGGTTGGTCGCCTCCAGTTCGATCCGCACCGCAGGGTTGGCCCGCATGAAATGCCCGATGGCCGGGGCCAGCAGGATCTGCGCGATCGCCACCGGGCAGCTGACGCGCAACGTGCCGCCGGGTTGCTCGCGCGCCTGCTCGATCACTTCACGCGCGGCCTGGGCCTCGTTGAGCATGGCCCGGCAACGGTCGTAGAACGACTCGCCAAGCGGCGTCACGCGCACCTGCCGCGTAGTCCGACGCAGCAGTTGCACGCCCAGGTCGCGTTCCAGCTGGGCGATGCGCCGGCTCAGGCGCGACTTGGGAACGCCGGTGGCGCGGCTGGCCGCCGAGAAGCTGCCGTGTTCCACCACCTGCGCGAACAGGGACAGGTCGTTGAGGTCTTGCATGACGGTTGGGTGTGGTGTTGCATCGATAGAACAATGATTTGCATTTTGCCTCACTACCGATACCAATAGCCAGCCAGTATCTTTCCTCCATCGCAACCGCCCCTTCGTGGAGAAAGACATGAACATCCTGCAGATCGATTCCAGCGTCCTCGGCGACAACTCCGTTTCCCGCAACCTGACCGCCAGCGTGGTGGCCGATCTGGTCGCGGCCAACCCTGAGGCCAAGGTCACCGTGCGCGACCTGGACCAGGATGCGCCGGCGCACCTGTCGGGCAACCTGCTGCCGGTGCTGGGCGGTCCCAAGGATGGCCTGAACGCCGTGCAGCAAGCCGATCTGGAGCGCACCGAGCAGTTCCTGGCCGAATTTCTCGCCGCCGACGTGCTGGTGCTGGGCGTGCCGCAGTACAACTTCGGCATCCCGAGCCAGCTCAAGGCCTGGATCGATCGCATCGCGCAGGCTGGCCGCACCTTCAAGTACACCGAGAACGGCCCGGTCGGCCTGGCCGGCGGCAAGCGCGTGATCGTGGTGTCGTCGCGCGGCGGCGTGCGCCAGGATGCGAATGCGCTGGACCTGCACGAAGTCACCGTAGACGTGGTGCTGCGCTTCCTCGGCATCACCGATATCACCTACGTGCGCGCCCACGGCCTGGCCATGGGTCCGCAGTTCCGCGAAGCCGGGCTGGCCAACGCCCGCACCGAAATCGCGGCGCTGAACGACGCCACCCCGCTGGCCGCCTGATGCCTGGCTGGAATGGCTGACTGAAGGCTGACTGAAGGCTGACTGAAGGCTGACTGAAGCCAGCGGGCCGCGGCGCGCCGTGTAGGACGGCGCCGGCTCGCCCCGGCAACGGATCGGGTCTATGATGGATCGGGGCGCTACGGCGCCCCGCGTGCCATTGGCGGCACGCTGGCGCAGGCAGCTAGGACGCGCCGGCAGGCCGCCCGCAGTCATCGATCGATCCATTCCGGGAGCCCGCATGACTTCAGCCCTGTTGCCCGCCGCCGCCCTCCATCCCCCGCACGAACCCGCCCTGCTTTCGCAGTATCGCCACGTCCGCGCCAGCACCGAGACGCTGGTGGCCGACCTGTCCGATGCCGATGCCACCGTGCAGTCGATGGACGACGCCAGTCCGGCGAAATGGCACCTGGCGCACACCACCTGGTTCTTCGAGGAATTCGTGCTGGCCGCGCGCATCCCCGACTACGAGCCGGTGGATCCGGACTACCGCTACCTGTTCAACTCCTATTACGAGGCAGTCGGCCCGCGCCATCCGCGCCCGCGGCGCGGCCTGCTGACGCGCCCGTCGCTGGACGAGGTGCTGGCCTACCGCGAGGCCGTGGACGAGTCGATGATGGCGCTGCTCGGCAGCGCCCAGACCGACGCCGAGGCAGCGCTGATCATGCTCGGCCTGCAGCACGAGCAGCAGCACCAGGAACTGTTGCTGACCGACATCCTGCACCTGTTCGCGCAGAATCCGCTGCGGCCGGCCTTTGCGCCGGAATTGCCCGAGCCGGTGATCGCGGACCCGCGCCCGGCGCCCGACTGGATCGGCTTTGACGGCGGCGTGGTCGAGATCGGCCATCGCGGCGACAGCTTTGCCTTTGACTGCGAGGCGCCGCGCCACAAGGTCTACCTGCAGCCGTTCACGCTATGCTCTCACCCGGTCACGAACCGCCAGTGGTTCGAGTTCATCGACGACGGTGGCTACCAGACCGCCGGCCTGTGGCTGTCCGACGGCTGGCGCTGGGTCGGCGAGCAAGGCATCCAGGCGCCGCTGTACTGGGAAGCGCGCGAAGGCACGTGGTGGCAGATGACGCTGCGCGGCATGCATCCGGTCGATCCGGACAGTCCCGTCACGCATATCAGCTTCTACGAGGCCGACGCCTTTGCGCGCTGGGCCGAGCGCCGCCTGCCTACCGAAGCCGAGTGGGAACATGCCGCGCGCAGCCTGCCGGCGACGGGGAATTTTGTCGAAGGCCGCGCGCTGCGGCCGCTGCCGGACCGGCAGAACACGTCGGGCGTGCTGCGCCAGATGTTCGGCGATGTCTGGGAATGGACCGGCAGCGCTTTCCTGCCTTACCCCGGCTTCCGCCCGAACGCGGGCGCGGTGGGCGAGTACAACGGCAAGTTCATGAGCAGCCAGATGGTGTTGCGCGGCGGGTCGTGCGTCACGCCCGAATCGCATATCCGGGCAACTTACCGCAACTTCTTTTATCCGCACCAGCGCTGGCAGTTCACGGGCGTGCGGCTGGCGGACGACGCCTAGACGCTGCGCCGAATGTCGGCGCGGTGTCAGCGCGGCGCCAGCCAGCGCCAGGCCAGCCACGCCAGCAAGCCCCACATCAGCACGATGACCACGGCGGCCGCGCGATTGCGCGGCCGTTGCGCATGGGAGGCCTGCCAGGCCTCGGCGCGGCCGCGGCATTCCTCGCTGACCGCGGCCGGAATCATCCGCAAGGCGAGCCAGATGCCCAGCGGCACCAGCACGACATCGTCGAGGTAGCCCAGCACCGGGATGAAATCGGGAATCAGGTCGATCGGGCTGAAGGCATAGCCGACCACCAGCACCGCCAGCAGCCGTGCGCCCCGCGGCGTGCCGGGGTGGCGGCTGCAGAACCACAGCGTCACCAGGCTGGCCTTGAGCCGCCGTGCCCACTGGCGCAGGCGGCCAGGCGCGGCCGGGGCGGGCTGTGCATCCATGTTGGCCCCTTACCAGCCCTTGGTCTGGGGCGCAGCCGGCGCGGTGGCGGGACGCTGGCCGCCCGGCGTTCCAGTAGGCGCCTTCAGCGGCGGAGCCGGCACGATCGGCGTCTGCGGATACATCTTCTGCCAGCGCGACTTCAGGCCATTGGCGATCTCGGCCTGGTTGTAGCGCTCGGCAAAGTCGATCACGGTCATGCCCTGCTGGTTCTTCAGGCGCATGTCGGCGCCTTCGTCCAGCAGCAGCTTGACGGTCTCGATATGGCCGGCGCGCGCGGCCATCATCAGCGGCGTGGTGCCGTTGGGCGACTCCGCGTCGATATACGCGGCATGGTCGACCAGGTACTTGACCACGTTGTTATGGCCATTGGTGGCGGCGTAGTGCAGCGGGGTCCAGCCCGTCTTGTTGATCTCGGCCTCCATCTCGTCAACCATCAGCTTGACCATGTCGAGCTGGCCCTGCAGCGCCGCCATCATCAGCGGGGTCTCCCCGGCGGGATTGGCCTTGTCGAAATCGATGTCCTTGGCACGGATCAGCACCGTTGCCACCTTGAGCGATTTCTCGCGCAGCGCCAGCACCAGCGCCGGGTTGCCGCGGCTGTCGACGATATTGGGATCGACGCCCTTGGCCAGCAGCTTCTTGACGGTATTGGCGTCGTCGAACTCGACCGCCTTGCGCATGTCGTCGGCCGGCGCGGCCTGCGCCAATGTGGCCGCTGCCAGCACAACGGCGCCGGCAGCGCGGCGGACAAACTTCAGGTCAAACATGAGCATTCCTGTCGATATGCTTGAATAAATTGAAAAAGTTTTCCGTGGTCTGCTCTGCCACCTGCGTCACCGGCACCCCCCTCAGTTGCGCAATGAACTCGCCAACGTGGCGCACCCAGGCCGGCTCGTTGGTCTTGCCGCGGTACGGCACGGGTGCCAGGTAGGGTGAGTCGGTCTCGATCAGCATGCGGTCGAGCGGCACCTTGCGCGCGGTCTCCTGCAGATCTGCGGCGCTCTTGAAGGTGACGATGCCGGAAAACGAGATATGGAAGCCCTGGTCCAGCGCCTGCCGGGCGACGTCCCAGGTCTCGGTAAAGCAGTGCATCACGCCGCCCGCTTCGCCCGCGTTCTCTTCATGCATCAGCCGCAGCGTGTCGTCGGCGGACGAACGGGTATGGATGATCAGCGGCTTGCCGGTCTGGCGCGCGGCACGGATATGGTTGCGGAAGCGTTCACGCTGCCATTCCATGTCGGCGATGCTGCGGCCGTTCAGGCGGTAGTAGTCCAGTCCGGTCTCGCCGGTGCCGACCACGCGCGGGTGCGCCGACAACTCGACCAGACGCTCGACGGATGGGTCCTCCCCCTCTTCATAGTCGGGATGCACGCCGACCGAGGCATACAGGTTGGGATGCTGCTCGGCCAGCGCCAGCACGCGCGGGAAGTCCTCCAGCGTCACCGAGATGCACAGCGCATGCGTGACCTGGTTGACGCGCATGTTTTCCAGCAGTTCGGGCAGGCGCGCGGCCAGCTCGGGGAAATCGATATGACAATGGGAATCGACAAACATGGGAAATCTCTTGTGCTCGGCTCTAAGCTTCGGCCGTTCAGGCCTGCTGCCCGCCATCCACGCGGAGGCCGAGGATGATCAGGTCGCGCTCGACGCCGTCCAGCACCGCCACGCGCGGCAGGTCGCCCCAGCGGGTAAAGCCCATCGCGGCGAACAGGCCCAGGCTGGGGGCATTGTGGCCAAAGATAAAGCCGAGCAGCGTATTCACGCCGACTGCGGGCGCATGGTCGATCGCCTGCTGCAGCAGGTACCGGCCCAGCCCCTGCCCCCGTCGCTCGGCGTCCAGGTAGATCGAGACCTCGGCGGTGCCGCCATAGGCCGGGCGGCCATAGAAATCCGAGAAGCTCATCCATCCGGCCATCCGGCCGTCGGTGTCTTCGCAAACCCATAACGGGCGGCGCCCCGGCTGGTGCGCATCGAACCAGGCCTGGCGCGAGGCCACGGAGACGGGCTCGGTGTCGGCGGTGACCATGCGCGACGGCACGGTGCTGTTATAGATAGCCACGATGCCCGGCAGGTCGCTGGGCTCGGCAATGCGCAGGGAAAAACGGGAAGAATTCATTAACAATCAATAGATTGCGAAACCATCTTCGCAATTTTCATAAGGTTTGCGTAGGGCGCCCGGACTCCAGCAGCTTGCCCAGGATTTCCTCCACCACGCGGCGCAGGTTGCGCCCGTTGTCGTCGTCGGGAAAGTGTACGCCGACGCCGGGGGTCTTCATCGGCGTGCCCGCCGGGGTGATCCAGGCCACCTGGCCCGCGATCTGGTACTTCTGCGGCCGGTCCAGCAAGGACAGCACCAGGAACACCTGCTCGCCCAGCCGGAACGGCCGGTTCGACGGCACGAAAATGCCGCCGCGTGCCAGGAATGGCATATAGGCCGCGTACAGCCCGGCCTGATCCTTGATCGACAACGACAGCACATTGGGACGCGATGCCGCCCCGCTGCCGGTCGGCGCGCCCAGCGGAGGGGGCGGTGGCGCCCCGGTTACCGCAGTGTTCATGGTTGACCCCCTGAATGACGATGCTGCTTGTTGTTATGGCTTTGTGCTGCAACGGCGCTGCTTTATCGGAACAGCTGCCGGTACTCCAGAAATACCGCCTCCATCACCAGCCGAGCCGCCAGCGGATGGTTCTCGCTGCGGCGATGCGCGGTCAGCCGCGTCGCATAGGCCTGCAGCCGGTGCGCGTCGGTGGCCCCGGCGCAGCGCGCCAGCGCGGCGCGCTCCTTCGGGAAGTAGCGCGGCGCGGTGCCGCCGGCGGCATCCAGCCGCAGCTTCAGCAGATCGTACGTCCAGCGCTGCAGGATGCCAAGCACGGCGGGCACGGGCAGCTTCTGCAGTTGTTCGGCGACTGCGGAGGCGTCGAACGCGGCACCCGCTCCCAGCTGGCTGACCAGCAGGCGTTGCAGCGGCTGCTCCTCGGCCTCGGCCGCGTGCAGCGCGGTCAGCGGCGAACCACCGGCCTGCGCCAGCTGGGCCTCGGCATCGGCAACCCCCTGGCCTTGCAGCCACGCGAGCGCGGCCTCCGGCGTGGGGCGTTGCGCCGAGAACTGGCGGCAGCGCGACAGGATGGTCGGCAGGATACGGTCCAGCCGGTCGGTCACCAGCAGGAATACGGTCGAAGGGGGCGGTTCCTCCAGCGTCTTCAGCAGCGCGTTGGCGCCCTCGGTCTGCAACGCATCGAGCGGATACACGACCACCACGCGCAGGCCCGCGCGATGCGTGCCGACGCCAACCGCCTCGATCAGCGCGCGCACCTGCTCCATGCGGATAATCTTGCTCGGCGTCTTTTTCTTGCCGCCCTCGTCGGTATCGGGCTCGCCCGAGGTGTCCAGCGCCTCGGGGCGCACCACGGTGAAATCGGGGTGATTGCCCTGGCTGAACCAGTGGCACGCGGCACACTGGCCGCAGGGCTGGCCGTCGGGCAGCGGCGCCTCGCACAGCAGGCCTTGGGCGAAATGCAGCGCCAGGTCGCGCTTGCCAATGCCTTGCTGGCCATGGATCAGCAAGGCATGCGGAAGCCGTTCGCGCAGGATGCCGAGCCGTTGCCAGTCTTCCTTCTGCCAGGGATAGAGCATGTGAATCAGGGGGTTAGCCGCGGTGTTTGATGCGCCCGCTTAGTCGAATCGGATTTTTACGGACCTGGCAGCGATGCGCAGGCGGGTCGTCATCATGCGCATATAGTGCTGCCAGATCAAAGGGTTGCGATTATCTGCCCGAGTTCTTCCCGAATTGTGTCGATGCTGCGCGTGGCATCGATCACGCGGAAGCGCTCCGGTGCTGCCGCGGCCCGGCGCAGGTATTCGTCGCGGGTGCGCTGGAAGAACGCACGCGATTCGGCTTCGAACTTGTCCGGCGCACGCGCCCCGGCCAGCCGCTCGCTGGCGGTTTCCAACGGCACGTCGAACAGCAGCGTCAGGTCCGGCTGCAGGCCGTCCTGCACCCAGTCTTCCAGCACTTCGAGCCGCTGCGTCGGCAGGCCCCTGCCCCCGCCCTGGTAGGCAAAGGTGGCATCCGTAAAGCGGTCGGAGATCACCCATTCGCCGCGCGCCAGCGCGGGGGCGATGACCTCGGCGATGTGCTCGCGGCGCGCCGCGAACATCAGCAGCGCCTCGGTCTCGAGGTGCATTTTCCGGTGCAGCAGCAACTGGCGCAGGTCTTCGCCCAGCGGCGTGCCGCCCGGCTCGCGGGTGGTGACCACGGCGGAAATGCCTGGGCGCGCGCGCAGCCGCGCCGCCACCCATTCGATATGGGTGCTCTTGCCGGCGCCGTCGATGCCTTCGAAGGTGATGAATTTTCCGCGCATGGAATGCCTATTTGCCGCGCTGGTACTTGTCGACCGCGCGGTTGTGTTCGGGTAGCGAGTTGGAGAAATGGCTGCTGCCGTCGCCGCGGGCGACGAAATACAGCGCATCGGACGGTGCCGGCGCGGTGGCCGCCGCCAGCGAGGCCAGGCCCGGCAGCGCGATCGGCGTGGGCGGCAGGCCGGTGCGGGTGTACGTATTGTACGGGGTGTCAGCCTGCAGGTCGCGCTTGCGCAGGTCGCCGTCGAAGGCCTGGCCCAGCCCGTAGATCACGGTCGGGTCGGTCTGCAGCATCATGTTCTTGCGCAGGCGGTTGATAAACACCGCGGCGATCATCGGGCGTTCCGTGGCCTGCCCGGTTTCTTTCTCCACGATCGATGCCATCACCAGGGCCTCGTACGGGGACTTGTACGGCAGGTCGGGCGCGCGTGCATTCCAGGCTTCGTTGAGGCGGCGCTGCATGGCGCGATAGGCGTGCTTGTACAGGTCGATGTCGCTGCTGCCGCGCGCAAACAGGTAGGTGTCCGGGAAGAACAGCCCCTCCGGCGAAGCCTCTGCGGCGCCGATCGCCTTCATCAGCTCCGCGTCGGACATGTCGCGCGTATCGTGGCGCAGCGCCGGGCTGGCATCGACCGCCGCGCGCATCTTGCGGAATTCCCAGCCCTCGATCACGGTGACCACGTAGTGTGTGACTTCACCGCGCACCAGCTTGCCCAACACCGACAGCGGCGTGGCGCCGGTCTCGAATTCATAGCCGCCGGCCTTTAGGTCTGGCCCGTGGCCGGTCAGGCGCACCAGCAGCGTGAACAGCCGCGGGTCCATGCCGACGCCGCCGCGCTGGATCTGGCGGCCGACGCTGGCCACGCCGGAATTGGGCTTGATCACCACTTCGACCGGCGAACGGTTCAGCGCCAGCGGGTGATTGGCCCACCACGCAAAGCCGCCGGCTGCCGCCAGCGCGAGTACCAGGACCGCCAGGCCCAGGCGAAGGAAAAAACGTTTCATGTATCAGGGTCGGGGCGAGACTGCGGCGCCCCGGCCGAAAATCTCGTAGCCCCATATAATAACCGGCAGCCTCGCACCGACCATGCGCGGCGGCTCCGGCGCCTCTTGCGCGCCCGGCCGCGCGCGCCGCCATCAGTGCCTTTCCAACCCGGTTTGTCCCCGACGATCGCCACGATTTCGCAATGCCAGTGATGAATGCCCACGCCCCGGAACTCGCCGCCAGCCTTGAATCCTTGCAGGCCGGCGGAATCGTCTGTGCCCCCGCCGGGCTCGGATTGATCCGCGTGGCCGGCGACGATGCCGCCAGCTTCCTGCACACCCAGCTCACCAATGCGGTCGAGGACCTGGAGCCGGGCGCCGCGCGCCTGGCAGGCTACTGCTCGCCCAAGGGGCGCCTGCTTGCCTCCTTCCTGATGTGGCGTGATGCCGCAGGCATCGTGCTGCAGCTGTCCGCCGATATCCAGGCCGCGGTGCAGAAGCGGCTGTCGATGTTCGTGCTGCGCTCCAAGGCCAAGCTGGGCGATATCACGCCCGCCAGCGCCATCTTCGGTGTTGCCGGTGCCGGTGCCGCCGACGCATTGGCCGCCGCGAACCTGCCGGCGCCGCAAGCGGACTTTGCCGTGGCCGAGGCCGACGGCATCACCGTGATCCGCCTGCCGGGTGCCGCCGGGCACCCACGCTGGCAACTGGTGCTGCCCGCCGAGCGCGCCGAGGCCGTGCGCGCGGCGCTGGCCGGCAAGCTGCGGGACGCGCCGGCGGTGCTGTGGGACTGGCTGGAAGTGCAGTCCGGCCTGCCCCGCATCGTTGCCGCGACGCAGGAGCAGTTCGTGCCGCAGATGATCAATTTCGAGCTGGTCGGCGGCGTGAATTTCCGCAAGGGCTGCTACCCGGGCCAGGAAATCGTCGCGCGCAGCCAATACCGCGGCACGCTCAAGCGCCGCATGTGGCTGGTGCAGGGCGAAGGCGAGGTGCCGGCGCCCGCGGCGGAGATCTACCGGCCCGAAGACCCCGGCCAGCCATGCGGCATGATCGTCAACGCCGCGCCCGCGCCGCAGGGCGGCTGGGCGGGGCTGGCCGAGCTGAAGATCGATGCCGCCGCCAGCGCGCTGCGGCTGGGCAGCGCCGAAGGCCCGGCGCTGGCGACGGCCACCCTGCCCTACGACGTGCCGCTGGGTGAAGCCGCCCAGGCGGCGGGCTGACTTTCAGAAGCGGGACCTTGCCATGAGCGACCACCTGTTCGTCTATTTCCGCGTGCCCGAGGCCGTTGCCGCCGAAGCGCTGCCGCTCTGGCACCGCTGGATGGAGACGGTTGCCGAGGCGACCGGAATTGGTGGTACGCTGATGCGCAGGCCCGAGACCCGAGCCGGCGTGCAGACCTGGATGGAAAGCTACGCCGACATCCCGCCCGCCTTCGATGTCACGCTGGCCGGCCTGTGGCGCCAGAGCGGGCTGGACCAGTGGGTGGACGGCGAGCGGCAGGCCGAACACTTTATCGACCTGGACGTGCTGTAGCGTCCCGGTAACTGCCGAAACGCGAAGTACGCCGGAATCCCCGCGCCCCCAAGCGCCCCCGGCGGCAAAGGAAGTCGAACGATGTGCCTGATCCTGGTTGCCTGGCAATCCCACCCGGACTATGCCCTGGTCGTCGCCGGCAACCGCGATGAATTCTATGTCCGCCCCGCGGCGGCCGTGCACTGGTGGCAGGATGCGCCGCAGGTGCTGGCCGGACGCGACCTGGCGGAAGTCATCGGCGAGCCCGGCACCTGGATGGGCGTCAACGCCGACGGGCGTTTTGCCGCACTGACCAATTACCGCGCCCCTTCCGAGAAACGCACCGACGCGCGCTCGCGCGGCGAGCTGGTGGCCGGCTTCCTGCGCGGCCATGACGCGCCGTTCGATTATCTCGACGGGCTGGCCGGCCAGGACGGCTGCTACAACGGCTTCAACCTGCTTGCCTGTGACCTGCGCGAACTCTGGTGGTACAGCAACCGCTCGGCCACGCGCCAGCCACAGAAGCTTCGACCGGGCCTGTACGGGTTGTCCAATGCGCTGCTCGACACCCCCTGGCCCAAGGTGCGCAGCCGCGTTGGCGCGCTTGCCGAGGTGCTGGCGGCCGACAGCGGGCGGGCCGGTGCCAGCGCCGAGCCCTACCTGCAGATGCTGGCTGACGAGCGCCAGGCGGCGGATTTCGAGCTGCCCTCCACCGGCGTCGCGCCGGAGTGGGAGAAGCTGCTGTCGTCGGCATTCATCCGCTCGGCGTCATACGGCACCCGCGCCAGCACGGTGCTGCGCGTGCGTCACGATGGACGCTTCGACCTGAGCGAACGCAGCTTCGACGCCACCGGCCGCATCGGCGAGGTGTCCTACCACGGCAAGCTGAACCTGCCGCGCGACACCCGCATCGTGCAGGCGCCGCGGTAACAGCGGCGGCGGACGCTCAGCCCGCCAGCCGCTTGCGCATCTCGATATGGGGGATGCCGGCTTCCTCGAATTCCTCCCCTGACCGGGCAAACCCGGCGCGCAGATAGAACGGCGCGGCGTGGGTCTGGGCATTCAGCACCAGTTCCGGATAGCCCAGTTGCACGGCCTTCTCCATCAGCGCCTGCAGCACCTGCGCGCCGACACCGGTGCCGCGCGCCGCCTTGAGCACGGCCATGCGGCCGATATGGCCGTCGGGTAACAGCCGGCCGGTGGCCACCGGCGTGCCATCCTCGGGCAGCGCCAGCGCGTGCCAGCTGGGCTCGTCCCATTCGTCCCATTCCAGTTCCACCGGCACGTTCTGCTCTTCGACGAACACGGTGTAGCGGATGGCGCGGGCACGTTCGCGCGCTTCGGACCAGGGGCAGATCAGGACGGTGACTGGCATGTGGTTGGTGGTTGAGGTCTGGCTTGAGTATCAACAATCCCGGACGGGCGCCCATGATACGCCAGCCCCGGGCAGGCGGCGAAGCACCAAAGTGGAGCATTGGCAACGGGAAACGCACCACACTAGGGTTTGCCCGGGGTCGGCATCGTCCTGGCAAATTTGTATGATGACCTGATTACCGAATAACCCGGGGAATCCGTATGTTCCAGAAAGTCCCTGCCCGTGCGCTGACCGACAACGTCGCCGAACAACTGCTGGACAAGATCCAGAACGGCGCCTTTGCCCGCGGCGACAAGCTGCCCACCGAGGCGGTGCTGTCCGAAGAGTTCGGCGTCAGCCGCACCGTGGTGCGCGAGGCGATTTCCCGGCTGAAGTACGAAGGCGTGGTCGAGTCGCGCCAGGGCAGCGGCGTGTTCGTGACGCTGCAGGCCGGCATCCGGCCGCTGCGCATCGACTACACCGACACCGGCACGCTGGAATCGGTGCTGCAGATCGTCGAGCTGCGCCGCGCGATCGAGGCCGAGGTGGCCGCGCAGGCCGCCCGCCGCCGCACCGATGCGTCGATGGCCGCCATCGATGCCGCGCTGGCCCGCATCGACGAGGAAGTCGGTCAAGGCGGCGACGGCGTGGCCGCGGACGTGGCCTTCCATCGCGCCATCGCCGGCGCCACCGGCAACCCCTACTTCCTGAAAACGCTGGAATTCCTCAGCCAGTACCTGGAAACGGCCACCCGCGTGACCCGGACCAACGAGGCGCGCCGCGCCGACTTCTCGCGCCAGGTGCGCGAGGAACACCAGGCCATCGTCGCAGCGATCCGCGCCGGCGACCCGCTGGCCGCGCGCAATGCCGCGCAGAACCACATGTACAACGCCGCCCGCCGGCTGGCCCAGCTGGGCGCCGACGAGGATGCCGATGGTAGCGGCGCCGCCGGCGATGAAGCCGCCGGCACGCGGGGCGCGTCGAACTGACGCCGTCCGCACCCTTCAAGCCTTTCCCGTATCAGATTCAGGAGTCCCTCTATGTCCAGGAATATCGGCGTCATCGGCCTTGGTGCCATGGGCTTTGGTGTCGCGCAGTCGCTGCTGCGTGCCGGTTTCAACGTGCACGCCTGCGACCTGCGCCCCGAAGTGCTGCAGCGCTTTGCCGATGCAGGCGGCGTGCCGTGCGCGTCGCCCGCCGAACTGGGCAGCCGCTGCGACGTGGTGCTGACGCTGGTCGTCAACGCGCAGCAGACCGAGGCCGTGCTGTTCGGCGCCAAGGGCGCAGTGGCCGAAATGCAGCCGGGCAAGCTGGTGATTGCCAGCGCCACGGTGCCGCCGGGCTTTGCCGAATCGCTGGGCCGCCGCCTCGCTGAACAGGGCCTGCTGATGCTGGACGCGCCGGTCTCCGGCGGGGCCGCGCGCGCCGCCAGCGGCGAAATGACCATGATGACCTCGGGCCCCGCCGAAGCCTACGCACTGGCCGAGGACGTGCTGGCCGCCATCGCCGGCAAGGTATACCGCCTGGGCGCCGCACATGGCGCGGGCTCGAAGGTCAAGATCATCAACCAGCTGCTGGCCGGCGTGCATATCGCCGCCGCGGCCGAGGCGATGGCGCTCGGCATGCGCGAAGGCGTGGACCCGGACGCGCTCTATGACGTGATCACGCACAGTGCCGGCAACTCGTGGATGTTCGAGAACCGCGTGCCCCATATCCTGAAGGGCGACTACACCCCGCTGTCGGCGGTCGATATCTTCGTCAAGGACCTGGGCATGGTGCTCGACACCGCGCGCACCAGCAAATTCCCGCTGCCGCTGTCGGCCGCCGCGCACCAGATGTTCATGATGGCTTCCACCGCCGGCCATGGCGGCGAGGACGATTCGGCCGTGATCAAGATCTTCCCGGGCATCGAACTGCCGGGCAAGGCCGAATAAGGAGCCCAGACGATGACCGCGCTCCTGGGCTGTATCGCCGACGACTTTACCGGTGCCACCGACCTCGCCAACACGCTGGTGCGCAATGGCATGCGCACCGTGCAGACCATCGGCGTGCCCGAATCCATGGCCGATATCGGCGCGGCCGACGCACTGGTGGTCGCACTGAAATCGCGCACCATTCCCGCCGCCGAGGCCGTGGCGCAGTCGCTGGCCGCGCTGCAATGGCTGCGCGCGCAGGGCTGCCGCCAGTTCGTGTTCAAGTACTGCTCGACCTTCGATTCGACCGATGCCGGCAATATCGGTCCGGTCGCCGAAGCACTGCTGGCCGCGCTGGACAGCGATTTCACCATCGCCTGCCCCGCCTTCCCCGAGAACGGCCGCACCATCTTCCGCGGCCACCTGTTCGTGGGCGACGCGCTGCTGAATGAGTCGGGCATGGAGCACCATCCGCTGACGCCAATGACCGATGCCAGCCTGGTGCGCGTGCTGCAACGCCAGAGCCAGGGCAAGGTCGGCCTGCTGCGCTACGACGCCGTGGCGCGCGGTGCGCAGGCCACGGCCGACCGCATCGCGGCGCTGCGCCACGACGGCGTGCGGCTGGCGATTGCCGATGCGGTATCTGACGCCGACCTGTTCACGCTGGGCGAAGCCTGCGCCGGCCTGCCGCTGATCACCGGCGGCTCCGGCATCGCGCTGGGCCTCCCCGAGAATTTCCGCCGCGCCGGCCTGCTGCCGCAGCGTGGCGATGCCGACGCGGTCCCTGCCGTCGACGGCCCGGGCGTGGTGCTGGCAGGCAGCGCCTCGCGCGCGACCAACGGGCAAGTGGCCCGCTGGCTGGAGCAAGGCCGCCCGGCGCTGCGCATCGACCCGCTGGCGCTGGCGCGCGGCGAAGCCGTGGCCGAAGCCGCGCTGGACTTCGCCGCCTCGCACGACCAGCCGGTGCTGGTCTACGCCACTTCCAGCCCCGACGAAGTCAAGGCCGTGCAGGCCGAACTGGGTGTGGAGCGCGCCGGCCATTTGGTCGAGCAATGCCTCGCCACCGTCGCCGCCGGCCTGCTCGCACGTGGCACGCGCCGCTTTGTCGTTGCCGGAGGCGAGACTTCCGGCGCCGTGGTGCAGGCGCTGAACGTGCGAGCGCTGCGCATTGGCACGCAGATCGCCCCCGGCGTGCCGGCCACGGTCACGCTCGGCGCCACGCCGCTGGCACTGGCGCTCAAGTCGGGCAACTTCGGCGGCCCGGATTTCTTTGACGAGGCGCTGCGCCAGCTGGGAGGCCAGTGATGAGCACCGAAAGCAAGCTGCGCGAAGAGATCTGCCGCATCGGCGCCAGCCTCTACCAGCGCGGCTATACCGTCGGCTCGGCCGGCAATATCAGCGCGCGGCTGGACGATGGCTGGCTGATCACCCCGACCGATGCGTGCCTGGGCATGATGGATCCCGCCGCGGTTGCCAAGGTGGCCACGGACGGCACCTGGGTGTCGGGCGACAAGCCGTCCAAGACGCTCACGCTGCATCGCGCGATCTACGACAACAACCCCGGGGCGCACGCCGTGGTGCACACGCACTCGACGCACCTCGTGGCCCTGACGCTGGCCGGTGTCTGGCAACCGGACGACGTACTGCCGCCGCTCACGCCGTACTACGTGATGAAGGTCGGCCATATCCCGCTGATTCCCTATCACCGGCCCGGCGATCCCGCGGTCGCCGCGCGCGTGGCCACGCTGGCCGCGCAAGTGCGCGGCGTGCTGCTGGAGCGCCTCGGGCCGGTGGTATGGGAGTCCAGCGTCTCGCGCGCCGCGTTCGCGCTGGAAGAACTGGAGGAGACCGCCAAGCTATGGATGATGATGAAGGACACGCCGGGTTTCGCCGCCCGCGCGGCACTGCCCGACGGCGCACTGGCTGAGTTGCGCGACGCCTTCCAGGCGCGCTGGTAGCACTGCCACCCGTTTTTTCCGACTGACCACGGCCATACGGATTCAACCGGCGCGGTTGCCTTGCGGCCACCGTGCGGGGCACGCGCATGCCTGCGCTTTGCGTGGCCGCCACGATTACTAGACCAGACTGACTCTACCCGGAGACCACCGATGCCATCCAACCAACCGGCGGCCAGCGTGCCCGCCTTCGACACCCTGGGCGGCAACGCCCGGCTCGACACCGACACCCAGATCGAGAAACGCGCCTACAACAAGGTGTTCTGGCGCATCATGCCGTTCCTGATGCTGTGCTACGTGGTCGCCTACCTCGACCGCGTCAACGTGGGTTTCGCCAAGCTGCAGATGGGCCAGGACCTGGCCTTTTCCGAGACCGTGTTCGGCCTCGGCGCCGGCCTGTTCTTTATCGGCTACTTCCTGTTCGAGGTGCCCAGCAACCTGCTGATGCACAAGATCGGCGCGCGCATCTGGATCGCGCGCATCATGATCACCTGGGGCATCATCTCGGCGCTGTTCGTGTTCGTGCAGACGCCGACCCAGTTCTACGTGATGCGCTTCCTGCTCGGCCTGGCCGAGGCGGGCTTCTATCCCGGCGTGATCCTGTACCTGACCTACTGGTACCCGGCCAACCGCCGCGCCAAGATGATCGCGCTGTTCATGTCGGGCATCCCGGTCGCCGGCATGTTCGGCAACCCGCTGTCGGGCTGGATCATGGATGCCTTCAATGGCACGCATGGCATGAGCGGCTGGCAATGGATGTTCCTGCTGGAAGCCCTGCCCGCGCTGGTGATCGGCGTGGTGACGATCTTTGTGCTGCGCGATGGCATCGACAAGGCACCGTGGCTCAGCGCCGATGAAAAGCGCGTGCTCAAGCGCAATGTCGAGGAAGACCAGCAGAAGGCAGGCGCCGCCGCCGGTCAGGCCCACGGCCACTCACTGGGCGCTGTGTTCAGCGACCGCCGCGTGTGGTGGATGTGCCTGATCTACTTCTGCTTCGTCACCGGCCAGTATGCGCTGACCTTCTGGATGCCCACGCTGGTCAAGGCCAGCGGCGTCACCGGCAACCTGAAGATCGGCCTGCTGTCGGCAATCCCGTTTATCTGCGCCATCGTCGTCATGAACATCCTCGGCCACAGCGCCGATGCGCGCCAGGAACGCCGCTGGCACCTGATCGTGCCGGCGCTGATGGGTGCGGCGGGCTTTGCCATTGCCGCCTCGTTCACCAACAATACGACCGTGTCCATCGCCGCGCTGTCGCTGGCTGCCGCCGGGGTGCTGACCTGCGCGCCGCTGTTCTGGTCGCTGCCCACCGCATTCCTGTCCGGCATCGCCGCCGCCTCCGGCATCGCCGTCGTGAACTCGGTCGGCAACCTCGCCGGTTTCGTCTCGCCGTACATGGTCGGCGCGCTCAAGGACCTGACGCACAGCACGCAGCTGCCGATGTACGTGCTGTCCGCGATCCTGGTGGTCGGCGCCGTGCTGGTGTGGCTGACGCCGGCTAAACTGGTCAATCGCTGAAATCCGGCCGGCCCGGTCGCGCTGACTGCGACCGGGCCGGCTTCGTCCTACGCCCTGGAGTTCCCATGCCGCGCTTCGCCGCAAATCTCTCGATGATGTACAACGAGCACGCTTTCCTGGATCGCTTCGCCGCCGCCGCGGCGGACGGCTTCCAGGCGGTGGAGTACCTGTTCCCGTACGAGCACCCCGCCGCCGAGCTGCGCGCGCGCCTGGACGCGAACGGTCTCACGCAGGCGCTGTTCAACGCCCCGCCGGGCGACTGGGCAGCCGGTGAGCGCGGGCTGGCGTCGCTGCCGGGACGCGAGGCGGAATTCCGCGACGCCGTCGGTCGCGCGCTGGAATACGCCAGCGTGATCGGCAATGACCGCGTGCACGTGATGGCAGGCCTGGTGCCAGCCGATGCCGACAGCGCGCGCTACCGTGCCACCTACCTGGAAAACGTCGCGTTCGCCGCGAAAGCCGCCGCCGCGCAGGGCGTGACCATCGTGCTGGAGCCGATCAACACGCGCGACATGCCGGGCTATTTCCTGAACCGCCAGGACGACGCGCAGGCGATCTGCAAGGAAGTCGGCGCGGCCAACCTGAAGGTGCAGTTCGATTGCTACCACTGCCAGATTGTCGAAGGCGATATCGCGATGAAGCTCAGGCGCGACATGCCCGGCATCGGCCATATCCAGATTGCCGGCGTGCCCGAGCGCCATGAGCCGGACCTGGGCGAGCTGAACTACCCGTACCTGTTCGACCTGATCGACACGCTCGGCTACCAGGGCTGGATCGGCTGCGAATACCGCCCGCGCGCCGGCACGTCCGAAGGGCTGGGCTGGCTCAAGCCCTACCTCGGCCGCTGATCCAACAACCATTACCGATCTCTTGCCATGAACGTACTGATTACCGGCGGCGCCGGCTTCCTCGGCCTGCAACTCGCCCGCCTGCTGCTGCAACGCGGCACCCTGAACCTGGATGGCCAGGCCATCGCCTTCGACCGCCTGACGCTGCTCGACGTGGTCGCGCCGCAAGGGCTGGACGATGCGCGCGTGCGCGTGGTGACCGGCGACCTGTCCGACCCGGCAGTGCTGCGCCAGGCCATCGACCAGGATACCGGCGCGGTGTTCCACCTCGCCGCCGTCGTGAGCGGCCAGGCCGAGGCGGATTTCGAGCTGGGCATGCGCGTCAACCTTGACGCCTCGCGCGCGTTGCTCGAAACCTGCCGCGAGCTGGGCCACAAGCCGCGCGTGCTGTTCACCAGCTCGGTCGCGGTCTATGGCGGCGAGCTGCCGCCGGTGGTGCAGGACGACACCGCGCTGAATCCGCAATCGTCGTACGGCGTGCAGAAGGCGATCGGCGAACTGCTGCTGTCGGACTACAGCCGCCGCGGCTTCGTCGACGGCCGCGTGCTGCGCCTGCCGACCATCAGCGTGCGCCCGGGCAAGCCCAACGCGGCGGCCTCGTCGTTCGCCAGCGGCATCATCCGCGAGCCGCTGGCGGGCGTGGCGGCAAACTGCCCCGTGGCGCCGGATACGAAGCTGTGGCTGCTGTCGCCGCGCGCGGCGGTGGCGGCGCTGGTCAACGGCATCGAGCTGGCCGGCGAACGACTGGGCAACCGCCGCGTGGTCAACCTGCCGGGACTGTCGGTGACAGCGGCGGGCATGGTCGACGCACTACGCCGCGTGGCCGGCGATGCGGTGGCGGATCGCGTGACGTGGGAACGTGAAGGGCGCGTCGAGAAAATCGTCGGCACGTGGCCGGCGGCGTGGAATGCCGAGCGGGCGCTGTCGCTGGGGTTCGAGAGCGATGCCAGCTTTGATGCGGTGATCCGGGCTTATATGGAGGATGCGGGGGTGGGGAAGTAAGCTGACGCCGCGGCAAACTAGTCGTACGCAGCGGGAGCTTGCCATCACCCCCTGCAATCGCACCCCTCTCCCGCGAAGTGGGAGAGGGGTGGGGGTGAGGGCCGGAGCTTCCACGACGTCAAGCGCGTCGGTATGCCAGCGCCTGCCCTCACCCCCTGCCCCTCTCCCGCGAGCGGGAGAGGGGAGCAAACAAGCGGGATATGAAACCTCGTCGGGGCGGGCTACCCCGCCGGCTTCACCACCTCATACCCCTCGATAATCTCCCGCACCACCCCCGGGATCGCCGCCGACTTCTGCGTCGCCGGATCCGCGCACACATAGACGATTTCACCGGTGATCAGGTGCTCGTCGCCCCGGTACATCTCCACCCGGAACAACATGCTGGACCGCCCCAGCCGTGCCATGCGCCCGCGCAGTTCCAGCTCATCGTCAAAGCGCGCCGATGCGTGATACTCCAGCGTGGACTTGACCACGAAGATATCGACACCGTGCGCGTGCAGCACGTCCTCCGGATAGCGGATCCCGAGCGCACGCCAGTACTCGGTCACGCAGATATCGCAATACGTCAGGTAGTGCGCATTGAAGACGATCGACTGCGGGTCGACTTCGGACCAGCGTACGCGCAGCGGGATGGTATGGCGGAACGCCTCTTTGGCCATTGACGTGGTCTCCTTGGTTGTTTTTCGGCGCGATGCAAAACATCAGGCCGCCGTCCCGCCGGCACAGGGCCGGCAGGCGCGGGCGGCCTGATTGAACGCAACCGGCGCTGGCTTACTGCGGCTTGGCCAGGCCCAGCTTCTCGATGATCGCCTTTTCCTTCTTGACGGTTTCGGCGGCGAACTGCGCGTACTGCTGGCTGTTCATGTAGAACGGCTCCATGTCGAACTTGGCCAGCGATTCGCGGTAGTTGGGCATTTCCATCGCCTTCTTGAAGGCGTCATGCAGCTTCTGCACGATCTTCGGATCCGTGCCCTTGGGCGCGACCAGGCCGAACGGCGAGGTCTGCACGATGCCCATGCCCAGTTCCTTCAGCGTCGGCACATTGGGGAAGCGCGCCGAGCGCTTTTCGCCCCAGGTCGACAGCAGGCGCAGCTTGCCCTGCTCCACGTACGGCGCCCAGGCCGGCGTGTCCGCCACCGACATCACGTGGCCGCCCAGCAGCGCCTGCATCGACTCGGCATTGCCCTTGTATGGGATGTGCGAGAACTGCACGCCCTGCTTCAGCGCCAGCTCTTCCATGGTCAGGTGCAGTGTGGTCATGCTGCCCGGCGAGCCGTAGGTCAGCTTGCCGGGATTGGCCTTGGCGTAGGCGACGTACTCCTGCATGGTCTTGATCGGCGAATCGGCCGGCACCACCAGGCCGAACGAATAGCCGGCCAGGTTGATGATGTAGCTCAGGTCCTTGACCGGATCCCAGTTGATCTTGGTGGTGTACGGCAGGCGATAGACCGGCATGGCGACCTGCGCCAGCGTGTAGCCGTCGGGCGCGGTGGCCTGCATCATCTGCGCGGGCAGCACGCCACCTGCGCCGGGCTTGTTCTCGACGATCACCGGCTGGCCCAGGATCTTGGACGCGTTCTCGGCCAGGACGCGGAACGGGATGTCGGTGGAGCCGCCGGCGGTATAGCCGATCACCAGGCGGATCGGGCGCTGCGGGAACTTGTCGGCCTGTGCCTGGGCAGGCATGGCGGCCAGGCCGATGGCTGCGGTGGCGGCGGCGAGGCCCGCGCGGGCGATAAATTGGCGGCGTTGCATTTGACTAGGTCTCCTTGTGCTGCAAGTCACTGCTGGAAAGGTCGGTGCTGCGTGTTTTCAGGATTGGCCGAAGGCGGCACGCAGCGCGGCGACGGCATCGGCATGCGCCTGCGCCACCGCCGGCACGAACCGGCCCAGCTTGAAGAAATCATGGATCATGCCCGGGTAGTCCGCCAGCGTTGCCGGCACGCCGGCGGCGCGCAGCTTGGCGGCGTAGGCGACGCCCTCGTCATGCAGCGGGTCGTAGCCCGCCACGGCGATCCAGGCGGGGCACACATTGCGCACGTCGGCGCCGGTGCCGCCACCATCCAGCGGGGCGAAGCGCCAGTCGTCGCGGCTGGCTTCCTGGTCCAGGTACTGCGCGAAGAACCAGCGGATCATTTCGGCGGTCAGCAGGTACCCCTCGGCCAGCGCGCGGTGCGATGGCGTGTCCTGGCGCGCGCAGGTGCCGGGATACAGCAGCATCTGCAGCACGGGGGCGTGCCCCGCGTTGCGCGCCTCCACGGCGCTGGCCGCGGCCAGCGTGCCGCCGGCGCTATCGCCGCCCAGCGCAATGCGGGCCGGGTCGGCCCCCAGCCGCCCGGCCTCGGCATAGATCCAGTGCAGCGCGTCGAATGCATCGTTGGCAGCGGTGGGAAAGCGCCATTGCGGCCCGAGGCGGTAATCCACTGCCAGCACCATGCAATCGGCCTGGCCGCACAGCAGCCGGCACAGCGCATCGTGCGAGTTGACGCTGCCGACCGTAAAGCCGCCGCCGTGGAAGTACACCAGCAGCGGCAGCGGCTCGGCCCAGCTGGCCTCGCGCGGCGTATACAGCCGCGCCGGGATGGCATGGCCGTCACGCGCGGGCACGTGCAGGTCTTCAATCGCGTGCACGGCGGGCGGGCTGATGTCGAGGATCGGCGCACTTTTCTCGTAGGCGATCTTGGCGTCCTCCGGATCCAGTGCGTGGATCGGTGGCCGCTTGGCGCGGGCGATCAATTCCAGCAACTGCGCCACCTGCGGGTCGAGCGGAGCCGATGGCCGGCCAGGCCTTTGGTTGACGGAGGAAGGTACGGCGGACATGGGAAATCGGTTAAATCCGGGCTTCGAGTGCAACGACAAGCGTGTCGAGCATGCCGCCCGCATCGGTGGAAGTTCGAATAGTGAACGATCGTTCGATTTTAGTATGATGCCAGATGTTTCTGAAACAAGGCAGTACGAGATAACCCCGAAACCCTCACGCCGGCCCGCCACACGAGCCAGTTTTTGCGCGATGATCGGCTGGACGCGCGGCGCGGGACACAGCAAACCATTGAAACCGAAGGCGGCGCGCCTGGCCAGTGCCTTACCCTGACCCCGGTTCGCGGCAGATCCCTGCAGGAGACAAGCAAATATGGCGTTCATCTACTATCTGACCCACATCCACCTGGATTTCGGCGCGGTCAACCTGCTCAAGTCGGAATGCGAGCGCATCGGCATCCGCCGTCCGCTGCTGGTCACCGACAAGGGCGTGGTTGCGGCCGGCGTGGCGCAGCGCGCCATCGACGCCATGCAAGGCCTGCCGGTCGCGGTATTCGACGAGACCCCGTCGAACCCGACCGAGGCGATGGTGCGCAAGGCCGCGGAGCAATACCGCGAAGCCAACTGCGACGGGCTGGTGGCCGTTGGCGGCGGATCGTCGATCGACCTGGCCAAGGGCATCGCCATCCTCGCCACGCATCCGGGCGAGTTGACCACCTATGCCACCATCGAAGGCGGCAGCAGCAAGATCACCGACCAGGCCGCACCGCTGATCGCCGTGCCGACCACCTCGGGCACCGGCAGCGAAGTGGCGCGTGGCGCGATCATCATCCTGGACGACGGGCGCAAGCTGGGCTTCCATTCATGGCACCTGCTGCCCAAGTCAGCCATCTGCGATCCGGAGCTGACGCTGGGCCTGCCTGCCGGATTGACCGCGGCCACCGGCATGGACGCGATCGCGCACTGCATCGAGACCTACCTCGCCCCCGCCTTCAATCCGCCCGCCGACGGCATCGCGCTGGACGGACTGGAGCGCGGCTGGACCCATATCGAGCGCGCCACCCGCGACGGCCAGGACCGCGATGCGCGGCTGAACATGATGAGCGCATCGATGCAGGGCGCGATGGCCTTCCAGAAGGGGCTGGGCTGCGTGCATTCGCTGTCGCACCCGCTCGGCGGGCTGAAGATCGACGGCCGCACCGGCCTGCATCACGGCACGCTCAACGCGGTGGTGATGCCGGCGGTGCTGCGCTTCAACGCCGATGCGCCCACGGTGGTGCGCGACGACCGCTACGCGCGCTTGCGCCGCGCCATGCATCTGCCCGACGGCGCCGATCTCGCGCAGGCCGTGCACGACATGACCGCACGCCTGGGCCTGCCCACCGGCCTGCGCCAGATGGGCGTCACCGAGGACATGTTCGACAAGGTGATCGCCGGCGCGCTGGCCGACCATTGCCACAAGACCAACCCGAAAGAAGCCAGCGCGGCGGATTATCGGCGTATGCTTGAGCAATCCATGTAGTGCATAGCAGCAAGGTGGCCCGCCGGCACCGCGGCGGGCGCGCTCTCAAACCAGGAGACGATATGACCGGCGAGCACCTGCAGGTAGTCCATGGCGACATCACCCGGATGGAAGTCGATGCCATCGTCAACGCGGCCAACAGCGGGCTGCTGGGCGGCGGCGGCGTCGACGGCGCCATCCACGGGGCCGGCGGCCCCGCCATCATGGAGGCCTGCCGCGCGATCCGCGACGCGCAGGGCGGCTGCCCCACCGGCGAGGCGGTTATCACCACGGGCGGGCGCCTGCCCGCGCCGTACGTGATCCACGCGGTCGGCCCGGTCTGGCATGGCGGCGGCAAGGGCGAGGACGAACAACTTGCCGACGCCTACCGCAACAGCATCCGCGTGGCCGCTCAGCACCACCTGCGCACGCTCGCCTTCCCCAACATCAGCACGGGCATCTACGGCTTCCCGCGCGAGCGCGCGGCGGATATCGCCATCGCCGCGGTGCGCGAAGCGCTCGCGGCAGCGCCCGAGATCGAGCAGGTGACCTTCGTCTGCTTCGACGACGAGAACTACCGCCTGTACCGCGAGCGCCTGGCCTGACGCTGGCCGCCGGGGCCGGCATCAGGCCTGATGGCGCGCATACCGGATGCGCGCCATGTCTTCGCCACGCGGCTAGCCCGCTGGCAGTGCGCGGCGGATCAGCAGGTTGACGTGCTCCGGCTGCTCGTGGACGACCCAGTGGGTGCCGTCCGGAATGCGCTCCAGGCGCAGGTCCGTGACAAAGTCCTCCAGGCCATTGAGCAGGGATTTCGGCAAGGCGCGGTCGCGTTCGCCCCAGATCACCAGCGTCGGCACGCGGATGACAAACCTGGCCGGATCGAGCTGCGACAGATCCGGCCCCGCGTCGCCATCGGCCGGCGGCCGCATCGGCGAGGCGCGGTAGAAGTTGACGCCGCCGGTCAGCGGATGCACCCCCTCCTCGCCAGGCTGCGACCACGCGGCGTGGTAGCGCTCGCGTGTCTCCGGCGTGTACCACGCGGCCGGCTTGCCGTCGGCGTCGGCCAGCATGCGGTCCAGCAGCGCAAAGTCGTTGGCGGCCAATGCCTTTTCCGAACCGGACTTGCGCAGCCAGTTCATGTAGGCGGAGGCGGCCTGCTGCTCCGGATCGGTGGCCAGTGCGCGCGCGAACAGGTATGGATGTGGGGAGTTGATGATGACGAGCTGGCGCACGAGTTGCGGGAACTGGATCGCCAGGTTCCAGCAGATCGCACCGCCCCAGTCGTGCGCCACCACGATTGCCTGGTCATAGCCCAGCGCACCGATGAACTGCACCAGGTCTTCGACGATATGGCGCGGCCGGTAGGACTCTACGTCGCCCGGTTTGCTCGACAGGTTGTAGCCGCGCAGGTCGGGCGCGACGGCGAAGTGCGTGTGCCCGAACTCGGCCAGCTGGGCTTCCCATTCGTACCAGAACTCGGGGAATCCGTGCACGAACAGCATCAGCGGCTTGCCGCGCTCGCCCGCGCTGGCGTAGTGCAGCCGGGTGCCGTTGGACAGGCTGGCGTATTGCAGGTGCCGGATAACGGCGGGGGCGGCCATGGTGGTCTCCATGTGCGTGGCTCCTCGTTGGTGGCGTTGGCGAGTCAGGCGCGCAGCGCGGCCACGAGGCCCGCACGGACTTCGGGCTTGTCGGCAAAGGGATCGCCGGGGTTGCGCGGCCCGACGATGTCCTCGAAGCGCTGGCGCACCGGCGCCAGTGCCTGCGGATGCGAATAAATATAGAAGCTATCGGCGCGGATGGCATCGAAGGTTGTCTGCGCGACCTCGGCCGCGGTCACCTTGCCCGAGCCCACCGCCTTGTCCGACAGCGCCTGCGACACCAGCTGTGAGCGCGTCGGCGGCGCCTGGTTGGCCAGCTCCGCCGGCCGGTTGCGCTGCGACTGGCTGATGCCGGTGGGCACGAAGTACGGGCACAGTACCGAGCAGCGCACCTGCTCGGTGACAAGGCCCAGATCCTGGTACAGCGTTTCCGACAGCGACACCACGGCGTGCTTGGACACGTTGTACACGCCCATCGCCGGCGGGTTCAGCAAGCCTGCCATCGACGCGGTGTTGACGATATGGCCCTGGTACGACGGGTCCTTTTCCGCGGCGGCCAGCATCAGCGGGGTGAAGATGCGCACGCCGTGGATCACGCCGTAGAGATTGACGCCGAGCACCCATTCCCAGTCCTGCAGCGAGTTTTCCCAGAGCAGTCCGCCTGCGCCCACGCCGGCATTGTTGAACAGCAGGTTGACTTGCCCGAATGCCTCCACTGCCGCGTCCGCCAGCGCCTGCACCTGCTCGGCGCGCGACACGTCGGTGCGCAGCCCGATCACCGGCACGTTGCGTGCCTTGAATTCGGCCACGGTTGCATCCAGCGCGTCTTCCTGCACGTCGGCGAGCACCAGCTTCATGCCGAGATCCGCCCCGATGCGGGCGAATTCCTTGCCGAACCCCGAAGCACCGCCGGTGATGACGGCTACCTTGTTGGAAAAATCCTTCATGTCGTCTGTCCTGTCGCGTGAAATCAATAGGGGGATGGCCGCGCGCAGCGGCGCAGCGCCGGTTCAGGCGGCGCGCTGCACCTGGTAGCCCTGCCGCGGGAAATGCACGTTGAGCGCGCCCGCGCGCGGGTCCTGCCGGCGCAGCGTGACGCGGTGCGGGCCCAGCGCCAGCAGCACGCCGGCGACGGGGTCGCGCGCGTAGTCGGTGGGCGTGACCGTGACCGGGTCGCCCGGCTGCAGCCCTTCGCCCTCGCGCACGCCTTCTTCGAGCGCTACCGGGTCGGCGCTGAGCGCCATGCCGATGGCCTGCTCGCCATCGATCACGCGCGGACGCCCGTGGCCGAAGATATTCATGCGCGCATACCACGCCTGCAGCCTGGGATAGGCCTCCAGCATCTGCGCCAGCGCGCCGGCGCGGCGGATAAACCAGAGGTTGTGGTACAGCGAAAAGTCCGCCACGGACAGCAATGGCCCGGCAACATGCTCCACGCCCGCGGCGAACTGCGCTTCGACCCTGCCAAAGGTATCGTGCAGCTGCGCGATGGCCTCGGGCAGCGGCATGCGCAGAGCGCTGGTGTCGCCACGCATGGCCTTGCGGTCGGCGACAAAGGCCTGGATCTGCGCCGGCGACAGATGGCCCAGCATGCTGGCGACGCCGGCCGGCTGGAATACGTAAGTCACCGCGGCGGTAAACAGCGCACTGTCGAACCATGCCGCCATCATGCGCGCCGTCGCGGCCTGCGCGGGCGGGTATAGCGGCGTGGCCGGCGCCATCGTGTCGATGATTTCGCAGATCAGTGCCGTGTCGCAATAGATATCGGCGCCGACCTGCATCACCGGCGTGCGGCGGTAGCCGCCGGTCAGCGCCAGCAGGTCGGGCTTGGGCAGGATGGCGGGGATTTCCACTGCCTGCCACGCCAGCCCCTTGGCGCCCAGCAACAGCCGCACCTTTTCCGAGAACGGCGAAGTTGCGTACTGGTGAAGGATGATGTCTGCCATGCTGCCACCTCACGGTTGTGGATCGACTGCAGGGATGGCCGCCATGCGGCGGCCGCATTGCAACGCTTTGTGGCGGCCGCTCAGTCCAGCAAATCGGGTTGTTCCTTGACGATGCGCGCGTACAGCGGCTGGAACTGGAACCAGCCCGCCTGCGCGGTGCCGACGATCGAATACGCCTGCCGGGCGGCAGCGTCGGCAATCACCTTCAGCGGCGCCTGCCTGCGCGCCGCGGCGGCTTCGGCCAGCAACTGCACCTGGCAGGAGCGCTCCATGGTGATGAACCACCACGCCGCCTCGTCCACGGTCTTGCCGACCGTCAGCAGGCCGTGGTTCTGCAGGATCGCCGCCTTGTTCTGCCCGAGCGCGTTGGCGATGCGCTGGCCCTCGTCCAGTTCCACCACCACGCCGCCAAAGTCGTCATAGACCGCGTGGTCGTTGTAGAAAGCGCACACGTCCTGCGTCAACGCATCGAGCGGGCGGCCGAGCGTCGACCAGGCGCGGCCATAGGTGCTGTGCGAGTGCGCGGCAGCGACTGCGTCGGGACGGGTCTGATGCACGCGCGAATGGATCGCAAAGGCCGCGGCATTGACCGGGTAGTCGCCCTCCACCACGTCGCCGTGGTGGTCGCACCGGATCAGGTTCGAGACCTTGACCTGGCTGAAATGCACGCCAAACGGATTGACCCAGAAGGTGTCGGGGAACTCGGGATCGCGCGCGGTGATATGGCCGGCCACGCCTTCGTCGAAGCCGAATTTCGAAAACAGGCGGAAGGCGGCGGCCAGGCGCTGCTTGCGATGCAGGCGCTCCTCGCCCACGGTGGCAAACTGCGGCGGCCGCGGCAGGTTGCGGTAGCGGGCCTTGACCTCTTCGGGCAGGCCGGCGCCGATGTCATCGCTTGTGTCTTGCTGGACTTGCGGAACTTGCGGGGCATTCATGGGTGTCTCCTCCTCTTGTCTTGCCTGCGCTGTCTTGCCTGCGCTGTCTTGCCTGCGCTGTCTTGCCTGCGTTCGCTGCCCGGCGCGCCCCTCGGGACGCGGCGTGCCGGTGCTGCGCTCA
The DNA here is from genome assembly GCF_017814975.1 of Cupriavidus consociatus. GTDB lineage: Bacteria > Pseudomonadota > Gammaproteobacteria > Burkholderiales > Burkholderiaceae > Cupriavidus > Cupriavidus consociatus. The sequence continues at coordinate 62,328 of NZ_JAGIQA010000017.1, forward strand.
GACCAGCTTGACCAGCTGCTTGCCGAAGTTCTTGCCCTTGAGCAGGCCCATGAAAGCTTCCGGCGCGCTGGCCAGTCCTTCGGCAATGCTTTCGCGGAACTTCAGCTTGCCTTGTGCAACCGCGGTGCCGAGCTCCTTCAGCGCCTGCGGCCAGACTTCCATGTGCTCGGAGACGATAAAGCCCTCGATCGTCAGGCGCGAAACCAGGATCAGCTGCGGGTTCTTCAGTGGCAGCGGCTGGCCGTCATAGCCGGCGATCATGCCGCACATGGCGATGCGGCCGAAGGCATTCATGCGCGACAGCACCGCGTCGAAGATCTCGCCGCCGACGTTCTCGAAATAGCCGTCGATGCCGTCGGGCGTGGCTTCCTTGAGCATGGTGTAGAGCTCTTTCGGGTCTTTCGCCGCCTTGTAGTCGATACAGGCATCGAAGCCCAGCTCATTGACCACGTAGTCGCACTTGTCCTTGCCGCCGGCAAAGCCCACCGCGCGGCAGCCCGCCAGCCTGGCCAGCTGTCCCACCACGCTGCCGACCGCGCCCGACGCGGCGCTGACCGCAATGGTCTTGCCCGCCTTCGGCTGGATGATCTTGTTCAGGCCATACCATGCGGTCACGCCCGGCATGCCGACCGAGCCGAGGTAGGCCGACAGCGGGATATGCGTGGTATCGACCGGCTGCAGGCCGGTGCCGTCGCTGACGCCCATTTCCTGCCAGCCGAACATGCCGACCACCTTGTCGCCCGGCTTGAACTTGCTGTTCTTGCTTTCCACCACTTCGCCGACGGTGCCGCCGATCATCACCTCATTGAGCGGCTGCGGCGCGGCATACGACTTGCTGTCGTTCATGCGGCCGCGCATGTAGGGATCGAGCGACAGGTAATGGTTGCGCACCAGCACCTGGCCGTCGGCGATCTGCGGCACGGGTACTTCTTCCAGCCGGAAATTGGCCGGCGTCACCGCGCCCTCGGGACGCGAGGCCAGGACGATGCGCTTGAACGTGTTGGACATGGTCGGGTTCCTTCCAATGGGAGATGGAAACTGCATGGAAACAGCTGATGCGGGGCATGGACCGCCCCGCATGTCCTGGCGCCGGCGCTCAGCCGTCGGCGCCGGTATCGGTTTCGCCCGGGCGCTGCGGCGGCATGCGCCGGATGTACTTGAACGTGCCCGAGCCGCGCGCCACGGTCTTGCCGTCGGCATCGACGATCTCGGCCTCGCAGAACACCATGGTGGTGGTGCGATGCACTGTGGTACCGCGCGCGGTCAGATGGCCGCGGCCCGGCGCCATGAAGCTGCTCTTCATTTCGATGGTGACCACGCCGCGGCCATCGGCGTCGCTGCTGCGGCCGGCCACCGCCATGGCCACGTCGAGCAGCGTCATGATCACGCCGCCGTGGGCCATGTCCCAGCTGTTCTGGTGGCGCTTTTCGACCGGCAGCGAGATCTCGCTGCGCCCGCCTTCCGCGACGGTGCAGGTCACGCCGAGGTCGGCGAGGAACGGGATATGGCTCAGGGAGCCGGTGTACTGGTTCATGGCGATGCGAGTGGAAGTGGGGGTTGGAGAGGCGCCGGCGGCAGCTTGCCCGCCGGTACCGATCCCGCATTATTGCCGCAAACGCCGGCAGTCGCTCACACCGCGCTCAGACCGCGCTGACGCCGCCGTCGACCGCGAGGATCTGCCCGGTGATGTGCTTGCCGGCATCGCTGGCAAACAGCAGCGCGGCGCCCTTGAGGTCTTCGTCGTCGCCCAGGCGGTGCAGCGGCACGCCGGCGCACATCGCTTCGACGCCCATGCGCTCGAGCGAGCCCTTGGTCATCTTCGACGGGAAGAAGCCCGGCGCCAGCGCGTTGACGGTGATGTTGTGCTCGCCCCACTCGCCCGCCAGCGTGCGGGTGAAGTTGACCACCGCGCCCTTCGAGGTGTTGTAGGCGATGGTCTCCATCGACCCCGGCGGATTGCCGGCCAGGCCCGCGATCGACGCCACGTTGATGATGCGGCCGTAGCGGCGCGGGATCATCGACAGCTTGCCGATGCGCTGGCTCAGCAGGAACAGGCCGCGGATATTCAGGTTCATCACCTTGTCCCACGCTTCCACCGGATGGTCTTCGGCCGGGGCGCCCCAGGTAGCGCCGGCGTTGTTGACCAGGATGTCGACGTGGCCAAGCCTGGCGATGGCCTCGTCGGCCAGCCGGATGATCTCGGATTCCTGCGAGCCGTCGGCGGCGATCCAGTCAGCCTCGATGCCGAGGCCCTTCAGGTGTTCCTGCGCCGCGCGCAGCTCGTCGGCCTTGCGCGCCGACAGCACGATACGCGCGCCCTGCTCGCCCAGTGCCTCGGCGATCTGCAGGCCAAGGCCGCGCGAGCCGCCGGTGATCAGCGCGGTCTTGCCCTTCAGGTCAAACAGTTGCTGGATGGTGCGCATGTGTCTCTTCCTTGGTTGTCTTTGAATGATGTAGCAAGCGATCAGAACCAGTGATCAGAACCAGGCGTCCTGCATATCCAGCGTGGTGCGATCGAGCGATGCCAGCAAGTCGAGCTGGGGGCCGACCCTGGGCAGCTCGAAGCGGAAAAAGTACGCCGCCGCCGCCAGCTTGCCGCGATAGAAGTCCTGGTCCTCCTTGCCGCTGGACTGCGCCAGCGCCGCCTGTGCCAGCAGCGCCTGCTCCAGCCAGATCCACGCGACCACCACGTGCCCGAAGGCCTCCAGGTAGACCGACGCGTTGGCCAGCGTCACGTTGGCATCGCCGGCACTCCACAGCGTCTGGGTCACTTCGGCCAGGCGTTTCGTCGCGGCGCCGAGCGCGTGCGCCTGCTGGGCGAGTTCGGCATCGTCCGCGGCCAGTGCGCGGCCGATGGTGGCCTGCACGCGCTCGCCCAGCAGCCTGAACGCGGCGCCATCCTTCATCACCACCTTGCGGCCCAGCAGGTCCAGTCCCTGGATGCCATGCGTGCCTTCGTGGATCGGGTTCAGGCGGTTGTCGCGGTAGAACTGCTCGACGTTGTATTCGCGGGTATAGCCGTAGCCGCCGTGCACCTGGATCGCCAGGTTGTTGGCCTCCAGGCACCATTGCGACGGCCAGCTCTTGGCGATGGGGGTCAGGATGTCGAGCAGCAGCGCCAGGCGCGCGTGCGCTTCCTGGCCGCCCGCGGCGGCAGCGGCTTCTTCCTCGTCCACCAGCCGCGCGCAGTACAGGTTCAGCGCCAGGCCGCCCTCGACATAGCTCTTCTGCGCCAGCAGCATGCGGCGGATATCCGCGTGCTCGACCAGCTTCACCTGCGGGCTGGCAGCGTCCTTCCCGCCGGGCCCGACGGGGCGGCCTTGCGGACGGTTGCGCGCGTAGTCCAGCGCATGCAGGTAGCCGGTATAACCGAGCATCACCGCGCCCAGGCCCACGCCGATGCGCGCCTCATTCATCATGTGGAACATGCAGGCCAGGCCCTTGTGCGGCTCGCCCACCAGGTAGCCGATGGCACCGGCCTTGCCGCCCGGCTGGTACTTCATGCCTTCGCCGAAGTTCAGCAGGCAGTTGGTGGTGCCGCGGTAGCCCATCTTGTGGTTCAGGCCGGCCAGCACCACGTCGTTGTGCTCGCCGAGCGAGCCATCCTCGTTGACCAGGTACTTGGGCACGATGAACAGCGAGATGCCCTTCACGCCCGGGATCAGCTTGCCGTCCGGGCCGGGGATCTTGGCCAGCACCAGGTGGACGATGTTGTCCGACAGCTCGTGCTCGCCGGCGGAAATCCACATCTTGTTGCCGCGCAGGCGGTACTGCGCACCCAGCGGCGATTCGCCTTCATACTCGGCGCGCGTCGTGATATCCGACAGCGACGAGCCGGCCTGCGGCTCCGACAGGCACATGGTGCCGAAGAAGCGCCCTTCCATCTCCGGCTTGACGAAGGTTTCGACCTGCGCCGGCGTGCCGTGCGTCAGCAGCAGGTTGGCGTTGCCGATGGTCAGGAACGGGTAGGAACTGGTGCCGACGTTGGCGCCCTTGAAGTAGGCGAAGCCGGCTTTCTCGACCACCACCGGCAACTGCATGCCGCCCAGTTCGTAATCCTGGCCCGCTGCCATCAGCCCAGCCTCGCAGAAGGCCTTCAGCGCGGTGCTGACCTCGGGGATGATGCTGACGGTCTCGCCGTCGAATTCGGGTTCGTGCTGGTCGTTCTTCTTGTTGTGCGGCGCGAACAGGTCGGTGGCGATCTTCTCGCAGGTGTCCAGCGCGGCATCAAAGGTCTCGCGCGAGTGGTCGGCGTAGCGCGGAATGCGGGTCAGTTCATCGACCTTGAGCCATTCGTACAGAATGAAGTTCAGGTCGCGACGGGAAAGGATCATCGACATGGTGTCTCCAGGCGGAGCGCTGCGTGGGCGCTCGCGAATGCATGTAGCTTACTTGCCCGAACCGCCGGAACCCTGGAATACACCGCGTGGGTGTTCCCTCTCCCGCTCGCGGGAGAGGGTTGGGGTGAGGGCCGGGCGGTACTACGAAGTCCGGGCCGGCGGCATGCCACCGCCTGCCCTCACCCCCTGCCCCTCTCCCGCGAGCGGGAGAGGGGAGCAAACCGGCAGCGCGCCGGCGTCGCTGGCGATTACAGGACTTCGAACAACCCAGCCGCGCCCTGCCCGCCGCCGATGCACATGGTCACCACCACGTACTTCACGCCGCGGCGCTTGCCTTCGATCAGCGCATGGCCGACCAGGCGCGCACCCGACACGCCGTACGGATGGCCCACCGCGATGGCGCCGCCGTTGACGTTGAGGCGGTCCATCGGGATGCCCAGCTTGTCGGCGCAGTACAGCACCTGCACGGCGAAGGCTTCATTCAGCTCCCACAGGCCGATGTCCTCGACCTTCAGGCCGGCCTTCTTCAGCAGCTTGGGCACCGCGAACACGGGACCGATGCCCATTTCGTCCGGCTCGCAACCGGCCACGGCAAAGCCGCGGAACACGCCCAGCGGCTGCAGGCCGCGGGCCTCGGCCACGCGCGCGTTCATCACCACGGCAGCCGAGGCGCCGTCCGAGAACTGCGAGGCATTGCCGGCGGTGATCACGCCGCCCGGCACCGCGCTGCGGATCTTGGCCACGCCTTCCAGCGTGGTGTCGGCGCGGATCCCTTCGTCGCGGTCGATGGTGACTTCCTTCGTCACCAGCTGGCCGGTGGACTTGTCGGCGACGCCGGCAAGCACCGTCATCGGCACGATCTCGTCCTTGAACTTGCCGGCTTCCTGCGCGGCGGCGGCGCGTTGCTGGCTGCGCACGCCGTACTCATCCTGGCGATCCTTCGAGATGCTGTAGCGCTTGGCCACGTTCTCGGCGGTCTGCAGCATGTTCCAGTAGATTTCCGGCTTGTTCTTGACCAGCCAGCTTTCCTGGACCATGTGGCGGTTCATTTCCTGCTGCACGCAGGAGATGCTTTCCACGCCGCCGGCGACGAAGATGTCGCCCTCATCGGCGATCACGCGCTGCGCGGCCATGGCGATGGTCTGCAGGCCCGACGAGCAGAAGCGGTTGACGGTGGCACCGGGCACGGTGACAGGGCAGCCGGCGCGCAGTGCGATCTGGCGCGCAATATTGGCACCGGTGGCGCCTTCCGGGTTGGCGCAGCCCATCAGCACGTCTTCCACTTCGGCGGCGTCGATCCTGGCGCGGGCGATCGCGTGCTGCACGGCGTGGCCACCCAGCGTGGCGCCGTGGGTCATGTTGAAGGCGCCCTTCCAGCTCTTGGCCAGGCCGGTCCGTGCGGTGGATACGATGACTGCTTCGTTCATGTGTTGCTCCTCGGAATCTTGTGTCGTTCAGTTCGGTGGTTTTGGTTCAGCCCTGGCCCTTGAGCACATCGGTGGACATGACACGTGCAACGCCGGCGGCGCCGAGGTCCTGCCATGCCCTGGCCAGCGACCCCTGCAGGTCGATGGCGCGGCACGCATCCTCGATCACCGCGGCCTCGAAGCCAGCAGCGCGCGCATCGAGCGCGCTCCAGGCCACGCAGTAGTCCGTCGCCAGCCCGGCGCAGAACACGCGCTTCACGCCATGCTCGCGCAGGTAGCCTGCCAGCCCGGTGCGCGTGGCGCGGTCCGCTTCAAGGAAGGCGGAGTAGCTGTCCACGTCGGCATGGTGGCCCTTGCGGATCACCAGCCGGGCGTGCGGCACGTGCAGGCCCGCATGCAGCGCGGCGCCGGGCGTGTCCTGCACGCAGTGCACAGGCCACAGCACCTGCTCGCCATACGGCAGCGTGAGCATCTGGAACGGCTGCGTGCCGGCATGGTTGGCCGCGAATGAAACGTGCGCGGCCGGATGCCAGTCCTGCGTCACCACCACGTGCCCGAACGCACGCGCCAGCCGATTGATGACGGGCACCACCTCATCGCCGTTGGGCACGGCAAGCGCGCCGCCCGGCATGAAGTCGTTCTGCACGTCGATCACCAGCAGGCAATCGTCCGGTCCGATGGTGGTGTTCATGGCCGCTCCTGGCTGAACCCTGTCGGTGTATTAGCCGCTATTACCCGTTAAAGCCCTTGCCTTCGTCCGCCAGCTTCTGCAGCAGCGGCGCGACCTGCCAGGCTTCGCCGTGGTAGCCCTTGGCGTAGCGCCTCATAGCCAGCGCCACGTTGTACAGGCCGACCTGGTCCGCATACAGCATCGGGCCGCCGCGGAACAGCGGGAAGCCGTAGCCGGTCAGGTACACCATGTCGATATCCGAGGCCTTGGAAGCAATGCCCTCTTCCAGGATCTTGGCGCCTTCGTTGACCAGCGCGAACACCAGGCGCTCGACGATCTCTTCGTCAGAGATCTTGCGGCGCGTGATGCCCAGGTCCTTGGAGTGTTGCACGATCATGTCGTTGACCTGCTGGTTCGGGTACGGCTTGCGGTCGCCCGCCTTGTAGTCGTACCAGCCCGCGCCGGTCTTCTGGCCGTAACGGCCCATCTCGCACAGCAGGTCGGCGGTCTTGGAGTACTGGATCTCGGGCTTGTCTACGGCGCGGCGCTTGCGGATGGCCCAGCCGATGTCGTTGCCGGCCAGGTCGCCCATGCGAAACGGGCCCATGGCAAAGCCGAACTTCTCGATGGCCTTGTCGACCTGCTCCGGCAGCGCGCCTTCATCCAGCAGGTAGCCGGCCTGGCGGCTGTACTGCTCGATCATGCGGTTGCCGATAAAGCCGTCGCACACGCCCGATACCACCGCGGTCTTCTTGATCTTCTTGCCGATCTGCATGACCGTGGCCAGCACGTCCTTGCCGGTCTTCTCGCCGCGCACCACTTCCAGCAGCTTCATCACGTTGGCCGGGCTGAAGAAGTGCATGCCGACCACGTCCTGCGGACGCCTGGTGAACGAGGCGATCTTGTTCACGTCCAGCGTGGAGGTGTTCGAAGCCAGGATCGCGCCGGGCTTCATCACTTCATCCAGCTTCTTGAACACGACTTCCTTGACGCCCATTTCCTCGAACACGGCCTCGATGACCATGTCGACGTCCTTGATGTCGTCATAGGACAGCGTGGTGCTCAGCAGGCCCATGCGCTGCTCGACCTTCTCCGGCGTGAGCTTGCCCTTCTTGGCGCTGTTCTCGTAGTTCTTGCGGATGATGCCGATGCCGCGGTCCAGCGCTTCCTGCTTGGTTTCCAGGATGGTGACCGGGATGCCCGCGTTCAAAAAATTCATGCTGATGCCGCCGCCCATCGTGCCGGCGCCGATCACGGCAACCTTCTCGATCTTGCGCACGGGAGTGCCTTCGGGCACGTCGGGGATCTTGCTGGCGGCACGCTCGCCAAAGAAGGCGTGGCGCAGCGCGCGCGATTCCGGGGTGGTCACCAGGTACAGGAAGCCCTCGCGCTCTTCCTTCAGGCCCTGCTCGAACGGCTTGAGCGAGCCGGCCACCGCTTCCAGGCACTTCAGCGGCGCCGGGAAGTTCTTGGCCATCGCCGCCACGGTGTTGCGGGCAAAGCCGAGGTAGCCTTCGGCGTTCTCGTGGCGGACCTTCAGGTCGCGCACCTTCGGGTGCGGGCCGCTGGCGGCGCCGACGTTCTGCGCGAACTTGACCGCCGCGGGCAGCACGTCGCCCTCGACGATTTCATCGAACAGCTTGGTGCCGGCGAACTTCTCGGACAGCACCGGGGTGCCGGACACGATCATGTTGGCGGCGGCCTCGAGGCCGATCACGCGCGGCAGGCGCTGCGTGCCGCCGGCGCCGGGCAGCAGGCCCAGCTTCACTTCCGGCAGCGCGATCTGCGCGCCCTTGGAAGCCACGCGGTAGTTACAGCCCAGCGCCAGCTCCAGGCCGCCCCCCATGGCGACCGAGTGCACGGCGGCAACCACGGGCTTGGACGAGGCCTCCAGCACGCGGATCACCGAATGCAGCGTCGGCTCCTGCATGGCCTTGGGGGTGTTGAATTCACGGATATCGGCGCCGCCCGAGAATGCCTTGCCGGCGCCGGTAATGACGATCGCCTTGACGGCGGCATCGTCCAGCGCACGGGTCATGCCTTCGACGATGCCAAGACGGGTGCTGTGACCCAGGCCGTTGACAGGGGGATTGTCGAGCGTGATGACGGCTACGCCGTCCTGAACCTGATACTGCGCTGTCATGCTGGTTCCTTTGCTAAAGGTTGTCTCGGGATTCGAATTCTCGAATTATTGTTTTGCTGCCAGGTACGGGGGGGCGATTGGCACAGGGTAAACCCGCCGCGACTCCCGCTTGCCGCAAGCCTTCCGGGGCTTGGGCGAAACAAGCATACACAAAATAGCACGGTCGTTCAATTTTAATTTCGGGGGTTTTGGGGTGGCATGAGTGGGGTGAATTTTGGTTTTTATCGCGGTGCATGGAAGGTCTGAGTCGAGGATGGCGTCGCCCGTTCGCTGGTGGCGCATCGGGCACATCTTGGGAGAGCTGGGTTTAAGGTCAGTATGGGCGTTAAATTCGGGCTGGGGCGGGCCGAGTTGCATTGGAACTGGGTTGGTTTTGGCGTCGCTGTTGGTGGCATGCTGTCGGCCTTTGAAGCTTTGTTGTCGCCATTGATGACATGCTGTCGGCTTGTGAACCGCTTGGTTCCGCCCTCCTGGGCGGGTCACTTTTTGGCCGAGCGCCAAAAAGTAACCAAAAAGCGCGTTAACGGCCCTGCGGGCGGCCACTCTTATCGTAGTGCGCGAGAGCTTTCGTACGGGGCTAAGCTTCCTCACAAAGCAGGACTGCCTGACGCCCTGGTGCGCCGAGGCGGCTCGGGATAGACCCATTGGTTGAACGAGCCCAGAGCTGTGGGTGGCCCCTGCTGCTGGCGGCATGGTAGGAACGCCTTCGGCTGCGCTGCGCGCCGGCCCTAAGAGCAGGGTTGAGCCCACGTCCTCGCCCGGCTTCGGGTCCGGCGTCTTTCACGACGGCGCTGTGCGAGCGCAGCGACGCACTCCGTGCCCGAGCCCTAAATCCCAGATGCTGCCGGCGCGCAGCGCAGCCGAAGGCGTTCCTGCGTTGACGCCGGCAGCAGGCGGCCTACGCCCGGCATGGGGATCGTCCAATAGTGGGTCGACGTAGCCACTATCCCAAACTCACCTGGCGTAGCAGGTTCGAACCACCAGCCACATCGAACGGAAATCGCCACCGTCCGAACCACCCACGCCGATGAATGGATAGCCAGCCGCTCAGGCGACGCGTTTTTTGGTTACTTTTTGGCGCTCGGCCAAAAAGTGACCCGCCCAGGAGGGCGGAACCAGGCGGTTCAACGGCCGACAGCATGTCACCAACAGCGACCACAACGCTTCAAGCGGCCGACAGCATGTCACCAAGCAAGCCCCAAAAAACAAAAACGGCCCGCCTCCCGCCAATCGCGAGAGCCGGGCCGCAGGCCAATCCCAAAAACCAGCTTAGAACTTGAAGTTAGCCGTCAACATCCCAAATCGCCCAGCACCCAACGCCCCATAGTGGTTATGCGCCTTGGTGTAATAAGTCTTGTCAAACAGATTCTGCACATTCAACTGCAACGACAGATTCTTGTTGACGCGATAAGCCGCCATCAGATCAAAGCGCCAGTACGAAGGCACATACAGCGAGTTGGCCGGATTGGCATAGACCTTGTCGACATAGTACGCACCACCGCCCACCGTCAGCGCCGGCAGCACCTGGTAGGTGGTCCACAGGCTGAAGCTGTTCTTGGGCGTATTCGGAAACTGGTTCCCGTTGTTGGCCGCGTTGGCAGCCTGCGGACCGTTATCGATCAGTTCGCTATTCAGGTACGTATAGCCGCCGAACAGACCCCACTTGTCCGTCAGGTTTCCGGCAAAGCCCAGCTCGAAGCCCTTCACGCGCTGCTTGCCGGCATTGACCGTGGTGTTGGCATCGACCGCCACGCGCGCATTGTTCTTCTCGATCTGGAAGATCGCACCAGTCAGCGACAGGCGCTTGGCCAGCAGATCCCACTTGGTGCCGATTTCCACCGAGCGCGCGGTTTCCGGTTCCAGGTTTCGCTGTGCCGCCGTGATGTTGTCGGCGCCATCACCGTTGGTCGAACCCGGCGGCGTCGACGACGTGCCATACGACACGTAGATGCTGCCGAACTCGACCGGCTTGTAGACCACGCCGGCCTGGTAGTTGAAGAAATTCGACTTGTTGCGGATATCGACCTGCGCCACTGCCGCGCCGGTATTCGGGTTGGTATAGGCGTTGGTGAAGGCGTGCGTGTCATAGCTGTCGTAACGAACGCCACCATTGACCATCCACTGCTTGGTGATCTCTACCGTATCGAACAGGTAGACCGAGCGCGTGTTGGTGGTGGTGTTGGTGGTGAACGGCATCTTGGTGATATTGCCGCGCCACGGGTCATTCGGGTTCGGGTTGGCCAGCGGCGTGCAGTCGAAGCTTGCCACCAGCGATGCGTTGCAAATGCCCGGCACCGTCGGCACAGCGGCCGTGGGATTGGAAGCAGGATTTGCCGACAGAACGTTATACGGCGTGTTGTTGGTATCGTCGCGGCTGAATTCGAAGCCGAACAGCACGCTGTGCTTGAGGCTGCCGGTCTCGAACTTGGCGGTCAGGTCGGTCTGGTTGGTCAGCGTTTCGGTGGCCGAGTCACGGTTCTTGGTATTGCGCCAGACAAAGCCGCGCGGCACGTTGCCGCGGCTGTCGTCAGGATTGGTAACGATGTAGTTGTTGCTGGCGCGGCCCCAGCGCGTGGTGTTGCTGAACACCAGGCCGTTGCGGAAATCATGCTGGACCGTGGCCGTCGCAATATCCGACTGCGTCTTCTGGAAATCGCGACCGGTCAGGCCATAGAAGTTGTTGCGGTCGACGGCAACAGGCTGCGACGGATTGGCCTTGGTCGACTGGCTCGCCGGGCGCGAGTACGGAATGCTGTAGTCCGGCATGCCGTTGCCCTGCAGGTGGTAGTACGACAGCGTGACCTTAGTATCCGACTTCATGCCGAACGTCACCGACGGCGCGAAGCCCCACGAGTTCTGGTCGACCTCGTCGCGGCCCGGCACGTTGGCGGTATAGCCCAGCGCGTTCAGGCGCACGGCGGTATTGTCGTTGACCACGTAGTTGCCATCGGCCGTGGCGCGGAAGTAGGAGTCCGTGCCCACGCCGATCGAGCCCTGCGCAAAGTTTTCGGCCTGGGGCAGCTTCGACACGATATTGATCATGCCGCCGGCCGAGCCCTTGCCGCCGAAGGCCGAGCTGGGGCCCTTGATGACTTCGATGTTTTCGATGTTGAAGGTGTCGCGGGTCTGCGACGCGGTGTCGCGCACGCCGTCGACATAGATGCTCGACATCGAGTCAAAACCGCGGATGAAAGGACGGTCGCCGATCGGGTTGCCGCCTTCGCCGGCGCCGAAGGTGATGCCCGGCGTGGTGCGCAGCGCATCCTGCAGCGAGTTGGAGCCGGATTGCTGGATCACCTCGGCTGGCACCACGGTCACGGACTTGGGCGTATCGAGCAGCGGCGCGGTGAACTTGGGCGACTGCGCCTCTTCCACCTTGTAGCCGTCCTCGCGCTTGCCGGTGACGGTGACCCGCTCCAGCGTCACCGGCGCAGCCTTGCCGGTGGTGGTGGCGGCAGGCTGGCTCTCCTGCGCCGATGCACCCTGCATGGCAAACGCTGCGACGGCACCTGCCAGCGCAGCGGCGAGCGGGGTCAATTCAAACGACTTCTGGTTTCCTTTCACGGTCTTGCCTTCCCTGTGTTGTCTTGTAGTTCTTGACGCGAACAAGCGTGGTCATGAAGACAAGCCCAAGGAAGCGCTACCTCCGTCGCCCGTGAATCAAGTCATCCATCCCCGGCGGGCGATTATAGGGATGCAGGAATCGAAGTACAAATGCGAATCATTCCCAATGCGGAATTAAGACAAATTTACAACAGTGTTACAAAGAGACTTGTCAACGACAGGAAAGTTGAATACTTAACCTATCGAGAGGATCGAAGCGGCCTAAGGTGGCGAAGGAGCCGCTTTCCCCCGAGCGGCAACGAAAGCGCTGAAGTCGCGCCGACGCTACATGGGCTGCGGCGCCGGCGCATCGCTCAAACCTCCAGCCACTCCTTCCGGATCTGCGAGTTCGCCTTGAGCTCGCCAGGCGTGCCCTCGAACACGATATGCCCATGTCCCATGACATAGACCCGCTGCGAGATATCCAGCGCAATCGCCAGCTTCTGCTCGATCAGCAGTACGGAGACGCCCCGCTCCTTCAGCGTTTTCAGGTAGTCCCCCACCAGCGCCACGATCATCGGTGCCAGCCCTTCGGTGGGTTCGTCGATGAGCACCAGGTCGGGATCGCCCATCAACGTCCGGCACAGCGTCAGCATCTGCTGCTCGCCGCCGGACAATACGCCCGCGGCGGTGTTCTCGCGCTCCCTGAGGCGGGGGAACATATTGAACATGTCCTCCACCGACCAACGCGGCCTGGGCTGCCGCGGATTGCGCTTTTCGCCCAGCAGCAGGTTCTGCCGCACCGTCAGCGTCGGGAAGATATCCCGGTTCTCCGGCACATAGCCGATGCCGAGGTGCGCGATCTCGAACGTCCGCCGCCCCAGGATCTCCTCGCCGCGGAACTTCACCGAGCCCTCGGCCTTGACCATGCCGAGGATGGCCTTGGCCATGGTCGAGCGTCCGACGCCATTGCGCCCCAGCAGCGCGACGATCTCGCCTTCGTCGATATGCGCATCGACGCCATGCAGGATATGGCTCTTGCCGTAGTAGGCATGCAGGCCCGTGACTTCCAGCATCCGCTTGCCCATCAGTGCGCTCCTTCGGTGGCGTCTTCGTCCAGCGTGGTCCCCAGGTAGGCTTCCTTGACCTTGCGGTTGTTGCGGATCGCCTGCGGGGTATCGGTGGCAATCACTTCGCCGTAGACCAGAACCGAAATGCGGTCGGCCAGCCCGAACACCACGCTCATGTCGTGCTCCACCATCACCAGCGTCTTGCCGACGGTGACCTTGCGGATCAGCTCGACCGCATGGTCGGACTCGGAGCGGCTCATGCCCGCGGTAGGCTCATCCAGCAGGATCACCTCGGCTCCGCCGGCGATGGTGATGCCGATCTCCAGCGCGCGCTGCTCGGCGTAGGTCAGCAGGCCCGCCTGCGTATTGCGCCGATGCTGCATGCCGATCAGCTCCAGTACCTCATCGGCCCGCTCGCGCGCATCGCGCAAACCCGTCAGCCGGTGCCAGAACGAATACTTGTAGCCGAGCGACCACAGCACCGCGCAGCGCAGGTTCTCGAACACCGACAGCCGATGGAAGATATTGGTGATCTGGAAGCTGCGCGACAGCCCCATGCGGTTGATCACGAACGGCTGCAGCCCGCCAATCTCCTGCCCGTTCAGGCGCACCGTGCCGCTGGTGGGCGCAAAGCGGCCCGAGATCAGGTTGAAGGTGGTGGACTTGCCCGCTCCGTTGGGACCGATCAGCGCGTGGCGCTCGCCCTTGGGGATGCTCAGGTTCACACCGCGGATGATCTCCGTCTGGCCGAACTTCTTGCGTACCTCGGTCAGTTCCAGTGCCGCCGTCATGCCATGCCTCCCGCGATCTCCGCCTGCACCTTGTCCCATTCCGCGCGCGATGCGCGCACCGTCAGCCGCCATGCGGCCAGCCCCACGGCCCACAGCAGCGCCGCCACCGCCCATGGCGTCCACGTCGCGGCATCGAAGCCGACGCCGAACAGCTTCATGGCCGTGCCATTGGCGCTGTCGACCTGCACCTTGTAGACCAGCTCGACCGTCACGATCATCGCCAGCAGCAGCACCACGCCGGCCGCGCCGGCCCTGGCGTAGGACGGCAGCATGCGGCGCAGCTTGCCCTTCGCCGCCAGCGGCAGCTGCATCAGCAGCAGGCTGGCCAGGCCGCCCGGCACGAACATCACCATCAGCACGAAGAACAGGCCCAGGTACAGCAGCCACGCCTTGGTCAGGTCCGACAGCGCCACGGCGAACAGCACGAACACCACCGCGCCGATGATCGGCCCGAAGAACACGCCCGCGCCGCCGATGAACACCGCCAGCAGCACGCCGCCGGAGCGCACCGCGCTGACGTTCTCGGCCGAGACGATCTCGAAGTTGATGGCAGCGAGAGCGCCGGAAATCCCGGCGAAGAACGCCGACAGCACCAGCACCAGGTAGCGCACGCGCTGGGTGTTGTAGCCGATGAACTCGACCCGCTCGGGGTTGTCGCGTACCGCGTTGGCGATGCGGCCCAGCGGCGTCTGCGTCCACGCGTACATGGCCACCATCGACACCAGGCACCACACCGCGATCAGGTAGTAGACCTGCCGCCCGGGCCCGAAGGTGAGGCCCAGGATCGGGTCGCCGACCACGCGGTTGGTGGAGATGCCGCCCTCGCCGCCGAAGAACTCGGGGAACATCAGCGAGCTGGCGAACACCATCTCACCGATGCCCATGGTGATCATGGCAAAAGTGGTGCCGGCCTTCCTGGTGGTGACATAGCCGAAGATCACGCCAAAGAACGCGCCGGCCAGACCGCCCACCAGCGGCAGCATCGACACCGGCAGCCAGACCTTGCCGGCGCCGGCCATGTTCAGCACGTGCACGGCAATAAAGGCGCCCAGCCCGGAATACACCGCATGGCCGAACGACAGCATGCCGGTCTGCCCGAGCAGCATGTTGTACGACAGCGCAAAGATGATCATGATGCCCATCTGCGACATCAGCGTGATGGCGAAGCCCCCGGTAAACACCAGCGGCAGCACCAGCATGATGAGGATGGTCAGGCTCCAGATGACCCAGCGCGCCAGGTTCAGCGGGCGGTAGCGCAGGGTGCGGCCGGTCGACACCGGCTCGCGCGGTTGTTGCATCGCTTGCTCCATGGCCTCAGCTCTCCCGGGTTCCCATCAGTCCACGCGGGCGGAAGATCAGCATCACCACCAGCAACAGGTACGGCAGCACCGGCGCCACCTGGGCCACCGTGAGCTTCCACAAGGCATAGAACGGCGTGGCTTCGCTGACTGCCATGCCCAGGCTGCGCAGCAGCCCCGCGAGCGATGCGTCGATCGTGACCGCGAAGGTCTGCAGCACGCCGATCAGGATCGACGCGATGAAGGCCCCCACCAGCGAGCCCATGCCGCCGACCACCGCCACCACGAATACGATCGAGCCCACCGCCGCCGCCATCGACGGCTCGGTGACGAAGGCATTGCCGCCGATCACGCCGGCCAGCCCCGCCAGCGCGGCGCCGCCGCCGAACACCATCATGAACACGCGCGGCACATTGTGGCCGAGCGCCTCGACCATCTCCGGATGGGTCAGCGCGGCCTGGATCACCAGGCCGATGCGGGTACGTGTCAGTACCAGGTAGATCGCCACCAGCATGCCCAGCGACACCAGCATCATGAAGGCGCGGTATTTGGGGAAAGTCGAGGTGAATACCTGGAACAGCGGCCCTTCCAGCTCGGCGGGGATGCGGTACGGCACCGCGGCCAGCCCCCACACCAGCTTGACGCCCTCTTCGATCAGGTAGGCCAGGCCGAAGGTGAACAGCAGTTCGGCCACGTGGCCGTACTTGTGCACCGTGCGCAGGCCGAAGCGCTCCACCAGCGCGCCCGCGCCCGCGACCAGCAGCGGCGCGAAGATCAGCGCCGGCCAGAAGCCGACCTTGCTGGCGATGGTGTAGGCGAAGTATGCGCCCAGCATATAGAAGCTGGCGTGCGCGAAATTGAGCACGCCCATCATGCTGAAGATCAGGGTCAGGCCCGACGACAGCATGAACAGCAGCAGCCCGTAGCTGATGCCGTTGAGCAGGGAGATGACGAAAAATTCCACAGCGTGTCCTTCAAGCTGGTGCCGCCGCAGTGGCTACAGTCACGTTTGGCCGGCATCCGTCCGGTTGGATTGGGGTGAGCGTCCCCCTCCGCAGGGCGCATGGCGCCCCGGACGCTACCGCTATCGATCCAGAAAGACCGAGAGTATGCAGGATCGGGCCGCCACGCTGTCACGCTCGCTGTCACGTTGGACTACGCCGCGTGTCATCGTGGCCGGCCCGCCATGGACAGGATCAGCCCGGCCGCTTCATCTGGCAGGAAGTGGGCTGCGCGGACACGTACTGGTCCATCTGCGCGTTGGTCTTCCAGCCGTACCCGGTGTTTTCCTGGTCGTACTTGATCTCCTTGCCGTCGATCTTGGTCCAGGTAGCCACCACCAGCGGCTGCTGGGCCTGGTGGTCGGTGTTGCGCATCTCGACCAGGCCGTTCATGCTCTCGACCTTGATGCCTTCCAGCGCCTTGGCCACCTTGACCGGGTCGGTCGAGTTGGCGTCCTTGAACGCCTTGGACAGCATGGCGATGCCGGTGTAGGACGCCATCACGTAGAAGTCGTCGTTGTACTTCTTCTTGAATCCCTCGATGACGTCGGAGCCCTTGAAGCCCTTGTTGTTGGGGTTGTAGTAGCCCACATACTTGACGTGCTCGGCACCGGCCGCGCCCATGGCGGTCGGCACGCCGGTGGTGCCGGCGTAGTAGGTGTAGTAGTTGGTGGTCAGGCCGGCGTCCTTGCCCGCCTTGATCAGCAGTGCCAGGTCGCTGCCCCAGTTGCCGGTGATCACGGTATCCGCGCCCGAGGCCTTGATCTTGGCCGCATACGGCGCAAAGTCCTTCACCTGCGCCAGCGGGTGCAGGTCTTCACCCACGATCTGGATGTCCGGGCGCTTGCGCTTCAGGTAGTCCTTGGCCGCCTTGGCCACCTGGTGCCCGAACGAGTAGTTCTGGTTGATCAGGTAGACCTTCTTGACGTTGGGGTCCTTGGCCAGGAAGGTGGTGAGCGCCTCCATCTTCATGTCCGAGTTGGCGTCGAGCCGGAAATGCCAGTAATTGCACTTGGCATTGGTCATGTCCGGGTCCACCGCGGCATAGTTCAGGTAGACGATTTCCTTTCCGGGATTGCGCTCGTTGTGCTTGGCCACCGCGTCCTGCAGCGCCAGCCCGACTGACGAGCCGTTGCCCTGCACGATATAGCGGATGTTCTGGTCGATCGCCTGCTTCAGGATGGTCAGGCTTTCCTGCGGCGACAGCTTGTTGTCGAAGCCCACCACCTCGAACTTGTGCGCGCCGGCCCAGCCCTTCTGGTTGGCCACGTCGGCCACGTACTGCCAGCTCTTGAGCTGGTTCTGCCCAACGGGAGCCATCAGCCCCGAAAGCGGATCGATGAAGGCGATCTTCACCGTATCCGCGAGTGCCGAACCCGAAACCAGCGCAGAACCCATTGCGGCGAACATGGCCACACCAGCCACCAGCGGACGCATCTTGGTCATACTGTCTCCTTCACTCTTGTCGTTGGCTTGTCGTTGATTGCGGCCGGCGGCGTGGCGCCCTCCTGTTCGCGCCATGCAGCCGCGCCCCGGCAGCGCCGTGCCGCAAGCAGGCACGGCGCACCGGATGCTGCCCTGCCGGCCTCAGGCGGCCGGCAGCTTGTAGTCCTTGAACTGTTCGCGCAGCTTGAGCTTCTGCATCTTGCCGGTGGCGGTCAGCGGAATCTCGGTGACGAAGGCGACATCGTCCGGAATCCACCACTTGGCGACCTTGCCCTCGAAGAACTGCAGCAGTTCCTCGCGCGTCACCTCTGCGCCGGGCTTCTTCACCACCACCAGCAGCGGACGCTCGTCCCACTTGGGGTGGTAGGCCGAGATGCAGGCCGCCATATGCACCGCGGGGTGCGCGGCGGCGACGTTCTCGATGTCGATCGACGAAATCCATTCGCCGCCGGACTTGATCACGTCCTTGCTGCGGTCCGTGATCTGCATGAAGCCGTCTTCATCGATGGTGGCAACGTCGCCGGTCGGGAACCAGCCGTCGACCAGCGGGTTGCTGTCGTTGCGGTAGTACCTGTCGATGATCCACGGCCCGCGCACCATCAGGTCGCCGAAGGCCTTGCCGTCCCATGGCAGCTCCTTCCCTTCGCCGTCGACGATCTTCATGTCGACGCCGTAGATCACGCGCCCCTGCTTCTCCTGGATCTTGTGGCGGTCCGCGTCGGAGAGTGCGTCATGCTTGGCCAGCAGCTTGCACGAGGTGCCCAGCGGCGACATCTCGGTCATGCCCCAGGCGTGGATGACTTCCACGTCCAGCGCCTCGAGCGCGCGGATCATCGCCGGCGGCGCAGCCGAGCCGCCGATCACAGTGCGGCGGAAGGTGGAGAACTCCAGGTTGTTCGACTGCACGTATTGCAGCAGGCCAAGCCAGACCGTCGGCACGCCTGCGGAGAAGGTCACCTTCTCCTGCTCGAACAGTTCATACAGCGATGCGCCGTCGAGCTTGGCGCCCGGGAACACCAGCTTGGCGCCGACCAGCGGCACCGAGTACGGCAAGCCCCAGGCGTTGACGTGGAACATCGGCACCACGGGCAGGATCACGTCGTGCGCCGAGCAGCCGAGCGCGTCGGGCAACGCCGACGCGTACGAGTGCAGCACGGTGGAGCGGTGCGAATACAGCGCGCCCTTGGGATTGCCGGTGGTGCCCGAGGTGTAGCACAGGCTCGACGCGAGGTTCTCGTCGAACAGCGGCCATTCGTAGTTGCCGTCCTGCGCGTCGACCAATTCCTCGTAGCAGAGCAGCGGCACCTTGGACTCGGCCGGCATGTGGGCGCGATCGGTCATCGCGACCCAGCCTTTCACGTTGGGACAATGCGGCGCGACGCCCTCTACCAGCGGCAGGAAAGTCAGGTCGAAGAAGACGTAGCCATCTTCAGCGTGGTTGACGATATAGGCGATCTGCTCGGGGAACAGGCGCGGGTTGATGGTATGGCAGACGGCGCCCATGCCCGACACGCCATAGTAAACCTCCAGGTGGCGGTAGCCGTTCCAAGCCAGCGTGCCGACGCGCTCGCCCTGCTGCACGCCCAGCGCGCCGAGCGCCTGCGCCACCTTGCGGGCGCGCAGTTCGCAATCGCGGTAGGTATAGCGGTGCAGGTCACCCTCGGTGCGGCGCGAAACGATTTCGGTCGACCCGTAATAACGGGCGGCGTGCTTGATGATGGAGGAAATGAGCAGCGGCGCGCTCATCATTTGACCCATCAATGCCATGAAACTGCCTCCTGAAGTCTGGTGGATCCGTCTAAAAACGAACAACCGTACTATTTTTGGGCGGTTGTCCGCGTGCCTCGAAACAGCGTCAAGTTGAATCTGGTGTGCACTGCCGTACTGCTGAGCTTAAGCCGTGGGGTGAAGCGTGGTAATCGGGGCCGCAATTCTGCGAAATCCATGCACCGGATTCATGTGCGCACTGAAGGAGGGAAATAACTGCGCGGTGCGTGGCGGTCTCACCAGATGTGAGCCGTTGAGGACGTACAATACTGCGTGGCATGTTGCACCTCAACATGTCGTTTTCCCTAGCCATCTACGCATTCCCGTGCCCTCGTCATGCGGCGCCGCACCGCCCCCGAAGCGGCCCTGCACGCCGCACCCGGACCCGCGGATTGCGCTTGCCGCGCGCCTCATTCCCGCCCCGATTCGCGATGCCAGACACGCCCCAGTACAACGCCTTGCACGACTCCGATACCAACGGTGCCGCGGCGCTCGCCGTACCCTTCGCCACCACACCCGGCTTCTCCATGCTTGGCGAGAAATTCTTTACGCGCCTGCAGCCAACGCCGCTGCCCTCGCCGTACCTGGTAGGCGTGGCGCCGGCCGCCGCGGCGCTGCTCGGCTGGGATGCCGGGGCCGGTGCCGAGCCAGGCTTTGTCGAGACCTTTGTCGGCAACCAGGTGCCCCGCTGGGCCGACCCGATTGCCACGGTCTATTCCGGACACCAGTTCGGCATCTGGGCCGGGCAACTCGGCGACGGCCGCGCGATCCGGCTGGCGCAGGCCGACACGGCCACGGGCCCCTGGGAAATCCAGCTCAAGGGCGCCGGGCTGACGCCCTACTCGCGCATGGCCGATGGCCGCGCGGTGCTGCGCTCGTCGATCCGCGAGTACCTGTGCTCGGAAGCGATGGCCGCGCTGGGCGTGCCGACCACGCGCGCACTCAGCATCGTCGGGTCGGACGCGCCGGTGCGGCGCGAAACCATCGAGACCTCGGCGGTGGTCACGCGCCTGGCGCCGACCTTTGTCCGCTTCGGTCATTTCGAGCATTTCGCCGCGCATGACGACGTGGCCTCGCTGCGCCAGCTGGCGGACTTCGTCATCGACAACTTCATGCCGGCCTGCCGCGACGATGCACAGCCCTACCAGGCGCTGTTGCGCGAAGTCTCGCTGCGCACCGCCGACCTGGTCGCGCACTGGCAGGCCATCGGTTTCTGCCACGGTGTGATGAACACCGACAATATGTCGATCCTGGGCCTGACCATCGACTACGGCCCGTTCGGCTTCCTCGATGCGTTCGACGCCAACCATATCTGCAACCACTCCGATACGCAGGGCCGCTACGCCTACAGCCAGCAACCGCAGGTGGCATTCTGGAACCTGCACTGTCTGGCGCAGGCACTGCTGCCGCTGTGGCTGCCGGCGGAGGACACCGACAAGGAAGGCGCCCGCGATGCCGCTGTCGAGTCGGCGCGCGCAGCGCTCGACCCGTTCCGCGACCGCTATGCCGCCGCCTTCTTCCGCCACTACCGCGCCAAGCTTGGCCTGCGCCCGCCGGCCGGCGGCGACGGGGTTGCGAACGACAAGGCCGACGAACCGCTGCTGACCAGCCTGTTCCAGCTGCTGCATGGGCAGCGCGTCGACTACACGCTGTTCTGGCGCAAGCTGTGCGGCATCTCGTCGCAGGATGGCTCGCGCGATGCGCCGGTGCGCGACCTGTTCCTGGACCGCGCCGCCTTCGACGCCTGGGCCGCCGACTACCGCGCGCGGCTGCGTGCGGAGCAATCGGACGACGCCGCGCGCGAACTGGAAATGCTGGCGGTGAACCCCAAATACGTGCTGCGCAACCACCTTGCCGAGACCGCGATCCGGCGCGCGCGCGAAAAGGATTTCAGCGAAGTCGAGCGCCTGCTGGCGGTGCTGTCGCGCCCCTTCGACGAGCAGCCCGAGGCGGATCACTACGCCGCGCTGCCGCCTGACTGGGCCGCCGGGCTGGAAGTCAGCTGCTCGTCATGACTGGATTGCGCATGCGCCGGAGCCTGCACGCCGGCGCCGTACGGTGTAAGGTTCGCGCCAGTGCGACGACCAACGAAGGTTCCGGGGCCATGACCTCGGCAAGACCGTGAGGAAACGACAATGACCACCACCAAGACCGAAGCCCAGTGGCGTGACCAGCTCTCCGACATCGAATACCGTGTGACGCGCGAAGCCGCGACCGAGCGCCCCTTCACCGGCCGCTACTGGGACCACTGGGAACGCGGCATCTACAACTGTGTCGGCTGCGGCACGCCGCTGTTCGAGTCCGCCACCAAGTTCGACGCCGGCTGCGGCTGGCCCAGCTATTTCCGTCCCATCAACGGCGAGGTCATTGCCGAGCACGCCGACCATAGCCACGGCATGGTGCGGGTGGAAGTCCGCTGCAAGGAATGCGGCAGCCACCTGGGCCATGTGTTCGAGGACGGGCCGGCCCCGACCGGCCTGCGCTATTGCATCAACTCGGCTGCGCTAAAATTCGATGACCGCGACCCGGCGCAGCGTGAGGCGGATCATGCCCACGATGCCGGCAGCGGCAACGAACCCCGGCGCGACCCCCAGCGCTGAGGACAAGCCCCGGCCCTCGGGCCGGCAACTACCTGGTATCGCATGAAATTCCTGTTCGACCTGTTTCCGGTCATCCTGTTCTTCGCCGCCTTCAAGCTGGCCGACATCTACACCGCCACCGCCGTGGCCATCGCCGCGACGGTGGTGCAGATCGGCTGGGTCTGGTTCCGCCACCGCAAGGTCGAGCCGATGCAGTGGGTCAGCCTGCTGATCATCGCCGTGTTCGGCGGCGCGACGCTGGTGCTGCACAACGAAACCTTCATCAAGTGGAAGCCGACGGTGCTCTACTGGATGTTCGCCGTGGCGCTGCTGGGGTCGGTGATGGTATGGCGCAAGAACCTGATCCGCGCCATGATGGAAAAGCAGGTCACCTTGCCCGATCCGGTGTGGACGCGCCTGAATGCCGCCTGGGCCGGCTTCTTCGCGGCCATGGGTGTGCTCAACCTCTACGTGGCCTATCAGTTCTCCACCGACGTCTGGGTCAATTTCAAGCTGTTCGGCAGCATGGGGCTGATGCTGGTATTCATCGTCGCGCAGAGCGTCTGGCTGTCGCGGCACATGCCCGAGAACAGCCAGGACTGACGCTCCTGCCGATTTATCTCCGAGAAGGAAACCACCGATGGCAGCCAATCCCGCCACGATCGAGGCGTTGCTGCGAGAAGCGCTCGCCCCCAGCCACCTGGCCGTGCGCGACGACAGCGCACTGCACGCCGGACATGCCGGCGCCGCATCCGGCGGCGGACATTACGACGTGACAATCGTCAGCGAGCGCTTTGCAGGTCACAGCAGGGTTGCACGACACCGCATGGTGTATGATGCGCTGCGCAGTCTGTTCCCCGCGCAGATCCACGCCTTGGCCGTGACTGCGTACACCGACCAAGAGTACCAATCGCGCGCATAGGCGCGCTTCTTTCAGCAACTCTCAGACCAGATTCCATGAAGACCTCCGTCCTCTCGTTCAGCCTGGCGGCTGTGCTTGCAGCTGGCAGCCTGCCGGCCATCGCCCAGAATGCCGCCGTCGTGAATGGCAAGGCCATTCCGTCGGCAAAGCTGGACAAGTTGATCGCCGGCACCGGCCAGCCCGACAATCCGGAGCTGCGCAAGCGTGGCCGCGACATGCTGATCGACCGCGAACTGCTCGTGCAGGAAGCCAACAAGCGCGGTATCACCCAGCGCGACGACGTGCAGGAGCAACTGGAACAGGCACGCCTGAACGTGCTGGCCGGCGCGGTGTTCGAGGACTACGTCAAGACCCACGGCGCCAGCGACGCCGAACTGCGCAAGCAGTACGACAAGATCAAGTCGCAGTTCGGCAATGGCAAGGAATACCATGCCCGCCATATCCTGGTGGAAAAGGAAGCCGACGCCAAGGCCATCATCGCCAAGATCAAGGGCGGCGCGAAGTTCGAGGACCAGGCCAAGGCCGCCTCGAAGGACCCGGGCTCGGCCGCCAATGGCGGCGACCTGGACTGGGCCAACAGCAGCAGCTACGTGCCGGAGTTCTCCGCGGCCATGACCGGCCTGAAGAAGGGCCAGATGACCGATACGCCGGTCAAGACCCAGTTCGGCTGGCACATCATCGAACTGGTGGACGTGCGCGACGCCAAGATCCCGTCGTTCGAAGAGGTCAAGCCGCAGCTGATGCAGATGATGATGGGCGACCAGAACTGGCAGCGCGAGCAGTTCCAGGCCATGATGAAGTCGCTGAAGGACAAGGCGAAAATCCAGTAATCACGGACCGGTCGCCTCACCGGTCCTGCAAGGTTGAACGATGCAGCGTGTGGAGACGACCGCCCCCTACTGGCAACTGTGGCATCTCACTTCCCGGGGCATGTGCTATTGCGCGCTGGCCTGGGCGACCTTGGACGGCGCCGCTCCAGGCTGGCGCCAGCTCCATCCCTACCTTCCCCTGCGTGATCGTTATGCGCCTGAGAAAATCCTGCACGCTGTGGTGGCGTACAAGGAGGCTCGGGGCGAAATCAAGCCGGTGCCTGGCTTTGAGTCAGGGCGGATGTTGACGTATGCGTATGCGTCTTGGAGTTCTAGGTTGATGGCGCCGGTTTTGGGGTGAATCGGCTCTCGTAGATTCTCGACAGCCCTCGCAGCTGGTGACATGTCACCAGCCGCGAAGGCACCAAGCATTGAGGCAGGGCCCTTACCCCACCCACTTCCTCGCATTCCGGAACATCCGCATCCACGGGCTGGCACCATCGCCAACCTGCTTCCACGCATCCGGCGCCCAGCTCATGGTCGCAGCCCGGAACACGCGCTCCGGGTGCGGCATCAGCACGGTGAAGCGCCCGTCGACGGTGGTCACCGAGGTGATACCCTCGGGCGAGCCATTGGGGTTCAGCGGATAGGTTTGCGTCGGCGCACCGTAGTTATCGACAAACCGCAGCGCCACCCTGGCATCCCCGACATTCCCTTGCTGCGAGAAGTCGGCAAACCCTTCACCGTGTGCAACCACGATCGGAATGCGGCTGCCTTCCATGCCGGCAAAGAAGATCGACGGCGACGACTGCACCTCCACCGTGACGTAACGTGCTTCGTACTGCTCCGACTGGTTACGCGTGAACTGCGGCCACGCGCCCGCCCCCGGGATGATCGGGGCCAGGTTGCTCATCATCTGGCAGCCATTGCACACGCCCAGCGCGAAGGTGTCCTGGCGGTTGAAGAACGCCGCGAACTGCTCGGCCATCTGGGCGTTGAACAGGATGGTCTTGGCCCAGCCTTCACCGGCGCCGAGCACGTCGCCATAGCTGAAGCCGCCGCAGGCCACGAAGCCCTTGAAGTCAGCCAGGTTGGCGCGGCCGGCGATCAGGTCGCTCATGTGCACGTCGTGCGTATCGAAACCCGCACGATCCATGCTGTACGCCATCTCGATCTGCGAGTTGACGCCCTGCTCCCGCAGGATGGCCACGCGCGGACGCGCGCCGGTAGCGATGAACGGCGCGGCGATGTCCTCCGCCGGATCGAACGTCAGCACCGGGCTGATGCCAGGATCGGCAGCATCCAGCAGGCGGTCATATTCGCTGTCCGCGCAGGCCGGGTTGTCGCGCAGGCGCGCGATGCGCCAGCTGACTTCGCTCCAGTTGCGCTGCAGGTCCGTGCGCGACGCGCCGAACACCTTCTTGGCGTCGCGATAGATTTCGACCTGGTCGGTAGTATTGGGCTTGCCGACCACATGGCTGCATGCCGACAGGCCGGCCTCGCGCAGCACCGCGAAGACCGCGTCGCGGTCCTGCAGGCGCACCTGCACCACCGCACCCAGTTCTTCCGAGAACAGCGCGCGCAGGGTCTGGTCATTGCGGCGCTCGGCGATCTGCTGGGCCCAGTTCTTGGCGTCGCCGTAGTCCTGCTCCTGCTGCGGATCAAGCGCCAGCATGTCGACGTTCAGAGACACGCCGCAGTGGCCGGCAAAGGCCATCTCGGCCAGCGTGGCGATGAAGCCGCCATCGGAACGGTCGTGGTAGGCCAGCAGCTTGCCCTCGCGGTTCAGGCGCTGGATCACGTTGAAGAAGTTCTTCAGGTCCTCAGCGTTGTCGACGTCCGGCGCGCTGTCGCCCACCTGCTGCGTGACCTGCGCCAGGATGCTGCCGCCCATGCGGTTCTTGCCGCGGCTCAGGTCGACGGCGATCAGCACGGTGTCGCCCGCATCGGTGCGCAACTGGGGCGTCAGCGTGCGGTTGACGTCGTCCACCGCGGCGAAGGCCGAGATGATCAGGGACACAGGCGCCACCACTTCCTTGTTGACGCCTTCGTCCTGCCACTTGGTGCGCATCGACAGCGAATCCTTGCCGACCGGGATGCTGATGCCGAGTGCCGGGCACAGTTCCATGCCGACCGCATGCACGGTGTCATAGAGCTTTGCGTCCTCGCCTTCCACGCCACAGGCCGCCATCCAGTTGGCCGACAGCTTGACCTTGCCCAGGTCCTTGACCGGCGCGGCAGCCAGGTTGGTCAGCGCCTCGCCGATCGCCATGCGGCCCGAAGCCGGGGCGTCGATCACGGCCAGCGGGGTGCGTTCGCCCATGGTCATCGCTTCGCCGGCATTGCCCTTGTAGTCCAGCGTGGTCACGGCCACGTCGGCCACCGGAACCTGCCACGGACCAACCATCTGGTCGCGCGCGTTCATGCCGCCCACGGTGCGGTCGCCGATCGAGATCAGGAACGACTTGTTGGCCACGGTCGGATGGCGCAGCACGTCGCGCACGGCCTGCTCCAGGCTGATGCCGGTCACGTCCACGGCCGGCAGCGGCTGCTCGACGCGCTTGACGTCGCGGTGCATGCGCGGCGGCTTGCCCAGCAGCACGTCCATCGGCATGTTGACGGCGTAGTGCTCCTTGAGCGCGGCGTCGACACTGGCGTCGACCAGTTGCAGCTGCTTTTCCTCGGTGGCAATACCGACCACGGCGAACGGCGAACGCTCGCGCTCGCACATGGCCTGGAACTGCGGGAAGCTGTCCGGCGCGATCGCCAGCACATAGCGCTCCTGCGACTCATTGCACCAGATCTCCGCCGGCGACAGGCCGGACTCTTCCAGGTGCACCTGGCGCAGGTCGAAGCGCGCGCCACGGTCGGCGCCGTCAACCAGTTCAGGGAAGGCGTTCGAGATGCCGCCCGCGCCGACGTCGTGGATCGACAGGATCGGGTTGGCGTCGCCAAGCTGCCAGCAGGCGTTGATCACTTCCTGCGCGCGGCGCTCCATCTCGGGGTTGCCGCGCTGGACCGAGTCGAAGTCCAGGTCGGCGGTGTTTGTGCCGGTCGCCATCGAGCTGGCGGCGCCGCCGCCCATGCCGATGCGCATGCCCGGGCCGCCCAGCTGGATCAGCAGCGTGCCGGCCGGCAGGGGGTTCTTGTGCGTATGCGAAGCGTCGATATTGCCGATACCGCCCGCGATCATGATCGGCTTGTGGTAGCCGCGCACGGTGCCGCCGACGTTCTGCTCGTAGACGCGGAAGTAGCCCCCCAGGTTGGCGCGGCCGAATTCATTGTTGAACGCGGCGCCGCCCAGCGGGCCGTCGATCATGATCTGCAGCGGCGAGGCGATGCGGTCGGGCTTGCCGGTCACGCCGGGCTTGTCGTCGGGGTTGCGGTGCGCCACCGGCTGGGCGGCGTCGCGGTCGTTTTCCCAGGACTCGACGGCGTCGGGCAGCATCAGGTTGGACACCGTGAAGCCGGTCAGGCCGGCCTTGGGCTTGGCGCCGCGGCCGGTCGCGCCTTCGTCGCGGATTTCACCGCCGGCGCCAGTCGAAGCGCCCGGGAACGGCGAGATCGCAGTCGGGTGGTTGTGTGTCTCCACCTTCATCAGCGTGTGCGTCAGCGCCTCGTGGCGGCCGTACTTGTGGTCATCGCCGCGCGGGAACCAGCGCTCGGCCACATCGCCTTCCATCACCGCCGAGTTGTCCGAGTAGGCCACGATCGAGCCTTGCGGATTGAGCTGGTGCGTATTGCGGATCATCGCGAACAGCGACTTGTCCTGCTGCACGCCGTCGATGGTCCAGGTGGCGTTGAAGATCTTGTGGCGGCAGTGTTCGCTGTTGGCCTGCGCGAACATCATCAGCTCGACGTCGGTCGGGTTGCGCTCCAGCTTCGCGTAGGCATCGACCAGGTAGTCGATCTCGTCCTCGGACAGCGCCAGGCCCATCTCGACGTTGGCCGCGGCCAGCGCGCTGCGGCCGGCGGCGATGTCGATGAAGCGCAGCGGCTTGGCCGGCAGTTCCCGGAACAGGCCGGCGGCGTCCTCGCGCGAGGCGACCACGGTCTCGGTCATGCGGTCGAACAGGTGCGCGGCGACGGCGGCGCGGGTGTCCGCGTCCAGCGACTTGCGGCCGCGCAGCAGGCCCTTCTTGCAGACCACGGTGATCTCGATGCCGCGCTCGATGCGGTGGATATGCGTGAGGCCGCAGTTGTGGGCGATGTCGGTCGCCTTGCTGGCCCACGGCGAGATCGTGCCGAAGCGCGGGATCACGACGAAGCGGTCGCCCTCGGGCTGCTCGGCGAAGGGTGCGCCATAGGTCAGCAGTGCCGCCACGCGCGACTGGTCGTCGGCCGACAGCGGCGTCTGCGCGTCAACAAAATGCAGGAACTGGCCGTGCACCGATTCGATATCGGCATCGATTTGCCGCAGGGCGGTGAGCAGGCGTTGCTGACGGAAGGCGGAAAGCGCCAAAGCGCCGGGGAAGCACGAGAAATGCGCCATGATCGTAGCGGTCAGGGAGGCGTGGAGGTAAGGCCTGGGTAAAGGCTAACAAAGGCCTGGGTAATGGGCCTGGGTAATGCTGCTGCTTGGCCGGCACCGCTGCATGGGGCGTCCGGCTGGCGGGAAACCGCTATTGTACCTTGCCGGGCGGGGGATTTTGCATTGCGCCATCACGGCGGCGCGGTGTTGCATGGATTCGTGATAACGCTTATGCATCACTTTGCGCAATTTATCACCCGAGTGATGTTCTTCGTTACCGTGGGCGTCGACCGCCGCAGTGCGCTGCTGTCAACGCTTATGCGCGCCATTCGGCATTTTTAGCTTGACACTTGATTCGCGAATTATGAGCATGATCACCACCCCCGGTACCGCTCCGCCGCGCCCATGCCATCCATGCTTCCCGATCTCGATACCCTGAACAGCCGCCTGCGCGAGGGCGCCACCAGCCGCGCAGCCGTCCTTGAGCAGGCCGCCGCCGCAGCAGCCGCGCCCGCCGCCGAAGCCGTGTTCCTGCACAGCACCTTCGAGGCCGCCGCGCAGGTCGCGCGCGCCGCCGATGCCGCCAGCGGCGCCGGCAAGACGCTGCACCCGCTGTCCGGCCTGCCGGTCTCGGTGAAAGACCTCTATGACGTGGCGGGAGACATCACGCGCGCGGCCTCGGTCGTGCGCCGGGATGCCGCCCCGGCGACGGCGGACGCGACCGTGGTGGCACGCCTGCGCCAGGCGGGCGCGGCCATCGTCGGCCGGACCAATATGACGGAGTTCGCCTTCTCCGGCGTCGGCATCAATCCCCACTACGGCACCCCGGTCAACCCGGCCAGCGAGCCCGGCACGCCGCGCATTCCCGGCGGCTCATCGTCGGGCGCGGCAGTGTCGGTGGCGCTCGGGCTGGCGGTCGCGGCGCTCGGCAGCGATACCGGCGGCTCCATCCGCATCCCGGCCGCGCTGTGCGGCATCACAGGCTTCAAGCCGACTGCCCGGCGCGTGCCTCTGACCGGTGCCTTCCCGTTGTCGTACACGCTCGACACCGCGTGCGCCATGGCGCGCACGGTTGGCGACTGCGTCGCGGTGGATGCCGTGATCGCCGACCAGGCGGTGCTGCCGCGCGTCACCGGCCCGTCGGCGACGCGGCTGGCCATTCCCCGCCAGTATCTGCTGGACGATCTCGATCCTGTCGTGGCCCGCGCCTTCGACCGCGCACTCGGCCGGCTGTCGGCTGCCGGCGTGCAGCTGGAACATGTCGACCTGCCCGAGCTTGGCGAACTCGCCGCCCTGAACGCACAGGGCGGCTTCAGCGCGCCCGAGGCTTATGCCATCCACCGCCATGTGCTGGCTGCCAAGCGCGAGCTGTACGACCCGCGCGTGGCATCGCGCATCGACCGCGGCGCAGCGGTCAGCGCCGCCGACTATATCGACCTGGGCCGCGCCCGGCTCGGCTGGATCGCCCGCATGGAAGCGCGTCTGGCCCGCTTCGACGCCGTGGTGTGCCCGACCGTGCCGATGGTCGCCCCCGAGATCGCGCCGCTGCGCACCGATGACGCGCAATTCTTCCGCGTCAATGCCCTGCTGTTGCGCAACACCTCGGCCTTCAATTTCTTTGACGGCTGCTCGATCTCGCTGCCCTGCCACGCGCCGGACGAGCTGCCGGTCGGGCTGATGCTGTCGCACGGCCCGATGCGCGATGCCAAACTGCTGGGCACGGCGCTTGCGTTGGAACGGATCGTGCAACCGTCTTCGCGCGACGACTGAGACCACCGCCGCGCTGTTGATCTTGCGCTGACCGCGGCCCACGCCGCGGAAGGCACCAGGTAGTACGCAGACAAGCTGTACAACCGCGCCCCGCGCGCACACCAGGAGAGATCGAGATGCGAGTCAAGGCAATCGTTGCGGCCGGCCTGGCGCTGGCCGCCATGACGGTACAGGCGGATACCAAGTGGGATCTGCCCACCGGCTACCCGGCGGGCAACCTGCACACGGAAAACCTGCAGCAGATGGCCAACGACGTCGACAAGGCGACCGGCGGCAAGCTCAAGATCGTGCTGCATCCCAACGGCTCGCTGCTCAAGGCCAACGAGATCAAGCGCGGCGTGCAGACCGGCCAGGTGCAGATGGGCGAGATCCTGATGTCGCTGCTGGCCAACGAGAACCCGGTGTTCGGTGTCGATGCGGTGCCGTTCCTGGCCACCAGCTACACCGATGCCTACAAGCTGTGGCAGGCATCGCGCCCGGTCACCGAGAAGGTGCTCGACAAGCAGGGCATGAAGCTGCTCTATGCGGTGGCCTGGCCGCCCCAGGGCATCTACGCCAACAAGCCGATCAACTCGGCGGCCGACATGAAAGGACTGAAGTGGCGGGCCTACAACCCAGCCACCTCGCGCATCGCCGAACTGGTCAGCGCGCAGCCGGTGACGATCCAGGCGGCCGACCTGGCGCAGGCGCTGGCCACCGGCACGGTCAATTCGTTCATGTCGTCGGGCGCGACCGGGGTCGACACCAAGGTGTGGGAAAGCGTGAAGTACTTCTATACCGTGGATGCGTGGCTGCCCAAGAACATGCTGGTGGTCAGCAAGAAGGCCTTCGCGGCGCTGGACAAGCCCACCCAGGACGCGCTGCTCAAGGCCGTCGCCGACGCCGAGAAGCGCGGCTGGCAGGTCTCGGAGCAGAAGACCAGGGAGTACCTGGCCACCTTGTCGAAGAACGGCATGACGGTGCAGCCGCCCTCGCCGCAGCTCAAGGCCGACATGCAGAAGGTCGGCCAGACCATGGTGGACGACTGGGCCAAGACCGCGGGCGATGACGGCAAGGCCATCCTCAACGCCTATCGCAAGTAAGCTCGCCAGCACCGCAGCCTCCCGCCAGGCCGTGCAGGCTGGCATGGCGGGGATTTCCTCCTTCCTTACGCTGCCATCATGCCGACTGCCCCACTCCCCAAGCGCTGGCTCGACCGCCTGCTCGACCTGTTTGCCGCGCTCGGCGCGCTCTGCATTCTCGCCGTCTGCGTGATCATGATCCTGATGTCGCTGTCGCGCGAGACCGCGGTGATCTTCAAGGGCGGCGACGATATCGTCGCCTGGCTGTGCGCGGCCTCCGCCTTTCTCGTGCTTGGCCAGACCTTCCAGCACGGCGGCATCGTGCGCGTGGAAATGCTGCTCGAAGCCGTCGGCCCGCGCAGGCGCTGGGTGCTGGAGGTGGCCTCGCTGACCGTCTGCCTGGCGTTTGCCGCCTACGCGGCCTGGGCGCTCGGCACCTTCGCCTGGCAAAGCTGGGACATCGGCGATGTCTCGCAGGGACAGATCGTGATCCCGCTGTGGATTCCGCAGAGCTTCGCGGTGCTCGGCATCATCGGCTTCCTGCTGGCGGTGGCCGATGAATGGCTGCGCGTGGTGCGCCGGCAGAAGCCGCGCTACCAGCTGGCGCACGAAGCCAAGCTCGCTGCCGGCGATTTCGGGGAGACGGTCTGATGAGCACGGTCCTGGTTGCATTGATCCTGCTGCTGGTGATGATCGTCTTCCTGGCGATCGGCGCGTGGATCCCGGTGGCGATCGCCGTCACGTCGTGGATCGGACTGGTAGTGTTCTCCGACCGCGAGGCGCTGGTGAGCCTGGCCAACGCGTGGTGGTCGTCGAGCGCGTCTTACACGCTGGCCTCGCTGCCGCTCTTTGTGTGGATGGGCGAGATTTTGTTCCGCACCAAGCTGTCCGAGCAGATGTTCAACGGGCTGTCGCCGTGGCTGAACTGGCTGCCCGGGCGGCTGATGCACGTCAACATCCTGGGTTGCGGCATCTTCGGCTCGGTGTCGGGGTCGTCGGCGGCAACGTGCGCCACCATTGCCAAATCCGCGTTGCCGGAGCTGACGCGGCGCGGCTACGACGAGCGCACCACACTCGGCTCGCTGTCGTGCGCGGGCACGCTGGGCATCCTGATCCCGCCGTCGATCACGATGGTGGTGTATGCGGTGTCGGCGGACGTATCGATCATCCGCGTGTTCCTGGCCGGCTTTGTCCCCGGGCTGATGCTGATGCTGCTGTTCTCCGGCTATATCGTGGTCTGGGCACTGGCCAACCCGGACAAGACCCCCGCGCCGGACCGCTTCGACTGGCATGCGCGGCTGGCGTCGATACGGCAGTTGCTGCCGTGCATCGTGCTGATCGCCTTCATCACCTGGGTCATGGTCACCGGCTACGCTACCGCGACCGAAGCCGCGGCCTATGGCGTGGTGGCGTCGCTGGGGCTGGCGTGGGCCGGCGGCTCGCTCACGCGTGCGGCGTTCTGGGACAGCCTGATGTCGGCGACGCGCCTGACCGCGATGATCATGTTCGTGCTCGGCGCCACCTCGTTCCTGTCGGTGACGATGAGCTTTACCGGCATTCCGCGCGCGCTGGCCGAATGGGTGGCCGCGCTGCAGCTGTCGCCGTGGGCGCTGATCGCGGTGCTGACGGTGATCTACATCGTGCTCGGCACCGCGCTCGACGGCATCTCGATGATCGCGCTCACCACCGCTACCGTGCTGCCGATGGTGCAGGCAGCAGGGTTCGACCTGGTCTGGTTCGGCATTTTCATCGTGCTGCTGGTGGAGATCGCCGAGGTGACGCCGCCGGTCGGGTTCAACCTGTTCGTGCTGCAGAGCATGACCGGCAAGGACAGCAACTATATCGCCCGGGTCTCGCTGCCGTTCTTCATGATGATGGTGGTCGCCATCGGCATCATCACGATCTGGCCGCAGGTGGTGACGTGGCTGCCCGACCTGGTCATGCAGCAGGAGGTCAGATAGCATGGGCCGGACGCCGCTTTTGAGCCGATGCGCCGCGCGGAGGCGGCTGACCGCATGCATGTGATTGTCATCGGCGCCGGCGTGATCGGCGTCTGTTCCGCGTGGTACCTGCGCCAGGCCGGTTTCGACGTGACCGTGCTGGAGCGGCGCGCCGCGCCCGCGCAGGAGACCAGCTTTGGCAATGCCGGCATGATCGCGCCGGGCTATGTCACGCCGTGGGCGGCGCCGGGCATGCCGGGCAAGGTGCTGCGCACGCTGTTCGCGCGCGAGGCGCCGGTGGTGTTCCGCCCGTCGGCGGACCCGGCGATGTGGCGCTGGATCGCGCGGTGGCTGCGCGAGTGCAACCTGGAACGCTACCGCGCCAACAAGCTGCGCATGCAGCGGCTGGCCTTCTACAGCCGCGCCTGCCTGCACCGGCTGCGCAGCGAGCTGGAAATCGACTACGAGCAGTCGCAGGGCTACCTGCAGCTGTTCCGCACCGCGCGCGACCTGGACCTGGCAGGCCCGGCGGTGGCGCTGCTGCGCGAGAACAACGTGCCGCACCGGCTGGTCAGCGCGCAGGAATGCCGGCGCATCGAACCTGGCCTGGCGGCCGATACGCCATTGGCAGGCGGCCTGCACCTGCCCGAGGACGAGTCCGGCAACTGCCCGATGTTCGTGCGCGCGCTGCACCGGCATGCCGAGGCGGCGGGGGTCGCATTCCGCTTCGAAACCCAGGTTGCGCGCATCCGTACGGATCAGGGCGGCAAGCTGCGGGTCGAACTCGCGCACGGCGAGAACGCAAGCGCGCCGGTGCTGGCTGCCGACCGCGTGCTGGTCGCCGCCGGGGTCGACAGTGCCCCGCTGCTGCGGCCGCTGGGCTTGCGCGTGCCGCTGTATCCGGTCAAGGGATACTCGATCACGCTGCTGGTGCGCGACGAACTGCAGGCGCCGCTGGGCGCGCTGATGGACGAGTCGTACAAGATCGCGATCACGCGGCTGGGCAACCGCATGCGCGTCGCCGGCACCGCCGAGCTGGGTTCGCGCCGGCTCGACCTGCGCCCCGCCGCGCTGCGCACGCTGGTCAAGGTCGCGCGCGACTGGTTCCCGGTGGCGGGCAACTACCAGGAAGCCACGCAATGGGCCGGCGCGCGCCCGATGCTGCCGGACGGCCCGCCGCTGATCGGCCCCACTGCCGTGCCCGGCCTGTTCCTTAACCTCGGCCACGGTTCGACGGGCTGGGCGATGAGCTGCGGATCAGGCAAGATTGCGGCTGACCAGATCGCCGCCAGCGCCGGCGCGGCACGCGGGCCCGACATCGACATGGAGGGCCTGCTGCCAGACCGCCATGGCCTTGGCCCCGCCAGATAACCAACCCCACATGAGCCATCCTGCCGCTTCCACCGCCGCGCCGCCAGACCAGAGCGACGGCTGGTTTGAGCTCGACGCCGCTGCGCCATTGGCGGTTCCGCTGTACGACGTCGCCGCCATCCGTCGCATCGAGAACGACGCATTCGCGCGACTGCCGTCGTTCACGCTGATGTCGCGCGCCGGCGCCGCCGCCGCGGACTGGCTGGCACGGCATGCGCCAGCAGGTCCATTGCTGTTTCTTGCCGGGCCCGGCAACAACGGTGGCGACGCGCTGGTGGCTGCGACGCTGCTGCACGGCACCGGCCGCACGGTGCAGGTATGGAGCGCAGCGGACCCTGCCAGGCTGCCGGCCGATGCGGCCATCGCATGGCAGCGGGCGCAGGCGGCAGGCGTGCCGATACGCGAAGTCGGGGACATGCCGGCCTCCGCGTCAGATCCCGCACCGGACTGGCCGCCGCAGGCCGCCGCCATCGTCGACGGCCTGCTCGGCATCGGGCTGAACCGCGCGGCCAGCGGCGCCATGGCGTGGTGGATCGGTCAGGTCAACCGCAGCGGGCTGCCCGTATTCGCGCTCGACATCCCCAGCGGGCTGTTCGCCGACACCGGTGCGGGCGCACCGGCGATCCGCGCCCGCCGCACGCTGACCTTCATTGCCGCCAAGCCCGGCCTGCTGACGCTGGATGGCCGCGACTGCGCCGGCGCCATCGACATCGCGCCGATCGGCCTCGACTACCCTCCCGCTCAACCGCCGCATGCACTGGCCAATGGCACGGCGCTGTTCGGCGCAGCGCTGCCGCGACGGCACCATGCCAGCAACAAGGGCACGCATGGCTCGCTGGCGGTGATCGGCGGCAACCATGGCATGACCGGCGCGCCCTTGCTCGGTGCCCGCGCTGCGCAGTTTTTGGGCGCGGGCAAGGTCCATATCGGTTTTCTCGCGCAGCCGGCGCCGCTCATCGACCCTGTGCATCCGGAACTGATGTTGCATGCGCTTGACGGGCTGGCGCCGGGCGCGATGTCGGCACTGGTGATCGGTCCCGGACTTGGCACCGACGCCACGGCGCAGCGGCACTTCGCGCGGCTGCTGCAGGCACTTGCCGCGGCGCCGGTGCCAACGGTGCTCGACGCGGATGCGCTCAACCTGCTCGCCGCCGATTCCGCCAATGCAGGCGCGCTGGCCGCCGCCCGCGCACCCTGCGTGATGACGCCGCACCCGCTTGAAGCGGCGCGCCTGATGGGCACCCCGGTGGCAGACGTGCAGCGCGACCGCATCGCGGCGGCGACCGCGCTGGCCAGGCAATGGCAGGCAGTGGTCGTACTGAAAGGCTCGGGCTCGGTGATCGCGGCACCGGACGGCAGCCCCGCCACGCTGAACCCGACCGGCAACGCGGCGCTGGCCAGCGCCGGCACCGGCGACGTGCTGGCCGGCATGATCGGCGCATTGCTGGCGCAAGGCATGCCGCCGCTGCCGGCCGCGCAGGCGGCGGTATGGATCCATGGCCAGGCGGCGGACGACCTGGTCGCGCAAGGCACCGGACCGGCCGGCGTGACTGCCAGCGAGCTGTATCTGCCCGCACGCGCCGTGTTCAACCGTTTGCTAGCGGGGAACGGCGCATGACGGCTGGCGCGGCATTGCTGCGCGACCCGTCCGACCGCCGCCAGCTGCTGGCCGGCATCGCCCTGCTGGTGATCGGCCAATGGGTACTGAGCCTGCTCGACGCCACCAGCAAGACGCTGACGCAGCAGGGCCTGCCGCTGGTCGCGGTGGCGTGGGTGCGCTATGTCGGCCATGTCATCGCAATCTTCCTGCTGCTGCGGCCGGCCGGCTGGCGGCGCCACTGGCGCCCGGCAAAGCCCGGCCTGCAGTGGCTGCGCGGCGGCCTGATGCTCGTGTCGACGCTGGTGTTCTTCAGCGTGCTGATGCTGATGCCGCTGGCGCAGGCCACGGCGCTGAACTTCTGCGCGCCGCTGTTCGTGGTGGCGCTGTCGCCGTGGTTGCTGGGCGAGCGCCCCGGGCGGCACGCGCGCTGGATGCGCTGGACAGGCGTGATCGTCGGCTTTGCCGGCATGCTGGTGGTCGTGCGCCCCGGCGGGCAGCTTAGCCCGCTTGGCGTGGGCCTGGGGCTGCTGTCGGCAATGGTGTTCGCGCTGCTGCAGATGCTGACGCGCCGCATTGCCGCGCATGACGCGCCCATGACCACGCTGATCCAGAGCGGCGTGACCGGCGCCTGCCTGACCTCGCTGATCGTGCCCTTCTTCTGGTTCACCGCTTGGCCCACGCCGATGCAATGTGCGCTGCTGCTGTCGGCGGGGATCACGGGGTCGCTCGGCCACTATTTCGTCATCCGTGCCTTCCAGCACGCCGATGCCTCGTTCCTGAGTCCTTTCCTGTACCTGCAGATCATCTCGGCCACCGTGGTCGGCTACCTGGCGTTCGGGCAGTTGCCTGACTGGACGACGGCGGCAGGGATCGGCGTCATCTGCCTGGGTGGACTGTGCGTTGCCGGCGGCGAGCCGGTGTTGCGCGCGGTGGCGGCGCGGTTGCGCGCGCGGCCGGTCACGACGGGGCCGTCAGACAATGTCCGATAGCTGGCTGGCACGCCCGATGCTATGTTGCAAGTGGTAACGATATGGCGCGGCGCCCTGCCCGAATGGTCACATTGCTGACGCTATACTTTCGCCTGCGACTCGGTTCACCCCTGCAACCTGAATTGTCCTGCATGCCCACTGACCTTCACGCCTGGAACGCCCTGCTTCGGCACCATGACACGATCCGCGATGCACAGATGCGCGAGTGGTTCGATGCCGAGGACAAGCAGCGCGTCTCGCAGTTCTCGCTGGAAGCCGCCGGCCTCTACCTGGACTACTCGAAGAACCGCATCACGCCCGAGACCATGCGGCTGCTGGTGCAACTGGCGGCCGAATCCGGCGTGCCGCTGCGGCGCGACGCGATGTTTGCCGGCGAGCATATCAACACTACCGAAGACCGCGCGGCGCTCCATGTCGCGCTGCGCGCGACGGCCGGCGATGGCTACAAGGTCGACGGCGAAAGCGTCATGCCGGCAATCCAGAAGGTGCTGGAGCGCATGCGCAGCTTCTCCGAGCGCGTGCGGGGCGGCGAATGGAAAGGCGCCTCGGGCCAACGCATCACCGACGTCATCAACATCGGCATCGGCGGCTCCGACCTCGGGCCGCGCATGGTGTGCCGCGCGCTGTCACACCTGTCCGACTCCGACGGCCAGCACGGCCCGCGCATGCACTTCGTCTCCAACGTCGATGGCACCGACCTCGCCGAGACGCTGGTGCGCCTCGACCCGCAGCGCACGCTGGTGATCGTCTGTTCCAAGACTTTCACCACGCTGGAAACCATGGCCAATGCGCGCAGCGCGCGTGCCTGGTTCATCGCCAATGGGGTGGCCGAGAACGAACTGGCCAAGCATTTCGTCGCGGTCTCGACCAATACCGAAGCGGTGCGCGAGTTCGGCATCGATCCCGCCAACATGTTCGAGTTCTGGGACTGGATCGGCGGGCGCTTCTCGCTGTGGTCATCGGTCGGGCTGTCGATCACGCTGGCCGTGGGCTTCAACGCGTTCGCCGACCTGCTCGCCGGGGGCCGCGCCATGGACGAACACTTCCGCACCGCGCCGCTGGAACGCAACATGCCGGTGATCCTCGGCATGCTGGGCATCTGGTACCGCAATTTCTGGCACCTGCCGACCAGCTGCATGGCGCCCTACTCGACTTCGCTCGAACTGTTCCCCGCGTTCCTGCAGCAGCTGGAGATGGAGAGCAACGGCAAGTCGGTGCAGCTCGACGGGCAGCGCGTGCGCACGCATACCTCGCCCGTGGTGTGGGGCACGGCCGGCACCAATGGCCAGCATGCCTACTTCCAGCAGATCCACCAGGGCTCGCAAGTGGTACCGGTGGATTTCGTCGCGCCGCTGGTGCCGCCGCGCCGGCTGCCGGGCCATCACGCCAAGCTGCTCGCCAATTGCTTTGCGCAGGCCGAAGCGCTGATGCGCGGCCGCAGCGCAGACGAATTGCGCGCCGCCGGCCTGACCGACGAAGTGCGCATCGCGCATATGGTGTTCGATGGAAACCGGCCCAGCAATACCTTGCTGATGGAGGACCTGACGCCGCACGTGCTGGGCGCGCTGATCGCGCTCTATGAGCACCGCACCTTCGTGCAGGGCGTGGTGTGGAAGATCAATTCGTTCGACCAGTGGGGCGTGGAGCTGGGGAAAATCCTGGCCAGGCCGATCGAGGCCGAGCTCACCGGCGCCGGCACCGGCCAGCACGATGCCTCGACCTCGGCGCTGATCGAGCGCGCCCGCGCGGTCCTGAAGGCAGGCGCTGCCAGCTAGCGCGTCAGACCTCCGCGCCCATCCATTCGTCGCTGGCCACGCGGCCGGCGTCGATGGTCAGGATGCGACCGCAGCGTGCCGCCACCGAGCGGTCATGCGTGACCAGCACCAGCGTCGAGCCGGCATCGCGGTTGAGCGCGAACATCAGCGCGATCACGGCCTCGCCGGTGGCCGTGTCGAGGCTGCCGGTCGGCTCGTCGGCAAACAGGATGTCGGGACGCGCGACAAATGCGCGTGCCAGCGCCACGCGCTGCTGCTCGCCGCCCGACAACGTGCGCGGATAGTGGCTCAGGCGCGCACCCAGGCCGACGCGCTGCAGCATGTCCATTGCGCGCTCGCGCACCTGCGACGTTTCACCGCGCAACTCGAGCGGCAGCATCACGTTTTCCAGCGCGGTCAGGTGCCCCACCAGCTGGAACGACTGGAACACAAAACCGACATGCCGGCCGCGCAGCGCTGCGCGCTGGTCCTCGTCCAGTGCATACAGATCCTGCCCGTGCAGGCGCACCGTGCCCGCGCTGGGCAGGTCCAGCCCGGCCAGCAGTCCCAGCAGTGTCGACTTCCCCGAGCCGGAGGCGCCCACGATGGCCAGCGTTTCGCCCGGCGTGACGGAAAACGACACCTCGTGCAAAATCGTCAGCGAACCTGTCGTGTCGGCTACGGTCTTTCCAAGGGACTCGACGGCAAGAATGGAAGAGGACATGGATAAAGTGATCCGAGTGATCCGGGGCAAAAGGCGCAGGCTGCTGCTGGCAGCCGCGGTGACGCTGACGATGTTGGGCGGGATGCAGCCCGCACAGGCCGCAGCGCCTGCGCTGCTGGTGCTGGGCGACAGCCTGTCCGCCGAATACGGCATCACGCGCGGCACCGGCTGGGTCACGCTGCTGCAAGACCGGCTCAGGCAAGAGCGGTTCGATTATAACGTCGTCAATGCCAGCATCAGCGGCGAGACCACCATCGGCGGCAAGACCCGCTTGCCGGACCTCTTGTCGCGGCACAAGCCGGCCATCGTGGTGGTGGAGCTGGGTGCCAACGACGCCCTGCGCGGCCTGCCGCTGCAGACCACGGAGTCCAACCTGCGCCAGATCGTCAGCAGCGCGCAGAAGGCCGGCGCCGGAGTGCTGCTGGTCGGCATGCGCATCCCGCCCAACTATGGCCAGGACTACACCGAAAAGTTCTTCTCGCTGTATCCGAAGCTGGCCGGCGAATACAAGGTGCGGCTGGTGCCGTTCTTCCTCGACAAGGTGATGGCCAGGCAGGACTGGTTCCAGCCAGACCGCATCCACCCCACTGCCGAGGCGCAACCTGCATTGCTGGAGACGGTGTGGCCGCAGCTCAAGCCGATGCTCAAGCGCAGCGCTGACAAATAGACCCTGAAAAATAGACGTTTGCGACGAAGCTTCCAACAACAAAAAACCCCTGCCGCCATGGCAGGGGTTTTTACTTGCGGCGCGCCACGTGGCGCGGGGGCGCCTAGCTGGCCTTACTCGGCACCCTGCGCTTGCTTGCCCGCCGGCGTCAACAGCTTGACCTTGGAGCGCGCCTTCAGGCTTTCATAGAAGGCCTGCAGGTCGGCCTGGCCGGCGAGCTGCGACAGTTGCTGCG
Organism: Cupriavidus consociatus; assembly: GCF_017814975.1. Taxonomy (GTDB): domain Bacteria; phylum Pseudomonadota; class Gammaproteobacteria; order Burkholderiales; family Burkholderiaceae; genus Cupriavidus; species Cupriavidus consociatus. The sequence goes on from NZ_JAGIQA010000017.1 coordinate 102,716, forward strand.
CCTCGGCCTGGCGTTGCGCCGGGTTGGCTTGCGCCGGCTGGTTGACCTTGGAGATGCGATAGACGGCATAGCCATCGGCGCCGAGGTCAACGCCAACCACCGCGGGCAGCTTGGTGGCATCGGCCCGCATCACTGCCTCGACTGCCTTCGGCGGCACGCCATCGGCCTTGGCGCGCGACACGGTCTGCACCGCGCCGAAGCCATCGGCGCTGTCGGTTTTCTTCAGCGCCTCGACGCGCGCCTCGCCGTCCTTGCGAGCCAGTTCCGCAGCCTGCTGGGCGATATAGCCTTCGCGCACCTTGGCTTCCACTTCCTCGAACTTGCGCACGGTGGCCGGGCGATAGTCGACGATGCGGGCCGCGACCAGCGTATTCGGTGCGACCTGGACGGCTTCGGTATTGCGCTTCTTCTGGATCGACTCTTCGCTGAACAGTGCCTTCAGCACCTTCTCGTTGTTGAGCGGGTTCTGCGCGCCCAGGGCCAGGTTCGGCTGGCGGGTCACGTTGTCGGCGGTCTGGATCGTCAGCTTGAACTTGTCGGCGGCCGGCTTCAGGCTGTCAGCCTGTTCGTACACCGTGTTGCCGAAGGCGTCGGCCTGCTCGGCGAACTTTTTGTCGGCCAACTGCTTGCGCAGTTCCGCTTCCAGTTCGGTGCGCACAGATTCAAGCGGTTTGGTTTCCGACGGCTTGGTGCCGGTCAGCTTGATGATGTGGTAGCCGTAGTCGGTCTCGACCACGTCGCTGATCTGGCCATCCTTGAGCGCGTACATCGCGTCTTCGAACGGCTTGACCAGGGCGCCCCGGCCCATGAAGCCGAGATCGCCGCCCTTCTCGGCCGAGCCCGGATCCTGCGACTGCTTCTTCGCCACGTCGGCAAAGGTCTCGGGATGCTTGCGCAGCTCTTCCAGCATCTTGGCCGCCTTGTCCTTGGCGGCCTGGCGTTCGGCAGCCGGCGCATCCTTCGGCGCGACGATCAGGATATGGCTGGCGCGGCGCTGCTCATCGGTACGGAAGCGCGCGATATTGCTTTCGTAGTACGACTTCAACTCTTCCGGCGTGACCGCCTGCGCGGCGGCAAGCGCTTCGCCCGACAGCACGAGGTATTCGACCTTGGCCTGCTCCGGCACCGAGAATGCCGACTGGTGGCCGTCGTAGTAAGCCTTCAGCGCGGCTGCATCGGGCTGCACCTTGGCGGTGTAGCTGGCCGGCTTGAACACCAGCGCCTGCACGTCGCGCTGCTGGTCGCGCACGGCGATCAGGCGCTCGAGCAGCGACTTGGGCATGAACGCCGTGGCGGCCACCGATGCGCCCAGTTGCTGCGTCGCCAGCTCGAAGCGCATGCGGGCATCGAACTGCTCGGGCGTCATGCCCTGCGACTGCAACAGCTGCAGGTAGGCCTTGTCATCGACCTTGCCGTCCGCCTTGCGCGGCAGCTGGGCGATCGCCGGCAGGTTGCTGATTTCCTCGAGCAGCTTGGCATCCGACACGGTCAGGTGCTCGCGCGCCACGGTGTTGGCCATCACGCGCTGCAGGATCAGCTGGTCCAGTACCGACTTGCGGGCTTCCGGGCCTTCGAACTGGCGCGGATCGTAGTTGTTGCCCAGGATCTGGCGCGCACGCTCGCTCTGGTCACGCACGACGTTGTCGACTTCCTGCACGCTGATGGCCCGGCCATCGACCTTGGCCGCGTCGTGCGAGCTGTCCATGAAGCGCGAGTAGCTCTCCACGCCGAAGAACACGAACGACGGGAAAACAAGCACCAGCAGCAGCAAGAGCATCAGGCGCCGGTTGTTGCGTACGAAATCAAGCATGCGGATTCGGGTAATGGATTGGCACGAAAGACAAACTCCGCGATTCTAGCAGGAGCCGGTGGTGGCGGACCTTTTGTGGCGGCAGCCAAACACGGCGCAGAAATGAAAAACGCCCGCTGAAGCGGGCGTTTCGTAAAACTGTGGCGGAGTGGACGGGACTCGCCCACATCCTGCGGGCCGCGGCTGCGCTTGCAAGCGCAGCCCTTCGTGTCCCGCCGGAAGCCGCGCAGGCGGCTTCCTCCACTCCGCACAAATGAAAAACGCCCGCTGAAGCGGGCGTTTCGTAAAACTGTGGCGGAGTGGACGGGACTCGAACCCGCGACCCCCGGCGTGACAGGCCGGTATTCTAACCGACTGAACTACCACTCCTTTGTCGGTTGCTTCCTGCCGCATATTTGCCGCGATTGCGATGGGGGAACGTGGTGGGTGCTGAGGGGCTCGAACCCCCGACCTACGCCTTGTAAGGGCGCCGCTCTACCAACTGAGCTAAGCACCCATTCGACCATCGCAGGCAGGCTGCCTGCAGGTTGCTTTCGCTTCGCACCTCGCGGCAGCTGCCGTGGTTTGCGTTGCGAGGGCGCAAGTGTAATACAGGAGATTTCAGTTTGCCAAGGCCGTGCGCATAAAAAAACGCCGCCGGGCATCGCTGCCCCGCGGCGCTCATTTCACGTAGCCCGATCAGTGGTGCAGACGCTCCACCTTGGCCGTGGCCTTGTCCGCCACGTCAGCGGGCTTGGCATCTTCTTCCGCCAACGGCTCCGGCTTGCGCTCGAGCGCCAGTTCCAGCACCTTGTCGATCCAGCGCACCGGCACGATCTCGATGGCGTTCTTCACGTTGTCGGGGATCTCGGCCAGGTCCTTGACGTTTTCCTCCGGAATCAGCACCAGCTTGATGCCGCCACGGTGGGCCGCCAGCAACTTTTCCTTCAGGCCACCGATCGGCAGCACCTCGCCGCGCAGCGTGATTTCGCCGGTCATGGCGACATCCGCGCGCACCGGGATGCCGGTCAGCACCGACACCAGCGCGGTGGTCATGGCACCGCCTGCCGACGGGCCGTCCTTGGGCGTCGCGCCTTCGGGCACGTGGATGTGGATGTCGCGCTTCTCGAACATCTCATCCGTGATGCCCAGGCGGCGTGCCCGCGAACGCACCACCGAGCGCGCGGCCTCGACCGACTCCTTCATCACATCGCCCAGCGAACCGGTGCGGGTGATGTTGCCCTTGCCCGGCATGATCGCGGCTTCGATGGTCAGCAGGTCGCCGCCCACCTCGGTCCACGCCAGGCCGGTGACCTGTCCAACCTGGTTTTCCTTGCCGGCCAGGCCGAAGTCGTACTTGCGCACGCCCAGGAATTTGTCCAGGTTCTCGGAATCGACCTTGATCGTGCCGGACTCCTTCCTCAGCAGCAGGAGCTTGACCGCCTTGCGGGCAATCTTGGACACCTCGCGCTCAAGCGAACGCACACCGGCTTCGCGCGTGTAGTAGCGGATGATGTCGCGAATCGCAGCATCGGTCACTTCGATCTCGCCAGCCTTCAGACCGTTGTTCTTGATCTGCTTCGGCAGCAGGTAACGCGTGGCGATGTTGAGCTTCTCCTCCTCGGTGTAACCCGACAGGCGGATCACTTCCATACGGTCGAGCAGCGGCGGCGGGATGTTCAGCGAGTTCGACGTCGCCACGAACATCACGTCCGACAGGTCGAAGTCCACCTCGATGTAGTGGTCCTGGAACGTATGGTTCTGTTCCGGGTCCAGCACCTCGAGCAGCGCCGACGACGGATCGCCGCGGAAATCCATGCCCATCTTGTCGATTTCATCGAGCAGGAAGAGCGGATTGCGCACGCCGACCTTGGACAGGCTCTGCAGGATCTTGCCCGGCATCGAGCCGATGTAGGTACGGCGGTGGCCGCGGATCTCGGCCTCGTCACGCACGCCACCCAGTGCCATGCGCACGAACTTGCGGTTCGTCGCGCGCGCAACCGACTGGCCGAGCGAGGTCTTGCCCACGCCGGGAGGCCCGACCAGGCACAGGATCGGCGCCTTCACCTTGTCCACGCGCTGTTGCACCGCGAGGTACTCGAGAATGCGTTCCTTGACCTTCTCCAGGCCGTAGTGGTCTTCATCCAGTACGCGCTCGGCGTTGGCCAGGTCATTGTTGACCTTGCTCTTCTTGCGCCACGGCAGGTTCACCAGCGTGTCGATGTAGTTGCGCACGACGGTGGCCTCGGCCGACATCGGCGACATCAGCTTGAGCTTCTTGAATTCGGCGTCGGCCTTCTTCTTGGCTTCCTTCGGCATGCGCGCAGCCTTGATGCGCTTGTCGAGCTCTTCCAGGTCGGCGCCTTCCTCGCCCTCGCCCAGTTCCTTCTGGATGGCCTTGACCTGCTCGTTCAGGTAGTACTCGCGCTGGCTCTTCTCCATCTGGCGCTTGACGCGGCCACGGATGCGCTTTTCAACCTGCAGGATGTCGATCTCGCCCTCGAGCTGCGACAGCAGGCTTTCCAGGCGCTCGGTCACATTGACCATCTCCAGGATCTTCTGCTTCTGCTCGAGCTTGATCGGCAGGTGCGCGGCGATAGTGTCGGCCAGGCGCCCTGCCTCGTCGATGCCCGACAGCGAGGTCAGGATCTCCGGCGGGATCTTCTTGTTGAGCTTTACGTACTGGTCGAACTGCGACACGATCGCGCGGCGCAGGGCCTCGGTCTCGGCGCTTTCGCCAGGTGCGGGCGGCACGGGCACGGCTTCGCACATGAAGTGCGACTCGTCCTCGCTCACCTCGCGGATATTGGCACGCTGCGTACCTTCGACCAGCACCTTCACGGTACCGTCGGGCAGCTTCAGCATTTGCAGGATATTGGCGATGCAGCCGACCTCGTACAGGTCGTCGGCGGTCGGCTCGTCCTTGGCCGCCGTCTTCTGGGCTACGAGCATGATGCTCTTGCCCGCCTCCATCGCAGTCTCAAGCGCCTTGATGGACTTCGGGCGTCCCACGAACAGCGGGATCACCATGTGCGGAAACACCACCACGTCGCGCAGCGGCAACAGTGGGAGGCGAATCGGCTCGGCCGGGAGGAGTTGTGTTCCGGACATCATTTTCCCCAAGTCAGTCATTTAAGGCGTAAATTGGGCCGCCTGATTCGATTACAAGATACATGCCAATCGATTCACCAAGACAGGAAGATGCCGCTCCCTGCACTTGCAGGCCCCTCTGAAACAGCATACCCGCGTTTCCTCCTTCTCGTCGGTGGAAATAAACAAAAAAAGCCGCTCGCTTCTACGCGAACGGCTTTCTCGCCTCGCTGCCGGTGTGGTTCCAAACACTTACCACCCTTGGCAGCTCTCGCGTCAGTTGGAGCCTGCCACTTTCGGCTGCTGCTCTTCGTACATCAGCAGCGGTGGTGCATCTCCGGTGATCGTATTTTCATCGATCACCACCTTTTGCACGCCCTTGTAATTCGGCAGGTCATACATGACGTCCATCAGCGATTGCTCCAGGATCGAACGCAGGCCGCGGGCGCCGGTCTTGCGGCGGATCGCCTTGCGCGCGATCGCGGTCAGCGCACCCGGGCGGATTTCCAGCTCGACGCCTTCCATCGCCAGCAGCTTCTGGTATTGCTTGACCAGCGCGTTCTTGGGCTCGACCAGGATCTGCACCAGCGCGGCCTCGTCCAGCTTGGCCAGCGTGGCGACCACCGGCAGGCGGCCGATCAGTTCGGGGATCAGGCCGAATTTGATCAGGTCTTCCGGCTCGGTCTGCGGCAGGACTTCGCTGACGTCGCGCTCTTCCTTGCTCTTGACCTGCGCGGCGAAGCCGATGCCGGTCTTGTCCGAGCGCTGCATGATGACCTTTTCCAGGCCGTCGAACGCGCCGCCGCAGATAAACAGGATGTTGGTCGTATCGACCTGCAGGAAGTCCTGGTTCGGATGCTTGCGGCCACCCTGCGGCGGCACCGAGGCCATCGTGCCCTCGATCAGCTTCAGCAGGGCTTGCTGCACGCCCTCGCCCGAAACGTCGCGCGTGATCGACGGGTTGTCGGACTTGCGCGAGATCTTGTCGATCTCATCGATGTAGACAATGCCGCGCTGCGCCTTCTCGACTTCGTAGTTGCAGTTCTGCAGCAGCTTCTGGATGATGTTCTCGACGTCCTCGCCCACGTAGCCGGCTTCGGTCAGCGTGGTCGCGTCGGCGATCACGAACGGCACGTTGAGCAGGCGCGCCAGCGTCTGCGCGAGCAGCGTCTTGCCGGAGCCGGTCGGCCCGATCAGCAGGATGTTGCTCTTGGACAGCTCGACATCGTCCTTCTTGCCGAGGTGCTTCAGGCGCTTGTAGTGGTTGTAGACCGCGACGGCCAGGATTTTCTTGGCCTGTTCCTGGCCGATCACATACTGGTCCAGGCTTTCGCGGATTTCGTGGGGCGTGGGCAGGTCCGAGCGCGCGGCCGCGGCGGCGTCTTTCTCGGTTGCGGTGGCTTCGTCACGAATGATCTCGTTGCACAGGTCGATGCATTCGTCGCAAATGAACACCGAGGGGCCCGCAATCAGCTTCTTGACCTCATGCTGGCTCTTGCCGCAGAAGGAGCAGTAGAGAAGCTTTTCGCTGGATGAACCTTTTTTGTCCGCCATAGGAATCAGTCACTTTTGCATTGCGCACACCGCGGGGCGAAAGGCTCCCCGGCAATACGCTTTAAACGCATCATACGCCAAAACAATTGGCCTCACCGGCGCTCTCCCCCAGCCTGTGGGGCAAAAGCAAAAAACGAGGCACAAGGCCTCGTTCAGGTGTAGCCTTCGCGTTTTGGGCAATGCTGCCGCGCCAAGGCGTTCCGCGCAATGCGGGTTTCCCGGCAGACCGGCATAGCCGCCGTTGCGGATTGCGCCGCGGCGGCCCGTGGCATCAGCCGCGGCGGGCGATGACCTTGTCCACCAGGCCGTAGTCCACCGCCTGGTCGCCGCTCATGAAGTTGTCGCGATCGGTATCGCGCGCAATCTTCTCGACCGGCTGGCCGGTCACTTCCGACAGGATGCTGTTCAGCCGCTCGCGCAGGTACAGGATCTCGCGCGCCTGGATTTCGATATCCGAGGCCTGGCCGCGCGCGCCGCCCAGCGGCTGGTGGATCATGATGCGCGAGTTGGGCAGCGCGAAACGCTTGCCCTTGGCGCCGGCCGCCAGCAGGAAGGCGCCCATGCTCGCCGCCATGCCCATGCACAGCGTGGACACGTCCGGCTTGATGAACTGCATGGTGTCGTAGATCGCCAGCCCCGCCGAGACGGAACCGCCCGGCGAGTTGATGTAGAGCGACACGTCCTTGTCGGGGTTCTCGCTTTCCAGGAACAGCAGCTGTGCCACCACCAGGTTGGCGGTCTGGTCGTTGACCTCGCCCACCATGAACACCACACGCTCCTTCAGCAGGCGCGAATAGATGTCATAGGCGCGCTCGCCCCGGCCGGACTGCTCGACGACCATCGGCACCAGCCCCAGGCCCTGGGTTTCCAGTGCCGAAGCCTGCGTGGTGGCGAGACGGTCAAGCAAATCATTGCGGGTCATGCAGGTTCTCCATGGATTCGTCGGATCGCAAGGCAATCAGTCACTCGGGGCACCGGCCCGCTTTCGCTTGCCTCCGCGCCGTGGCGCGGAAGAAAGCGGGCTAGCGGGCTATCCCCGACCTCAGGCAGCTTGCTGCTGGTTGCCTTCGGCGGTGAGTTCCTCGAAGGACACCTTCTTGTCGGTGACCTTGGCCTTGTCGCACACGAAATTTACCACGTTGTTTTCGAGCACGTAGGCTTCCATTTCAGCCAGGCGCTGCTGGTCGCCGTAGTACCAGCGCATCACTTCCTTCGGGTCTTCGTAGCTCTTGGCGAAGTCTTCGATCTCGGCCTTGATCTGGTCGGCCTTGGCTTCCAGGCCGTTGGCCTTGACGATCTCGGCCAGGATCAGGCCCAGCTTGACGCGGCGCTCTGCCTGCTGCGTGAACATCTCGGCCGGGATCGGCATGTCTTTGGCGTTGGGCATGCCACGCTGTTCCAGATCACGGCGGGCCATCTCGACCAGGCGCTCCTGGTCCTGCTCGATCAGGGCCTTCGGCACGTCCAACTCGCTTGCCTTCAGCAGGGCTTCCATGACCTGGTCCTTCAGCATCGAATGCGTGCGGCGCTTGACTTCACGCTCCAGGTTCTCGCGGATGTCAGCGCGCATCTTCTCGACGCTGCCGTCGGCGATGCCCAGCGACTTGGCGAAGGCTTCGTTGATTTCCGGCAGGTGGGCCCACTCGATCTTCTTCAGCGTCACGGTGAACTCGGCGGTCTTGCCGGCCACTTCCTTGCCGTGGTAGTCCTCCGGGAAGGCCAGCGGGAAGGTCTTGCTCTCGCCCACCTTCAGGCCCAGCGCGGCCTGCTCGAACTCGGGCAGCATGCGGCCTTCGCCCAGCACGAACGGGAAGTCCTCGGCCTTGCCGCCAGCGAACTCTTCACCGTCGATCTTGCCGACGAAGTCCAGCGTCACGCGGTCGCCGTTCTGGGCGGTAACGTCGGCACCGCCGTCGCCATGCTCGCCGGCTTCGCCGCGGGTGTGGTAATGCACGCGCTGCTTGCGCAGGATGTCGACGGTCTTGTCGACTTCGGCGTCGGTGATCTCGGTGCCGGTGCGGGTGACTTCGGCGGCCGACAGGTCGCCGATCTTCACTTCCGGGTACACCTCGAAGGTGGCATCGAACGCGACTTCGTCAGCGCCCACGCCTTCGGTCTTGACTTCGAACTTGGGCTGGCCGGCAACCTTGACGTCCTGTTCCTTGGTGATGTCGAAGAACTTGCGCGCGGCCTTGTCGAAGCGCACTTCGAACTCGACTTGCTGGCCGTATTGCTTCTCGACCATCTTCATCGGCACCTTGCCCGGACGGAAGCCCGACATCTTCACGGTCTTCGACAGGCGAACCAGGCGCTCCTGCTTTTCCTTCTCCACTTCGGCCTTGGGGATGGCCAGGGTCACCTTGCGGTCCAGCTTGCCGAGGTTCTCAATCACGTTCGACATGGTCGTAGATCCAATCCAGAAATGTAGTTGTGTTCGTTGGCGCTACCGCTTGCGCTGCGCCATATGCAGCACTGCCTGGGGCCGCCGCGGCGCGACGGCGCACGGAGGGCTCCGCGCAAACGGAAAACGGGGATTATCGCACGATTTTGGTTCGGTTCCGGCGTTTTTACCCTGAAGCAGGCCCGGAACCGCTTTCTTACACCCTCGCCGCTAGCCCGCCTGGCCGTGGCGCAGCGCGCGCAGCAGCAGGCGTGCAGGGTCGATGGCGTCGGCCAGGTCGGCCTCGAGCGGCAGCGGCTCGCCTTCGATCTGGCTGGCCAGCAGTTCGGCCCCCAATGCAGCCCACGTGAGGCCGCGCGACGCATAGGCAAGGGCCGCGTACAGCCCGGGAACACGCGGCAGGTCGCGCAGGTGCGCGCCGCGCAAGGCACCCGCGTGCGCAAATGCCGCCGCTTCGTCGGCGACTTGTCCAATCAGCGGCAGCCGGTTGTGCGTGACCGTGCGCACGCCGACGTAGCCGGTGAGCGCGGCGGGGTCGATCCCGGCCACCGCGCCGGCCTGGCGCGGCAGCAGGCCAGCCAGGCGTGCGAGGTTGGCGGCATGCACCTCCGGACGCTCGGCCAGTGGCCCTTCGTCGGGGTCGTAGCTGGAGCCGACGCGGCCCGCGCCGTCCGCGGCACGCGGCAGCAGGTAGCCGGCGCCCGTGACCACGCAGTCCGGCCAGCCGCCGAGCGCATCGACCTGTGCGGCCGGCAGCGTGGTGAGCTGGCCACGCACGCGCCGCATGGTCCAGCGTTGCTGCGGCAGCAGCAGCTGCGCCTCGTGCGCATTGGCCAGCACCAGCACCGGCGCTGACGCCAGCACGCCGCCGTCGGCAGCAAGCGCGTGCCACTGGTCATCCCCGCGCGCGATGCTTGCCACGCGGCAACCGAAGCGCGCGGCGACGGCATCGCCCGCACGCGCCAGCTGCGCCCTGCAGACATCGGGGGGCGCAACCCAGCCGCCGGCCGGGAACCACAGCCCCCCTCGCGGCACGCCGGCCCGGTGGGCAGACGCCGCCTCCTCGGCGCTCATCCAGCGCACGAACGATTCCGGCAGGCCCATGGCAGCGAGCGCGGCGCGCTGGGCCTCGCCCTCGGCTTCGTCCTCGCCGATCTGCAACACGCCGCAGCCGTGCCAGCCGACCGGATACCCGGCGTCGCGCAGCGCCGCCCAGGCTCGCAGCGCATACTGGTTGCCGGCGCGCGAAAGCCGCGACAGCAGGCTGTCGTCAGCCGACAGATGGGCATGCATGGCTGCCGCGCGATGCGCCGAGGTCTGCCGCGCCGGGCCGTCATGGGCATCGAACAGCGTAATGCGCCAGCCGCGCGCAGCCAGGCGCTCGGTCACGGCACAGCCAGCCAGGCCGGCACCGATCACGATGGCATGCCGGTCGGGCCATTGCGCCGCGAGCGGCGGCGCATGGCGGCGCGACTTCCACAGCGGACGGAAGCGCGCGACCGTCATGTCGCGCTTGCCACCGAAACCTGGCGCCTTGCTGACTTCGAATCCGACTTCCTTCAGCCCGCGCCGGACAAACCCGGCGGCGGTGTAGCTGGCGAGCGTCGCGCCCGGCCGGGCCAGCCGGGCCAGCCCGCGGAACACCGGCGGCGACCACATGTCCGCATTGCGCGCCGGAGAAAAGCCATCGAGGTAGAAAGCGTCGGCGCCCACGGCCAGCCTGGGCAGCACTTGCCCGGCGTCGCCAAGCGCAAGTGTCAGCACCACTTGCCCCCCGTCGAAGGCAAGCCGGTGCAGGCCCGGCAGGGCCTCGGGCCATTGCGCCTGAAGTGCCTGCGCCAGTGGCTCCAGCCCTTGCAGGCCGGCATGCAGCCGGACCAGGCCCTCGCGCGTGAAGGGATGTTTCTCGATCGAGACGAAATGCAGCGTGCCGCAGCGCCGGGGATCGTCGCGCCACGCCTGCCACGTCGCCAGGAAATTCAGCCCCTGGCCGAAGCCGGTCTCGACGATGACGAACTGCCGCTGGCCGGCCCATGCCAGCGGCAGGCCGTTGCCGCCAAGGAAGACATGGGCGGCCTGCGCCAGCCCGCCTTCGGTGCTGTGGTAGACGTCGTCGTAGCGGGGGGAATACGGGGTGCCTTCGGCAGACAGGATAGGCTCGGCGGGCTCGAGTGCGCGCGGCATGGGATACGGATACTTGGGGCCCGGGCGGAAGTGCCGGACATGGGGAGGGGGCGACTCGCGGCGGATGGTAGCATAGCGGCCTTCCCCGCAGTGGCCACGCCGCCCTGCCCCCGATCCTGCGCCTCAGCGGCGCCCCGCTTCGCCATGCTCAGCTATCGTCACGCCTTCCATGCCGGCAACCATGCCGATGTCCTCAAACATGCCATCGTCGTGCAGTTGCTCGAGCATCTGACGCAGAAGGACAAGGCGTTCTGGTACATCGACACCCACGCCGGCGCCGGTCTTTACGCGCTCGAGCACGAGTGGGCGCAGAAAAAGGCCGAGTTCGAGACCGGCATTGCGCCCCTGTGGCAGGCCGCCGCCAGCGGCACCGCACTGCCGCCGCTGCTGGGCGAGTACCTGGACCAGGTCCGCGCGCTGAACCCGGATGGCAACCTGCGCCATTATCCCGGTTCGCCATGGCTGGCCTGGCAGATGCTGCGCGAGCAGGACCGGCTGCGCCTGTTCGAGCTGCACAGCACCGAAATCCAGGTGCTGCGCGACAACTTCCGCGGCGCCGGCCGCCGTGTGATGCTGTACGACGGCGACGGCTTCGGCGGCATCAAGGCGATCCTGCCGCCGCCGCCGCGGCGCGCGCTGGTGCTGGTGGACCCGTCCTACGAAGACAAGCAGGACTACGCCCGCACCGTGCAGACCGTGCGCGACGGCCTGGAGCGCTTCGCCACCGGCGTCTACGCGGTCTGGTACCCGCAGGTGCAGCGGCGCGAATCGCTGCAGCTGCCGGTGCAACTGAAGGCCCTGCCACTGAAGAGCTGGCTGCACGTGACGCTGACCGTCAGGAACCCGGTCGAAGGCGGCCTGGGCTTGCACGGAAGCGGCATGTTCATCGTCAACCCGCCGTGGCTGCTGAAGGAGATGCTGCAAGAGGCGATGCCGCTACTGGTCGACCTGCTCGGCCAGGACGACGGCGCGAAGTTCACGCTGGAAGCCGAAGAGCGGTAGCGCGACAGGCGCCGCCGCGCAAGCTAGCGCGGCAAGCGCCGGCCGCGGCCGCGCCGCAGCCAGTCCAGCGCCAAGCCGGCCAGCAGCCCGCAGGTGTCCGCCACCAGATCGAGCCAGTCGGCCTCGCGGTAGCCGGTCATGCCCTGCAGCAGCTCGATGACGCCGCCATAGACGACCAGCGCCAGCAGCAGGGCCAGCCAGTGGCCGGCAAACGCGCGCCGCCCCAGCAGTGCCAGCACACCGAAGGCCAGCAGGTGATTGCTCTTGTCCCAGCCGGTTGTCGGCAGTTGCGGGGACGGCGGCATCAGCGACAGGGCCAGCACGGCGGCGGCGCAAGCCCAGAACAGCAGGCGCCATGGCGGCGCCTTCAGGGAGGAAATTTGACCAGGGGGCATGGGACGGGGAGCGCGCCGCCCCATGCGGCACGCGTTGGCAATGCCGACAATATATATCGCCGGCCGGCAGGGCTGGATTCCCCCCGCGCCTTGCGCTACAATCCGCAGCCTCGTTGCGCTGCAGGCGCATGACCTGCCACGGCAGGCGCCGGCAGAGCGGACCGATGAAGGGCGGGCAGTTCCAGCCGCCTTTTTTGCTTTCGTGTCTTGCGCAGGCAACGAGCATCGCGGCCGCCCGTCCGGGCTGCGCCGCAAGGACCGCGAGGGTGGCGAAATTGGTAGACGCACCAGGTTTAGGTCCTGACGCCAGCAATGGTGTAGGGGTTCGAGTCCCCTCCCTCGCACCATCCGCCCCTTCCTGTGGCGGCGCCAACACATCCGCCGAACGCCAACGCTGACACTGCCGGAACCGGCCGCGCCGACCGGGCATGGCCAGAAATTCTGCTCAGCGGACAGTCCCTGCGCTTGCGGCGCTCGGCTACGTCGACACGCACTGACGCCGGCGGGGCATGCGCATCCCGATGGATTGCACCGGTTCCGGCCGCGCCAGCCTGAGTAGGCTGCCCGAGGAAAAAGTGCGGAGATGCCGGAACAACCCGAGCGCATCCGCACGCCGGCGACGCTGACTGCCATGTCGGCGATCCTGGCCCGTGTCGGGCCGAGTCGGAGATGCCCGCAATCGGAGGAACTTTTCATCGGCGACATGGGTCTCGCCCCACCGATCGTCAACAGCGAGCCAGGCGTGTGTGACCGCTTGCAAGCCGCCGGACCATGGCCGATGCCAGGAAAGGACTGGCGCCGCTGGCGCAGGAATGCGCGTTGGCGATCTTCGGTTCGATTGCCCACAGATCGCTGGCGCCGCCGAGTCTCGCGGGAGGTGGTAGAACACCTGAGTGCCAACGGCTTTCGCAGCTCCTCGCAGCGATCTATGCTGAAGATGTTGGAGCGGTGTTGCGCACTTCGCCGCCCGCTTCAGTCTTCACCTCAGCCCTATCGGAGGGCATATGAAAGTTTCTGCCTTGCTGTTGGCCGCGTCGATGGCCGCTGGCTGGTCATCCCTCGCCCAGGCTGCCGGATGCCAGTACGACATGCAGTGCAAAGGGGAGCGGATCTGCCAGCAAGGGCAGTGCGTGTTCCCTGATGCCGAAGAAACGGCCGAAGCCGGCGGGCCAGCCCCGGCGCAGACCCTCAAGCGCACACCGATGCCGCCACCGCCGCGCGGCTGCTGCACGGTGGCAGGCAAGCTCAAGCTGTCGCCGGCTTCGGCCTCCGATACCAGCCTGACCATCGGCGACGCATGCCAGGGCCTGACCAATTCAGGCAAGCCGGTTCCCGGCACGATCTGCAACTAGGCGCGCAGGCTTGGGCGGCAAGCGCCTGAAAGTGCCGCGCGCTCGCCGCGCGGCATTTCGCTGCCGGGATCGGCCGGCAGCGACCGAAACCCGGTTGCGCCGGAAAAGCGGATCGCCGCAACGCGGGCCTGAGAGCGCGGCGCCGCGGCCCTCAACCGGCCAGCGCCTCCACCCCTGCCTCGGTCCGCCTGATGCGGAACCACGCCGCGTACAGCGCCGGCAGGAACAGCAGCGTCAGCACGGTGGCGATGATCAGCCCGCCCATGATTGCCACCGCCATCGGGCCCCAGAACATCGAGCGCGACAGCGGGATCATCGCCAGCACGGCCGCCGCCGCGGTCAAAATGATCGGGCGGAAGCGGCGCACCGCGGCTTCGACGATGGCGGTCCAGGGCTGCACGCCCGCGCTGATGTCCTGCTCGATCTGGTCGACCAAAATCACCGAGTTGCGGATGATCATGCCCAGCAGTGCGGTGATCCCCAACTGCGCCACGAACCCCATCGGCGCGCGCAGCAGCAACAGCGTCGCGGCGGCGCCGATCAGGCCCAGCGGGCCGGTCAGGAATACCATCAGCGCGCGCGAGAAGCTGTGCAGCTGCAGCATCAGCAACGTGAAGATCAGGAAGATGCACAGCGGCAACTGCGCGGCGATTGACGCGCCCGCCTTGCCGCTTTCTTCTTCCGCGCCAGCCACGGTGATGCGGTAGCCCGCCGGCAGTTGCGCGCGCAGCTTGTCCAGCTGCGGGTTGATCTGCGCGGTCACGGTCGGGCCCTGGATGCCGTCTGCCACGTCCGCCTGCACGGTCACGCCGAAGTCACGGTTTTCGCGCCAGACCACGCCGGGCTCGGACTTCAGCGCCACGCGGGCTACCTGGGTCAGCGGCACGGTGCGGCCGGTATTGGTCGGCACCAGCACGTTGTTCAGGTCGGACATGGCATCGCGCTCGTTGCGCGGCGTCCGTATCAGGATCTCGATCAGCTTGTCGCCGTCGCGATACTGGCCTACTGGCACGCCGGTCAGCACGGTCTGCGTCACGCGCGCGATCGCGCTGGTGGTGACGCCCAGCGCGCGCGCCTTGTCCTGGTCGATCTCCAGGCGCAGCATCTTGACGTTCTCGTTCCAGTTGTCATTGACGCCGACCGTGTTCGGGTTGGCGCGCATCACGGCCTTGACCTGGTCGGCCAGCTGGCGCACCGCGCCTGCCTCCGGGCCGATCACGCGGAACTGCACCGGATACGCCACCGGCGGCCCGTTCGGCAGCAGCTTGACGCGGCCGCGCAGGTATGGGAATTCGGTGTCGAGCAGCTTGATGATCCGACGGCGCAGCGCGTCGCGCACCTCGGTGCTGACTGGCATCACGATCACCTGCGCCACGTTGCTCTGCGGGAATATCTGGTCGAGCGGCAGGTAGAAGCGCGGCGCGCCGGTGCCGACGAAGGTGGTCAGGCTTTCCACCTGCCTGTCCTTGCCCACCAGCCGCTCGAAGCGCTTGGCTTCGGCTTCCATCTGGGCAAAGCTGGTGCCTTCCGGCATCCACAGCTCCACCATCAGCTCGGGCCGGCTGGAGTCGGGAAAGAACTGCTTCTCGACGAACCTGAACGCATAGATGCCCAGCACGAACGTCACCAGCGTGATGGCGATCACGGTCTTGCGCCAGGTCACGCACCAGTCCACCAGCAGGCGGAAGCGGGCGTAGAACGGCGTATCGAACACCTCATGGTGCTCGCCAGCGCCCGCGCCGCGCGTCTTTAGCAGCAGGTAGCCGAGGTAAGGCGTGAAATACACCGCCGCCAGCCACGACAGCACCAGCGCCAGCGCCGTCACGGCAAAGATGGCGAAGGTGTACTCGCCCACGGTCGAGCGCGCCAGCCCCACCGGCAGGAAACCCGCCGCCGTGATCAGCGTGCCGGTCAGCATCGGCATCGCCGTCGAGGTATAGGCAAAGGTGGCGGCCTCCATCTTGGAGAAGCCTTCTTCCAGCTTGCGCACCATCATCTCGACCGCGATGATGGCATCGTCGACCAGCAGCCCCAGCGCCACGATCAGCGCGCCCAGCGAGATCTTGTGCAGGCCGATGCCGAAGATGTGCATGAACAGGAAGGTCACCGCCAGCACCAGCGGAATCGTCAGCGCCACCACAAGCCCGGGCCGCACGTCCAGCCGCAGCGGCCGCGTATGCAAGCCCAGCGCGACGAAGCTGACCGCCAGCACGATCACCACGGCTTCGATCAGCACGCGCACGAACTCGCCCACCGATTGCCTGACCGCCTTGGGCTGGTCCTGCACCTGGTCCATCTCGATGCCGACCGGCAGCTGGCCGCGCAGCTTCTCGAAGGCCGCGCGCAGGTCCTTGCCGAGCTGGATGATGTCGCCGCCCTTCTGCATCGAAATGCCCAGCCCGATCACATCCCTGCCGTTGAAGCGCATCCGCGTCTGGGTCGGGTCGACATAGCCGCGGTACACCTGCGCGATATCGCCGAGACGGATATTGGCGATGCCGTTGGGCCCACGCAGCACCAGGTTCTCCAGGTCCCCGACGCTGGCGAACTGGCCGGACAGGCGCACCTGGAGGTTGTCGCTCGGCGTGACCAGCACGCCGCTGCCAGTCAGGTTGTTCTGCTGCGAGATCTGGTCGGCGATGCCATTGATGTCCAGCCCGAGCTGGGCAAAGCGCGCCTGGTTGAATTCGATATAGACCTTCTCGTCCTGCAACCCGATCAGCGACACCTTTGCCACCGATGGCACGCGCAGCAGCTCCTGCCGCACCAGGTCCGCATACTCGCGCAGCTCCTTGTAGCTGAAGCCGTCGGCGGACAGCGCATAGATGGTGCCGTAGACGTCGCCGAACTCATCGTTGAAGAACGGCCCGCGCACGCCCGCGGGCAACGTGTGCTGGATATCGCCGATCTTCTTGCGCACGGTGTACCAGATCTGCCCGGTTTCCTTCGCGGGCGAGGTGTCCTTGAGCTGGAAGATCACCGTGGTCTCGCCGGGCTTGGAGAAGCTGCGGATCTTGTCGGCGTAAGGCACCTCCTGCAACTGGCGTTCGATCTTGTCGGTCACCTGCACCGCGATCTGCTCGGCGGTGGCGCCCGGCCAGAATGCCTGCACCACCATCACGCGGAAGGTAAAGGGCGGATCCTCGTCCTGGCCGAGCTGGAAGAACGCCAGCAGGCCGCCCAGCAGCAGCACCACCAGCAGGTAGCGGGTCAGCGGCTGGTGCTCGAGCGCCCAGCGCGACAGGTTAAAGCGGGAATGATCCATGCCGACTTCAGCCCTGCTTAGTGGCTGCGGCAGGGGCTGCGGCAGGGGCTGCGGTCGGCGCGGAAGCAGGCGCTACGGCCTGCAGCGGCCGCACCTTCTGCCCCGGGCGCAGCAGGTGTACGCCCGCGGTGACGATGGTCTGGCCTGGCGCCAGCCCCTGGCGCACTTCCACCTCGTTGCCGACGGCGTCGCCCAGCGTCACCGTGACCGGCTTGACCGTACCAGCGGCGGCGTCGTAGATCCACACCTGGTTGCGCCCCTGCTCCTGCAGCAGCGCGGTCAGCGGCACGCGGATCGCGGAGGTGGCCCCGGTCCGCACGAACGTCACCACGGCGGTCATGCCGAGCTTGAGATCGGCGGGCGGATCAGGAATGGTGACGCGGGTGGCATAGGTGCGCGTAACCGGGTCGGCGGCAGCGGCAATCTCGCGCACGCGGCCGGGCAGCTCGCGCTTGGGCTCGGCCCAGGTATGGATGCTGACATCGGCAATGCCGCGCAGCAGGTCGACCTGGTCTTCCGGCAGGCCGATCGCCACTTCCTTTTCCGCGGTCTGGGCCACGCGCACCACCGGCTGGCCCGGGGTGACGACCTGGCCCACCTCGGCGTCGATGGCGGTGACCACGCCGTCGGCGTCGGCATGCAGCACGGCGTAGGCGGTCTGGTTGGCCTGGCTGCGCAGGCCGGCCTGGGCCTGGCGCAGGCGCGAATCGGCGGCCTCGAAACTGGCCTGGCGACGGTGCTGTTCGGCGGCGCTGATAAAGCCCTTGGCGAACAGGTCGTTGTAGCGCTTCAGGTCGGATGCGGCGAGGTCGCGATCGGTCTTCGCCGCCTCGAACTGGGCGCGCGAGCCTGCTTCGGCCAGGGAAAGGTCAGTCGGATCGAGCCGGGCCAGCGGCTGGCCCTTGGTGACGACGGCACCGACGTCGACCAGGCGGGCGGCGATCTTGCCACCCACGCGGAACCCCAGCCGCGACTCGACACGCGGACGCACGTCCCCGGAAAACTCGAAGGCGGTCTTGCCGCTGTGCTGGCTGAGCTGCATCAGGCGCACCGGACGGACTTCCGGCGCCGGCTCGACTTTTTTTCCGCAGCCCGCGACTGCAACGGCGGCGATGGCCACCAGCGCGGCAGCCACGCGCCGTCCCAGGCGCTTGAAGCGCTCGGAGCGCTCGGTGCGAGCGCGGCGTAACGATTTTGTGTCAAAAAGAGTCGCTGCGGCCGCAACTTCCGGCACTGGGCAAAGCACTGGCATCGGTAAGCTAGGAGTCGGATGGAACAGCTGGCAAGGCAGGCCGTCGGCCGCGGAGGCAAGTGCGGGGCAATAAATAACTGGCCGGTCAGCAATATAGCGATCCCCGCGGGGGTGCGTCAAACGACAGGCGACCAAACGTCTGGAATGCCCCCTCGGGTGCCGTTCCCGCGGATGAGCTGTGATTAGATGTCTGCCGCCGGCCATCCCGGCGGCGCCCGGCTGTCCGGATCTGCGATGCTACAATCGGCGCCCCGCGCTTCCCCCACCCATCTTCAGATTGAGACCGGCGTGACGCCCGATCAGTATTGCCAAGAGAAAGTCGCCCAGAGCGGCTCCAGCTTCTATTACAGCTTCCTGTTCCTGCCGGCCGAACGCCGGCGCGCCATCACCGCGCTGTACGCCTGGTGCCGCGAAGTCGACGACGTGGTTGACGATACGCATGATACTGGGCTGGCGCACCAGCAGCTGGACTGGTGGCGCGCGGAACTGCGGCGGCTGTTCGACGGGGCGCCCACGCACCCGACCACCCAGGCGCTGCAGCCGCATGTTGCCGGCGCCGCCCTGCCGCAGGGCGAAATGGCCGAAGTGCTCGACGGCATGGAGATGGACCTGACGCAGACGCGCTACCTGGATGAAGCCGGACTGAACCGCTACTGCCATTGCGTCGCCGGCGTGGTCGGCACGCTCAGCGCGCGGCTGTTCGGCTATACCGACCCGAAGACGCTGGAATTTGCCGAGAAGCTCGGACTGTCGCTGCAACTGGTCAATATCCTGCGCGACGTGGGCGAGGACGCCCGGCGCGGCCGCATCTACCTGCCCGTCAGTACGCTGCAGCAGTTCCAGGTGCCGGCTTCCGAAATCCTCAAGGGCCAGCATTCCGAGCGCTTCGTCGCACTGATGCAATACCATGCCGAACGCGCCCGCAGGCTGTACCGCGAGGCGCTGGCGGCGCTGCCCCGCCAGGACCGCCGCGCCCAGCGCGCCGGCCTGCTGATGGGGGCGATCTACCATGCGCTGCTCGATGAGCTGGAGGCCAGCCAGTTCCAGGTCCTCAGCCAGCGCATCGGCCTGACGCCGCTGCGCAAGCTGTGGATCGCCTGGAAGACCTGGATCCGCAATAGCTGACCCATAGCAAACAGGCCGCAAGGCACGACACCCGCCGACACCCCTTATGTCCCAGACCACTGCTTCCCTCGGCCAGGCCATCCTCGACCACGCCGACCAGCTCGCCCGCTTCTCCGACATGGAAGGCGGCCTGACCTGTGCCTACCTGTCGCCGGCGCACCGCGCCGCGCAGGACCGGCTGGCGCAATGGATGGAAGCCGCGGGCATGCAGGTGCGCATCGACGCCATCGGCAATGTCATCGGCCGCTACGCCGCCGACCCCGCCGTTACCGATGCGCGCGTGCTGATGACCGGCTCGCACTTCGATACGGTGCGCAATGGGGGCCGCTACGACGGGCGCCTCGGCATCCTGCTGCCGATCGCCGTGGTGGATGCGCTGAACCGGGCCGGGATCCGGCTGCCATACCACTTCGAAGTGGTGGGATTCGCCGAGGAGGAAGGGCTGCGCTTCAAGACCAGCTTCCTGGCCAGCAGCGTGCTGGCGGGCCGCTTCGATCCCGCGCTGCTTGCCCGCACCGACACGGACGGCCTCACGCTGGCCGAGGCCCTCGCCGCCTCCGGCCTGCCCGGCGCGGGCGGCCTGGACGCGCTGCGCGCGGCGGCGCTGGACCCGGCGACGCTGCTGGGCTTTGTCGAAGTGCATATCGAACAGGGTCCCGTGCTGCTGCACCACGACCTGCCGCTGGGCGTGGTCACGCAAATCGCCGGAAGCAGCCGCTTCCAGGTGCGGGTGGAAGGCCAGGCCAGCCATGCCGGAACGACGCCGATGGGCATGCGCAAGGACGCCGCCGCGGGCGCGGCCGAAATGGTGCTGCTGGTGGAACAGCGCTGCGCCGCCGCGCCCACGCTGGTCGGCACCGTCGGCCAGCTGCAGGTGCCGGACGGATCGAGCAACGTGATCCCGGCGGCCTGCACGTTCTCGATGGACATCCGCGCCGGCGCCGACGACATCCGCGAGGCGGCCATCGCGGACATCGTTGCCGGCATCGAGCAGATCGCCGCACGGCGCGGGCTGTCGGCGCAGGTCGAGCGCGTGCCGCCGGTGAACAACGCGCCTTGCGCCCGCTGGCTGATGGACCAGTTCGGCGCGGTATTGAAGAAGCGGGGGATGGAGGCGTTCGAGCTGCCTTCCGGCGCGGGCCACGACGCCATGATGATGCACCGCATCACCGACGTGGCGATGCTGTTCGTGCGCTGCGGCAATGGCGGCATCAGCCACAACCCGCTGGAGACCATCACCGCCGAGGATGCGCAGCTGGCGGCCGAAGTCTTCGTCGACTTCCTGCGCCATTTCCAGCCGCGCGGTTGACAGCAGACGGCAGCGCTCAGCTGCCGTCGTACATCTCCCGCCCGAAATCGTAGAGGCTCTTGCGCAAGCGGCGCCGCTCGTCCGGCGACAGCCGCGAACCGCCGCGATCGCGTTCGTCCACGCGGCGGCGGTCGGTCTCGCGCTGCTCGGCGCGATGGCGCTCGGCACGGGCGCGCGCCTCGCGCTGGCCGTTGCCAGGATCGCTCGCCTGCGCCGACGGATGGCGCTTGAGCAGGTTGGCCATGCCGGCCGACTGGGCCCGCGCCGGACCGGCCGGCCCAAGCAGCCATGCGGCAACCGCAAGCGCAATGCATGCGCCGGCGATACCATGCTGCGGAGGCCCGTGCCGGGTTCGGTTCACTTTCATTGATAATGGCGGTCTTGGCTTCGGAAAACGCGGTCGTTGAAACCGTCTGAAGCCGGGAAATTT
Organism: Cupriavidus consociatus; assembly: GCF_017814975.1. Lineage (GTDB taxonomy): Bacteria > Pseudomonadota > Gammaproteobacteria > Burkholderiales > Burkholderiaceae > Cupriavidus > Cupriavidus consociatus. Next base: position 123,864 of record NZ_JAGIQA010000017.1, read on the forward strand.
TCGTTACCCCGTCCGATCCCCGTCTGGCGCTGCGGCCCTATGCAAGCATCGAGCCAGGGCTTGCGAACCGGGTCGGCGGATCCCGTGGATCCTGCGCAGCAAATCCGCGAAAAATTGGCGCGCAAGGTGCGCAAAAAGACGGGATGGCGCAGTGTAATCGCACGGTTGATGCACGCTGCCATACCACGGGGTAAAGTATGTAACGTTTTGTTAAGCCATTTTGAGCGAAAGCGATAGTCGCTAAGATACCGCCATGGAAAATACCAGCCACAAGATTCTTGTCGTCGACGATGACCCGCGTCTGCGCGATCTGCTGCGCCGATATCTGGGCGAACAGGGTTTCACCGTGCTGGTGGCGGAAAACGCCACCGCGATGAACAAGCTCTGGCTGCGCGAGCGTTTCGACCTGCTGGTGCTGGACCTGATGATGCCGGGCGAAGACGGCCTGTCGATCTGCCGCCGGCTGCGCGGTGCCAACGACCAGACCCCGATCATCATGCTCACCGCCAAGGGCGAGGACGTGGACCGCATCGTCGGCCTGGAAATGGGCGCCGACGATTACCTGCCCAAGCCCTTCAATCCGCGCGAGCTGATCGCGCGCATCCATGCGGTGCTGCGCCGCAAGGGCCCGGCCGAGGTGCCCGGCGCCCCGTCGGAAACCCCCGAGACCTTCGCCTTCGGCGACTTCGTGCTCAACCTGGCCACGCGCACGCTGACCAAGAACGACGAGGAAATCACGCTGACCACCGGCGAGTTCTCGGTGCTCAAGGTATTTGCCCGCCATCCGCGCCAGCCGCTGTCGCGCGAGAAGCTGATGGAAATGGCGCGCGGCCGCGAATATGAAGTGTTCGATCGCAGCCTGGACGTGCAGATCTCGCGCCTGCGCAAGCTGATCGAGCCGGACCCGAGCAACCCGCGTTTTATCCAGACGGTCTGGGGCCTGGGCTACGTCTTCATTCCCGATGGCGTGAAATAACCGATAACGGCCGCTGTTCCTATCGTGGCGACCGTTATCGGCAGAACCGCGACGCGGTTCTTTGGTTCGCTGTTCTGGCGAACCTTCATGCTTATCGCCCTGCTGCTGGCGATCTCGCTGGGCATCTGGTTCCAGAGCTATCGGCTGTTCGAACGCGCCCCGCGCGCGCAGCAGATCGCCATGCAGGTGGTCAGCGTGGTCAAGCTAACGCGCGCCGCGCTGCTCTACTCCGACCCCGCTCGGCGCCGCTTCCTGCTGCTCGACCTGGTGCAGAACGAAGGCATCAAGGTCTATCCGCGCGAAAAGGACGACGATTTCGCCGCGCCCACCGCCAACCCTTTCCTGACATCGCTGGTCCAGCAGGAAATCCGCAGCCGCCTGGGCGAGGACACCGTGCTGGCCACCACCGTCAACGACATCCCCGGCGTGTGGGTCAGCTTCGAGATCGAGGGCGACGACTACTGGGTGGCGATCAGCCCCGAGCGCTTCGAGCGCGTGCCAGGCATCCAGTGGCTGTGGTGGAGTATTGCGGCGCTGCTGCTGTCGATCATCGGCGCGGCCTTTATCACCGCGCGCGTCAACTATCCGCTCAAGCGCCTGGCCAATGCCGCGCGCGCGATCGGCGCCGGCGGCGACCCGCCGGCGCTGCCGGAGCGCGGCGCCAGCGAAGTGGCGCTGGCTAACCACAGCTTCAACCAGATGGTGCAAGACCTGCGCCAGCTCGACGACGACCGGGTGGTGATGCTGGCCGGCATCTCGCACGACCTGCGCACGCCGCTGACGCGGCTGCGGCTGGAGACCGAGATGTCGCCGATGGACACGCCCACGCGCGACGCCATGATCGCCGACATCGAGCAGATGGACGCCATCATCGGCCAGTTCCTCAACTACGCGCGGCCGCCGCTGGAAACCGTCGAACCGGTCGACCTGTCGGCGCTGGTGCACGACGCCGTGGGCGTCTATGCCGCGCACGACGACGTGCGCGTGCATGTGCGCGCCCACGAGCCGGTGATGGCCGTGGCCAACCGCATGGAAGTCCAGCGCATCCTCGACAATCTGGTCGAGAACGCGCGCCGCTATGCCAAGGACGAGCAGAGCGGCATGGCGGTGGTCGAGATCTCCACCCGCGTCGACGACAAGGAAGCGGTGCTGACCGTGGCCGACCGCGGCAATGGCGTGCCCGATGGCCAGCTGTCGCTGCTGACGCGGCCGTTCTACCGGCTCGACAGCGCGCGCAGCGAGGCCAAGGGCGCGGGCCTGGGCATGTCCATCGTCAACCGCATCATGCAGCGCAACGGCGGGCGGCTGCTGCTGGCCAACCGTGCCGCGCCGGATTCGGGCCTGGTGGTCAGCGCCTGCTTCCGCCGCGCATGAACGACGCCATCCGGCAGCCATGCCGCGCGTTGACAGGGGATCCATGCCACCGGCAACAAGGCCGCGCCCGGCCTGTGGCTGATGTTCGCTGCAATGTGCGGCCTGGTCGCCACGCATGTGATCTTCCACGCGGGCCGCAGCAGTGCCCCTCCTGCAGAGAGCTTGAATTCCCCGCGGACCGTCACCAACTTGCCATTTGCGTGCTTGCCTTGCATGGCATGCTTGCCGCTCCGCATCGTCCCTCGGCGATGCAGGCGGCGCTGAAGCGTCACATGCCATGCCTATCGGGCTCTTTGAGAATATCAATTAGCCCCGTGCGGCATGTTCACGCATAATCACGTTTTGTCGCGGTGCACCGCAGCAAAGCTGCCTGGCAGGATCCACGCCGGGCATGCATTGACGTGCACTGTACTCATTGCAACCGTATCTGGAGATAGTCTTATGAAGACCGTTGGTGAAAAGCTCGAAGCCTTCCACGTCGTCGGTGTCAAGCCGGGTTTCAACAATCACGAAGAGAACGGCCAGTCGGCTTTCGAAGACATCACCGAAAAGTCGTTCGAAGGCAAGTGGAAGGTCATCTACTTCTACCCGAAGGACTTCACCTTCGTGTGCCCGACCGAAATCGTTGCCTTCGCCAAGCTGAACGGCGACTTCGCTGACCGCGACGCGATCGTGCTGGGCGGCTCGACCGACAACGAGTTCGTCAAGCTGGCATGGCGCCGCGAACACAAGGACCTGAACAAGCTCAACCAGTGGCAATTCGCCGACGTGACTGGCTCGCTGATCGACCAGCTGGGCGTGCGTGACCAGGCCGCCGGCGTGGCCCTGCGCGCGACCTTCATCGTCGACCCGGACAACGTGATCCAGCACGTTTCGGTGAACAACCTGAACGTCGGCCGCAATCCGGACGAAGTCCTGCGTATCCTGGACGGCCTGCAAACGGACGAGCTGTGCCCTTGCAACCGTGCCGTCGGTGGCGCAACGCTGTAATTTGCAGTACTTCGCCAGACACCGTGGCGATCCGCGGAGGGTTCCGCCCTCCGCTCCGAAACCCGCTCGCGCGGGTTTTTTGGGCCCCGATCGATAGGAGAAATATATGGAATTCCTCAGTACAATTAAAAATCTCATCCCCGATTACGCCAAGGACATCCGCCTCAACGTAGACGGCACCATCGCCCGCTCCTCGCTGGAAGGCAACGATGCAGTCGGCGTGGCGCTGGCGGCGGCATTCGCGGCGCAGAGCAAGGTGCTGGTGGATGCCATCCGCAACGCCGGTGTGCTGTCGCCCGAAGAAACCAATAGCGCGCTGACCGCCGCTGCGCTGATGGGCATGAACAACACCTGGTACCCATACGTCGAGATGGCGGACGACACCGACCTGTCGACCCAGCCGGCCGGCCTGCGCATGAACGCCTACGCCACCCATGGCGGCGTGGACAAGCGCCGTTTCGAGATGTACGCGCTGGCAGCCTCGATCGTGGGCAAGTGCCACTTCTGCGTGAAGTCGCACTACCAGCTGCTGAAGAACGAACAGGGCATGACCGCGCAGCAGCTGCGCGACGTGGGCCGCATCGCCGCGGTGATCGTGGCCGCGGCCAACGTGATCGCTGCCCAGTAAGTACACAGCGCGCCCCCGCGCCCTCCGACAGGGGCCGTCCCACGGCCCCTGTAGCACAGCAGCCGGCAGCTTCCCAGCGGGAAATGCCGGCTGTTCCCATCTTGCAACCGACCCCGCACCGGCACTGCACTGGCGCTGCGATCGGCCTACAATCCAGGCAGCCTATGCACTTTCAGCCTGCCATGACCCTGCCTTCGCCGACTTCTCCCCGTTTCCACTACCGCCTTGCCGCGGTGCATGACTGGGGCGACATCGCTGCCGTCACGCAGCAAGCCTATGGGCAGTATGAGCTGGAAATCATGGAAGACTGCCGGGCATCGTTCCAGCGCGGCATGCAGGCGGTGCTGGCGACCAGCAATCCCGACATGGAATGGTGGGTGGCGGAAACCGATCACGGCATCATGGGTGCGGTGCTGTTCTGCCATCCCGGGGCAACGCTGCCCGCGCTCGACGGCAGCACTATCACGCTGACGCAGCCAGAGGCGCGGCTGCTGTCGGTCAGCCCGCAGGCGCGCGGCCTTGGGCTGGGGCGCACGCTGATGCAGATCTGCATCCAGCGCGCGCGCGATATCGGTTCGCCCACGCTGCTGGTACGGACCATGCCGGAGATGGCCTCGGCCAACCGGCTGGTGCAGCAGATGGGCTTCACCAAGCGCACCGAGGCCGGCGCGCGCTCGGGCGCGATGGCGCGCCTGATCGACTACACGTACGCCATCCCGCCGGAAAACGCTCCGGCGGATGCGCCGGGCAGCTAGCAAAGCTCGCCCACCGCATCCGTCACAGCGCGCTCAGTCCTGCGCGCCCGTCACCGAGGCGCGCCAGACCAGCACCGCGGCCTGTGCCACGATCCCTTCCTGCCGTCCTTCAAAGCCGAGCTTTTCGTTGGTCTTTGCCTTGACGTTGCAGCGCCCGGGCGCCAGCCCCAGGTCTTCCGCCAGGTTGGCCACCATCGCGCCGATATGCGGTGCCAGCCTGGGCGCCTGCGCAATCACGGTGGCATCGACATTGCCGATCTCATAGCCCGCCTCGCGCACGCGGCGCGCGGCCTCGCGCAACAGCGCGCGGCTGTCCGCGCCGGCAAAGCGCGCGTCGGTATCGGGGAAATGGCGGCCGATATCGCCCAGCGCGGCTGCGCCGAACAGCGCGTCAGTCACCGCGTGCAGCAGCGCGTCGGCATCGGAATGGCCCAGCAGGCCGCGGTCGTGCGGGATTTCCACACCGCCCAGGATCAGCTTGCGGCCGGGCACCAGCGCGTGGACGTCATAGCCCTGGCCCACGCGGATATCGAAAGGCATCATTGCGGTTACGCTCCTTATGCTCCATTAGCTCCAGTCCCCAACAGCACTTCGGCAAGCGCGAAGTCTTCCGGGTATGTCACCTTGAAATTGCGCAGCGAGCCGTTGACCAGCCGCGGATGCAGTCCCAGCCGTTCGATCGCGCTGGCTTCGTCGGTCACCACCGCGCCGGCCGCCAGGGCATCCTGCAGCGCCTGGCGCAGCACGCCCAGCCGGAACATCTGCGGTGTCTGCGCCTGCCACAGCCCTTCGCGCGGCACGGTGCCGCCGATGCGGGCATCGTCCTGCGCGCGCTTGAGGGTATCGGGCACCGGCACCGCCAGGATGCCGCCGATGGCCGCATCCGGGTCGTCGTCGCCGTCGCTTTCGACCGCGCGCACCAGCGCGTGGATCATCGCGGGGGTCAGGCCCGGGCGCGCCGCGTCGTGCACCAGCACCCAGTCGGTATCGGTGGCGCCAAGCTGGGCCAGGTGATGCAGCCCCGCCAGCACCGATGCATGCCGCGTGTCGCCGCCAACGAAGGCGGTGTCGAAGCGCAGCCCGGCGAACGTGGCGGCGCCGAAGCGGGATTCCAGCGGCATGTCGTCAGGCGCCAGCACCAGTGCGGTGGCGTTGATCGCGTCGCATGCCGAGAACGCCGCCAGCGCGTACCAGATCATCGGCCGGCCGGCCACGGTCTGGTATTGCTTGGGAACGGTGCCGCCGGCGCGGCTGCCGGTACCGGCACAGGGAATCAGGGCAAAGCGGCGAGCGGACACGGCTGGGGCAGGAAGTAAATGGCGAAGTCAAGCTGCAGGGCTGGGCCAGCGCCGTGGCGCCAGCGGGACAATCGGGTCGCATTCTATAATACGGCCCTTGCCCGTCGCCATGGCGCATGCGTGCCTGGCGGCGTGGGCGGGTGCCGCTATGTGCCCGCAGCATTCTGTCCGACCCCCGCCCGCGATGCCGGCGGGGTGTCGTCGTTTTGAACGCCCCGTTGCCGACATGCCTGACGCTACGTCCCCCCTGCCCTTCGTCAACCTGCCGCTGGTCAAGCCCGGCCTGCGCCACACCGTGGCCGGCCTGCGTGGCTCGGCCGATGCCCTGGCCATTGCCGCCTACGCGCGGCAGCACCGCGCGCGCGCGCCGATGCTGGCTGTGGTGTGCGCCAATGCCGTCGATGCCCAGCGCCTGGCCGAGGAAATCCCCTGGTTCGCGCCCGAGCTGCGCGTGCGCCTGCTGCCCGACTGGGAAACGCTGCCCTATGACAGCTTTTCGCCGCACCAGGACCTGGTCTCCGAACGCCTGGCCACGCTGCACGATATCCAGGGCGGGCAATGCGACGTGATGCTGGTACCGGCCAGCACCGCGCTGTACCGGCTCGCGCCGCCGTCCTTCCTGGCCGCCTACACCTTCTTCTTCAAGCAGGGCGAGCGCCTGGACGAGGCTGCGCTGAAGGCGCAGTTCACGCTGGCCGGCTACGAGCACGTCAGCGCCGTGATGCGCCCGGGCGAATACAGCGTGCGCGGCGGCCTGATCGACCTGTACCCGATGGGCTCGGCGCTGCCGTACCGGATCGACCTGTTCGGCGACGAGATCGAGACCATCCGTGCCTTTGACCCGGACACGCAGCGCAGCCTGTACCCGGTCAAGGAAGTGCGCCTGTTGCCGGGCCGCGAGTTTCCGCTCGACGAGGCCGCGCGCACCGCCTTCCGCGGCCGCTGGCGCGAAGTCTTCGAGGGCGACCCGACCAAGTCGCCGATCTACAAGGACATTGGCAATGGCGTGCCGTCGGCGGGCATCGAGTACTACCTGCCGCTGTTTTTCGAAGACAGCGCGACGCTGTTCGACTACCTGCCGGCGGATACGCAACTGGCCTTCGCGGGCAACATCGATGAAGCGATCCGCCGCTTCTGGGCCGACACCACGCAGCGCTACAACTTCATGCGGCACGATCGTGAGCGCCCGCTGCTGCTGCCAGCCGACCTGTTCCTGTCCGAGGAGCAGTTCTTCGTCGGCGCCAAGCCGATGGCACGGCTGGTGCTGCAGGCGGAGCCGGGCGCGGACCAGACGCCGTTCTCGGCGATCCTGCCCGATGTCTCGGTCAACCGGCGCGCCGACGATCCGCTGGTCAACCTGGAATCGCTGCTGCTCGACAAGCAGATCCGCGTGCTGATGTGCGCGGACTCCGCCGGCCGGCGCGAGACGCTGCTGCAGCTGTTTGCCGAAAGCGGCCTGCGCCCGCAGCCGGTGGACGACTTTGCCGCATTCCTCGCCGGCGAATCGCATTTCTCGATCGCGGTGGCACCCTTGCAAAGCGGCTTCGCGCTGCCGCAAGGACCGTTTGCCTTCGTCACCGAGGCCGAGCTGTACGCCGGCACCGCGCGCCGCACTGGCCGCCGCAAGCAGGAGCAGGCCACCGCCGTCGACTCGATGGTGCGCGACCTGGCCGAACTGAAGATCGGCGATCCGGTGGTGCACAGCGAGCACGGCATCGGCCGCTACCATGGCCTGGTGTCGCTCGACATGGGCCAGGGCGAGGAGGAATTCCTGCACCTCGAATACGACAAGAGCAGCAAGCTGTATGTGCCGGTGCACCAGCTGCACGTGATCTCGCGCTATTCCGGCGCCGATCCGGACACCGCGCCGCTGCACCACCTGGGCTCGGGCCAGTGGGACAAGGCCAAGCGCCGCGCCGCGCAGCAGATCCGCGATACCGCCGCCGAACTGCTGAACCTGTACGCGCGCCGCGCCGCGCGCGAGGGCTTTGCCTTCCCGCTGTCGCCGAAGGACTACGAGACCTTTGCCGAGAGCTTCGGCTTCGAGGAAACGCCGGACCAGGCCGCCGCCATCGCCGCGGTGATCGCCGACATGACCTCGGGCAAGCCGATGGACCGGCTGGTGTGCGGCGACGTCGGCTTCGGCAAGACCGAAGTCGCACTGCGCGCTGCCTTCGTCGCGGTGCTGGGCGGCAAGCAGGTGGCGATGCTCGCGCCGACCACGCTGCTGGCCGAGCAGCATTTCCAGACGCTGTCCGACCGCTTCGCCGAATGGCCGGTGCGCATCGTCGAGCTGTCGCGCTTCAAGACCAGGAAGGAGATCGACGCGGCCATCAAGCAGATCAACGAAGGCAGCGTCGACATCGTTATCGGCACGCACAAGATCCTGTCCGACCAGGTCAAATTCCAGCGCCTGGGGCTGGTCATCATCGACGAGGAACACCGCTTCGGCGTGCGCCAGAAGGAAGCGCTGAAGACGCTGCGCGCCGAGGTCGACATCCTGACGCTGACCGCCACGCCGATCCCGCGCACGCTGGGCATGGCATTGGAAGGCCTGCGCGATTTTTCGGTGATCGCCACCGCGCCGCAGAAGCGGCTGGCAATCAAGACCTTCGTACGGCGCGAGGAGGATGGCGTGATCCGCGAGGCCATCCTGCGCGAGCTCAAGCGCGGCGGGCAGGTCTACTTCCTGCACAACGAGGTCGAGACCATCGAGAACAAGCGCGCCAAGCTCGCCGAGCTCGTGCCCGAAGCACGCATCGCGGTGGCGCACGGCCAGATGCACGAGCGCGAGCTGGAGCGCGTGATGCGCGACTTTGTCTCGCGCCGCGACAACATCCTGCTGTGTACGACCATCATCGAAACCGGCATCGACGTACCGACCGCCAACACCATCCTGATCCACCGCTCCGACAAGTTCGGGCTGGCGCAGCTGCACCAGCTGCGCGGCCGCGTGGGGCGTTCGCACCACCAGGCCTATGCCTACCTGCTGGTGCACGATGTCGACGGCCTGACTAAGCAGGCGCAGCGCCGGCTCGAAGCGATCCAGCAGATGGAGGAACTCGGCTCGGGCTTCTACCTCGCCATGCACGACCTGGAAATCCGCGGCGCCGGCGAGGTGCTGGGCGACAAGCAGTCGGGCGAGATCCACGAGATCGGCTTCCAGCTCTACACCGACATGCTCAACCACGCGGTCAAGGCGCTGAAGGCCGGCAAGGAGCCCGACCTGATGGCGCCGCTGGCGGCGACCACCGAGATCAACCTCGGCACGCCGGCGCTGCTGCCCAACGACTACTGCGGCGATGTGCATGAACGCCTGTCGCTGTACAAGCGGCTGGCCAACTGCGAGACCGCCGAGCGTGTCGACGATATCCAGGAAGAACTGATCGACCGCTTTGGCAGGCTGCCGGCGCAGGCGCAGGCGCTGGTGGAAACGCACCGGCTGCGCATCGCCGCGGCGCCGCTGGGCGTGCGCAAGATCGATGCGGGCGAGGCCACCATCAGCGTGCAGTTCGTGCCCAATCCGCCGATCGATGCCACGCGCATCATCGACCTGGTGCAGAAGAACCGGCATATCAAGCTGGCCGGGCAGGATAAGCTGCGCATTGAGGCCAAGATGCCGGATGTGACGGTACGCGCGCAAACAATCAAGCATACGCTGCGGCAACTGGCGTAAAGCTGCGGGGCGGTGTCATGGCCGATTGCATGGACTCGGCATACGACCGGGTGTAGCATCGGACTCTTGATCGGTTAGTGATAGCGCCCCATGCCAGCCCAAGCCGCCGCCCCGACCCAGACCCACACCCACACTCACACCCAGACTGCCAATGACCATGCCGCGCGCGGCAGCGCGCTCGAATGGACCCAGCGGCTGGTCGCCTACGACACTACCAGCCGCCATTCCAACCTCGGCCTGATCGAGACCGTGCGCGACCACTTCCTGGCCAAGGGCCTGAAGCCGCATCTCACCTACAACCCGCAGCAGGACAAGGCCAATCTGTTTGTCACGGTGCCCGCGGCCAATGGCAGCACCAACGGCGGCATCGTGCTGTCGGGCCACACCGACGTGGTGCCGGTGGACGGCCAGAAGTGGACTACCGATCCGTTCAAGCCGGTGATCCGCGACGGCAAGCTGTATGGCCGGGGCACGTGCGACATGAAGGGCTTCATCGGCACCAGCCTGTCGCTGCTGCCGGCCATCCTCGACGCGAAGCTGCGCGAACCGGTGCACTACGCCCTCTCTTTCGATGAAGAGATCGGCTGCATGGGCGCGCCCTATCTGCTGGCCGAACTGCGCGAGCGTGGCGTGACGCCCGGCGGCTGCATCGTCGGCGAGCCGACCAGCATGCGCGTGATCGTCGCGCACAAGGGCATCAACGCCTACCGCTGCTGCGTCCGGGGCCAGGCCGCGCACTCGTCCCTGACGCCGCGCGGCGTCAATGCCATCGAATACGCTGCGCGGCTGATCTGCTTCATCCGCGATATCGCCGATGAGTTCAAGGCCAACGGTCCTTACGACCAGGCCTTCGACGTGCCCTACACCACGGCGCAGACCGGCACCATCCAGGGCGGCATTGCGCTCAACACCATCCCCGCGCTGTGCGAGTTCGTGTTCGAGTTCCGCAATTTGCCTGGGGTGGATCCGGAAGTGATCTACGCGCGCATCCATGCCTACGCCAACGACGTGCTGCTGCCGAAGATGCGCGCCGAGCATGCCGATGCCGACCTGACGCTCAGCAAGATCGCCGCCGCGCCTTCGCTGGATGTTGCCGAGCAGGCCGCGATCACACAACTGGTGCGGGCGCTGACGGCGGACCGCGAGACCAACAAGGTTGCCTATGGCACCGAAGCCGGGCTGTTCCAGCGCGCGGGCATTCCGGCGGTGGTGTGCGGGCCCGGCGATATCCAGCAGGCGCATAAGCCGGATGAGTTCGTCGCGCTGGAGCAACTGGCGGCATGCGAAGGGTTCTTGCGTAAGGTGGTGGACAGCCTGCGCATGGCCTGACCTTCATCAGCGCTGGCTTGCTCCCCTCTCCCAAAGAAACCCAAAGGGAGAGGGGAGAAGATCACACCGCATTCCGATCGGCCGGGGCGGCTACAATATCGGTTTTTCCGCGGTGCCGCCCGGCCTGACTGCCATGCGGCGCGCGCCCGATCCCACCTGTCATGCCCCTGATCCTCCAGAGCACCGCCCCGCTTTCCGCCGCCGACCTCGACACCGCCCGCACCCTCGCCCGCGCCTCCGAACTGGTGCCGCGCAGCGACACCGTGGCCGCTGCCGAGGACTGCGCGCCGCTGACGCCGGCGCTGCGCGATGCGCTGGACGATTTCTGCGGTCCGCGCGCGATCGACTGGGCCGTAGTCCCGGCCGGACGCAAGCTGTCGGACTTCCGGCTGGTGGCAATGGACATGGATTCGACGCTGATCACCATCGAGTGCATCGACGAGATCGCGGATTTCTGCGGCCTCAAGGCCGAAGTTTCTGCCATCACCGAAGCAGCGATGCGCGGCGAGATCACCGACTTCAACGAAAGCCTGCGGCGCCGCGTGGCGCTGCTCAAGGGCCTGGACGCCAGCGTGCTTGACCGCGTCTACGCCGAGCGCCTGCGCCTGTCGCCCGGTGCCGAACGCATGCTGCAGGCCGTGCAGGCGCTGGGCATCAGGACGCTGCTGGTGTCCGGCGGTTTCGTCCACTTCACCGACCAGCTCAAGCCGCGCCTGAAGCTGGACTTCACCCGCGCCAATACGCTGGAGATCATCGACGGCAAGCTGACCGGCAACGTGGTCGGCGAGATCGTCAACGCCGACGTCAAGGCCCGTACCGTGCAGGAGATCTGCGCGCAGATCGGCGCCACGCCGGACCAGGCCATTGTCATGGGCGACGGCTCCAACGACCTCAAGATGATGGCGGTCGCCGGCCTGTCGGTGGCCTTCCGCGCCAAGCCGGTGGTGCGCGCGCAGGCCAGCGTCGCGTTCAACCACGTCGGGCTGGACGGGCTGCTGGCGCTGTTCCCCCACTGAGGTCACGCCAGCGGCCCGTGGCGCCGCTGCGCCGTACTTTTCTGGATGGGTAGCGGCTCTGCCACATTTCGACGACGCTCCCTTCCAACATTCCGCTTGCAGGGACAAATGCGAATCATTACCATTAATGTTTCGATTCGCTAACATTTCCCCTCATGCAAGTTCTGGCCGTTTTCCTGGGCCTGGCCGCGGCCGCGTGCCTGTACCTGGCTGCGCCTAACCAGGTCCTGCTGCCGCCCGGACGCGGCCCGGGGCCGCGCGTATTTGGCTGGCTCGGCCTGGCGCTGGTGATCGCCAGCACCTGGCTGTGGAGCACGACCAATGGCTGGCCGGTGGCGATCGCCGCCAGCCTGGCAACGGTCCCCTGCGCGCTGTCGGCCTGGCCTTTCGTCGGCACTTATGCCCAACGCAAGCGCCAGGCGGGTCAGGGCCGGATGGTGCAGACAGGGCAAGGGAGCCAACGGGCATGAACGGCGCCGCCGATACCATGGGCACCAAGTGGCTGGCTGGCACCCTGCTCGGGCTGCCCCTCGCCGTAGTGCTGTGCACGCTGTCGATCCTGTGGCTGCCCGGCGGCTGGGAAACCGGCATCGTTGCCGCGGTCGTGGCTTGCCTGCCGGTGTGGGTGGCCATCATCAGTTGCAGCCTGCTGTTCCGCACCAGCCGCTCGGCCTGGCTGTGGCTGGGAGGCGCCAATCTGCTCTGCTTCGGCGCGCTGTGGGCCCTGCGCCTGGCGGGCCTGGCCCCGGCCGCGCTGCCCGTCTCCTGAGAACGCCATCATGAAAACCGCAACCCTGCGCCTGTACCAGACGCTGCATACCTGGGTCGGCCTGATGGCCGGCTGGGCACTGTTTATCGCCTTCTTTGCCGGCGCCGTGACCGTGTTCCACCACGAGCTCCACGTGTGGCAATCGCCCACACGCCTGAAAGGCAATGGGCCGGTCGAAGCCAGGGCCGACCCGGCCGCGGTCGACCGCTTCATGCACAGGCTGGTGGCGATCCACCCTGACGCGGCCGCCAGCGCTTATGTGATCATGCCGTCCGAAGGCGAGCCAAATATCGCCGCCTATTGGCAGGACAAGGCCGGCGAATGGCAGATGACCACCGACGCACGCCTGGCCGGCGACGCCGCGATGCAGCGCGACACCTCGCGCGACCACGTGATCGGCGAACTCTCGGCGTTCCTGAACAGCCTGCACTATTCGCTCGGCATTCCGGTCGGCGGGATCTACTTCATGGGCGCGATCTCGGTGCTGTACGGGCTGGCGCTGGTGTCGGGCGTGCTGCTGCACCTGCCGCGCCTAAAGAAGGACCTGTTCGCGGTGCGACCGGGACGCAACCTCAAGCGCTTCTGGATGGATGCGCACAACGTGCTGGGACTGTTCAGCCTGCCCTTCCACCTGGTCTTTGCCATCACCGGCGCGCTGTTCTGCCTGTCGCTGGTGCTGATGATGGTGTTCAACACGCTGACCTTCGACGGCCGCCTGTTCGAAGCCGTGCCGCGCGCCACCACCGCGGTGCCGGAGGTGGCTGCCGCCGGCCGCGCCGTGCCGACGATGCCCACCGACACCCTGGTGCGGATTGCGCAACAGCACGGCGGCGAACGCTTCACGGCAGGGTCGTTCCGCTTCCAACGCTTTGGCGATGCCAATGCCGTGGTCGAAGTGCGCGGCACCAGCGCCAAGGCCCTCGGCAATCTCGGCTCGGTCGGCATCCACGCCGCGCAGGGCGAACCCAACGCGGGCCTGCTGACCGCCAACCAGACTGCCGGCGCGCGCGACGGCAATCACGGGCTGTACAGCGCGCTGTATGCGCTGCACTTCGGCACCTTCGGCGAGTTGCCGGTGCGGCTGGTCTACCTGCTGGCCGGCCTGGCCGGCGCGTTCCTGTTCTATTCGGGCAACCTGCTGTGGATCGAATCGCGGCGCAAGCTGCGCCAGGCCGAACAGCCGCGCGTGCACCGCTTGCTGGCGCAGGCGACCGTCGGCGTCTGCATCGGCTGCTGCATCGGGGTGGCGCTGTGCTTTCCGGCAGCACTGCTGTGGCCCGAACGCGCGGTGAGCTACACCTACTTCACGGTGTTCGGCATTGCCTGTGCGTGGGCGCTGCTGCGCCCGCCGGTACGCGCGGCGATCGAACTGCTGTACGTGGCGGCACTGGCCGCGCTGACCGTGCCGCTGGCCAACGCCATCCTGACCGGCGACCACCTGATGCGCAGCATCCCCAGCGGGCACTGGATCATCGCCGGCTTCGATATCGGCGCCATCGCGCTGGCGGCGGGTTTCGTCGCCCTCGCCCGCGCCACCCAGCGGCGTGCGCGCAGCGGACCGGCCGAGTCGGTCTGGGCAATGCCGCGTGCCGCCGCCTCGTCCACGTCCACGTCCACGTCCACGTCCACGTCCACGGCCACGGCCACGGCCGCCGCCGGCGCCAAGCCGATGTCCGGCGCGGACGCGCGCTGAGCGCCGGCTGTTGCCCGGGACTCGCCTACACTACATGAGTCCCCAACCAGCAACCCCGACCGCCATGGAACCGACCTTCCACCAGTTTTCCGAACTGTTCGCGCAACTCGGCCTGGCTTCCGATGAAGCCAGCATCCGCAGCTTCATCGGCCAGCACGCACCGCTGCCAGACGATATGGAACTGGCGGAGGCGCCGTTCTGGACGCCCGCGCAGTCAGCGCTGCTGCACGACGAACTTCTCGACGACGCCGACTGGGCCGAAGTGGTCGACCAGCTCAACCTGGCGCTGCGCAAGCCTGCCTGAAGCGGCGCGGGGCGCCTGCGCGCCCCGCCCCCGCCTTTACATCCCTTACACCGCGCCCAGCTTCGCCTCCATCGCCTGGCGCAGGTCGGCGATCAGGTCGCGGGTGTCTTCCAGGCCGATATAGAGCCGCACCAGTTCGCCGGTGTCCTGCCAGCCGGCCGGCGGCCAGGTGCCTGCCGGGCGCATGCCCTGCACGTGATAAGGCACGGCCAGGCTGTGCGCACCACCCCACGACCAGCCGATCGCGAACAACTGCAGCGCCTCGACAAAGGCATCGACCTGCTGGCGCGAGTAGCGCGCGCGCAGGATGATGGCGAACAGGCCGGTGGCGCCGGTGAAGTCGCGCCGCCAGTTGGCATGGCCGGGGCAGTCGGGCAGCGCGGGATGCAGCACGCGCGCCACCTCGGGCCGCTGGCGCAGCCATTCGGCGACTTCGCGCGCACCGCGGTCGTGCGCCGCCAGCCGCACCGGCAGGCTCGGCAGCCCGCGCAGCACCAGGTGGCAGTCATCGGCGGACACCCCCCAGCCCATCAGCATGCGGGTGCGCCGCAGGCGGTCGTGCAGCGCATCGTCACGCGTCATCACCGCGCCCATCAGCACATCGCTGCCGCCGGACTGGTATTTGGTCAGCGCCTGCACCGAGATATCGATGCCCTTGTCGAACGGGCGGAAGTAGACGCCGCCCGACCAGGTGTTGTCGATTGCCGTCAGCACGCCATGCGCCTGCGCGGCGGCGACGATGGCATCGGTGTCCGCCACTTCCATCGTCACCGAACCCGGCGACTCCATCCAGATCAGGCGCGTCTCGGGACGGATCATCGCGGCCATGCCAGCGGCGTCCATCGGGTCGTAGTAGCGTACCGACACGCCGAAGTCGCGCGCCAGCCATTCGCCATGGTCTCGGTTGGGGCCGTAGACGTTGTGCGGCATCAGCACGTCGTCGCCGCTCTTGAGCAGTGCGAAGTAGACCAGCGAAATCGCCGCCAGCCCCGAAGGCAGCAGCAAGGTATGCCGCGCGCCTTCGATCAGTGCCAGGTGCTGGCACAGCGCTTCGCTGGTCGGGGTGGCGTGCAGGCCGTAACGCCAGTAGGTGGTGGTGCCGTCGCCCTGCGCCCGAAGTTCAGCCAGGTTGCGGAACACCACGGTCGAGCCACGGTGGGTGGCGGGAGAGAATGAGGCAAAGCCGGATGCGATGTCCAGTTCGGGCTGGACCGCCACGGTCTGCAGGTAATGGGGGCGGGATGCGGGCTTGTCGGACGATGAATCGGACACGGCGGATTCCTTGCTGGCTGCTGGCCGGCGCTGGCGCGATGCCAGGCAGGCATCACACTGTCCGGGCCAGGAATGAGACTCGGTGAGCCTTCGAGCTTACCAGCAAATGCCGGCCGCGCCACCGGGAACGGTGGCGGTCGGCATAGCGCGCGAAAATGGTGCCGGATTACCAGCCGGAGATCGACGACTTGGGCGGCGGCGGCGCGTAGGTGACGCCGCTGCCGGGCGTCATGTCGAATGGTGGAATGACCAGCACGCCCAGCGGGCGGATAAAGAACGGCAGCACGATGGCGGGATTGAAGGCATCGGTCCAGGTGCCGCGCACGGCGCCGCTGGCGTCGATATTGCCCTCCCAGTTGCCCGTTACGCGCGTACCATCGTCCGACTCTTCCATCAGGAAAGCGCCGTTTTCCCATTCGCCGGCGAGCAGGCGCACACCGGCGCCGCGGCCGCTATATTCGCCGCGCACGCTGTCGCGCTCGTCGGGCTTGGGGCCGAGCCGCAGCCGCACGGGCTGGTCGCCGACCTTGCCGACATAGACAGGCAGCGATGAATACTCGGGGCGCGGTGCCAGCGGCCTGGGCGTGCCGGTCGACAGCGCCGTGCCGCGCCTGGCCTCGCCATCGCGGATGGCCTGGTTGATGCCAAGGCTCTCGCCGCCAGCCGAGGCCGCCCCGACCGGGCCGGTCGACAATTCAGTCGCCGGTGCGGCCTGCGCCGTGCCCGCCAGGGCGAGCACGGCAGCCAGCGCCGGGATGGCCGTTTTCAGCAGCACACGGCGCAAGGCGAACCTCAGATCCGCTCAAAGATGGCGGCAATGCCCTGCCCGCCGCCGATGCACATCGTCACCAGCGCGTAGCGGCCTTGCACACGTTGCAGCTCGTACAGCGCCTTGACCGTGATCAGCGCACCGGTGGCACCGATCGGGTGGCCCAGCGAGATGCCCGAGCCGTTCGGGTTGACCTTGGCCGGATCGAGGCCCAGGGCCTTGGTCACGGCGCAAGCCTGCGCGGCGAAGGCTTCGTTGGCTTCGATCACGTCCAGGTCCGACACCTGCAGGCCGGCACGTTCCAGCGCGATCTTCGTCGCCGGCACCGGGCCAATGCCCATGGTCTTCGGATCCACGCCGGCATGGCCGTACGACACCAGGCGCGCCAGCGGCTTCAGGCCGCGGCGCTCGGCCTCGGCACGCTCCATCATCACCACCGCCGCGGCGGCATCGTTCAGGCCCGAGGCATTGCCGGCCGTGACCGTACCGTTCTCTTTGACGAAAACCGGCTTGAGCTTGGTCATGTCGTCCATGGTGGCGTCATGGCGCACGTGCTCGTCGGTGTCGAAAGTGACCTCGCCCTTGCGGCCCTTGCTTACCACCGGGACGATCTGGTCCTTGAAGTAGCCGGCCTTGATCGCGGCGGACGCGCGGCGGTGCGATTCCAGCGCGGCCTCGTCCTGCTGCGCGCGCGAGATGTCATACTCCTTGGCCACGTTCTCGGCGGTGACGCCCATGTGGATGCGGTGGAACGGATCGTGCAGCGCGCCCAGCATCATGTCGACCAGGCCGGCGTCGCCCATGCGGGCGCCCCAGCGGGCCGCCGGCGCCAGGTACGGGGCACGGCTCATGCTTTCGGCACCGCCGCCGATGGCGACGTTGGCATCGCCCAGCAGGATGGTCTGCGCGGCGCTGACGATGGCCTGCAGGCCCGAGCCGCACAGGCGGTTCACGGTCAGCGCGGGCGCGTTGGTCGAGACCCCGCCGTTGACCGCGGCCACGCGGCCCAGGTACATGTCGCGCGGCTCGGTCTGGATCACGTTGCCGAACACCACATGGCCGACGTCGTCGCCGGATACCTGCGCACGGGCCAGCGCCTCGCGCACGACCAGCGCGCCCAGTTCTGCCGGCGCCACATCCTTCAGGCTGCCACCAAAGGTCCCGATCGCGGTACGCACACCGCTCACCACTACGACTTCACGTGTCATGACTTGTCTCCAAGGAGGTATGTTGCACCGCACAGTATAGCGGCGGCGGCGCAAAAACGAACGACCGTACTTTTACCTAATCGCCACCGCGCCGGCCTCGTCCGGCAGGACTAGCTCAGACCTCGCCCCACAAGTCATGGCCATCGGCGCCCGTGATCGTGACGTCGACGAACTCGCCCGCGCGGTAGCGCTGCGAGGTGCGCTCCGGCGGCGCGATATAGACCAGGCCGTCGATTTCCGGCGCATCCGCCGACGAACGGCCAATGCCGCCGTCCTGGTTGACCTCGTCGACCAGCACGCGCAGGGTCTGGCCGACCTTGCGCTGCAGTCGGCGCGCCGACACTTCCTCGGCCACTTCCATGAAGCGGGCGCGGCGCTCTTCGCGCACCTCGTCAGGCAGTGCGCCCGGCAGGTCGTTGGCCGTGGCGCCTTCCACCGGCGAGTACGCAAAGCAGCCGACGCGGTCGAGCTCGGCCTCGGCGATAAAGTCCAGCAGCGTCTGGAACTCGGCCTCGGTTTCGCCCGGGAAGCCGGCGATAAAGGTGCTGCGGATGGTCAGCTCGGGGCAGATCTCGCGCCAGGCGCGGATGCGGTCCATGGTCTTTTCGGCGTTGGCCGGGCGCTTCATGCGCTTGAGCACATCCGGGTGGGCGTGCTGCAGCGGCACGTCGAGGTAAGGCAGCACGTGGCCCTGCGACATCAGCGGGATGATCTCGTCGACGTGCGGATACGGGTAGACGTAGTGCAGGCGCACCCAGGCACCATACTGCGCGGCCAGTTCGCCCAGCGCCGCTACCAGCTCGGTCATGCGGGTCTTGAGCGGGCGGCCGTTCCAGAAGCCGGTGCGGTACTTGACGTCGACGCCATAGGCGCTGGTGTCCTGCGAGATCACCAGCAGCTCCTTGACGCCTGCCTTGAACAGGTTCTCGGCCTCCAGCATGACTTCGGCCACCGGGCGCGACACCAGGTCGCCGCGCATCGACGGGATGATGCAGAACGAGCAGCGGTGGTTGCAACCCTCCGAGATCTTCAGGTAGGCGTAGTGCTTGGGCGTCAGTTTGATGCCGGCAGCCGGCACCAGGTCGGTGAACGGGTCGTGCGGCTTCGGCAGGTGCGTGTGCACGGCCTGCATCACTTCGCCCAGCGCATGCGGGCCGGTCACGGCCAGCACCTTGGGGTGCACCGACGACACGATGTCCTGCCCCGCTGCGTCCTTCTTGGCGCCGAGACAGCCGGTCACGATGACCTTGCCGTTCTCGGTAAGCGCCTCGCCGATGGCGTCCAGGCTTTCCTGGACGGCCTCGTCGATAAAGCCGCAGGTATTGACCACCACCAGGTCGGCGCCGTCATAGGTGCCGCTGATGGCATAGCCCTCGGCGCGGAGCTGGGTGATGATCTGCTCGGAGTCGACCAGGGCCTTGGGACAGCCAAGCGAAACGAAACCCACGCGAGGACTATGGTCTTTCTGGGTCGTTGATTCTGAAGGGTTTTTCACGGTGCGATACGAATGTAGGGCAGGCGGGCGGAGTATATCCGGTTATCGCGCGGGCGATCGGGCGCCCGGCAATTGCAGGCCAATCGCGTATTTTACCCTTTCGCCGGGCTTTGCCGGCGCCTGACGCCACACTTGATGACCTGATTCAGTCAGGAATCGGAGCGGCGCCGGGAACACTCGGCAGCAGGCGCGCGATCTCGGCCGAGTCGTGCATGCGCCGGATTGCGGCATGCAGTTCGGCGGCCTGCGGCCAGGTCCGCTTCAGGTAGCTGAGCCAGAGCTTGACCCGCCCGTGCTCATGGCAGGACGAGATCCGATCGTGCAGCTTCTTCAGGTACAGCGAGATCTGGCGCAGCACCAGCGGCCATTCGGCGGCGGACGGCGTACTCTCCATCTGGCCGCGGATACGCCGGGCCAGGAACGGGTCGGAGACCGCGCCGCGCCCGATCATCACATCGTCGCAACCGGTCACTGCGCGACAGCGCTCCCAGTCGGCAACGGTCCAGACATCGCCGTTGGCAACCACCGGAATGTCGATGGCCTCCGCGATCCGCGCGATCCACTCCCAATGCGCGGGCGGCCGATAACCCTCGTCGCGCGTGCGCGCATGCACCACCAGCGACGCCGTCCCGCCTTCCGCCAGTGCGGCGGCGCAGTCCAGGGCGAGCGCGGTATCGGAAATGCCCAGCCGCATCTTGGCGGTCACGGCAATATGCGACGGCACCGCCGCGCGCACGGCGGCAACGATGCGGTTCAACAATTCAGGTTGCCCGAGCAGCATGGCGCCGCCGCCATGCCGGTTGACCACCTTCGCCGGACAGCCGAAGTTGAGGTCGATGCCGTGCGGCGACAGGGTTGCGGCATAGGCGGCATTTCGGGCCAGCCATTCGGGATCGCTGCCGAGCAACTGGATCACCATCGGTGTGCCACTGCGGCTATAGCCGCCATCCAGGGTTTCGGGCGTATCCCGCTCATAGACACGCGCGGGCAGCAGCGAGCCCGTTACCCTGACGAACTCCGACACACAGCCGTCGAAGCCGCCCAGGCCGGTCAGCACATCGCGCAAGACATAGTCCGCAAGCCCCTCCATCGGAGCGAGGATCAGCCGGCTCATAATCAGGAGTGCGCCAGGCGGCGCGCGCCGGGTGCACGGGCGCGCGATTGGCAAGGACGGTGGATTCTGGAAGGCATCGGGATTCGCGCTTTGCAGGCGAGTCCGCAAATGAGCCGCCAGTTCAGGAGGTCGGCATTTTAACCGCTTTGGCCGCTACGCTGCACGCTGGAAGTTTTTATCAACAGCGCACAGGAAAAGCGGCAGGCCAGGCGGCCCGCCGCCACATCGATTACTTCTTGTCCGGCTGGTTGAACGGGAACGTCCCGAACATATTCTTGGCCTGGTTCTGCATCTGTTCCTGCATCTGCACGAACAGGTTCTTGCTCTGCTCGATGTAGTTGCTCATCATGCCCTGCATCATCGGACCCTGCATGTTCATGAACTGCGACCACATGTCCGGGCTGAAGGCTTCACCCGAATACAGGCCCTTGGAGTTCTCGGCCAGCTTGTTCTGGATATCGATAAAGGCCTGGATGTTCTTTTCCAGGTAGGTGCCCATCATGCCCTGCATGGCATGGCCATAGAACCGGATGATCTGCGACAGCATGGCACTGGAGAACATCGGCACGCCGCCGGTCTCTTCTTCAAGGATGATCTGCAGCAAAATGCTGCGGGTCAGTTCATCCCCAGACTTGGCGTCAACGACCTTGAACTCTTCGGAATCCATGACCAGCTGCTTGACGTCAGCCAGGGTGATATAGGTGCTGGTCTGGGTGTCGTAGAGCCTGCGGTTCGGATACTTCTTGATCAGTCGCTCTGCGCCTTTTTTGGTCGTGGCCATCGGTGCTCTGTCCTTGTGTCGTCGCTGATTGCGCGCTGCTGCACCGCATGGGGTGCACTGCGCAAATCGGTACCGCCTGCGCCATCTGTGATTGTCGTGTTGGCTTGCCGCGGCCTGTTCGCGCATGGCTGCGCGTTGCGGCTTCGCCACCTCGCCCCCGCGAGGGCCGCGCTGCACGACTATGGTGCTGGCTGCGCCGCTGCCCTGATTCTATGCCCAACACAGCACTAAGAAAAGCGACCCAGCTTAAGGAAAACCCGGTAAACCCCTGCCAAATCTGCAAAAATGCCGCGGCGCAAAAATGATTCGCGGGCCCTTGAGGCCCGCGAAAGTGACATCGGAATGAAAGCTCCGCCGCCTTGTGCGCCGCGCTGGCTGCACCGCAAAATGCGGCCGCCGGCGCGGTTGCCGATCACGCCGGCCGGTCAGCCCATGTGCAGGCCGCCGTTCAGCGAGAAGTCGGCGCCGGTGGAGAAACCGGATTCCTCGGACGACAGCCATGCGCAGATCGAAGCGATCTCGTCCGGCTCGCCCAGGCGCTTGACCGGGATCGTGCCGACGATCTTGTCGAGCACATCCTGGCGGATCGCCTTGACCATATCGGTGGCAATGTAGCCCGGCGAAACGGTGTTGACCGTCACGCCCTTGGTCGCCACTTCCTGCGCCAGCGCCATGGTGAAGCCGTGCAGGCCGGCCTTGGCGGTGGAGTAGTTGGTCTGGCCGAACTGGCCCTTCTGGCCGTTCACCGACGAAATATTGACGATCCGGCCCCAGCCGCGGTCGACCATGCCGTCGATCACCTGCTTGGTGACGTTGAACAGCGAGGTCAGGTTGGTGTCGATCACCGCATCCCAGTCGGCGCGGGTCATCTTGCGGAACACCACGTCGCGCGTGATGCCAGCGTTGTTGATCAGCACATCGACCTCGCCGACCTCGGCCTTGACCTTGTCGAAGGCTGCCTTGGTCGAATCCCAGTCAGCGACGTTGCCTTCCGAGGCGACGAAATCGAAGCCGAGCGCCTTCTGCTGCTCGATCCACTTTTCACGGCGCGGCGAGTTGGGGCCGCAGCCGGCCACCACACGAAAGCCATCCTTGGCCAGCCGCTGGCAAATGGCGGTCCCGATGCCGCCCATGCCGCCGGTCACATACGCAATGCGCTGAGTCATGTCCACTCCTTGATTGGCTCTTCGTTATCGTTGCCGGGCCCGCGAGGACCGCTGGCCCGGCCTACTGCTGATTTGTTGCAGCCTGGTTGCGGATCAGTTGCGGATCAGTTGCGCTCCACCGCCAGCGCCACGCCCATGCCGCCGCCGATGCAGAGCGAGGCCAGGCCCTTCTTGGCGTCGCGGCGCTTCATCTCGTGCAGCAGCGTCACCAGGATACGGCAGCCCGATGCACCGATCGGGTGGCCGATGGCGATGGCGCCGCCGTTGACGTTGACCTTGGAGGTATCCCAGCCCATTTGCTGGTGCACCGCCAGCGCCTGCGCGGCGAAGGCCTCGTTGATTTCCATCAAGTCGAGGTCCTGCGGCGTCCAGCCGGCACGCGACAGCGCGCGCTTGGAAGCCGGCACCGGGCCCATGCCCATCACCTTGGGATCGACGCCGGCGTTGGCGAAGCTCTTGATCGTGGCCAGCGGCGTCAGGCCCAGTTCCTTGGCCTTGGCGGCCGACATCACCACCACCGCGGCGGCGCCGTCGTTCAGGCCCGAGGCGTTTGCCGCGGTCACCGAACCGGCCTTGTCGAAGGCGGGCTTCAGGCCGGACATGCTGTCCAGCGTGGCGCCCTGGCGGACAAACTCGTCGGTCTTGAACGCCACCGGGTCGCCCTTGCGCTGCGGAATCAGCACCGGCACGATTTCCTCGTCGAACTTGCCGGCCTTCTGGGCGGCTTCGGCCTTGTTCTGCGAGCCGACCGCGAATTCATCCTGCGCCTCGCGCGTGATGCCGTATTCCTTGGCAACGTTCTCGGCGGTAATGCCCATGTGGTACTGGTTGTACACATCCCACAGGCCGTCGACGATCATGGTGTCGACCAGCTTGGTGTCGCCCATGCGGAAGCCGTCGCGCGAGCCCGGCAGCACGTGCGGCGCGGCGCTCATGTTTTCCTGGCCGCCGGCCACCACGATCTCGGCATCGCCGGCAGCGATGGCATTGGCCGCCAGCATCACGGCCTTCAGGCCCGAGCCGCAAACCTTGTTGATGGTCATGGCGGGCACCATGGCCGGCAGGCCGGCCTTGATCGACGCCTGGCGCGCCGGGTTCTGGCCCGAGCCGGCGGTCAGCACCTGGCCCATGATGACCTCGCTGACTTGTTCCGGCTTGATGCCGGCGCGCTCAAGCGCCGCCTTGATGACCACGGCGCCCAGTTCCGGGGCCGGGATCTTGGCCAGCGATCCGCCAAACTTGCCTACTGCGGTACGGGCCGCGGAAACGATGACAACGTCAGTCATGGTGTAGTCCTTTCGATGGAAATGGAAAGCCTGCAACGTTGCCGGCGCCGCCGGTGTGGCGGCGCCGGCGCCATTCTGCAAGCATCAAGCCTTGGCTTTGACGTAACGCCCAGGCGCGGGTTCGATCATGGGATAGCGTGCGTTGCCGTATTCGGCGGGTGCGGCGCGCTTGGCGCCGGCATGGCCGCCGAGCCATGCCATCCAGTCCGGCCACCAGCTGCCGTGGTGCTCGGTGGCACCGGCCAGCCATTGCTGCGGTGATGCCGCCAGCGTGTCATTAGTCCAGTGGCTGCGCTTGTTCTTGGCCGGCGGGTTGATCACGCCGGCGATATGCCCGGATGCGCCAAGCACGAAGCGCACCTTGTTCTTCAGCAGCGCCGCCGAGGCATAGGCGGCGGTCCACGGCACGATATGGTCCTCGCGCGAGCCGTAGAGATACGTCGGCGTGTCGATGCTGCCCAGGTCGACCGGCACGTTGGCCACGGTCAGCTTGTTGGGCACCTTCAGCTCGTCCTGCAGGTAGGTATGGCGCAGGTACCAGCAGTACCACGGGCCCGGCAGGTTGGTGGCATCGCCGTTCCAGAACAGCAGGTCGAACGGCACCGGCGTGTTGCCCTTCAGGTAGTTGTCGACCACGTAGTTCCACACCAGGTCGTTCGGACGCAGGAACGAGAACGTATTGGCCAGCTCCAGCCCGCGCAGCAGCGAGCACGGCGCGCCGGCAGCGCCACCCAGCGTGGCTTCGCGCAGCTGTACGTGGGCTTCGTCGACGAAAACGTCGAGGATGCCGGTATCGGCAAAATCGAGCAGCGTGGTCAGCAGCGTCAGGCTCGAGGCCGGATGCTCGCCGCGCCCGGCCAGCACCGCCAGCGCGGTCGAGACGATGGTGCCGCCCACGCAGAAGCCCAGCACGTTGATCTGGTCCTGGCCACTGATATCGCGCGCGACCTCGATGGCGCGGATGGCGCCGTGCTCGATGTAATCGTCCCAGGTAGCGGCCGCGAGGCTGGCATCGGGATTGCGCCACGACACCAGGAACACGGTATGGCCCTGCTCGACCACATGCCGCACCAGCGAGCTTTCCGGCTGCAGGTCGAGGATGTAGTACTTGTTGATGCACGGCGGCACCATCAGCAGCGGGCGCGCGTGGACCTTGCCGGTCAGCGGCTTGTATTGCAGCAGCTGGAAGAATTCGTTTTCATAGACCACCGCGCCTTCGGTCACGGCGACGTTGCGGCCGACCTCGAACGCGGTCTCGTCGGTCTGCGAGATCTTGCCGCGCGTCAGGTCTTCGAGCATGTTGCGCACGCCGGCGCGCAGCGATTCGCCGCCCGATTCGATCAGCAGCCGCTGCGCTTCGGGGTTGGTGACCAGGAAGTTGGCCGGCGACATCGCATCGACCCATTGCGAGATCGCGAAGCGGATGCGCTGGCGCGTCTTGGCGTCGGCCTCGACGGCATCGGCCAGCTCGGTCATGGCGCGTGCGTTGAGCAGGTAGAACGCGGCCGCGAAGCGGTAAGGAACATTGTTGCGCCACGCTTCGCCGGCAAAGCGCCGGTCATGCAGCGGCCCCGCGGCGTCGGGATTACCCTCGGCCATGGCCTGCCACAAAGCCACGAAGTCGTTCATGTAGCGCTTCTGGATATCGCCCAGCTGCGCCGGGGCGATCTTCAAGCCTGCGAGCGCATCCAGGCCCGGAATGCCTGCACCGGCCGCATGGCCGTTGCCGTCTGTGCCCTGCCACTGGCGGGACCATTCCAGCCATGTGGCTGGATCGAATGGCCCCGGCGTGAACTTGAACGGTTGGGACTTGCCTTCCTGTGTGGAAGCTGCCGCACCTTTGCCGGTCGCCATGATGTGAATTGTCTCTCTGCCGTCACTATACGAACCGGCTCCGGGCATTGCCCTGGCCGGCACTCTTGCATTGGGAGATGCTATCCGGATGGACCCGGCGCGTCCTCACCCGAATCGGGCAGGCTAGCCAGATAATTTCGCCGGAACCCAGTCGCCGCGCTTGCGCGGCGGGCTCCGCCCATCCCGATAGCAACTCCCTTTTTTACCGGCTACCGCGGCGCTCTGGCTGGCAACGCCATGCGGTATGCTTGCCGGCAAAAAACCTTGGAATCGTCAGCGATTCCGAGACATCTGAGGCCATTGTTGCCTTGCAACGCACGCGCTGTCAATGCGGAAATCGGCCCCCGGCGCGGCGCGCTGCCCGACCTACCGGACGGTATGCCGCGCCTGCCTCCGCCGAGGCTCCGCAGGATAGACGAGAAGGATGAAAATTTTATGTACATCGTGGCCATTGGCTGGCTCTATGTCGCGCTGATGATGGCAATCACCGAGCACACGGTGGTGGCGGGCGTCGCCACGTTCGTGTTCTATGGCCTGGCGCCGGTGGCACTGGTGCTGTACATCCTCGGCACCCCGGCGCGGCGGCGGCGCAAGCTGCAAGCCGAGCGCAGCGCGCAAGCCGAGCGCGCCACGCAGGCCGGCAGCGATGTGCCGCCGGCCGCGGAAACAACGCCGGAGAGGAAAGACTGACGCCTCAGTCGGCCAGCCAGACCAAACTGGCCATGCGGCCGGTCACGCCGTCGCGGCGATAGGAGTAGAAGCGCGCTGCGTCGGTGACGGTGCAGGCGGTGCCGCCATACACCTCGGTGCAGCCGGCGCGTGCCAGCCGCGTGCGCGCGAGGGCATAGATGTCGGCCAGGTACTTGCCCGGGGCACCGGCACGGAAAGCCGCGCCGACAACGGCCTGCTCGCCGGGATGCGCCTGCGCCAGGAAGGCGTCACGCACCTCGGCGCCGACTTCGAACGCATCCGGCCCGATGGCCGGCCCGAGCCACGCCAGCCAGCGCCGGCCATGACCACCGGCTGCGGCCTCCATGCGTGCCAGCGTGGCTTCGATGACGCCGTTGCACAGCCCGCGCCAGCCGGCATGCGCAGCGCCCACCACCAAACCTTGCGTATCGCACAGCAGGACCGGCAGGCAATCGGCCGTCATCACGGCGCAGACATCGCCCGGTGCGATCGCGACACTGGCATCGGCCTGCGGGGCGCGATCGCTTGCACCGGCCACGTGGTCGGCCGTGACCACGGCGCAGCCATGCACCTGGTCAAGCCAGCGCGGCATCGACGGCAGGTGCGCGGCGAGGCGTTCGCGATTGCGCGCGACGTCCGATGGATCGTCGCCCACATGCGTGCCCAGGTTGAGCCCGCCCGGCACGCCGCCGGCAAGCCCGTACGGTGCCTGGCTGACGCCGCCATGGCGCGTGGTCGACAGCGCGCGCACGCGCGCCGGCGCCGGCCAGTCGGGAACCAGCCATTGCGAGTCAGGCGTCGCGCTCATCATCATCGTCGTCATCGTCGTCACCATCCTCGCCATCCCCGCCGGCATATTCCCAGTGGGCTTCACCGCCCTCCCACACTTCGCCCCAGGCCTCTTCTTCGCCCTCATCCTGCGCGCCTTCGAAGTCGAGCGCATCGACCAGCGCCTGCAGGTCCGCTGGCGGCTGCGCGGTCCACGACATATGGCGGCCGGTCGCCGGATGCACCAGCCCGAGCTTGTACGCATGCAGCGCCTGGCGCTCGAATGGCACCGGCAGCGGCACACGGATCGCCGGACGCTGGCCGCGCTGCGTCGCGCGGAAGTAGACCGGATCGCCCACCAGCGGATGGCCGATCGATTCGAAGTGCACGCGGATCTGGTGCGTGCGTCCGGTTTCGAGCTTGCACATCACCATCGAGACAAAGCTGCGGCCCAGCGGCACCGTGGCCAGCGTGCGGAAATGCGTGCGCGAGGGCTTTCCACTGGCCGTGTGCACGACCGCCATGCGGGTGCGTTCGCGCGCGTCACGGCCGATTGGCGCATCGATGGTGCCCTCGTCGTAGGTGCGGCCCCACACCAGAGCAATGTACGTGCGCTTGACCGTGCGCGCCTGCAGCTGGCGCACCAGGTCAGTCTGCGCGGTCAGCGTGCGCGCGACCACCATCAGGCCGGAGGTTTCCTTGTCGAGCCGGTGCACGATGCCGGCGCGCGGCAGCGCCGCGGCAGCTGGATCGCGATGGAGCAGCCCGTTGAGCACGGTGCCGCTCCAGTTGCCTGCGGCCGGATGCACCACCAGCCCGGCGGGCTTGTTGATCACCAGCAGCGTATCGTCTTCATAGACCACGTCCAGCGGCACGTCTTCCGGCGCAAAGGCGGAAGACTCCGGCGCGGCCTGCGGCTGCACCTCGATGCGGTTGCCCATCTGCACCGCATCGCGCGGGCGACGCACCTGGCCGTCGACACGCACCGCGCCGCTCTCGATCCACTGCTGCAGGCGACTGCGCGAGAATTCGCTGAAGTGACGCGCGAGCAATTTGTCGAGGCGTTCGCCATGCGCGGCACTGTCCACCTCGAGCGACAGCGTCACCCCCGCCTCGGCGCCTGGCGCGGCATTGGCCGGCGCGGCATCGGCAAGGTCTTCGAATTCCTCTGAATCGGCCACGGCCGCGGCCGCGCGTACCTGTTCGGGTGGCAGTCCTCCCACACCTGCGCCCGGTCGGGCTTGAGGTTGGGGGCTTGGGCTATAATGCTTGACGCTATTTTTCTTCATCCGGGATACGATTGCCCATGCAATTGCAGAGCATGAAACGCGCGCCGTGGCGCGCGACAATTGGAGCGGTTCTGCTCGCAGGCGGCTGCGTCATGCTGTCGGCATGCGGCCTGCTGGCCGACCAGCCCGACGAGACCGCCGGCTGGTCGGCCAACAAATTATATTCGGAAGCCAAGGACGCACTGGATGGCGGCGACTACACCCGCGCCGTCAAGCTGTACGAAAAGCTCGAGGGCCGCTATCCGTTCGGGCGCTATGCGCAGCAGGCGCAGATCGACACCGCCTACGCCAACTACAAGGACGGCGAGACGGCCGCAGCGCTGGCCGCGGTGGACCGCTTTATCCAGCTGCACCCGAACCACCCCAACATCGATTACGCCTACTATCTCAAGGGGCTGATCAACTTCAACGACAACCTGGGCTGGCTGGGCCGCTTCTCCGGCCAGGACCTGAGCGAGCGCGACCCCAAGGCCGCACGCGCGGCCTACGACGCGTTCAATACGCTGATCACCAAGTACCCGGACAGCAAGTACGCCGCCGACGCCGCGCTGCGCATGCAGTACATCGTCAACTCGCTGGCCCAGCACGAGGTGCATGCCGCGCGCTACTACTACAAGCGCGGCGCCTACCTGGCCGCGGTGAACCGCGCGCAGCAGGCGCTGAAGGACTATGACGGCGCGCCGGCCAACGAGGAAGCGCTGTACATCATGATCCGTTCGTACGATGCGATGGGCATGAAGGACCTGCGCGACGATACCGCCCGCGTGATGGAGAAGAACTTCCCGGAAAGCGACTTCATCAAGTACGGCGAACGCCGCAAGGACAAGGCCTGGTGGGAAGTGTTCTGAACCTCGCCCACGCGCACCGGCGGCGATAAAAAAACGGGACGTGTCGCATGACCGTCCCGTTTTTGTTTTCCAGGGGTGCGCTTTTCAGCCTGCCGCGCCCGCTTCCTCGGCGGGCGCCGCCTTGCCCTCGCCGCGCAGCGATTCCAGGAAGCGCACCACCGTGGCTGCCTCGCGCGTGCGCGTGAACGGCGGCAGGCTCTGCCAGATCTGGCGGCCATAGGGTTTTTCCACCAGCCGGGTGTCGAAGATGGCCAGTACGCCGCGGTCGGACTCCGAGCGGATCAGCCGCCCCGCGCCCTGCTTCAGCGTGATCACCGCATGCGGCAACTGGTGCACGGCAAACGGGCTCAGCCCCTTCTTCTGCAGCACTTCCATGCGCGCGGCCAGCACCGGGTCGTCCGGCGGCGCGAACGGCAGCTTGTCGATGATCACCAGCGACAGCGCCTCGCCGCGCACGTCCACCCCTTCCCAGAAGCTCTGGCTGCCTACCAGCACGGCGTTGCCCAGTTCGCGGAAGCGGTCGAGCAGCTCGGTACGGCTGGCCTGGCCCTGCACCAGCAGCGGCAGGTTCAGGCCGCGCTCGGCGAAGGCATCATAAAGCAGGTCAGACGCGCGCTGCACCGCGCGCAGCGTGGTGCACAGCAGGAAAGTGCGCCCGCCGGCCGCCTCGATCAGCGGCAGCGCGGCCTGCACCACCGCATCGGTGAACTGCGGCGACTGCGGCGCGGGCATGTCGCGCGGCACATACAGCAACCCCTGCTTCGCGTAGTCGAACGGGCTCGGCAGCGTCAGCGACCGGTCCTTGTCGAGCCCAAGCTGGGCCGCATAGTGCGTAAAGTTGCCCTTGACCGACAGCGTGGCCGAGGTAAAGACCCACGCGCGCGGCTGGCCGCCGCGCTGGCGCGAGAAGATCGGCGCGATCGACAGCGGCGTGCGGTGCAGTTGCACGGTGTGGGAGAACACTTCGACCCAGCGTACTGTTTCCGCGGGCGTCGGCGCCTGGGCTGCCGCGCCGCCCTCGCCGCCCTCGCCTGCCGGCGCGGGGGGCAAGGGCGCGGCAACGGCATCGCTGCGCCATGCCGCCAGCCGCTCGGCCAGCTCCAGCGCGCGCCGATGGCACTGCTGCAGCGATTCGGCGCGCTCCGCCTGGCTTTCCAGCATCTCGACGAAGGCGGACAGCGCCTCGTCCAGCGCATCGAGCGTTTCATTGAAGGGCTCGGCGATGCGGCGGTCGGCCTCGATCTGGCCCAGCGCCAGCCGCGCGTTGTCCTTGCTGAACGCCAGCCGCAGGTCGCGCGCGGCACGCTCCAGCGGCGCGCCCAGCGCCACCCAGTCGACCGCGTCGCGCGCATGCGACAGGCCCTCCGCCACGGTGTCGCGGGCCAGTTCGAGCAGCTGGCTGGTCGACAGCGTCTCGCCGAAGAACAGCGTCGCGGTCTCGGGCAGCTGGTGCGCTTCGTCGAAGATCACGGTGTTGGCGGCGGGCAGCAGCTCGGCCATGCCAGTATCGCGCAGCACCACGTCGGCAAAGAACAGGTGATGGTTGACCACCACCACGTCGGCCTGCTGCGCTTCCTTGCGCGCGCGCATCACGAAGCAGTCCTTGTAGAACGGGCACTCCGAGCCCAGGCAGTTGTCGCGCGTCGACGTCACCATCTGCCATACGGGCGCGTTCTCGGGCACGGCGGCCAGCTCGGCCTTGTCGCCGGTCTTGGTTTCCTTGACGAAGCGGCCGATGTCGCGCAGCCACGCGGCGTCCTGGCGCGATGCCAGCCGCCCGGCAGCCTGCGCGCGTTCCAGGTGATAGTGGCAGACGTAATTGGCGCGGCCCTTGAGCAATGCCACCGAGACCGGCACGTTCAGCGCATGGCGTACCGTCGGGATATCGCGCAGGAACAACTGGTCCTGCAGGTTCTTGGTACCGGTGGACAGGATGACCTTGCCGCCCCACAGCATGGCCGGCACCAGGTAGGCGTAGGTCTTGCCGGTGCCGGTGCCGGCCTCGACGATCACTGTGTCGTTGGACGCGATCGCCTCGGCGACGGCATCGGCCATCTTGTGCTGCGAAGCGCGCGGCCGGTAGCCCGGAATGGCCTGCGCCAGCGTGCCGGTATCGGCAAAGATGGTGCCAAGTTCGGCGCTTCGGCTGGCTCCGGCGTCCATGGCGCTGGCGGCGCGCGCGGCGGCGTCATGCACGCCCGTTGCGTCGTCCGCGCTGGTGGCGTCGTCTTGCTCGGGGGAATCGGAAAGATCGGACAAGGTGGGGGAATACTTTGTGTAAGCCGCCGGTCGGTGTGCCGGCGGCATCTGGAGCGGCGGCCCGGATGCTCAGGCCGGCACGTCGGGTTCAAGCTGCAACTGCAGCAGCGTGATGGCGTCCTTCAGCTTCAGTCGGCGCTTCTTCAGGCGGCGCAGCTGCAACTCGTCATGGACGGCGTCGCTGGAAAGCCGGTCGATCAGGAAGTCCAGGTCGCGGTGCTCGATCTGCAACTCCATGATGCGCCGCTCCAGGGTATTCAGGTTGCTGTCCATGTGCGCCTCCGCTGTACGGTCACCGTGCGATCGGCTCAGAAGCCAAACGGGCGCGGCGCCGACGCCTGGCCCTGCTGTTCCTTGGCCTTGGCACGCCGCTCTTCCAGTTCCTTCTGGCGCCGCTCGAGATCGCGCTGCTTGGCCTCGTACGCCTTCACGTTCTCCTCGCGCTGGCGAGCCTGCTCGGCGCCCTTCTGCTGCGCCTCTTTCATCCTGGCGTCAAAGTCGGACTGCTTCTGCTGATACGCCTGTGCATTGGCGGCACGTTGCGGCGCTTCGCCCTGGCGTTGCGCATCGCGCAGCTGCTGTTCCTGTTGTTTCTTTTCGAACGCGGTACGGCTGGATTGCTCGCTGGCGGCGCGCTGCGGCTGGCTGGCCTCGAACTCGGCACGGCGCAGCGCCTGCTCGCGGTCCCGTTCGGCGGCGCGGTGCGCACGCTCTGCCTCGCCGACTTCCAGTTCGCGCTTGCGCAGCACCTGCAGCTCCTGGCGCTGGGCTTCCTTGGCCTTGTCGATGCAGCTGTTGACGAAGAACTTGCTGTAGCACTCGTGCTCGGCCGCGGAGAAACGGTAGTTGGTCCAGGCGCGCGAATCGCCGATGGCCTTGCGTTCGGCCCCGAAATCGCGCGTCGCCCCGGCGGCCGGCGCAGAAGCCTGCGCCAGTGCCGGCCGCGCCGGCAGCAACGCGGCGCCGGCGGCCAGCGCCAGCACTGCCAGGCTGGCAGCTTGAAAGAGTACGGGTTTCGGCACGTTGGCGACGGTTGGCATGGCCGGCGAGGATGCGGGCGGGACTATGGTCGAGGATAGGGGCGAGACTGCCGCTGAAGTGGCCTGGGCGGCGGCCGGACGGGGCTTGGCGATCATGACGGGATTCTAGCATCCGGGCCGCCTCGCGGCCTGCCCCGCACATGCCGGTAACGCCCCTTGCGCGGCGCCGGCGGCAAGCGTGGCCGAACTGCGGCGCGCTTGTGGCAAAATGCCCCGCTTTCGACCGACTGCGTTTTCAGATGTCCAACCTGCCCGCTTCCGTCTCGCAAAAAATCGTGTCGCTCATCGCGGCTGAGCTGTCCGTGCAGCCGCGCCAGGTCGCGGCCGCCGTGGACCTGCTCGACGAGGGCGCCACCGTCCCGTTCATCGCCCGCTACCGCAAGGAAGTGACCGGCAACCTGGACGACACGCAGCTGCGCAACCTGGAAGAGCGCCTGCTCTACCTGCGCGACATGGAAGACCGCCGCGCGGCCATCCTGGCGTCGATCCAGGAGCAAGGCAAGCTCACGCCTGAACTGCAGGCCGCCATCGAGGCCGCCGAAACCAAGCAGGCGCTGGAAGACCTTTACCTCCCCTACAAGCCCAAGCGCCGCACCCGCGCCCAGATCGCGCGCGAATGCGGACTGGAGCCGCTGGCGCTGGCGCTGCTGGCCGACCCCACGCTCGACCCGCAGGCCGAGGCCGCCAAGTACGTCAACGGCAACCCGACCGCCGACGGCGGCGTGCCCGATGTGAAGGCCGCGCTGGACGGCGCGCGCGACATCCTGTCCGAGCAGTTCGGCGAGACCGCCGAGTTGCTGGGCAAGCTGCGCGAACACCTGTGGAACAACGGCGTGGTCGCATCGACCGTGATGGAAGGCAAGGAAACCGCCGAGGAAGAGAAGTTCCGCGACTACTACGCCTACAGCGAAACCATCCGCACGGTGCCGTCGCACCGCGCGCTGGCGCTGTTCCGCGGCCGCAACGCGGGCGTGCTGATGGTCAAGCTGGGCCTGGGCGAAGAGCAGGACGCGATGGTGCCGCACCCGTGCGAAGGCATGATCGCGCGCCATGTCGGCATCCAGCAGCTGGGCCGTCCCGCCGACAAGTGGCTGGGCGACGTGTGCCGCTGGTGCTGGCGCGTGAAGGTGCAGCCTCACCTGGAAACCGAGTTGCTGACGCAACTGCGCGAAACCGCCGAAAGCGAAGCCATCAAGGTGTTCGGCCGCAACCTGCATGAACTGCTGCTGGCCGCGCCGGCCGGCCCCAAGGCCGTGATGGGCGTCGACCCCGGCATCCGCACCGGCTGCAAGATCGCGGTGGTCGACAGCACCGGCAAGCTGCTCGATACGGCAACCATCTACCCGCACGAGCCGCGCCGCGACTGGAACGGTTCGCTCGCCACCCTGGCGCGCCTGGCCAGGCAGCACAACGTCGCGCTGGTCTCGATCGGCAACGGCACCGCCAGCCGCGAGACCGACAAGCTGGTGCAGGACCTGATGAAGCAGATGCCCGAACTGAAGCTGACCAAGATCGTGGTCAGCGAGGCCGGCGCATCGGTCTATTCGGCGTCGGAACTGGCCGCCAAGGAATTCCCGGACCTGGACGTGTCGCTGCGCGGCGCGGTGTCGATTGCACGCCGCCTGCAGGACCCGCTGGCAGAGCTGGTCAAGATCGATCCCAAGTCGATCGGCGTGGGCCAGTACCAGCACGACGTCAACCAGCGCGAACTGGCGCGTACGCTCGATGCCGTGGTGGAAGACTGCGTGAACGCCGTGGGCGTGGACGTCAACACCGCCTCGGCGCCGCTGCTGGCGCGCGTGTCGGGCCTGAACACGGTGCTGGCGCGCAATATCGTCGAGTACCGCGATGCCAATGGCGCCTTTGCCAACCGCCATGCGCTGAAGAAGGTGCCGCGCCTGGGCGACAAGACCTTCGAGCAGGCAGCCGGCTTCCTGCGCATCAACGATGGCGACAACCCGCTGGACCGCTCCTCGGTGCACCCGGAAGCCTATCCCGTGGTGCAGCGCATCCTCGATGCCATCAAGAAGGGCCTGCGCGACGTGATGGGCAACCGCGAAGCCCTGCGCGGCCTGTCGCCGGAAAAATTCACGGACGAGTCGTTCGGCCTGCCGACCGTGCGCGACATCCTGTCCGAGCTGGAAAAACCCGGCCGCGACCCGCGCCCCGAGTTCAAGACCGCGACCTTCCAGGAAGGCGTGGAGGACGTGAAGGATCTGCAGCCCGGCATGGTGCTGGAAGGCGTGGTCACCAACGTGGCGGCGTTCGGCGCGTTCGTCGATATCGGCGTGCATCAGGACGGCCTGGTTCACATCTCGGCGCTGTCGAACAAGTTTGTCAAGGACGCGCACGAAGTGGTCAAGGCCGGCCAGATCGTCAAGGTCAAGGTGATGGAGGTCGACGTCAAGCGCAATCGCATCGGGCTGTCGATGCGGCTGGATGACGAGCCGGGCCAGGCGGCGCCGCGCAGCGGCAGTGGCGAGCGTGGCGGCCAGCGCAACGGAGGCAAGGGCTTCGGCGGCGGCCGCCGCGAGCCGGAGCCGGCGGGCGCCATGGCGGCGGCATTTGCCAAGCTCAAGCGCTGAACGGCACGCGCCACGCAAAGCCCGGGACGCCCCGCACGAAGCAGTGCGGGGCGTTTTTCATTGCGTGCCGCCGCGGGCGATCGTCACGACCAATCCCGTCGCGCCGTCGGTCCGGTTGGTGAAGGCAAGGTCGAGTCCGTGCAGCCTCGCCACGCGCAGAGCGATGGAAACGCCTAGACCATGCCCATGCTCCCGGTGCGTCCCGCCCCCACGAAAGAACCGGTCGCCCAGCCGCGCCAGCACATCGGGGGCGATGCCTGGCCCCTGGTCGCGCACGGAAATGCCGTCCTGCCCGAAATCCACCGTGACCAGCGCCCCCGGCGGGCTGTAGCGGATGGCATTGTCGAGCAGGTTGCGCAACAGCAAGGACAGCAGGTTGGCATCGCCCGCGACCGGCAGCGGGTTCCCTCCCTGCTCCGGCCATTCGAGCTCCACATCGACCTGCTTCTGCTGCGCCAGCGCCAGGCAGTCCGACAGCGCCTGCTGCGCCACCGGCAGCCAGCTGACCGGCTGGCGCGACGGCAGCGCCGAGGCATCCTCCAGCCGGCTCAGCGTCAGCAGCTGCGATACCAGCCGGCTCATGCGGTCGATGCCGGCGGCGACGTTGGCGCGGGCCTGGTTGCGCTCCGCGGCGTCCGGCGAGCGCTCGGCAAGCTCCCATTGCGCCTTCAGCGCGGCCAGCGGCGTGCGCATCTCATGCGCGGCGTCGGCAGTCAGGCGGCGCTCGTGCTCGATCGAGTCTGAAACGCGCGCCAGCAGCCGGTTCATCGCGTGGACCAGCGGCACCAGCTCGCCAGGCACCGCCGCCAGGCTGAGCGGCTGGCGGTCGTCGGGCGCGCGCCGTTCGATGTCGGCCGACAACGTCCGCACCGGCGCCATCGCGCGGCGCGTGAACCAGATCAGCAGCCCGATCAGCAGGGGCAGGCCCGCGGCCCATGGCAGCACCTGCGCGGCGATATAGGACAGGATCAGCTCGTTGCGCTCGGCCAGCTGCTGGCCGACGCAGACGCGCCAGCCGGTATCGGGATCGTCGAGGTAATAGAGCCGCCAGCGCTGGCGGTCGAGCACGGTATCCGTAAAGCCCTTCACGCCCGGCGCGCGCGGCAGCAGGTCGCCCTCCGGATCGATGTGCAGGGGCTGCCCGTCCGGCAACCACGCGGCGATGGCAAGGTCGCCCAGGCCGGCATCGCCCTGGTCGCCATCCACCAGCTGCGGCAGCCGGGTGCGCGACTGCCCGGCGGCAAGGTCGACCATCGGCACCACCGAGTGCATCTGCAGCGCCATGCGCACCATGTCGGTGTCGTACAGCTCGTTGATCTCATGCCGGGCGCGCACGTAAGTCAGGCCGATGGTCAGCAGCCAGACCACCGGCGTGGCGATCAGCACGGCGAGGATAAGCCGTCGCTGCAGCGTCATTGGCAGTCCTCGGCGGCGCCCAGCGTGTAGCCCGCGCCACGGAAGGTGCGCACGATCCTGGGATGGATCTTGCGGCGCAGGTGGTGAATGTGGACTTCCAGGGCATTGCTTTCCACGCCGCCCTGCCAGTCATAGAGCTTGTCGCGCAGGAAATCGCGCGTCAGCAGGCGGTTGGGGTGGGCCAGCAGCAGTTCGAGCAGCATGGCTTCGCGGCTGGTCAATTCCACCGGCGTGCCGGCCCAGTACGCCTGCCTGCCGGCGGGATGGAATTCCAGCGCACCGTGTTTCCACACCGGCGACGACATCCCCACGGCCCGGCGTGTCACGGCGCGCAGGCGCGCGGCCAGTTCGTCGAGCGCGACCGGCTTGACCAGGTAGTCGTCGGCGCCGGCGTCGAGCCCGCCGATGCGGCTTTCGATCGCATCCCGCGCGGTCAGCACGATCACGGGAATGCAGCAGCCGCGCGCGCGCCAGCGCGCGAGCAGCGCCATGCCGTCCTCGCCGGGCAGTCCCAGGTCCAGCACCACGGCGTCATAGCCGGCCATCTCGAGCGCATGGTCGGCTTCCGCGGCCGTGCTGAACCAGTCGACCGCATAGTCCAGCAGCTGCAGCCCGCGCCGCAGGCCGTCGCCGAGCATGGGGTCGTCTTCAACGATAAGGATTCTCATGTTGCGGGGGTGTCATGCGGGGGTTATGCGCGTGTTATGCAGGTGTTATGCGGCCGTCACGCCGTGCAGGACATCGATTGTGCACCCGCAGGCTTAATGTGCCATTAAGGTTGGCGGCTTATCCTCGCGCTCGCATTGCCAGGCCTTGTCCTGTTCAACGCCGCGCCTTGCGCCGGCGCCGACAAGGCCTTCAACTCTTCCGCCCGCGCTGCCTTGCCGTCACACCTGCCCTCCAGCCCTGCCAACCCAGTCGTGCTGACGCACGCCGAGCGTCTCGCCGCGCGGCCCCTATATGCCGTGCGGGTGGCAGGCATCCCCGCCGGTGCGCTCGTGCTGGCGGTGCTGGCGTTCGCGCTGCTGTGGTTCGGCACGCTGGGCGCACGCCACTTGCTGGGACCGGACGAGGGCCGCTATGCCGAGATCGCGCGCGAGATGCTGGTCAGCGGCGACTGGGTCACGATTCGCTACAACGGGCTGAAGTACTTCGAGAAGCCGCCCTTCCACATGTGGGTGACGACCTTGTCATACACGCTGTTCGGCATCGGCGAATGGCAGGCGCGGCTGTGCGTCGCGCTCGCTGGCTTCGCCGGCGTGGCCGCGTCGATGCTGGCGGCGGGCCGCTGGTTCGGCGTGCGCGCCGGATGGCTGGCAGGACTGGTGCTGGCATCGGCGCCGATGTGGAATGCCGCGGCTCACTTCAATACGCTCGACATGACGCTTTCCGGCGTTCTGGCCTGTGCGCTGGCGAGCATGTTGGTGGCGCAGCACCCTCGCGCCACGCCATCGGCGCAACGCAACTGGATGCTGGCGTGCTGGACGTCGATGGGTATTGCGCTGCTGACCAAGGGGCTGGTCGGGGTGGTGCTGCCGGCACTGGCGCTGGTGGCGTACACCTGCGTCACGCGCGATCTGGCGCTGTGGCGGCGCTTGCATGCGCTTGCGGGCATTGCGCTGATGCTGCTGGTGGCGGTGCCGTGGTACTGGCTGGTGGCACGACGCAATCCCGAGTTCCTGCACTTCTTCTTCGTGCACGAGCACTGGCAGCGCTACACGTCGACCGTGCATTCGCGCCAGGGTCCGCCGTGGTACTTCGTCCCGCTGGTGCTGGGCGGCTTCATGCCGTGGCTTGGGGTATTGCCGGCGATGGTCCGCATCGTCAGGCAACGCGCGGGGAGCACCGTGACCGCAGTGACAAGCTGCCCGGCACCGTTCCAGCCCGCGCTGATGTGCGCTGTGTGGGCATTGTCGATCTTCGTCTTCTTCAGCCTGTCGGGTTCCAAGCTGCCCGGCTACATCCTGCCGGTGTTCCCGGCGCTGGCAATCCTCGCCGGTGCCGCGCTGGCGCAAACCGGCGTGCCGGCGTGGCGCACGCAGCTTTGGGCGATGCTGGCGATCGGCGCGCTGGGGCTGCTGGCGAGTCCCGTGGTGGCGACCCTCGATTCCAACAACACACCGAACCTGCTCTATCGCGCCTACGCCGTCTGGGTCGCGATGGCGTTTGCCCTCGTCTGCGCCGGCACGCTCGCCGCGCTGTGGCTGCTGCGCCGGCACGGGCGCATGGCAAGCATCGCGGCTTACGCGCTGGGCATGCTGCTGGCATTCACCGTTGCCCTGCTCGGCCATGAGGCCATCGGCCGATCGGCATCGGGCATCGGCCTGGCTGCACCGATCGAGCGCGTGTTGCGGCCCGGCATGCCGTTCTATGGCGTGGGCATGCTCGACCATACGCTGCCCTTCTACCTGCGACATCCGCTCACCATGGTGGCGCAGCCCGATGAACTGGCCTTCGGCACGGAGCAGGAGCCGCAGAAGTGGTTGCCGACCATCGATGCTTTTGTCGATGCGTGGCAGCACGGCCCGCGTGCCGTGGCGCTGCTCTCGCCGCGGGCGTTTGCCGAATTGAGCGCGCGCGTGCCGATGCACGTGATCGCGCGCGACTGGCGGCGCGTGGCCGTGGCCAACTTTCCCGTCGCCGGCGCGCGCTAGCGTGCCGCCGGTGTTTCGTGCTGCGCTCGCGTGGCACGCCTTCTTTTCCATGCGATCGTCAACACAATGCAAGGCAAGAAAGTACTGATTCTCGGCGTCAACGGCTTCATCGGCCATCACCTGACGCGCCGCATCCTGGAAACCACGCCGTGGGAGGTCTA
>NZ_JAGIQA010000180.1 GCF_017814975.1 Cupriavidus consociatus
TGGCTTGCCGCCTTTGGCAAACTGCGCATTCGTTTCGAACGGCGTCTCGATATCCATCTCGCTCTGCTCACGCTCGCTTGCGCGGTCATCTGCTCACGATTCGTTGACCAGTTTTGTTAGCGGCTCTTAGAATCACCCCTTTCAAGGTGACTAATCGACACGTCCAGCCTTGATGACACGGGCGGTAGAAACATGCCGTCGGGCCACGCATCCGGCAACATAGCCTTTCTCCTTGGGCGCCTTCGGTCCCCGCGCATGTTTGCGCATCGCGCGGGGATCAACGTGCGTCGCGATCTTGAGCAGCTCGCGGCTGAGCTGGGCCGGGGTGAGAGGGTCATAGACTTCCCATATCTCGGTCGGTACCGCGATCATCATGCCGGCATACGTCGCCCGGATTTCGCTGGCGAGGTAATACGGT
>NZ_JAGIQA010000181.1 GCF_017814975.1 Cupriavidus consociatus
CATCGATCCGCAATCAGCCGGCGTACTCATCGCCAACATGCTCGAGGCTTGGCTCACCGCCGAGTCCGCGCTGGAACCGACTGAGGAGGCCGTCGATGAACACCAAGATCACTCCGCAACATCACAGCAAACCGGCATACATCTATATCCGCCAGTCCACGCTGGCTCAGGTGCGGCACCATCAGGAGAGCACCGAGCGCCAGTATGCGTTGCGCGACAAAGCGCTGGCACTGGGCTGGCCGGACACGTCGATCCGGGTCCTGGACCGGGACCTCGGTCAGTCGGGCGCCCAGATGACGGGCCGAGAAGACTTCAAGACGCTGGTGGCGGATGTCTCGATGGGGCAAGTGGGCGCCGTCTTTGCGTTGGAGGTGTCGCGCCTGGC
>NZ_JAGIQA010000182.1 GCF_017814975.1 Cupriavidus consociatus
TGTACGAGATCGGCGCGGGCACCTCGGAGATCCGCCGCATGCTGATCGGCCGCGAGCTGTTCGCGGAAACGATGTAAGCGCTCCATGCGCTGGCTGCACCCTACAACGAACTGACTGGCCGAGGCTGATATGGCGGCAATTGAGACAAAGCTGAACGCGCGTTCCGAAGCGTTCAAGACCAACGCGCAGGCAATGCAGGTACTGGTTGCCGACCTGGAAGCGAAGATCGCCAAGCTGGCGGAAGGCGGCGGCGAGGCCGCGCGCGACAAACACCTGTCGCGCGGCAAGCTGCTGCCGCGCGACCGCGTGCAGCAACTGCTCGATCCGGGCACGCCGTTCCTGGAGCTGTCGCAGCTCGCCGCTTACGACATGTATGACGATGCC
>NZ_JAGIQA010000183.1 GCF_017814975.1 Cupriavidus consociatus
TTCCAGGATCTGCTGTTCAATCTGCTCAAGCCGGTTCTTCAACTGCTGCATCTTCGGCTCGAAGTCGGCCTTGTCGAGGATACCGTCGGCGTAGCTGTCAATCAGTCGTGATTTGCCTTTTTCAAGCTGAAGCCGCTGCTTGTCCAGGCTGGTGGTATCGAAACCGTTCTTTTCATTTCGCTCCAACACGTCCAGTCGACGTTCGTATTCTGTCTTCAGTCGATCTGGTTGCCTGAGCAACTCCACAACTTGCTGCCACACAAGCTCGTCGAGCTTGTCGGTTCGTACCTGCAGATTGTCACAGATGCGTTCGCCGCCGAAACGATAGGCGTCTGTCCCAACGCAGCGGTAATCGGCGTAATCCCGCTGATG
>NZ_JAGIQA010000184.1 GCF_017814975.1 Cupriavidus consociatus
CTCCTTGAGAAACGAGACTCCGAATCCTCGTTTTACTCCAGGGGGCTTACTTCCGCGGCCCTTCATAGTATCTAAGAAGCGGTTTCATAATGAGTCCAGGGGCAATTTGTTAACCCAAGTTCGTGACAGACGGGGCAGGCAGATGGGGAAGCCGATCTTCGATGACGAGTTGCGGACACTAATCGAGCCACTGCGGCCACAGGCCAAGCAGAGGTGGCGCCGCTTGTTCGGACAGGGATCCGGAGTTTTTTAAGTGGAAGCGCTGGGGCAGTCAGGCTGCCGATTTGAGCGCTGGCAGCGAGGCGAAGTATGCCTCATCCGGGGTCTGGTCCGTCAGACTGGAATGGGGCCGTCGTTGGTTGTACCAAGTTA
>NZ_JAGIQA010000185.1 GCF_017814975.1 Cupriavidus consociatus
GCAACGGTCGCTGTCACGGTCCATCGCCTCCAGCTCTTCTTTCACCACCTTCTTCATGCGCATGCGGCTGGAGTGGAGGGTGAAGCGCTCGGCGAAGTCCTTTTCGCGTTCGCGGAGCATGGCGGGGATTTCCGTCTCCATGGTGGTGTTGGAAGACGGCACGATTTGCCCGACGCGCAGCGGCTTCTGGGGGGTCAACAGGAAAGACATTTACTTGCTCTCGGAAAGGTCGAATGCATTGAGTTCTGCCTGTTCGGCATTCAGGTCAAAAGCCTGCATGGTGGCGTCCATGAACTGGGCAGGCTGCAGCGGGCGGCGGTCCACGCGCAGGTCGAAGATGTCGAAGCGGTTGTAATGGCCG
>NZ_JAGIQA010000186.1 GCF_017814975.1 Cupriavidus consociatus
TGGCCGAGCCGCCGCGCGCCGCCGCGTACTGCCTCGACCAGCCGTGCATCGAACGGCTGCGGCGGGAAGTACACCACCTGCTGCAGATCGATGGCGATGCCGCTGCGCGCTGCCAATGCTGCAACCTGCTCGTGCAGCGCCGCGTCCATCGCAGACAGCACCTTGTCGTCGCCCGCGCGCAGATCCACCGTCATCGTGACCTTGCCGGGAATGACGTTGCGCGAATCGGGATGCACGCCGAGGCAACCCACCGTGCCGCGGCCGTGTGGGGGATGCTCCAGCGCGATGCGGTTGACGATGCCGACCAGCTCTGACGCCGCCAGCAGCGCATCCTTGCGCAGCGC
>NZ_JAGIQA010000187.1 GCF_017814975.1 Cupriavidus consociatus
TGGCCGAGCCGCCGCGCGCCGCCGCGTACTGCCTCGACCAGCCGTGCATCGAACGGCTGCGGCGGGAAGTACACCACTTGCTGCAGATCGATGGCGATGCCGCTGCGCGCCGCCAATGCTGCAACCTGCTCGTGCAGTGCCGCGTCCATCGCGGACAGCACCTTGTCGTCGCCCGCGCGCAGATCCACCGTCATCGTGACCTTGCCGGGGATGACGTTGCGCGAATCGGGATGCACGCCCAGGCAACCCACCGTGCCGCGGCCGTGCGGGGGATGCTCCAGCGCGATGCGGTTGACGATGCCGACCAGCTCTGACGCCGCCAGCAGCGCATCCTTGCGCAGCGC
>NZ_JAGIQA010000188.1 GCF_017814975.1 Cupriavidus consociatus
CCGATGCGCTCGGGCCGCAGGTTGTGCAAGACCAGCAGCGAGCGGATCCGGTTGCTGTGGGCGGTGCGCTCTTGGTGCAGGCGCCCGAGCTCACGATGCAGGCGCCGCTCATCTTCCTGCTCTTCGGTGGGGACCCGCGCGACTGCCCACACCCGCCGCTCGCCCGCGTAGTAACGCATCAGCATTGACAGCAGCTTGTCGCTGTCGAGCCGATCCGTCTTCGCACGACGTGCCCGCCGGTTCACTTCGATACTGGCGGAATCGACCACCAGGTTGACGATGCCGTGTGCGCTGAGCCAGCGGTGCAGCCAGAAGCCGTCCCGCCCGGCCT
>NZ_JAGIQA010000018.1 GCF_017814975.1 Cupriavidus consociatus
GTGAAAGTAGGTCATCGCCAGGCTCTTATTGTG
This sequence comes from Cupriavidus consociatus, assembly GCF_017814975.1. Classification (GTDB taxonomy): domain Bacteria; phylum Pseudomonadota; class Gammaproteobacteria; order Burkholderiales; family Burkholderiaceae; genus Cupriavidus; species Cupriavidus consociatus. The sequence continues at coordinate 34 of NZ_JAGIQA010000018.1, forward strand.
CAAAACCCCTCGACAGCGTGTGCTGCGAGGGGTTTTTGCTTTGGTGTTTCTAGTCCTAGACAACGGCACCACCCCCAGCTCCCGTTGTTTTCCCGCTGCATTCCGGGTACCCCTGCATTCCTGCTACACACACCTTCTGCTATGTTCGATTCCCAAGTGCCCACATACAGCACGAAATCGTTTGCATCAAGCAGCAAGCAGTGAGCAATAGACAGGCCCTAGCCAAGGAAGCAGGGCCGGTTCCGGGATTTAAGGGGTTACATGACGGCCAAGATGTTTCGGCTGGTTTTTACTGGCGCCGCCAGCGCGCTGATGCTGGCAGGATGCGCATCCCATCCCCCTGATCCCGCAGGGTTATCTACAGCCGAAGCTGATTCGGCACGGGTGACCAGCGTCTCGGCGGTCGATTGCGAGGCCTTTGCCAAACGGATGACGGCATACGCCGAGGCACAACGCGCTACCGAGCAGCGCGCGCTGGCTTCGGCCGCGCCGGCCGATTCCCTTGCAGTCAGTTCGGGAGTTGCGGAAGCCGATGCAGGCGACGATGGCGAAGACGCTGACACCGCACCGCCGATCCTGGCCACGCTTCCACTGTTCTCCGTGTCGCAAAGCGCAGGACAGCTGCCGGTCGGCTGGCAACCGTGGACCATCAACCGCAACAAGATCCCCACCCGCTATGCGATGGCCGAAGTCGACCAGCGCGTGGTCGTCCATGCACAGGCCGAGAGCTCGGCGTCTGGGCTCTACGTACCGCTGCACGACCGCGATGCCGGCATGGTCCGCTGGAGTTGGAAGACCAGCGGGATCATCCGCAATGCCGACAACAGCCACGGTCCGCGCGAGGATTCTCCGCTGCGCCTGTTCGTCGCCTTCGATGGTGACAAGGGCAGCCTGCCGCTGAAAGACCAGTTGATGTACGAGATGGCACGGCTCACCACTGGCCGCGAAATGCCTTACGCCACGCTGATGTACATCTGGGGCGGCAAGCGCGCCGAAGGCTCCGTCGTGGCCAATCCGCATACCGACCGTGTGCGCATGATCGTGGTCGATAGCGGCACGAAGCATGCCAATGAGTGGCGCTGCCATGAACGCGACCTGCGCGCCGATTACCGCAAGGCGTTCGGCACCGATCCCGGGCGAGTGATTGCGGTCGGCATCATGACCGATACCGACAACACCAAGAGCAAGGCGGAATCCTGGTACGGGGATATCGCGCTGGACTGAAGACAACGTGGCGGCGTCAGCCGCCGACCGGTTCGGCCATCGCCAGCACTGCGAACGAGGCCAGCCAGTGTGTCGAGACATAGTCGCCGGCAACGGCATAGGGCAGTGATGCCTCGATATGGTCGGACCAGGCGCGTACGGCCAGCGGCCGCAGTGGTTCTGGCAACGCCGGTTCCAGCAGGCGCCAGCACCACGCGCGCGACAGGTTCAATCCGTCGAGATGCGACGTCTTGGGATCGCTGCGATTGGCCACCTCCACTGGAGTCAGCCAGTTGGCCAGTTCCGCAGGGCCCGGCACGAACATTTCCCACCAATGCCCGAACGCGCTGCCGTCCATGACGGCATGCATCAATACGGCTTCGGTCATGCCGCCCGACAGGAATTCATCGCCGCCCGGCTCATAGCGCGCCGGATAGCTGCGGTCGTGCCCGAACCAACGATGCGCCCGCCGAACGATGGCGCGCCGCAAGGCCGAGTCCTGCGCCGCGCGCGCGTAGGACAACGCCATCACGCAGGCAAAGGCGCTGTTGAAGTGTGTGCCGGTGCGCACGGGGAAATCCGCCGCGTCCAGAAACTCGGCCAATTCCCGCGACAGGTGCGAGGCGAGCGGCGCGCAGGCTTCGGCCCATGCCACGGCGCGCGGATCCAGCTGAGCCAGCGCCAGCAATTCGGCCTGCAGCTTCAGCACCCAGCCCCAGCCATATGGACGTTCGAACGTCCGCGAACCGGGTCGATGGAAATAGTCCAGCTCGACCGCGATATGCTGCGGCCGCAGTTGCGCGTCGAGCGCATCGCGAAGTTCGTCCGCTTCATCCAGGTCAGGGTACAGCGCCAGCAGCCGCACCAGCAGCCAGTGCATGTGCACGCTCGAATGCCAGTCGTAGCTGCCGCAGAATGCCGGGTGCCAGGTCGCCGGCTCGGCCACGTCGCCGGCGGCGCACATCATGTGATCCACCTTGTACGGATAGCGGCGCAGGATATTGTCCAGCGCCACGCGCGCAAAGCTGCGCGCCGTCCCCCGATCAAGCGCCGAGCGGCCCATGCAGATGCTCCCCCTGTCTTGCGCGAATGCGCTGTTATCGATTCTGCCTGCAGGCTGCGCCTTGAGTTCTTGTTGTTACGCAGGCGCCAGCCACTTCTCCACCAGCCGCACGAAGAAGGTCGAGCCAACCGGCAGCAATTCGTCGTTGAAATCGTAGCTGGGGTTATGCAGCATGCAGGGCCCCATGCCATGCCCGCTGTCGCGGTGTGCGCCGTCGCCGTTGCCGAGGAACAGGTAGCAGCCCGGCTTTTCCTGAAGCATGAAGGAGAAATCCTCGGCGCCCATGGTCGGCTCGATGCCGCTGTCGACATTGGCTTCGCCCACCAGTTCGGCAGCGACCGCGGCGGCGAAGCCGGTCTCGGCTTCGGTATTGATCGTGGGCGGATAGTTGCGGTGGAATTCGTAGTCGACGGTGCAGTCGAACGCGCTCGCGACAGCGCGGGACACTTCCTCCATGCGCCGCTCGATCAGGTCGAGTACCGGCACCGTGAACGTGCGCACCGTACCGCCGATCCAGGCTTCGTTCGGCACGATATTGGTTGCGTCGCCGGCATGGAACTGGGTGACCGAGATCACCGCGGTATCGATCGGTCGCTTGTTGCGGGTGATGATCCCCTGCAGCGCCGAGACGATCTGCGCGGCGGTGAAGACCGGATCGTTGCCATTGTGCGGCATGGCCGCGTGCGCACCCTTGCCGCGCACGACGATGCGGAATTCATTGCTCGATGCCATCAGCGGACCTGCGCGCGTGCCGAAAGCGCCGACCGGCATGCCGGGCCAGTTGTGCACGCCGAACACCGCATCGCAGGGGAAACGCGAAAACAGTCCGTCCTTGATCATCTCGCGCGCGCCGCCACCGCCTTCCTCGGCCGGCTGGAAGATCAGGTGCACGGTGCCATCGAAGGGCTTGTGCTGCGCCAGGTAGCGCGCCGCGCCGAGCAGCATCGCGGTATGTCCATCATGGCCGCACGCATGCATCTTGCCCGCATGCTGCGAACGGTGGCCGAAAGTGTTGGCCTCTTGCAGCGGCAGGGCGTCCATGTCGGCGCGCAGGCCGATGGTGCGCGCGCTGCTGCCGTGGCGGATCACCCCGACCAGGCCGGTGGTGCCGAGGCCGCGATGCACTTCGATGCCCCACGACTCGAGGTTGCGCGCAACCACGTCGGCGGTGCGCTGTTCTTCGAAGCAGAGTTCCGGATGAGCGTGGATGTCGCGGCGGATCGCGCGGATTTCGGCTTGCGCCTGCAGGATTTCGGGGATGAGCTTCATGATGCCGGAGTCTGGGCGTGGCGAGCCGGGTAGGCGTCGGATAACCCCGATCATACGATGCCTCTCGGAAAAGCGCCAAAATGCGCCGGTTCGTGCCTCATCCAGCAAATGGCGCGGTGCAATATGCCAAATGGTTTGGGTTTCCCCGCATTGCCCTCGCATGTCGACTGCTGGAACAGTTCATGCTTGAAGTGCCCGGCCGGCAAATTGCCGTTTTGCGCTGCATCACTGCGCCAGATTGCGCACCAAAAAGCAGCGCCCCGTGCGTGACCCGCTGCGTGACCCGCGGCGCGCGCATTGCCGATCCTAAAACGTCTGCTTCACTTCCTACAGGGAGAATTGCGCGATGTCCCTTCGCACTTTCAAGAAGGCAATCGGTGTTGTCGCCGTGGCCGGGGCCCTTGGCCTGGCATGGTCTGGCAGTGCCCAGGCCGCGGACCTCAAACTGGCCATGAGTTCGCCGCCGACCTCGATGGATCCGCATTTCTACAACCTGTTCTCGAATATCAATGTGTCGGAGCACATCTTCGACTCGCTGGTGAAGATGGACCCGGACAGCCGCATCATCCCGGGCCTGGCCGAGTCCTGGAAGCTGGTCAACAACCTGACCTGGGAATTCAAGATCCGACAGGGCGTGAAGTTCCATGACGGTTCCGAGCTGACCACCGAAGACATCGTCTGGTCGCTGGACCGCCCGGCCACCATCCAGAACAGCCCGGGCAAGTTCGACGTCTACACCAAGGCGATCGTCAACAAGAAGGTGATCGACAAGTACACCATCCAGCTGACCACCAACAAGCCTTATCCGCTGATGCTGAACGACCTGACGTCGATCTTCATCGTGCAGAAGAAGGCCACACAGGGCCTGAGTTCGGACGACTTCGCCCAGGGCAAGGGCATGATCGGCACCGGGCCGTTCAAGTTCGTCAGCTACGCCCGCGACGACCGGGTCGAACTGGTGCGCAACGACAACTACTGGGGCGCCAAGCCGGCGTGGGAAAAGGCCACGCTGCGCTTTATCCCGAACCCGGCCACGCGCCTTGCGGCACTGCTGTCGGGCGACGTGCAGGCGATCGAGAACGTGCCGACGCCCGACCTGCCCAAGGTGCGGCAGGATCCCAAGCTGTCGTTCTTCTCGAAGATCTCGCACCGCGTGATCTACCTGTATTTCGATGCCAAGCGCGACAAGTCGCCCTACGTCACCACGAAGGAAGGCGCGCCGCTGGACAAGAACCCGCTGAAGGACGCGCGCGTGCGCAATGCCATCAGCATGGCGATCAACCGGCAGGGCATCAAGGACCGGCTGATGGAAGGCCTGTCGGAGCCGACCAACAACCTGGTGCCGCCCACGCTGTTCGGCTACAACCCCAACCTGAAGACGGTCAAGTACGACCCCGAAGGCGCCAAGAAGCTGCTGGCCCAGGCCGGCTACCCGAACGGCTTCGGCGTGACGCTGCACACGCCCAACAATCGCTACGTCAACGACGAGAAGATCGCGCAGACCATCGCGCAGAACCTGACCCGCATCGGCATCGTCACCAAGGTGGAAGGCATGCCGATGGCGACGTACTCGTCCAAGGGCATCAAGCACGAGTGGTCGTTCGGCCTGCTCGGGTGGGGCGCGCAGACCGGCGAGGTCAGCTCGCCGCTGCGCGCGCTGCTGGCGTGCGAGGACAGCAAGAAGGGCTTCGGCACCACCAACTGGGGCGAATATTGCAACCCCAAGATGGACGTGGTGCTGGAACAGGCGCTGTCTACCGTGAATGATGCCGAACGCTCCAAGATGCTGCAGGAAGCCACCGCAATTGCGATCAACGATGGCGGTATCATCCCGATCCACCAGCAGGTGACCACCTGGGCCACGCAGAAGGGCATCGTCTACGTGCCGCGTACCGACGAGCGCACCTACGCGCATAACTTCAAGCCCCAGTAAGCAGGCTGCCTGCTGCTGAGTTCGCGGTGCCGCGTACGGCTGCCGCGCCGCCTGGAAGCGCATCGCGCTCCCGGGCGGCGTGCGCATTCGCGCGCGAAAGGATAGTGGTCTGAATATGCTGGTTTTCATCATCCGGCGCCTGATGCAGAGCGTGGTGGTGCTCTTCGTCATGTCGCTGCTGGTTTTCCTCGGCGTCTTTGCCATCGGCAATCCCGTCGACATCCTGATCAACCCGCAGGCCGACCAGGAGGACATCAAGCGCACCATCGCGGCGCTTGGCCTGGACAAGCCGTTGTGGGAGCAGTACTGGGTGTTCCTGCAGAATGCTTTGCAAGGCAACCTCGGTATGTCGTTCGCGCATGGCACGCCGGCGCTCAAGCTGATCTTCGAGCGCATGCCGGCCACCATGGAGCTGGCCGTATGCGCGATCCTGCTGGCGATCGTGCTGGGCATTCCGCTGGGGCTGTGGGCCGGGTTGCGGCCCAACGGCGTGGCGGGCAAGTCGATCATGACGGTGTCGATCCTGGGCTTTTCGCTGCCCACTTTCTGGGTCGGCCTGATGCTGATCATGGTGTTCGCGGTGCAGCTCGGCTGGCTGCCGTCCAACGGGCGCGGCGAGACCGTGCGCGTGCTTGGTATCCCGCTCAGCTTCCTGACCGTCGACGGCATCCGCCACTTGGTGCTGCCGGCGGTGACGCTCTCGCTGCTGAATATCGCCATGGTGATCCGGCTTACGCGCGCCGGCACGCAGGAGGCGATGCTGCAGGATTACGTCAAGTTTGCGCGCGCCAAGGGCTTGTCCAATACGCGCATCGTCGGCGTGCACGTCCTGAAGAACATCCTGATTCCGATCGTCACGGTGATCGCGCTGCAGTTCGGCTCGATCATCGCGTTCGCGATCGTGACCGAATCGATCTTTGCCTGGCCCGGCATGGGCAAGCTGATCATCGACTCGATCCAGCTGCTGGACCGGCCGGTGATCGTCGCCTACCTGATGGTGATCGTGACGCTGTTTATCCTGATCAACCTGGTGGTAGACATCGTCTACAGCATGCTCGATCCGCGCGTGCGCATTGCCGACAACAAGGGCTGAGCCATGACTGCCGCAACCGTCGAACCGCAAGACAAGACGCCGCCCGGCGCACCACCGGCCGCACCTTCGGCCGCGCGCGAACAGTCGCCGTGGCGCCGCTTTGCCACGGAGTTCTTTTCCAGCAAGATCGCCGTGGCGGGGCTGGCCACGCTGGTCACCATCATCCTGATCGCGATCCTTGCGCCATGGCTGGCGCCGCAGAACCCGTATGACCTGGCTACGCTCGACGTGCTCGACGCGCGTCTGGCGCCGGGCGAGAAGGCCGGCACCGGCATGACCTTCCTGCTCGGCTCGGACGAGCAGGGGCGCGACATCCTGTCCGCGGTGATGTACGGGCTGCGCATCAGCATCGGCGTGGGCGTGGTGAGCACCGTGATCGCGCTGTTGCTCGGTGCCACGCTGGGGTTGCTGGCCGGCTTCCTGGGCGGGCGTACCGAGGCGTTCATCATGCGCGTGGCCGACCTGCAGCTGTCGTTCCCGCCGATCCTGCTGGCGCTGATCCTGCTGGCGTTCCTGCGCCCGGGGCTGGGCAATATCGTGATCGCGCTGGTGGCGGTGCAGTGGGCCTACTACGCGCGCACCACGCGCAGCGCCGCGCTGGTGGAGCGCCGCAAGGAATATATCGAGGCGGCCACCTGTCTGGGCCTGCCGCCCCGCCGCATCATGTTCCGCCACCTGCTGCCCAACTGCCTGCCGCCGCTGATCGTGATCGCGGCGCTGCAGGTGGCGTCGGCGATCACGCTGGAGGCGACGCTGTCGTTCCTCGGGCTGGGCGTGCCGATCACGGAGCCGTCGCTGGGCTCGCTGATCTCCAACGGCCAGCAATACATGCTGTCGGGCAAGTACTGGATCAGCTTCTTCCCGGGCATCGCGCTGGTGGTCACCATCGTGGCGATGAACCTGGTCGCCGACCAGCTGCGCGACGTGCTCAACCCGCGCCTGCAGACGCAATAACCCGCGGGAGACCGACATGGCACAACCTACGCTGGTCGTAGAGAACCTGAAAACGCATTTCTACACGCGCGGCGGCATTGCCAAGGCCGTCGACGACGTGTCCTTTACCGTGGGCCGCGGCGAGATCATGGGGCTGGTGGGCGAGTCCGGTTCGGGGAAGTCGATGACCGGCTACTCGATCATGGGCCTGATCGACCCGCCCGGGAAGGTCGTCGACGGACGCATCGCACTGACGAGCCGCGACGGCATTACGCGCGACCTGCGTGCGCTCACGCCGGCGCAGCAGCGCGACGTGCGCGGCAACCGCATCGCGATGATCTTCCAGGATCCGATGATGACGCTGAACCCGGTCCTGCGTATCGACACGCAGATGATCGAGGCGGTGCTGGCGCACGAGAACGTCGGCAAGGCGGTGGCGCGCGAGCGTGCGCGCAATGCGCTGGCCCGGGTCGGTATCCCGTCCCCTGACGAGCGCCTGCTGGCCTATCCGCACCAGTTCTCGGGCGGCATGCGCCAGCGCGTGGCGATCGCGATCGCGCTGCTGAACAAGCCTGACCTGATCATTGCCGACGAACCGACCACGGCGCTCGACGTCACCATCCAGGGCCAGATCCTGTACGAGATGCAGACCCTGTGCCGCGAATCCGGCACGGCGCTGATCTGGATCACGCACGACCTGTCGGTGGTGGCCGGGCTGGCCGATACCGTGTGCGTGATGTATGCCGGCAAGATTGTCGAGGCGGGCGATGTGCGCCAGGTGCTTGAGCATCCCGAGCATCCGTACACGCACGGCCTGATCGGATCTGCGCCGTCGCGCAACCCGCGCGGCGCGCCGCTGCGGCAGATTCCGGGGATGACGCCATCGCTGCTGAACCTGCCGGGTGGTTGCTCGTTCCGCGAGCGCTGCCCGTACGCGACCGCCGCGTGCAAGACCGAGCCGCCGCTGGAGACCGCGCCTGACGGCCGCCGCCTGCGCTGCTTCCACCCGGTGCTGACCAACCAGGAGGCGGCATGACCACGACTGAACTGCAATCCCGACCGATGGCAAACACTGCGGCCGCTCCCGGTGAGACGCCCGCGGCGCCGCTGTTGGAGCTGCGCGGCGTGTCCAAGCGTTTCGTCAAGTCGCTCGACACCGCGGCGCGCATCGCCAACCTGTTCGGCGCCCATGCGCGCGAAGAGGTGGTGCATGCGGTCGACCGCGTCGACCTGAGCATCCGCACCGGCGAGGTGGTGGGCCTGGTGGGCGAATCCGGCTGCGGCAAGTCCACGCTGGGCCGCATGGCCGTAGGCCTGCACACGCTGACGGAAGGCGATCGGCTGTGGCGCGGCACCAACCTCGACCACCTGCCGCCGGACAAGCGCCGCGAGAAACAGCTGGCGATCCAGATGATCTTCCAGGATCCGTACGCCTCGCTCAATCCGCGGCTGCGCGTGCTGGACATCGTCGGCGAGGCGCCGGTGGTGCACGGCATGGTCGACCGTGGCGGGCAGAAGGGTTATGTCGAGGACATGCTGGTGCGCGTCGGCATGGACCCGACCGTGCTGCGGCGCTTCCCGCACCAGTTCTCGGGCGGGCAGCGCGCGCGCATCGGCATTGCGCGGGCGCTCGCGGTGAAGCCGGAATTCCTGGTCTGCGATGAGTCGGTGGCGGCACTCGATGTATCGATCCAGGCGCAGGTGCTGAACCTGTTCATGCGGCTGCGCGAAGAGCTGAACCTGACCTATCTGTTCATCAGCCATGACCTTGGCGTGGTCAAGCACATCAGCGACCGCGTGGTGATCATGTACCTGGGGCGGGTGGTCGAGTCGGCGCCGACCGAGGACGTGTTCGCCGCGCCGAACCATCCGTACACGCAGGCGCTGCTGGCCGAAGCGCCGAAGCTGGAGGTCGGCAAGAAGACCTATGTGGCGATCAAGGGCGAGATTCCATCACCATTGAATCCGCCGCCGGGGTGCCATTTCCATCCGCGCTGTCCGTATGCGATGCCACGTTGCAAGGAGGAGCAGCCGGCGTTGAAGGAGATTGCGCCGATGCGGTTTTCGGCTTGTCATTTGAATGACATGAAGTAGGGGAGAAAGCCAGCGGCTGGAAAACTTACCGGATCACCTGCCCCTTCGAATTAATCACCGTCATCTCCACGAACCGTGACCCCACATGGTTCTCCGGCGTGAAGTTGACGATGAATCCGCCCAGGTCAACGCTGCGCATCGATTCCAGTGCAGTCACCAGCTTCTCGCGCGTCAGGTCCTTGCCCGCGCGGCGCAGCCCTTCGGTAAAGGCCTTCGCCGCGATGTAGCCCTCGATGCTGGCGTAGTCGAATTCATTCGGCTTGCCCGCGGCCTGAAGCAGGCGCAGGTATTCGCGCACCACCGGCAGCGTTGCGTTGCCCGGATGTGGCATGACTTGCGAGATGATCACGCCGCTGCCTTTCGCGCCGACCTCGTTCGCCAGCGCCTGCGTGCCAACGAAGGAGACGTTGTAGAACTGCCCGTTGTAGCCGCGCCGCAGCGCTTCCTTGACGAAGGCGCCGGCCGTGCGGTACGCGCTGATCATCACCACGGTGTCCGGGCTGGCCTTGAGCACACCTTGCATGGCGTCACCGATTTCCACCGTATTGCGGACCACGGCTTCGCGCGCGACCAGCTGCACGCCGCTGTCGCCGGCGGTCTTCAGTGCGCGCTCCAGTTCCTCCAGCTCGGCCTTGCCGTAGGCATCGTCGTTGTAGACCACGGCCACGCGCTTCAGGCCGGTGGTCTGGATCTGGCGCAGGATCGCCGTGGCCTCGTCGCTGTAGCCGGCGCGGACATGGAAGACGTAACGGCTGCGCGGCTCACGCACCGAGCGCGCGCCGGTGTACGGACCGAAGAACGGCACCCTGGCCTGTGTGGCCAGCGGCAGCGAGGCCTGGCTGGTGGGCGTGCCGACGTAGCCGAATAGCGCGAAGACGCGCTCTTCCTCGATCAGCTTCCGTGTGTTCTTGGCGGCAGGCTCGGGCTCGTAGTAGTCGTCCAGCGCCTCGAGCCGGATCTTGCGGCCAAAAATGCCGCCTTGCTGGTTGATGTGGTCGAAATAGAGCCGTGCGCCCGCGTTCATCTGCTTGCCGAGCGATGCGGCTGGCCCGGTCAGCGCGGCCGATTGCCCCAGCAGGATGGTATCGGCGGTGACGCCGGTTTCGGATGTGGCAGTGCTGGCGATGGCAGCGCCGGATGCGCCGCCCGTGCCGATGGCGCACGCCACCAGCAGGCCGGCAAGCCGGCCCTTGACCCCGGATCGGAAAAACATAAACCCCCGCAAAATGTGGTTCGGTTACCCGTTCGCCGCCATGGGCCGGTCTGCGCCGGCATTGGACGGCAAGCGCGCCGCCAGCGTGGTGCCCGCCGCGCGCCGGCACATCATATCGAATACAATCCGATCGAGATACTCCCCGCCATCGCCCCGCACGGCCGGGGACGCGCCGCAGCGCCGGCGCGGCGCCAGCCCGCGACCGCTACCGCGAACTGCGGCAAGCGCGCCATAAAGCTCACGTTCCGACCGAACGAAAGATAACGACAGACCGCCAGCCCCCCGGAGATCCCATGGCTTCCCGCATTGTCCGCGCCGCCTGCCCGCATGACTGCCCCGACACCTGTGCCTTGCTCGTCACCGTCGAGGACGGCCGCGCCGTCAAGGTGGCCGGCGATCCGGACCACCCCGGCACGCAGGGCGTGCTGTGCACCAAGGTATCGCGCTACACCGAACGCACCTACCATCCCGACCGTCTGCTGACGCCGATGAAGCGCATCGGCAGGAAAGGCGAGGGCAAGTTCGCGCCGATCTCCTGGGATGAAGCGCTCGACACCATCGCCACGCGCCTGCAGGCCATCGCCGCGCGCGATCCGCAGGGCATCGTGCCATACAGCTATGCCGGCACCATGGGCCTGGTGCAGGGCGAGAGCATGGCCGCACGCTTCTTCCACAAGCTGGGCGCATCGCGGCTGGATCGCACCATCTGCGCCAGCGCCGGCGCCACCGCGTTGCGCTATACCTATGGCGCCAGCGTCGGCATGGACATGGAGCACGTGGTCGATGCGAAGCTGGTGATCATCTGGGGCGGCAACCCGATCGCTTCCAACCTGCATTTCTGGACCCGTGCGCAGGAAGCCAAGCGGCGCGGCGCCACGCTGGTGGCGATCGATCCCTACCGGTCGCTGAGTGCCGAGAAATGCCACCGCCATATCGCGCCGATGCCCGGCACCGACGGCGCGCTCGCGCTGGGCATGATCCATGTGCTGATCCGCGACGGGCTGCTCGATCATGACTACATCGAACGCCACACGGTGGGCTTCGAGGCACTGCGCGAGCGCGCCCAAGCCTATCCGCCGGCGCGCGTGGCCGAGATCTGCGGCATCCCGGTCGAGGATGTCGAGTGGCTGGCAGGCCTCTATGGCCAGCTCGCGGTACGCGAGCGCCAGCCGGTGGCGATCCGCCTGAACTACGGCATGCAGCGCGTGCACGGCGGCGGCCAGGCGGTGCGGGCGGTGGCGTGCCTGCCCTCGCTGGTGGGCGCGTGGCGCCATGCCGCGGGCGGTCTGCAGTTGTCGACTTCGGGTTTCTTCCCGATCAACGACGCCGCGCTGCAGCGGCCTGACCTGCTGCCGGGCGGGCCCGGGAAGCTGCCGCGCCTGGTCAATATGAGCACCATCGGCGATGCGCTGCTGGCGGGCCCCACGCCCGGCGCGCCGCGGATCGAGGCGGTGGTGGTCTATAACAGCAACCCGGTCGCGGTGGCTCCGGAATCCGTCAAGGTGGCCGAAGGCTTTGCGCGTGAAGACCTGTTCACCGTGGTGCTGGAGCACTTCCGCACCGATACCGCCGACTACGCCGACATCCTGCTGCCGGCCACCACGCAGCTGGAACACACCGACGTGCACAAGGCCTACGGCCACACCTATTTCCTGGCCAACAACGCGGCAATAGCGCCGATGGGCGAAGCGCTGCCGAACACGGAAATCTTCCGTCGGCTGGCGCAGCGCATGGGCTTTACCGAGCCGTGCTTCGCCGACAGCGACGACGATATCGCCGCGCAGGCGATCCTCCCGGGCGATGCGCGCGCCGCCGGCATCAGCTGGGCGTCGCTGAAGGAGCAGGGCTGGCAGAAGCTGGCGCTGGCGCCGGCACCGTTCGCCGACGGCGGTTTTCCTACCGCCTCGGGCAAGTGCCAGTTCTATTCCGAACCGATGGCGCGCGACGGCTTCGACCCGCTGCCTGACTATGTGCCGCAGTACGAGTCCCCGGCGACCGCGCCGGAACTCGCGGCGCGCTACCCGCTGGCGATGATCTCGCCGCCGGCGCGCAATTTCCTGAACAGCTCCTTCGTCAATGTCGACAGCCTGCGCGCCACCGAGGGCGAGCCGCATCTGGACATCCACCCGGCCGACGCCGCCGGGCGCGGCATCGTGCACGGCGCCATGGTGCGCGTTTTCAACGACCGCGGCAGCATGCTGGCGCGCGCCCGCGTGACCGACCGCGCCCGGCGCGGGCTGGTGGTGGGCCTGTCGATCTGGTGGAAGAAGCTGGCTTCGGACGGCAAGAATGCCAACGAGCTGACCAGCCAGCGCCTGACCGACCTGGGCAGGGCGCCGGTGTTCTATGACTGCCTGGTGCAGGTCGAGGCCTGCACGGAAGGGGCAGTCCAGCCCGCATGAATAGGCGGCACGGCGCGCGGCACGGCCGCCGGCGCGGGGCGGCAATCCTGGCGGCGGCGGTCATGACGGCCCTGGCCCTGCTCACGGCCGGATGCGAAACCGTGGGCTACTACGCGCAGTCGATCGGCGGCCACCTCGGCGTGATGGCGCAGGCGCAGCCGCTCGACGACGCGATCGCCGGCGCGCGCGACGCCAACGACGCGCGCCTGGCGCAACGGCTGGCGCTGGCCGGCCGCATCCGCGACTACGCGTCGCGCGAGCTGAAGCTGCCCGACAACGGCAGCTACCGCCGCTATGCCAACCTGCACCGGCCCTATGTGGTGTGGAGCGTGTTTGCCACGCCCGAGCTGTCGATGGAGCTGCGCAAGTGGTGCTTCCCCATCGTCGGCTGCATCAGCTACCGGGGCTACTATGCGCAGGCCGATGCCGAGCAGTACGCGCAGTCCCTGCGCCGCGACGGCCTCGAAGCGTACGTGGCAGGCATCCCCGCCTATTCGACGCTGGGCTATTTTGACGACCCGCTGCTCAATACCTTCGTCTACCTGCCGGAGGGCGAGCTGGCGCGGCTGATCTTTCACGAACTGGCGCACCAGGTGGTCTACGTGCGCAACGACACCGCCTTCAACGAGTCCTTTGCCACCGCCGTGGAAGCCGCCGGCGTGGAGCGCTGGCTGGCGGAGGATGCCTCGGAGGATGCCCGCACCAGCTATCGGCAGTACGACGCGCGCCGCCAGCAGTTCCGCGCGCTTTTGCTCGGCACGCGCGACCGGCTGGCGGCGCTGTACCAGACGCCGCTGGACGACGAAGCCAAGCGCGAGGGCAAGGCGAGGATCTTCGCCGACATGCGCGAGCAATACGCTCGGCTCAAGCTGGAGTGGGGCAACTACAGCGGCTATGACCGCTGGTTCGACCAGCCGCTGACCAATGCCCACCTGGCGGCGGTGGCGACGTACCAGCAGTGGGTGCCGGCCTTTACCGCGCTGCTCGCGCAGTGCGATGGCGACTGGCGCCGCTTCTATGCCGAAGCCGGCCGCATCGGCGCGCTGCCGGCCGACAAGCGCGAGGCCGCGCTGCGCCGGCTGGCACCGCCTGCGACCCGCGTCGATACGCTGACCGCAAGCGGCAAGGCGGCCGAGAGAGACTGAGAGGAACTGATGGCTGCCAGGCGTCGCAGCAAGCCGGCGCCGCTTCAGTGCGCCGGGTGGCTGGCCGGTCCCGCCGTGCGAGAATTGCGATCATGTCCACCGTACAGAGCCCCGCCCCCCCAGACGCTGTGTCCGACCCCGTGCCGGCGCGCATGCAGATCGCCGAGCGCCAGGAAGCGCGCCGCCGCCAGATCCTAGATACCGCCGCGCAGCTCTTCTATACCAAGGGCTATCCCGGCATGACCATGAATGACCTGTGCCGCGCGCTGGGCGTGACCAAGCCGGCGGTCTACTACTACTTCACCGACAAGTACGAGATCTTCGATATCCTGTGCCGCGAGTCGGCGCAGACCTGCCTGCCCGTGATCCGCGAGACCGCCGACCCGGCGCTGCCGGTGCGCGAGCGCCTGCATGCCTGCCTGCTCGAAATGGCGCGCCGCTGCGTCGCCTGCCACGTGCCCGCGACCCTCAGCTTCCGCGACAACCAGTACCTGCGCCCCGATACCGTGGCGTGGCTCGGCAGCATGGCGCGCGGCTTCTACCGCGACCTGTATGCGCTGCTGGAAGAGGGCAAGCGCGAGGGCGTGTTTGCCTTTGGCGATGCGCGCGTGACAGCGCATGCGATCGGCAGCGTGGTCGGCTTCATGTACACGTGGCACCAGCCGGGCCGGATGGACGACGAGGCGCTTGCGCACGAACTCGCCACCAACATGATGAAGCTGGTGCTGCCCAGCGGCGGTTGAGGCCACCGTCCTAGGGGTTATCCCGCTGCCACCGTGACACCGGTGGCGCATAATGCCCGTCAGGGGCGCATTGCGTTGGGCAATGTCCCCGAAGACTTCGTCTAAGTTGTTGTTTTAACCGAGGCGCCCGTTTAGCATCTCGGAAAAATCGAACGACCATTCAGAAATTCAGGAGACGGTGCTATGGAAAGAATTTGGCTGAAACACTACCCGGCCGGCGTCCCTGCCGAGATCGATGCCAGCCAGTTCCGCACGCTTGCCCAGCTGCTCGAAGCCTCTTTCCGCACCTACGCCGACCGCAAGGCCTTCGTCTGCATGGACAAGGCCATCACCTACGGCGAGCTCGACCTGATGTCGTCGCGCTTCGCCGCGTGGCTGCAGTCGCGCGGGTTGCGCCCCGGCGCACGCGTGGCAATCATGATGCCGAACGTGCTGCAGTATCCGGTGGTGCTGGCCGCGGTGCTGCGCGCCGGCTTTGTCGTGGTCAATGTCAATCCGCTTTACACTCCGCGCGAACTGGAGCACCAGCTCAAGGACAGCGGCGCCGAGGCCATTGTCATCCTGGAGAACTTCGCTGCCACGCTGCAACAGGTACTGGCCCGCACGCCAGTCAGGCACGTGGTGGTCGCCAGCATGGGCGACATGCTCGGCGGACTGAAGGGCGCGATCGTCAATTTTGTCGTGCGCAACGTCAAGAAGATGGTGCCGGCGTGGGAGCTGCCCAACTGCGTGCGCTTCAACAGCGTGCTGGCCGAAGGCAGCAAGCTGACGCTGCAGCCGGCGACCACCGGCCCCGACGACATCGCCTTCCTGCAATACACCGGCGGCACCACCGGCGTGAGCAAGGGCGCGGTGCTGCTGCACCGTAACGTGGTCGCCAACGTGCTGCAATCCGAGGCCTGGATGCAGCCGGCGCTGGCCAAGGGCGGCCATATCGACCAGGTCGTCACCATCACCGCGCTGCCGCTGTACCACATCTTCGCGTTGACAGTCTGCTGCCTGCTGGGGATGCGCAGCGGCGGCATGAGCGTGCTGATCCCCAACCCGCGCGATATCCCGGGCTTTATCAAGGAATTGCAGAAGTACAAGTTCAACATGTTTCCGGCGGTCAACACGTTGTACAACGCGCTGATCAACAACCCGGAGATCGCCAAGGTCGACTTCTCCGGCCTCCGCGTGGCCAACGGCGGGGGCATGGCGGTGCAGGAAGCGGTGGCCAAGAAGTGGCTGGACAAGACCGGCTGCCCGATCATCGAGGGTTACGGCCTGTCCGAGACCTCGCCGTCGGCCACCTGCAACCCGACCGACAGCAATGCGTTCTCCGGCACCATCGGCATGCCGCTGCCGTCGACCGAAGTGGTGATCCGCGACGACGATGGCAAGGACCTGCCGCTGGGTCAGCCGGGCGAGATCTGCATCCGCGGCCCGCAGGTGATGGCGGGGTACTGGAACCGCCCGGACGAGACCGCCAAGGTCATGACCGCTGACGGCTTCTTCAAGACCGGCGATATCGGCATCATGGACGAGCGCGGCTACACCAAGATCGTCGACCGCAAGAAAGACATGATCCTGGTGTCGGGCTTCAATGTGTACCCGAACGAAGTCGAAGGCGTGGTGGCCGAGTGCCCGGGTGTGCTGGAAGTGGCCGCGGTGGGCGTGCCCGACACGCACTCTGGCGAGGTGGTCAAGCTGTTCGTGGTCAAGCAGGACCCGGCGCTGACCGAGGCGGACGTGATCGAGTTCTGCAAGGAGCGGCTGACCGGCTACAAGCGGCCGAAGTACGTGGAATTCCGCACCGAGCTGCCCAAGACCAACGTCGGCAAGATCCTGCGCCGCGAACTGCGCGACAACCGCAAGGCGGCCTGAGCGCCAGCGCCTGCGCAAACGACAACGGCCTCCGCAACGGAGGCCGTTTGCTTTCCAGCGCCGCTGCCGCGGCTCAGCACTCGTTCGATGGCGCCAGTCTCGGATCCGTACTGCCATCCAGGTAGATCACCCGCACGCACGCGCCCGGCTCCAGCCCCGGTATCGCCGGCGCATTGGCCGATACGAGCGCGCCATCCATGGTCCGCACCTTGTACTGGAACAGGTCGATCTGCTGCACCGGCGCCGGGCGACTGAACAGCCGGCTCAGGTCGAAGGCAAAGCCGACGCCCACGCCGCCGCCGCCGCCACCTCCCGCGGCACCCACGCCCACGCTGGTACCGCTGCCGTAGTAGGCGGGCGCCTGCGCGACGTCCATCCGAGTCAGGAAGGTCCTTTCGGTCACGCGGCCGAGCTTGATGGTGGCATTCACCGGCGTCACCTGCGGTGGTTGCGGCGTGCTGCTGCACGCGGCCAGGAGCGGCAGCAGGCCGCACAGAGTGAGGTAGGGTAGCGTCTTCATGGCGAGATCAGGCCGTTCTTGAGCCTGCCGAGTAGTCGGAACAGCGCGCGCCGGTCGGTTTCGGCCAGCCCCGCGAACAGTTGCCCGATCCAATCCTCGTGCGCGCGCGCCATGCGCGAGAACGCCGCGCGTCCGGCGGGCGTCAGGCGGATCAGGTAGGCGCGGCGGTCGGTTGGCAGCGCCTCGCGCGAGACCAGCCCTTCCTGCTGCAGCTGATCGGTGATGCCGGTGACATTGCCGCCCGTGACCATCATGCGGCGCGACAGCTCGCCCATCTTCAGCCCTTCGGGGTGGCGGTCGAGCTGGGCCATCAGGTCGAAGCGCGGCAGCGTGCAGGCAAATTCCTGCCGCAGCCGCGAGCGGATGTCGCCTTCGATCAGGTTGGTGCAGGTCAGCAGCCGCAGCCACAGCCGCAGGTCTTCGTGCTCGGTCTGGTCGGCACGGGTTTCAAGGTCGACCGGCGCGTTCTCGGCGCCGGCGGCAGGGGACAGGTTTGGCATCTTCAGTGCAACGGTGCGCGGGTGTGCGGCGAACGCCGCCAGCGGCTGCCTCATCGGGCCGGCAGCCAACATTTGATGCCTCAAGTATATGCGCGATGCGGACGGTCGCCCCTGCCGGCGATCAAGGCGCCGTCAATCGACCTTGGCGCCCGAATCCTTGACCACCTTGGCCCATTTGGTGGTTTCGGCGCGGATCAGCGCGGCGAACTGCTCCGGCGTGTTGCCGACAGGTTCGGCACCCTGTGCCTGCAGGCGTTCGCGTACCGCGGGAGCGCCGAGCGCCTTGGCCACTTCCTGCTGGATGCGGTGGACGATTTCCGGCGGTGTCCCGGCGGGTGCCAGCATGCCGAACCAGGAGCTGGCCTCGTACTGCGGCAGGCCGGCCGCCTGCGCGATGGTCGGCACGCCCGGCAGTGCCGGCGAGGGTTTGGCGCTGGTCACGGCCAGCGCCTTGAGCTTGCCGGCCTTGATCAGCGCCATCGACGAGGGCAGGTTGTCGAACATCACCTGCATGGTGCCGCCGGTCAGGTCGGTCAGCGCCGGCCCGCTGCCCTTGTACGGGAAATGGACCATGAAGGTCTTGGTCTGCGTCTTGAACAGCTCGCCGGCCAGGTGGATCGAGGTGCCGTTGCCGCTGGAAGCCATGTTCAGCTTGCCCGGGTTGGCACGCGCGTAGGCGATCAGGTCCTTGACGCTGTCGATCTTGTTCTGCTGCGCGAAGGCCGGGTTGACCACCAGCACGTTCGGCACCGCCGCCACTTCGGTGATGGGTGCAAAGTCCTTGATGGGGTCGAACGGCAGCTTTCCGTACAGCGACTGGTTGATGCCGTGAGTGCCGACCGTGCCCATCAGCAGCGTATAGCCGTCCGGCGCCGCCTTGGCGACGATATCGGCGCCGATATTGCCGCCCGCGCCGGGTTTGTTGTCCACCACCACGTTCCAGCCAGGCAGCTTGGCCAGCTCCGCGGCGACGGCGCGGGCCAGGATATCGGTGGTGCCGCCTGCGGCAAACGGGACGACCAGCCGGACCGGCTTGGACGGATACGGATCGGCGGCCAGCGCCGCGGGACTGGCGAGCGCGGCAAGGCTGCCGGACAGCAACAGCGCGACGACGCGCCGGCGAATGGGTTGCATGCGTGGTCTCCTGATATCGCCGCCTCGTGTCGCCGGGCGGTGGCATGTGCATTCTAGTTGGCCGCAATCGGCACGCCGATGGGGTGATGCCCTAAGCGCAAGGCGCCGCTCGCCGCCCATGAAAAAAGGCACCCGCAGGTGCCTTTTGAACGATCGGCCGGCGAGGCTGGCGATCAGAACTTGTGGCGGATGCCCAGGGCGACGCCGACCATCTTGTCTTCGCCGGTACCCAGGAAGTAGCCATTGGCGAAGCTGATCGCCGAGGTGTCGAAGTTCAGGCCGGCGTTCTTCGAGAAGGCCGTGGTCAGGTACACGTCAGTACGCTTGGACAGGTTGTAGTCCGCGATAAACGAGATCTGCCAGGGATTCTTGATGTTGTTGGTGGCGCCGGTGGCGGCCGGATTGAAGTTCTTGACGTCGTCGTAGTAGTACGCGAGCGTCAGGCCCAGTGCCGGGGTGACCTGGTAGTTGGCGCCGACCCAGTAGTAGTTGTCCTTCAGGATCGTATTTTCGTTCGGCGCCTTGCTCATGCCCCAGCGATAGCCGGCCATCAGCTTGGCCGGGCCAAAGGCATAGCTGGCAGCGACCGCGGCCTTCTTGAATTCCCCGGTGCTGCCGGCGGCGTTCAGGGTCGGGTTGTACTGGTCATAGGCGCCGCTGATGCCGAACGGGCCGGCTGCCCATGACACGCCTGCACCGTAGCCGGTATCGCGGCGGAACTGGCCCGGGACTTCGCCGCCGCCGGCGACGCCGTTGCCGAACGACCAGTGGGCGACCGCGGTTACCGGACCGAACTTGCCCGTGTACTTGGCCGTGTTGTCCGAGCGGAAGTTCAGGCCCAGTTGCGCCACCACCGGTTCATACTGGGTGGCATAGCCGGTCGGCGAGAAATTGGCCATCATGTCGAACAGCGAGGTGTACTGGCGGCCGAAGGTGAAGCGGCCAGCCTGGGCGCTTTCCAGACCGACATAAGCCTGGCGGCCGAACAGACGGCCGCCTTGCTGCAGACCACCATTGTCGAGGCCGAAACCGCTTTCCAGCACGAACAGCGCCTTCAGGCCGCTACCGAGGTCTTCCACGCCGCGCAGGCCCCAGCGCGAGCCGGACAGGCCGCCGGATGACATACGGAAGAGGTTTTCGGCCGGGCCGGTGGCAAAGCCGTTGGCGGACGACGGGATGACGCTCGACATATTGCTCACGTACTCGATGTTGGCATCCACCACACCGTAGAGCGTGACGCTCGATTGGGCCTGCGCCGCCCCAGTAAATGCGCCAAGCGCTGCCAGCGCCAGAAGCGATTTCTTCATGCTCGTTGATCTCCACTGTAAGAATTATTGGTGACGAGCCCGGGGGAACCTCCTGTTGGTCTCCATCCCCCATGCGTCAAACTTCCTTGGAAGTTGCGAAGTACTGTAACAAACAACTTTTCGTTCACCATTCGGGCGCAACCCCCTTGTCTGGTTTTAACAACTCAGGGTTTCTGACTAGCGGGCCGCATCAATACAAGGCGTGGCGCGGGATGGCGAGAATTAGAGGCAAGCTACAATGCGGGTAATCCCGATGCGGTCGCAGGTGGGCCGCGCTGCCGCGCGTACCCCACCATGGCGGGGCCTCGGGAGCAAGAAGATCAATCCGCTTGCGCGACATGGACACCCTGATCAAAGAATTCGACGTGGCACTGCGCGCCATTGCCGGGGCAACCCGCTCCGCGCGCGCCAACCCGGCCGACCAACTGGCGCCGGACACCGAACAGATGAGCGCCGACGAGCGGCACCACGTGGCCGGCCTGATGCGCATCAACCATGTCGGCGAGGTTTGCGCCCAGGCCCTGTACCAGGCGCAGAAACTGACCGCGCGCAACGCGACAGTGCGCGCGCAGATGGATGCCGCCGCGCGCGAGGAAGAAGACCACCTGGCCTGGTGCGCCGAGCGCCTGCGCGAACTGGGTTCGCGGCCGAGCCTGCTGAATCCGCTGTGGTATGCCGGCGCGTTCGCGATCGGCTGGGTCGCAGGCCGCGCTGGCGACAAGATCAGCCTCGGCTTCGTGGCCGAGACCGAGCGCCAGGTCGAGCACCATCTCGGCGGCCACCTGGACCGCCTGCCTGAAGCGGACGGCCGCTCGCGCGCCATCCTGGAGCAGATGCGCGACGACGAGATCCGCCATGGCGATGCCGCCCGCGATGCCGGCGGCATCCCGCTGCCCGCGCCGGTGCGTGCGCTGATGCGCGGCGCCTCGCGCGTGATGACCACCGCGGCCTACCGCATCTGAAGCGCGGCGTCGGTGCGCCCGGCCTCATGGCCGCGCGCCGGCGGTGGTCCGCCCGCCCTTGATTTTCCGATGCTGGCGGGCGATTGTTGTATCCTTCCCTCGGGTTGCGGGACAGTCGTTCCCGCCGCCGCCGGCAGTTCTCCTCCCGCAGTTCTCAGGTGGTTTCTCTGCTTTCCTCCCTAAGATCTTCATTTCATTAAGGATTCACTTTCACGGTGCGTGAAGTGTGCGCGCTAAGTCATTGTTCTGATTCGAAAAATCTCGTTTGCTGCCCTGCAGCGAGCCTTGACCGCCCAAATCGCTTCCTCTAAAGTGGGAAATAGTGTGAGGAAGTGTATTTTTGTGTGAAATTGCGAACCGACCGTGGGATGATTTCGCCACAGTCGGAAACAAAGGGATTCACGCGATTGCCAGCCGCCAGGGGGCACCGGCAGCGGGCAGGGACCGGGAGCGAGCTTGTTTCAGGGAGCATCGGCGCTGTCGCTGGATGCCAAGGGGCGGATGTCCATTCCGTCCAGGCACCGCGAGGCGCTGCAACAGCAGGCCGAGGGCCGGGTGACGCTGACCAAGCACCCGGATGGCTGTCTGCTGCTGTTTCCCCGGCCCGAGTGGGAGACCTTCCGCACGCGCATTGCAGCGCTGCCGATGGATGCGCACTGGTGGAAGCGCATCTTCCTGGGCAACGCCGCCGACGTGGAAATGGACGGCGCAGGCCGGGTGCTGATCGCACCGGAGCTGCGCAGTGCCGCCATGCTCGACAAGGAAGTCATGCTGCTCGGCATGGGCAGCCATTTCGAAGTGTGGGATGCCGCGACCTACGCCGCCAAGGAACAGCAGGCGATGGCGCAAGGCATGCCCGAAGCATTGAAAAATTTCTCTTTCTGAAGAGGTCATGAGTCCTACCGGAACGCCGGCAACCCCCGCCTTGCGCCATCGCACCGTGCTGCTGGACGAGGCCGTCGACGCCCTGGTCTGGCGCCCGGGCGGCGTCTACGTGGACGGCACCTTCGGCAGGGGAGGGCACAGCCGGGCGGTACTGGCCCGGCTGGGGCCAGACGGGGCCCTGGTCGCGTTCGACAAGGACCCAGCAGCAATCGCAGAAGCGGGCACCATCGGGGATGCCCGCTTCTCCATTGAGCACGCCAGCTTTGCGGACATGGCAGAGCGCCTGGCCGGGCGCGGCCACGTGGCCGGCGTGCTGCTCGACCTGGGGATCAGCTCGCCCCAGATCGATGAGGCGGCGAGGGGGTTTTCCTTTCGTTTCGAGGGCCCGCTGGACATGCGCATGGACACCACGCGCGGCATCACCGCCGCGCAGTGGCTGGCGCAGGCGGATGAGCAGGACATTGCCAGGGTGATACGAGACTATGGGGAAGAACGGTTTGCTGTACAGATTGCAAAGGCGATTGTTGCTCGCCGGCGCGAACCCGGCGATGGCGGACCCATCGCCACTACTGCCGACCTTGCCGCGCTCGTGGCGAAAGCCGTCAAAACACGCGAGAAGGGCCAGGACCCTGCGACCCGCACCTTTCAGGCTCTACGGATTCACGTCAATCAAGAGCTTGAGGACCTCGAAAGAGGGCTGAAGGCGGCTTATGACCTGCTGCAGGTAGGGGGACGCCTGGTGGTGATCAGCTTCCATTCGCTGGAGGACCGCATCGTCAAGCGGTTCATGGCGGCGCACGCCCGTCCCCAGCAGGACGCCGATCCGGCCCTGCGCCGCGCGCCGCTGCGCGCGGCCGACCTGCCGCAACCCACGCTGCGCCTGCTTGGACGCTTCAAGCCCGGCGCCGAAGAGATCGCCGCCAACCCGCGCGCGCGCTCGGCCGTGATGCGCGTGGCCGAGAAACTGGCTCCGGCCGGTGGAGGCGTGCGCGCATGAACCGCCTGACCTTCTTCCTGCTGGCCGCGCTGATCCTGTGCGCACTCTCGCTGGTGAGCGCGCAGCACCAGGCGCGCACGCTGTTCGTGGCGCTGGAGCGGGCACAGGCAGAAGAGCGCCAGCTCGACATCGACTGGGCGCGCCTGCAGTACCAGCAGAGCTCGCTCGGCAAGAGCGCGCGCATCGCCGATGCCGCGCGCGCCCAGCTGAGGATGGCACCGGCCAACCCCGGCAAGACACAGTACCTGTCGGGCATCGTGCTGCCGCCGGCGCAGCCCGCGCCGGCCAGCGAGGCGGAGGCGCGCCAATGAGCATGGCCAGACCCAACCCGCCCGGCCGCAACGGCAGCGGCACTCCGTCGCGCCCGCGCAGCGGCCAGTTCTCGGCCAGCCCGGTGCTGGGGCTGCGCCTGCCGATGTGGCGCTCCAAGCTGGTGGTGTTCCTGATGTTCGCGGCCTTTGTCGCGCTGGCGCTGCGCGCCGCATGGATCCAGGGTCCGGGCAACCAGTTCTACGAGGCCGAGGGCAAGAAGCGCTTCCAGCGCACGCTGGAGCTGCCGGCCACGCGCGGCAAGATTCTCGACCGCAACGGCCTGGTGCTGGCCACCAGCCTGCCGGTCAAGGCGATCTGGGCGGTGCCAGAGGACGTGCCCAACCAGGTCGAGCTGGCCAAGATCCGCCAGCTGGCCAGGCTGCTGGGCATGTCCGAGAAAGACCTCGGCAAGAAGCTGTCGGAGGACAAGGGCTTTGTCTACCTGAAGCGCCAGGTGCTGCCCGACGTCGCCGACAAGATCGCCGCGCTCAAAATCGACGGCATCCACCAGACCCGCGAGTACAAGCGCTTCTACCCGGAGGGGGAGGCGATGGCGCATATCGTCGGCTTCACCAACGTCGAGGACCGCGGCCAGGAAGGCGTGGAGCTGGCGCGCGAGACCGGGCTGGCCGGCCGTCCCGGTGCGCGCCAGGTGATCAAGGACCGCCTCGGCCGCGTGGTCGAGGACATCGGCATCCTGAAGACCCCGCGCGACGGCGAGGACATCCAGCTGTCGATCGACGCCAAGATTCAGTACCTGGCCTACAACGAACTCAAGGCCGTGGTCGACAAGCACAAGGCCAAGGCCGCCAGCGCGGTGGTGCTCGACGCCCAGACCGGCGAGGTGCTGGCGCTGGCTAACTGGCCTACCTACAACCCCAACGACCGCACCCGACTGTCCGGCGAGCAGCTGCGCAACCGCGTGCTGACCGACACCTTCGAACCCGGCTCGATGATGAAGCCGATCACGGTGGGGCTGGCGCTGCAGCTCAGGCGCGTGACGCCGTCGACGGTGATCACCACCACCGGCAAGTACCAGTTCGAAGGCGCCACCATCACCGATACCCACAACTACGGCGCGCTCACCGTCACCGGCGTGATACAGAAGTCGTCCAACATCGGCACGACCAAGATCGCGATGCTGATGAAGCCGCAGGAGATGTGGGACATGTACACCAGCATCGGCCTGGGCCAGGCGCCCAAGATCGGCTTCCCCGGCGCGGTGGCGGGGCGTGTGCGTCCGTTCAAGAGCTGGCGTCCGATCGAGCAGGCCACCATGTCGTACGGCTACGGCCTGTCGGTGTCGCTGTTCCAGATGGCGCATGCCTACACCATCTTCGCGCACGACGGGGAACTGATCCCGGTCACCATGTTCCGCACCAACGGCCCGGCCACCGGCGAGCGCATCCTGTCGCCGCAGGTGGCGCGCGACGTGCGCGCCATGATGGAAACCGTGACCGCGCCCGGCGGCACCGCGCCCGAGGCGCAGGTGATGGGCTACCGCGTTGGCGGCAAGACCGGCACCGCCTACAAGCACGAAGGCCGCGGCTATAACCGCAGCAAGTACCGCGCCTCGTTCATCGGCCTGGCGCCGATGTCCAACCCGCGCATCATCGTCGCCGTCAGCGTCGACGAGCCCACCGCCGGCAGCCACTACGGCGGCCTGGTGGCCGGGCCGGCGTTCGCCGCCATCACCGGCGGCACGCTGCGCGCACTGAATGTCCAGCCCGATTCGCCGATCCGCCAGCTGGTGGTCAGCGACAAGGTGCCCGAAAGCGAACCGTGGAGCGCGACCCAATGACGGCCAAGCCCCTGCTCCCGCTCGAGGTGACCACCCAGGCCAGCAATGCGCTGGCCTGGCTGCGTACCAACGTGGCCGCTTCGGCGCAGCTGACCGGCGATAGCCGCCGGCTGGCGCGCGGCGACGTGTTCTTTGCCTACGTGCTCGGCAACGAGCGCCTGGCCACCGACGGGCGGCCCTATATCCAGCAGGCCATCGCGGCCGGCGCCGGCGCCATCGTCTATGAGGCCGATGGCTTCGACTGGCCGTTCGGCGATGCCGTGCCGCATCTGGCGGTCGGCAACCTGCATCAGCTGGCCGGCCCGATCGCCGCAGGCTGGCACGGCAACCCGGTGCGCGGCCTGGCCGTGACCGGTATTACCGGCACCAACGGCAAGACCTCTTGCAGCCAGTGGCTGGCGCGCGTGCTGCAGGCCGCGGGCACCCCGTGCGCGACCGTCGGCACGCTCGGCACCGGTTTCCCCGGTGCCCTGCAGGCAACCGGCTTCACCACGCCCGACGCGGTGCAGCTGCAGGCCAGCCTGGCGGCGCTGCACGATGCCGGCGCGCGGGCCGTGGCGATGGAAGTGTCCTCGCACGGCCTCGAGCAGGAGCGCGTCGCCGGCACGCATTTCTCGGTGGCGGTGCTGACCAACCTGACCCAGGACCACCTCGACTACCACGGCTCGATGGCCGAGTACGAGGCCGCCAAGGAGCGCCTGTTCCAGTGGGACGGCCTGCGCACCGCGGTGGTCAACCGCGACGACGCCATGGGCCAGCGGCTGCTGGCGGCGGACGCGGCCGCGATCGCCGCGCCGCACGTGATCGAATACGGCATCGACGGCCCCGGCGCCTCCACGGTGCGCCGCCCGCGCGGCGAATGGCTGCGCGCCACCAACGTGCGCGCCACGCCCAACGGCACCGCTTTCCATATCGACAGCAGCTTCGGCAGCGCCGAGATGTCCACGCCCATGATCGGCGCCTTCAACGTCAGCAACCTGCTGGCGGTGCTGGGCGCGGCGCTGGCCAACGGCGTGGCGTGGGATGCGGTGCTGGCCGCGCTGCGCGCGCTGACGCCGGTCGAGGGCCGCATGGAACTGTTCGGCGCCCACGGTGGCGACACCACGCTGGGACCGCTGGCCGTGGTCGACTACGCCCACACCCCCGACGCGCTGGAACAGACGCTGGCCGCGCTGCGCCCGGTGGCGCAGGCGCGCCATGGCCGCCTGTGGTGCGTGTTCGGCTGCGGCGGCGACCGCGACCCGATCAAGCGCCCGCTGATGGGCGCGGTCGCCGAGCGCCTGGCCGACGACGTCATCCTGACCAGCGACAACCCGCGCAGCGAGGATCCGCAGGAGATCCTGGACGCGATCGCCGACGGCATGGCGGACCGCGCCCGTGGCCGCCAGATCGAGGACCGCGCCGCCGCCATCCTTTACGCCATCCGGCACGCCGCTCCGGCCGACGTGGTGCTGGTGGCAGGCAAGGGCCACGAGGCCACCCAGGAGATCCAGGGGCGCAAGCGCCCGTTCTCCGACCGCGAGCATGTTCGCCTGGCGCTTGCCACCCGTGGAGTATCGGCATGAGCCAGACCATCATGACCACCTTGCAGGACGCCGCCGGCTGGATCGCCGGCGCGCGCGTTTGCGGCGACGGCGCCGTTGCGTTCTCGCGCGTGCAGACCGACAGCCGTGCCGTCGGGCCCGGCGACCTGTTCGTCGCGCTGAAGGGCGAGCGCTTCGACGCGCATGATTTCATCGCCGACGTGGTGGCCAAGGGCGCCGCGGCGGTGCTGGTGAGCCGTGACGTCGATGCAGGCGCGCCGGCCATCGTCGCGCCCGACACCCGCATCGCGCTGGGCGAGCTGGGCGCGGGCTGGCGCCGCCGGTTCACGCTGCCGGCGGTGGCGGTGACCGGCAGCAACGGCAAGACCACGGTCAAGGAAATGATCGCGGCGATCTTCGCCGCAGCGGTGGGCGAGGACCAGCGCCTGGCCACCGGCGGCAACCTGAACAACGACATCGGCCTGCCACTGACGGTGCTGCGCCTGCGCGCCACGCACAAGCTGGCGGTGCTGGAGCTCGGCATGAACCATCCGGGCGAGACGGTCTACCTCGCCGGCATCGCCCAGCCCACCGTGGCGGTCATCACCAATGCGCAGCGCGAGCACCAGGAATTCATGGTCAGCGTGGAAGCCGTGGCGCACGAGCACGCGGCCGCGCTCGCGGCGCTGCCGGCGGACGGCGTGGCGGTGTTCCCGCTCGACGAGGAAAGCGGCGGTGCCTATGCGCCGGTCTGGCGCGAGGCCGCCGGTGCGCGCCGGGCGCTGTCGTTCGGCACCTCGCAGCGCGCGGATGTGCACGCCACCATGGCGCTGATCGACGGCGCGCAGGTATTGCAGGTGCGCGCGCCGGGCCATGCGTTTGAAGTCAGGCTCGCGCTGCTGGGCGAGCACAACGTGCGCAACGCGCTGGCGGCGATCGCCTGCGCGCTGGCCGCTGGCGTCCACGTGCCGGCGATCCAGGCGGGGCTGGCGGGCTTCCAGGCCGTCAAGGGCCGCCTGCAGGTGAAGTACACGCCGGGCGGCACGGTGGTCATCGACGACACCTACAACGCCAACCCCGATTCCATGCGCGCCGCCATCGACGTGCTGGCCGGCTTTGCCGCGCCGCGCGTGCTGGTGCTGGGCGACATGGGCGAGGTGGGCGACCAGGGGCCGGCATTCCACGAAGAAATCGGCGCCTACGCGCAGGCCCGGGGCATCGACACCGTGTGGGCCACCGGCGAGCTGGCCGTGCACGCGGTGCGGGCATTCGGCGCCAACGGCCGCCATTTCGGCAGCGCGGAAGACCTGGCAAAGGCCTTGGAGGAAGACAGCGGGGGCATGGTGGCGCAAGCGGGCGCCATGCTGGTGAAGGGATCGCGCTTCATGCGCATGGAACGGATGGTCGCTGCGCTGGTCGCAGACACTTCCGCACATTAACGAAGACAACACGATGTTATTGGCTCTGGCCCAGTGGCTGCAAAACGACTACAGCTTCCTCCGGGTCGTCAACTACCTGACTTTCCGCGCGGTGATGGCCAACCTCACCGCGCTGCTGATCGGCCTGACGTTTGGTCCGTGGGTGATCCGCAAGCTGACCGAACTGAAGGTCGGCCAGGCGGTGCGCACCATCGGCCCACAGACGCATCTGGTCAAGTCCGGCACGCCGACCATGGGCGGCGTGCTGGTGCTGGTGTCGATCGCCATCTCGACGCTGCTGTGGTGCGACTGGGGCAACCGCTTTATCTGGGTGGTGATGCTGGTCACGTTCGGCTACGGCGCCATCGGCTGGGTCGACGACTACCGCAAGGTGGTCTATCGCGATCCGCGCGGCATGTCGAGCCGCGAAAAGTTTTTCTGGCAGACGCTGATCGGCCTGGTGGCGGCGGTCTACCTGGCATTCTCGGTGTCCGAAGGCAGCAACGTGCGGGTCTGGGAGCTGTTCCTGAACTGGGTCGAGGGCGGGTTGTCGCTCGACATGCCGTACAAGTCCAACCTGATCGTGCCCTTCTTCAAGGAGGTCAGCTATCCGCTGGGAGTGGCCGGCTTCATCGTGCTGACCTACCTGGTGATCGTGGGCTCGAGCAACGCCGTGAACCTGACTGACGGCCTGGACGGGCTGGTGATCATGCCGGTGGTGCTGGTCGGCGGCGGGCTGGGTGTGTTCGCCTACGTGATGGGCAGTTCGGTCTACAGCAAGTACCTGCTGTTTCCGCACATCCCGGGCGCGGGCGAGTTGCTGATCTTCTGTTCGGCGCTGGCCGGGGCGGGGCTGGCCTTCCTCTGGTTCAACGCGCACCCGGCGCAGGTGTTCATGGGTGACGTGGGCGCGCTGGCGCTGGGCGGCGCGCTGGGCACAGTGGCGGTGATCGTGCGCCAGGAGATCGTGCTGTTCGTGATGGGCGGCATCTTCGTGGTGGAAACGCTGTCGGTGATGGCGCAGGTCACGTGGTTCAAGATTACCAAGCGCCGTTATGGCGAGGGCAGGCGGCTGTTCCGCATGGCGCCGCTGCACCACCATTTCGAGCTCGGTGGCTGGAAGGAAACGCAGGTCACGGTGCGGTTCTGGATCATCACCATGCTGCTGGTGCTGATCGGATTGTCGACGCTGAAGCTGCGTTGATGGTGGCGCCGATGGCGAGAACCGCGGCGCTCTCTATATAGATACAGGAAACCAAAGGCAGGAAATCGAAGTGTTTGGCGAGCTGCAGAAACCTCATGTGCTGGTACTTGGCCTCGGCGAATCGGGGCTGGCCATGGCGCGCTGGTGTGGCCTGAACGGCTGCGCGGTGCGCGTGGCCGACACGCGCGAGGCGCCCGCCAACCTTGTCTTCCTGCAGGCCGAGCTGACTTCGGCCGAGTTCGTGGGCGGCCCGTTCTCGGAAAGCCTGCTCGACGATATCGGCCTGGTGGCGATCAGTCCCGGCCTGTCGCCGCTGGACGCCGGCACCGGTGCTTTGCTGGCCGCCGCGCAATCGCGCGGCATTCCGGTGTGGGGCGAGATCGAGCTGTTCGTGCGCGCGCTCAGGCACCTCGAAGCCGAATCCGGCTACGCGCCGAAGCTGCTCGCGATCACTGGCACCAATGGCAAGACCACCACCACGGCACTGACCGGCCGGCTGGTCGAGCGCGCCGGCAAGACCGTGGCGGTGGCGGGCAATATCAGCCCGTCGGCGCTGGACAAGCTGTCGGCATGCATCGCCTCGGCCACGCTGCCGGACGTGTGGGTGCTGGAACTCTCCAGCTTCCAGCTGGAGACCACGCATACGCTGGCGCCGGATGCGGCTACCGTGCTCAACGTGAGCCAGGACCATCTTGACTGGCACGGCTCGATGGAAGCCTACGCCGCATCCAAGGCGCGCATCTTCGGGCCCGCCGGCAGCGAGTGCGTGCAGGTGCTGAACCGCAATGACCGGCTCACGCTGGACATGGCGCGGACGGGCCGCAAGCCGGTGACCTTCGGCACCGATTTGCCGGAAGTGCCGGGCAGCTTCGGCATCCTGCGCGAGGGCGGCATGCCCTGGCTGGTGCTGGCCGAACCCGATTCGGAAGCGGAAGGGGAGGGCAAGCCGCGCCGCCGCAAGGCCGCCGAAGCTGCCGAGGAAGCCGTGCCGGTGCGCCACAAGCGCCTGATGCCGGCCGACGCGCTGCATATCCGCGGCATGCACAACGCCACCAACGCCATGGCGGCGCTGGCGCTGTGCCGTGCCATCGACCTGCCGATGAACGCCTTGCTGCACGGCCTGCGCGAGTACCGCGGCGAGCCGCACCGCGTGGAGTGGGTCGCCACCATCGATGACGTCGAGTATTTCGACGACAGCAAGGGCACCAATGTCGGCGCAACCGTGGCCGCGCTATCCGGGCTGGACAAGCGCGTGGTGCTGATTGCCGGCGGCGAAGGCAAGGGCCAGGACTTCTCGCCGCTGGCCGCGCCGGTGGCGCAATACGCGCGCGCCGTGGTGCTGATCGGCCGCGCCGCGGGTGAGTTGCGCGATGCGCTGCAGGGCAGCGGCGCCACTCTGGCCGATGCCTCCACGCTGGAAGAGGCCGTGACCAAGGCCACCGAACTGGCCGAGCGCGGCGACGTCGTGCTGCTGTCGCCGGCCTGCGCCAGCCTCGACATGTTCCGCAACTACGTGCACCGCGCCGAGGTATTCCGCGCCGCGGTGGAAGAACTGGCGCTGTCCCGGGGGATCCTGCCATGAGCCAGCTTGAGACCAACCCGCAGGTCAAGCGCAGCGGTTTCATCGGCGCCACCATCGGCAATGCCTGGGGTGGCCTGCGTGACGCGGTGTCGGGCGTCAAGCCCACGCGCTCGCGCATGATGGAGTACGACCAGCCCCTGCTGTGGGTCGCGATCGTGCTGCTCGCGCTCGGCCTGGTGATGGTCTTTTCGGCCTCGATCGCGCTGCCGGATTCGCCGCGCTATGCCAATTACCGAGAAAGCCATTTCCTGGTGCGGCATGCGTTCGCGCTGTTTATCGGGCTGTCGGTCGGGCTGGTGGCGTTCCAGGTGCCGGTGAAGGTATGGGACCGTTATGCGCCCAAGCTCTTTATCGTCGCGCTGATCCTGCTGGTGATCGTGCTGGTGCCGTTCGTCGGCAAGGGCGTCAACGGCGCGCGCCGCTGGATCCCGCTGGGCGTGATGAATTTCCAGCCGTCAGAGCTGATGAAGCTGGCGGTGGTGCTGTACGCCGCCAACTACACCGTGCGCAAGCAGGAGTGGATGCAGACCGTGGCCAAGGGCTTCCTGCCGATGGGCGTGGCGGTGGTGGTGGTCGGCATGCTGCTGCTGCTCGAGCCCGACATGGGCGCGTTCCTGGTGATCGCGGCGGTGGCGATGGGCATCCTGTTCCTGGGC
The DNA here is from genome assembly GCF_017814975.1 of Cupriavidus consociatus. Classification (GTDB taxonomy): domain Bacteria; phylum Pseudomonadota; class Gammaproteobacteria; order Burkholderiales; family Burkholderiaceae; genus Cupriavidus; species Cupriavidus consociatus. Next base: position 31,792 of record NZ_JAGIQA010000018.1, read on the forward strand.
GGCATCAACGGCAAACTGTTTGCCGGGCTGGTCGGCGTGGCGGTGGGCGCGTTCGCGCTGCTGATTACGGCATCGCCGTGGCGGCGCGAACGGATCTTTGCCTACCTGAGCCCGTGGGAAGAGAGCAACGCGCTGGGCAAGGCCTACCAGCTGACGCATTCGCTGATCGCCTTCGGCCGCGGCGAGTGGACCGGGGTCGGGCTGGGCGGCAGCATCGAGAAGCTGCACTACCTGCCCGAGGCGCATACCGACTTCATCCTTGCGGTGATCGGCGAGGAGTTCGGCTTTATCGGCGTGCTGGTGGTGATCGTGCTGTTCTACTGGCTGGTGCGCCGCGCCTTCAACATCGGCCGCACCGCGCTGCAGCTCGACCGCACCTTTGCCGGCCTGGTGGCCAAGGGCATCGGCGTGTGGATCGGCTGGCAGACCTTTATCAACATGGGCGTGAACCTGGGCCTGCTGCCGACCAAGGGGCTGACGCTGCCGCTGGTGAGCTATGGCGGGTCGGGGATTCTGATGAACTGCGTGGCGTTGGCGATCCTGCTGCGCATTGATTACGAAAATCGCGTGCTGATGCGCGGAGGGAAGGTATGACGCAGCCGCGCACCCTGCTCGTGATGGCCGGCGGCACCGGGGGACATGTGTTCCCGGGGCTGGCGGTCGCGCATGCGTTGCGCGAGCAGGGCTGGAACATCGTCTGGCTGGGCAACCGAACCGGCATGGAAGCCACGCTGGTGCCCAAGCACGATATCCCGATGGAATACATCCAGTTCGGCGGGCTGCGTGGCAAGGGGCTGGTGACCAAGTTCCTGCTGCCGCTGAACCTGCTGCGTGCGTTCTGGCAGAGCATCGGCGCGCTGCGCCGGGTGAAGCCGAATGTGGTGCTGGGCATGGGCGGGTATATCACCTTCCCGGCCGGCATGATGGCCTCGCTGCTGGGCCGCCCGCTGGTGCTGCACGAGCAGAACTCGATCGCCGGCCTGGCCAACAAGGTGCTGGCCAAGGTTGCCGACCGCGTGCTGTGCGCGTTCCCGGACACGCTGCCTGGCGGCGAATGGACCGGCAACCCGGTACGCGAGGAACTGGCGCACCTGGATGCGCCCGAGGCGCGTTACGACCAGCGCACCGGCCCGCTGCGCATCCTGGTGGTGGGAGGCAGCCTGGGCGCCGCGGCGCTGAACGAGGTGGTGCCAAAGGCGATCGCGCTGTTGCCGCAAAGCAACCGTCCGGTGGTGACGCACCAGGCGGGCGCCAGGCAGATCGACACGCTGCGCGCCAACTACGCGGCCGCGCAGGTGCCGGCGCAGACCCTGCCGTTCATCGACGACATGGCGCGCGCCTATGCCGATGCCGACCTGGTGATCTGCCGCGCCGGCGCGATGACGGTGTCGGAGGTGGCCGCGGCGGGCGTGGCGGCGCTGTTCGTGCCGTTCCCGCATGCCGTGGACGATCACCAGACCACCAACGCAAAGTTTTTGTCCAGCCAGGGCGCGGCCCTGCTGGTGCAGCAACAAGACCTGACGGCCGAGGGCCTGGCGCAGACCATCGCCAGCCTGACCCGGCCGCAGCTGAAAGACATGGCGCGCCTGGCGCGCGGACTGGCCAAGCCTGAGGCAACCCGGCGTGTCGCCGAGGTGTGCAGCCAGCTGGCCAGGGACTGAAGTGAGCGAAGCAGCAATCCAATGAAGCATATCGTCAAAAACATCCACTTCGTGGGCATCGGCGGGGCCGGCATGAGCGGCATCGCCGAGGTCCTGCTGAACCTGGGCTACAAGGTCTCGGGTTCCGACGTGGGCAGCAATGCCGCCACGCGGCGCCTGGCCTCGCTGGGCGCCACGGTCATGCACGGGCATGACGCGGCCAACGTGACTGGCGCCAACGCCGTCGTGGTGTCGACCGCGGTCAGCGGCGACAACCCGGAGGTGCTGGCCGCCCGCAGCAAGCGTATCCCGGTGGTGCCGCGCGCGGTGATGCTGGCCGAGCTGATGCGCCTGAAGCAGGGCGTGGCCATCGCCGGCACGCACGGCAAGACCACCACCACCAGCCTGGTGGCATCGGTGCTGGCTGAAGGCGGGCTGGATCCGACCTTTGTCATCGGCGGACGGCTCAATTCCGCAGGCGCCAATGCGCGCCTGGGCACCGGCGATTTCATTGTGGCCGAGGCGGATGAGTCCGACGCGTCGTTCCTGAACCTGTTCCCGGTCATCGAAGTCATCACCAATATCGATGCCGACCACATGGACACCTACGGGCACGACTTTGCCCGGCTCAAGCAGGCGTTCATCGAATTCACGCAGCGCCTGCCGTTCTACGGCATCGCCGTGCTGTGCGTCGACGACCCCAACGTGCGCGAGATCCTGCCGTTCGTGTCCAAGCCGGTGGTGCGCTACGGCTTTGCCGACGACGCGCAGATCCGCGCCGTGGACGCCCGCGCGGTCGACGGCCAGATGCACTTCACCGTGATGCGCCAGCTCAACGGCCATACCGAGCCGCCGCTGGACATCGTGCTGAACCTGCCCGGCATGCACAACGTGCAGAACGCGCTGGCGGCAATCGCCATCGCGACCGAGCTGGAAGTGCCCGATGCCGCCATCGTCAAGGCGCTGCGCGAATTCCACGGCGTGGGCCGACGCTTTCAGCGCTACGGCGAAGTGGCCACCACCGACGGTGCCGGCACCTTCACGCTGGTGGACGACTACGGCCACCATCCGGTGGAAATGGCCGCCACGCTCGCCGCCGCGCGCGGCGCGTTCCCCGGCCGCCGCCTGGTGCTTGCGTTCCAGCCGCACCGTTTCACCCGCACGCGGGATTGCTTTGAAGACTTCGTCAAAGTGCTGGGCACCGTCGATGCCCTGCTGTTGTCCGAGGTCTATGCCGCCGGCGAGACCCCGATCGTGGCCGCCGATGGCCGTGCGCTGACCCGCGCGTTGCGCGTGGCCGGCAAGGTAGAACCTGTTTTCGTGGAGCAGATGGAAGAGATGCCGCAGGCCATCCTGAATGCTGTCCGGCCCGGCGATGTGGTCGTGACGATGGGCGCCGGCTCGATCGGCGGCGTGCCGGGGCAACTGGTGTCGCACCAGCAGACGCAACAGTCCGGAGGCCAGCAATGAGCTTCGTCGCCCATCCCAATATCGATCCCAAGTCGCTGGGCAAGGTCGGCGTGCTGTACGGCGGCCGTTCGGCCGAGCGCGAGGTCTCGCTGATGTCGGGCAGCGGCGTGCTGGCCGCGCTGCAGTCGCGCGGCGTCGACGCGCATGGCTTCGATCCCGGCCTGCAGGGCGTGGCCGAGCTGGCCGCGGCCAGGTTCGACCGCGTCTTTATCGCGCTGCACGGCCGCTACGGCGAAGACGGCACCATCCAGGGCCTGCTGGAACAGCTGGGCGTGCCCTACACCGGCAGCGGCGTGCTGGCCTCGGCGCTGGCGATGGACAAGCAGGCCACCAAGCGCCTCTGGACCACGCATGACCTGCCGACGCCGCGCTTCGCCATGCTGCATGCCGATACGGATTTCGACGCCGTGGTCGCCGACCTGGGCCTGCCGCTGATCGTCAAGCCGGCGCGCGAAGGCTCGTCGATCGGCCTGACCAAGGTGACGGCGGCCGAGCAGATGCGTGACGCCTTTGAGAAGGCCGAGGCGCTGGACAACGACGTCATCGCCGAAACCTTCATCGACGGCGCCGAGCTGACCTGCCCGATCGTGGGCGAGGGCGACACCGCCGAAGCGCTGCCGGTCATCCGCATCGTCGCGCCCGAAGCCAACTACGACTATCAAAATAAGTACTTTACTGACGATACCCAATACTTGTGTCCGTCAGGGCTGGACCCGGAAGTCGAGAAGGAAGTCCAGGCGCTGGCGGTGCAGTCCTTCCGCGTGCTGGGCTGCCGCGGCTGGGCGCGCGCCGACGTGATGCTGCGCGCCGACGGCAAACCTTTCCTGCTCGAGATGAATACCTCGCCCGGCATGACCGGCCACTCGCTGGTGCCGATGGCGGCGCGCGCGGTCGGCATCAGCTACGAGGACTTCGTGCTGCAGGTGGTGGCCGCCGCGACGCTGGACCTGCACCCGAACGAGCACTGGAAGCCTGAATAACCGAGAACCCGCCTGGACCATGTGGCATAACGCACGCCTGCTCAACCTGATCGCCACCACGCTGTATGCCATGGTGGCGTTGATGGCGCTCGCGGCCGGCCTGCTTTGGCTGGCGCAGCGGCCGGTGTTTGCCATCACCCACGTGGAGATCGCGCCGATGGACGGCGGCGCACTGCGCCATGTGAACGCCCCGAGCGTGCGTGCCAGCGCGCTGGGCAAGCTGTCGGGCAACTTCTTCACGCTCGACCTGAACGCGGCACGGCAGGCGTTCGAGTCGGTGCCGTGGGTGCGTCGCGCCAGCGTGCGGCGCGAGTGGCCCAACGGCCTGGCCGTGGAGGTCGAGGAACACGAGGCGCTGGGTACCTGGGGCTCGCCGGAGAGCGGGCGCCTGCTCAATACCTACGGCGAGATCTTCGTGGCCAACACCGCCGAGGCGGAAGAAGACGCGCAGCTGCTGGCGCTGGACGGTCCGCCGGACAGCGAGGGCGACGTGATCGAGAAGCTCGAGGTCATGCGCCAGTGGTTCAAGCCGCTGCAGACCGAGCCGCTGGCGGTGACGCTGTCGGGCCGCTATGCCTGGCGCGCCAAGCTGTCCAACGGCATGGTGGTCGAGCTCGGCCGCGAGCAGAACGATGAAGACCGCACGGCGATGGACCAGCGGGTCAGGCGTTTCGTCGCTGCGTGGCCGCAGGTCACCGAGCAGTGGGGCAAGCAGATCGACTACGCCGACCTGCGCTATCCCAATGGTTTTGCCATCCGCGCCGCCAATGCCCGCTTCCTGACCGAGGCCCAGATTGCGGCGGCGGTGCGGGCCGAGAAGGCGGAGCGGGCGGCGAAAGCGGCCCGGGCTACGCAGGCGGCAGCAGCGGTTTCCGGTACTTCCAACAACAATCCGACGCGACTGAAGAGCAAGAACGCGGAGAAAACCCGATGAGCAAGGAATACAAGGACCTGTTGGTCGGTCTCGATATCGGCACCTCGAAGGTGGCGGCGGTGGTCGCAGAACTGCGCCCCGACGGCAGCTACGAGGTGATCGGGATGGGCCAGTCGGAGTCCAAGGGTCTGAAGAAAGGGGTCGTGGTCAATATCGAGGCCACCGTGCAGTCGATCCAGAAAGCGCTGGAAGAGGCTGAACTGATGGCCGACTGCAAGATCTCGGAGGTCTTTACCGGCATTGCCGGCAGCCATATCCGCAGCTTCAACTCCAGCGGCATGGTGGCGATCAAGGACAAGGAGGTCACGCAGACCGACGTGGCGCGCGTGATCGAGACCGCCAAGGCGGTCAACATCCCGACCGACCAGCAGATCCTGCACATCCTGACGCAGGAATTCATCATCGACGGCCAGGAGGACGTGCGCGAGCCCATCGGCATGAGCGGCATCCGGCTGGAAGTGAAGGTGCATATCGTCACCGGCGCCGTCAGCGCCGCGCAGAACATCGTCAAGTGCGTGCGCCGCTGCGGCCTGGAAGTGCACGACCTGATCCTGCAGCCGCTGGCGTCGAGCCTGGCGGTGCTGACCGAGGACGAAAAGGAACTGGGCGTGGTGCTGGTCGACATCGGCGGCGGCACCACCGACATCGCCATCTTCAGCGAAGGCGCGATCCGCCATACGGCCGTGATCCCCATCGCCGGCGACCAGATCACCAACGACATCGCCATGGCGCTGCGCACGCCGACGCCGGACGCCGAGGACATCAAGATCCAGTACGGCATCGCCAAGCAGGCGATCGCCGATCCGGAAGACATGATCGAGGTGCCGGGCGTGGGTGACCGCGGCACGCGCACGCTCAGCCGCCAGGCCCTGGCCGCGGTGATCGAGCCGCGCATCGAAGAGCTGTACTCGCTGGTGCACCAGGTGGTGCGCGAGTCGGGCTATGAAGAACTGTTGTCGTCCGGCGTGGTCATCACGGGTGGCACCGCGATGATGCCGGGCATGGTCGAGCTGGGCGAGGACATCTTCCTCAAGCCCGTGCGCGTGGGTGTGCCGGAGTATCGCGGCAACCTGCACGAGGTGGTGAAGAGCCCGCGCTATGCGACGGTGATGGGCCTGCTGCTGGAAGGCCGCGTGCAACGGATGCGCGGACGCAAGGTGGCGGTGCAGAGCGGGTCGGTCAAGCAGGTCTGGACCCGCATGAAGGAATGGTTCGTCGGCAATTTCTGATCAATGCGGGAATTGCCGGGCTGAAGATGCAACGGCGCGCGCATGGTCTTGTCTACCAGACAGGCGATGGCGCGTTGAGCAAAGGTTTTCTTGGTTCTTTCTTTTAATGGTTTTTTGTTCAGAAACCAGGGGTTGCGGCGGGGAGGCTGCATCGTCTGGGGACTGATTCTTCTCGGAGGCAGTGATGGACTTTGACATGATCGAAACGGAAGTGATGGACGGCACCATCATCAAGGTGGTCGGCGTGGGCGGCGCGGGCGGCAATGCCGTGCAGCACATGATCAGCCGCGGCGTGCAAGGCGTCGAATTCATCTGCATGAACACCGACGCCCAGGCGCTCAAGCGTTCCAGCGCTTCGCGCGTGCTGCAACTCGGCAATACGGGCCTGGGCGCCGGCGCCAAGCCGGAAGTCGGCCGCGGTTGCGCCGAGCAGGCCCGCGAGCAGATCGCCGACGCCCTGCGTGGCGCGCACATGGTCTTCATCACTGCCGGCATGGGCGGCGGCACCGGTACCGGTGCCGCGCCGATCGTGGCGCAGGTTGCCAAGGAAATGGGCATCCTGACCGTGGGCGTGGTCAGCAAGCCGTTCGAGTTCGAAGGCGCGCGCCGCGCCAAGGTGGCCGAGCATGGCTCCAGCGAGCTGGAGTCGAGCGTCGACTCGCTGATCGTGGTGCTCAACGAGAAGCTGTTCGAAGTGATGGGCGACGACGCCGAGATGGACGCATGCTTCCAGTGCGCCGACGACGTGCTGCACAACGCGGTGGCCGGCATTGCCGAGATCATCAACGTTGACGGCCTGGTGAACGTCGACTTCGAAGACGTGAAGACGGTGATGGGCGAGCAGGGCAAGGCCATGATGGGGACGGCCACGGTGTCGGGCGTGGACCGCGCCCGCCTGGCGGCCGAGCAGGCCGTTGCCAGCCCGCTGCTGGAAGGCGTGGACCTGTCCGGCGCGCGCGGCGTGCTGGTCAACATCACCGCCAGCCGTTCGCTGAAGCTGTCGGAAACCAAGGAAGTCATGAACACCATCCGCAGCTATGCCGCGGAAGATGCGACCGTGATCTTCGGTACGGTGTACGACGATTCGATGAGCGACGCGCTGCGCGTGACCGTGGTCGCGACCGGCCTGGGCCGCTCGGCCAAGAAGCAGCAGCCGATGACGCTGCTGAAAACTGGCACGGACAACATGCCGGTGCAGATGATGGCCAGCATGGCCGCCACCGCCGCGCAGCACAGCTCGCCGGACTACAGCAACCTGGACACGCCGGCGGTGTGGCGCAGCTCGCGCGAATCGGCGTCGGCCCACGTGGCGGCGCTGCAGGAAAAGGGTGTGGACACGTACGATATTCCGGCCTTCCTGCGCAAGCAGGCAGACTGAGCGCCGGACGGCGCGGCATCGGTGCCTCCACCGGCCGCCTGACGGATCGCGTCGCCTTGTCGCGATGCACGCGCGCTCCCTATCCGCGCGTGCCTTGCATGGACTGACGTGACCCGGCGGGCAGCCGGCGGCGCCGCGCCGCCTGCCGCAACGGCGCATCGTCCGCCACAACCTGCATCCCGTCGCCGGGCAGGGCGTGCCGCTGGCCGCCTCCCCGGACTGGTTTCCCGCCTTCCCGGTCGGGATGTCTCGCCGTCCGCGCGGCGCACCCACAAGGTGCGTCGCGCGGACTTCTTTGTAGCAAGGTGTATCGAATGCGACCGGATGTGATCCGGCTTTTGCATCGCCGGCGCGGCGCCTATGATCTTGGGGTTCCCCGCCGTACGAAACATTGTCCGGAACGCTGTCCGGATCGTTGAACCGGCACGCTGCCGCGCCGCTGCGGCGCAGCCGGACCCCATCCGTCCTATCCTTCAGACAACCCAGAGACTTCGCCCCATGATTACCGTCGGTTCCCGCGTCCCGGACGCCACCCTGCAGGAATTCATCGAAACCGAAAGCGAGGGCTGCTCGCTCGGACCCAACGCCTTCCGCGTCGCCGACCTGGTGCGCGGGCGCAAGATCGTTGTGTTCGGGCTGCCCGGGGCGTTCACGCCGACCTGCTCGGCCAAGCACGTGCCTGGCTTCGTCACGCTTGCCGCGGACCTGCGCGCGGCCGGCATCGATGAAGTGTGGTGCGTGTCGGTCAACGACGCCTTCGTCATGGGCGCGTGGGGCCGCGAACAGCAGGTCGCCGGCACGGTGCGCATGATGGCGGATGGCAGCGCCGAATGGACGCGTGCCCTGGGCCTGGACCAGGACCTGGGCGCGCGCGGCATGGGCGTGCGCTCCAAGCGCTATGCCATGGTGATCGACGATGGGGTCGTGACCAGGCTCGATGTGGAAGCGCCCGGCGAATTCCGCGTCAGCAGCGCCGAGGCTGTGCTGACTGCGTTGCGCGGCTGACACAGTCACTCGGGTTAACGTGGATTATTCGCAACATCTCAATGCGGTGTTAACAGCCGGAAACAAAACCCGGCTGCACCACCTTCGAGGTGGTGGTAAAATCGCTTAATCAGAAAAAGCACCACGATAGATTTTTATAATAGTTGAGGCTGTCATGCTCAAACAGCGCACGATCAAATCCCTGGTGAAGACGGTTGGCATTGGCCTGCACTCCGGCCGCAAGGTCACGCTGACCCTGCGTCCCGCAGCCGCCGACACCGGTATCGTCTTTACCCGCGTCGACCTGCCCGAGGCCGTCGAGATTCCCGTGGCCGCTTCGGCCATCGGCGACACGCGCCTGGCATCGGTGCTGCAGAAGGATGGCGCGCGCGTTTCGACCGTCGAGCACCTGATGTCGGCGTGCGCCGGCCTGGGCATCGACAACCTTTATGTCGACGTTGACGCAGAGGAAATCCCGATCATGGACGGCAGCGCTGCGTCCTTCGTGTTCCTGCTGCAGTCGGCCGGCATTGAAGAACAGAACGCGCTGAAGACCTTTATCCGCGTCAAGAAGCCGGTGGAAGTGCGCGAAGGCGACAAGTTCGCGCGGCTGGAGCCGTTTTTCGGCTTCAAGCTGGCGTTCACCATCGACTTCCGTCATCCGGCGGTCGACAAGACCGGCCAGACCTTCTCGATCGACTTTGGCGACACCAGCTACGTGCGCGAGATCGCCCGGGCCCGCACCTTCGGCTTTGCCCATGAGGTGGAGGCGCTGCGCGAGATGGGCCTGGCGCGCGGCGGCAGCCTGGACAACGCCATCGTGCTGGACGAGCACCGCATGCTGAACAACGAGGAACTGCGCTATGGCGACGAATTCGTGCGCCACAAGATCCTCGATGCCATCGGCGACCTGTATGTGGTCGGCCACCCGCTGATCGGGTCCTATGTTGCGCACAAGTCGGGGCACGGCCTGAACAACCAGCTCCTGCGCGCGCTGCTGGCGGACCAGGAAGCCTATGAACTGGTCACCTTCGACCGTGTCGAGGACGCGCCCGCCGCCTTCCTGCCGCAGGCGCAGCCGGCTTTTGCCTGAGCCGCGCCAGCTGCGGGCATGCAACGAAAAGCCGACCCGAGGGTCGGCTTTTTTTGTCCGGAAATCGCTGTTGGCCGCTCAGCGGTGATGCGAGAGCAGCGTCTTGAGTGCGTCGCGCAGCGGCGAATCGGGCAGCGTGCGCGCGAGCTGGTCGAGGCTGGCAAGGCCGGTCGGCGTCATCTGCCCGCTGGTGCGCTTGCGCTCGGCCGGACCGGTGTCCCAGTCCGAGTGGCGCTGCACCTCGGGCTGCACCCGCACCCGGATCGCGGTGATCTGCGAGCCGCGCTGCTGCAGCCGCCCCAGCAGCGTCGGCACCACCTGCCGCACCCGTGCCGCGGCCGCGCCGTGTGCTGCCAGCAACAAGAGCACCTGGCCGTTTGCGTCGATGGCGTCGCGCTTGACCCCTGCCACCGCAATGCCGGCGCGCATGCCGGGGGGCAGCAGAGACAGCACTTCGGCCTCCAGCACGGACAGCTGGCGCGCGGTCTGCATCAGCCCGGAAACCGGGCCGGACTTGGCCAGCCAGTCATTGAGCGGCTTGGCGGCGGCAGTCTGCAGGGCGTGGTGGGTGAAGCGGCGCATGGCTGCATTCTAGCAAGGGCGGCGGCGCTGCCCTGGGCGGGTGCGGATTGAAGCTGCGGCACCCGCCCCAAGCTGCTGCAGGCAGGGCGCCGGGGTCGGCCCGTGTTTGCCGGTGTTTGGCATTGGCAGCCTTGCATGGCAAGGCCCGGCGCGCGTTCCGGCCGTGACCCCGGCACATGATAAACTCGGCGTTTCGCGCCAATCTATCCATTCCTCGCCCGGCCGCCGGGGGGCCCGCTTACCAGGGGCGTCAACCCGGTCCCGCGCAGGTGAAAGCAATCGATGATCACGGGCCTTCTCAAGAAAGTCTTCGGCAGCCGCAATGAGCGGCTGATCAAACAATACCGCCGCACGGTGGCGCAGATCAATGCGCTGGAGCCGAAGTTCGAGCAACTCTCGGACGACGACCTGCGCGGCATGACCGAGACCTTCCGGCAGCGCCACGCCGGCGGCGAGTCGCTCGAAGCGCTGCTGCCCGAGGCTTTCGCGGTGTGCCGCGAGGCCAGCAAGCGCGTCATGAAAATGCGCCACTTCGACGTGCAGCTGATCGGCGGCATGGTGCTGAACGACAACAAGATCGCCGAAATGCGCACCGGCGAAGGCAAGACGCTGACCGCGACCCTGGCCGTGTACCTGAATGCCATCACCGGCAAGGGCGTGCACGTGGTGACGGTCAACGACTACCTGGCGCAGCGCGATGCCGAGTGGATGGGGCGCCTGTACAACTACCTGGGCCTGTCGGTGGGTGTGAACCTGTCTCAGATGGCGCATGACGAGAAGCAGGCTGCGTACAACGCCGACATCACCTACGGCACCAACAACGAGTTCGGCTTCGACTACCTGCGCGACAACATGGTCTACGACCCGTCGCAGCGGGTGCAGCGGCCGCTGAACTACGCCATCGTCGATGAAGTGGACTCGATCCTGATCGACGAGGCGCGTACCCCGCTGATCATCTCGGGCCAGGCCGAGAACCAGACCGACCTGTACCAGCGCATGAACGGCATTCCCCGGCTGCTCGAGCGCCAGATCGGCGAGGAAAAGGCCGACGGCACCGGCGTCGAGAAGCCGGGCGACTACTACGTCGACGAGAAGGGCCACCAGGTCTACCTGACCGAGGCCGGCCACGAGAAGGCCGAAGAGATCCTGTCGCAGCAAGGCCTGATCGGCGAGGGCGAGTCGCTGTACGCGCCGCAGAACATCACGCTGATGCACCACCTGTACGCCGCCCTGCGCGCGCACAGCCTGTTCCATCGCGACCAGCACTATGTGGTGCAGAACGACGAAGTCGTGATCGTCGACGAATTCACCGGCCGCCTGATGACCGGGCGGCGCTGGTCCGACGGCCTGCACCAGGCCGTCGAGGCCAAGGAAGGCGTGACTGTCCAGCAAGAGAACCAGACGCTGGCGACCATCACCTTCCAGAACTACTTCCGCATGTACACCAAGCTGGCCGGCATGACCGGCACGGCCGATACCGAAGCGTACGAGTTCCAGGAGATCTACGGCCTGGAAGTGGTGGTGATCCCGACCAACCGCCCGGCCCAGCGCAAGGACCAGCAGGACCAGATCTACAAGACCGGCAAGGAGCGCTACGACGCCGTGGTGCGCGATATCCGCGACTGCTACGAGCGTGGCCAGCCCGTGCTGGTGGGCACCACCTCGATCGAGACCTCGGAATACCTGTCGGGCCTGCTCGAGCGCGAACAGCTGCCGCACCAGGTGCTCAACGCCAAGCAGCACGCCCGCGAAGCCGAGATCGTGGCGCAGGCCGGCCGTCCCAAGATGATTACCATCGCCACCAACATGGCCGGCCGCGGTACCGACATCGTGCTGGGCGGCAATGTGGAGAAGCAGTCGGGCTTTATCGAAGCGGATCCGAACCTGTCCGACGCCGACAAGGCCGCGCGCATCCAGCAGCTCAAGGATGAATGGCAGTCGCTGCACGAGCAGGTCAAGGCCGCCGGCGGACTGCATATCGTCGGCACCGAGCGCCATGAGTCGCGCCGTATCGACAACCAGCTGCGCGGCCGCGCGGGCCGCCAGGGCGACCCGGGTTCGTCGCGCTTCTACCTGTCGCTGGACGACCAGCTGCTGCGCATCTTCGCCGGCGACCGCGTGCGCGCGATCATGGAGCGCCTGAAGATGCCCGAAGGCGAGCCGATCGAGGCCGGCATCGTCACGCGCTCGATCGAATCGGCGCAGCGCAAGGTGGAAGGCCGCAACTTCGATATCCGCAAGCAGCTGCTGCAGTACGACGACGTCGCCAATGACCAGCGCAAGGAAATCTACAAGCTGCGCAACGACGTGCTCGAGGCCAATGACGTCGGCGAGATGGTCACCAACCTGCGCGAAAGCGTGCTGATCGAGCTGTTCCGCGACCATGTGCCGGCCGACACCATGGAAGAGCAGTGGAACATCGCCGGCCTGGAAGCGCGCCTGCGCGAAGACTGGAGCCTGGAGGTGCCGCTCGCGCAGACCATCGAGGGCGCGCAGAGCATCGAGGACGAAGAGCTGCTCAACCAGATCATGAAGGCGGCGACCGAGCGCTACGACGGCAAGGTCGCGATGGTCGGCCGCGAGTCGTTCGCGGGGTTCGAGCGCTCGGTCATGCTGCAGAGCATCGACACGCACTGGCGCGAACACCTGGCCGCGCTGGACCACCTGCGCCAGGGCATCCACCTGCGCGGCTATGCGCAGAAGGACCCCAAGCAGGAGTACAAGCGCGAGTCGTTCGAGCTGTTCGCGCGCCTGCTGGACGTGATCAAGAACGAAGTCACCCGCGTGACCTTCAACGTGCAGATCCAATCGCCCGAGGAACTGGAACAGGCGTCCGAGCAGATCGAGGAAGGCCTGTCGCACCTGGAGAATGTGCAGTACAAGCACGACGAGTTCGCCGAAGGCCGCGAGCCGGTCGAGGAAGCGCCGTCGCAGCGCACCGGCACGGCCATGGCCGCCGCCGAGCTGGCGCTGGCGGGCATGCCCAAGGTCGGCCGCAACGATCCGTGCCCGTGCGGCTCGGGCAAGAAGTTCAAGCAGTGCCACGGCAAGCTCAGCTGAACTGAGCCGCGCCGGGTGCCCGGTATGACGTCGGTCCTGCAACGCGGGGCGTGACGCAACAGGAAACGAACATGCCCGCCCTTCGCGGGCATGTTCGTCTGAGACAAGCAAGTCGCTGGCAGGAACATCGAGGAGTCCAACATGCCCGTCAATCTTCCGCTGCCCCAGGCAGAGAACCTGAAATCCGTCGCCGGCGTGGAGCTCGGCTGGGCCGAGGCGGGCATCCGCAAGGCCAACCGCAAGGACGTGCTGGTGGTGCGCGTGGCCGAAGGCAGCACCGTGGCCGGCGTCTTCACCAGCAATCGCTTCTGCGCCGCGCCGGTGCAGGTGTGCCGGGAGCACCTTGCCGCCGTGAACAAGTCGGGCAAGGGCATCCGCGCGCTGGTGGTCAACACCGGCAATGCCAACGCCGGTACCGGCGAGCAGGGCTTGGCCAACGCCCGCGCCACCTGCGACGCGCTGGCTGCGCAGCTGGGCATCGACGCCGGCCAGGTGTTGCCGTTCTCGACCGGCGTGATCCTCGAGCAGTTGCCGATGGACCGCCTGCTGGCAGGGCTGCCCGCCGCCATCGCCAACGCCGGCGCTGACAACTGGCTGGCCGCCGCGGAAGCCATCATGACCACCGACACGCAGCCCAAGGTCGCGTCGCGCACGGTGCAGATCGACGGCAAGACCGTGACCCTGTCGGGCATCAGCAAGGGCGCCGGCATGATCCGCCCGAACATGGCGACCATGCTGGGCTTTATCGCCATGGACGCGGCGGTGGCGCAGCCGGTGCTGCAGGGGCTGGTGACGCACGCCGCCGATCACTCGTTCAACAGCATCACCATCGATGGCGATACCTCGACCAACGATTCGTTCGTGCTGATCGCTTCGGGCAAGTCGGGTGCCGTGGTCGACCGTGCCCAAGGCCCGGCCTTCGAAGCGCTGCGCGATGCGGTGACGAGCCTGGCGCAGGAGCTGGCGCAGATGATCGTGCGCGACGGCGAAGGCGCGACCAAGCTGATGACCATCCGCGTCGAAGGCGGCAAGGACTTGGCCGAATGCCGCCAGATCGCCTATGCGGTCGCGCATTCGCCGCTGGTCAAGACCGCGTTCTACGCCTCGGACCCCAACCTCGGCCGCATCCTGGCCGCGGTGGGCTACGCGGGCGTCGACGACCTCGACGTCGGCCGCGTCAACCTGTGGCTGGACGATGTCTGGGTCGCTCGCGACGGCGGCCGCAATCCCGACTACCGCGAGGAAGACGGCCAGCGCGTGATGAAGCAGGCCGAGATCACGGTGCGCATCGCGCTCGGCCGCGGCAATGCCGAAGCCACGGTGTGGACCTGCGACCTGTCGCACGACTACGTGTCGATCAACGCCGACTACCGTTCCTGAGCCCACTCCATCCTGCCCGCGCGCGCGGGCAGGGCGCACGAACCCTTTCTCCGCCCCGCCATGTCCGACCTCGCCGCCCGCCTCGACAACTTCCTCTCCCGCCTCGAACAATGGCTGCCGCCGCAACTGAACGATGCGGACTGGCAGGAGGCGGTAGCGTTCCGCTGGCGCAAGCGCCAGAGCCTGTTCGGCAATATCGGCTACCTGCAGCCGGTGCGCCAGCTGCCGCCGATCCACCTGGACGACCTGAAGAACATCGAGCGCCAAAAGGACGCCATTGTTGCCAATACGCGCCAGTTCGTGAGCAAGCTGCCCGCCAACAACGTGCTGCTGACCGGTGCGCGCGGCACCGGCAAGTCGTCGCTGATCAAGGCCTGCCTGAATGCCTTCGTCAAGGACGGGCTGCGGCTGGTGGAGGTCGACAAGGATGACCTCGGCGACCTCGGCGATATCGTCGAGCTGGTTTCGGCCCGCCCCGAGCGCTTCGTCATCTTCTGCGACGACCTGTCGTTCGAAGAAGGCGAGTCGGGCTACAAGTCGCTGAAGTCGGCGCTGGACGGCTCGGTCGCGGCGCAGTCTGACAATGTGCTGATCTACGCCACGTCCAACCGCCGGCACCTGCTGCCGGAGTACATGAAGGACAACGAAACCTACCGCCACACCGACGACGGCGAGATCCATCCCGGCGAAGTGGTCGAGGAAAAGATCTCGCTGTCCGAGCGCTTCGGGCTGTGGCTGTCGTTCTACCCGCCCAAGCAGGATGAGTACCTGACCATTGTCGGCCACTGGCTCAGGCACTTCGGCTGCACCGACGAAGACATCGCCGCCGCGCGCGGCGACGCGCTGGTGTGGGCGCTGGAGCGCGGATCGCGCTCGGGCCGCGTGGCGTGGCAGTTCGCGCGCGACTGGGGCGGCAAGCATGGCCAGCCTTACATCGCCGACGTGCCAGGGAACGACAAGGCATGAGCGCGGCCGCCATGGACAAGCCCGCAGAGACCGCCGGCAACCCGCCGCGCAAGGTCACCGAAGTCGCCGTCGGCGTGATGGTGCAGCCGGATGGCCGCTTCCTCCTGGCGCAGCGCCCCGCGGGCAAGCCGTACGAAGGCTACTGGGAATTCCCGGGCGGCAAGCTCGAGCCAGGCGAGACCGTCGAGGCAGCGCTCGCCCGCGAACTGCATGAAGAGCTGGGACTGGATATCACCGCGTGCGAGCGCTGGCATGTGCTCGAGCACGACTACCCGCACGCCTATGTGCGGCTGCATTTCTGCAAGGTCACTGCCTGGCGCGGTGACCCGGTCGGCCGCGAAGGCCAGGCCTTTTCCTGGCAGACGGTGCCCGTGACGGTCGCGCCGTTGCTGCCGGCCACCATTCCGGTGGTCGAATGGCTGGGCGAAGAGGCCTAGGGCACAGCCCCTGGCGCCCTGCGCGGCCTGTGCGGCCGAGGCGACTACGTCAGTCGTCCTCGTCGCCGGGCAAGTCCGGCGAAGGCGTCTCGCCTGGCTTGCCGCCAATCACGTACTTTTCGGACGCCCAGGCGCCGAGGTCGATCTGCTTGCAGCGCTCGGAACAGAACGGGCGGAACTTGTTGTCGGGCACCCAGGCCACCTCGGTGCCGCAGGTGGGGCATTTGACGACAGCGGGCATGGCTTCAGAAATTGCAGAGTTTCAGCAGGAACGGGATATCGGCATCGACCGAGCGCGGCCGCAGGTCGCCGTCCTGCTGCGTGAAGCGCACCCACAGCATGTACTTGTTCGCGCTCATTTCCGGGATGAAGGCCAGCAGTGAATCATCCAGCCACACCTGCATCAGCTGGTAGCTGCGGCCCGACAGCATCTGCTGGTAGCTGCCGCCGGTGGCGATGACCTTGCCGCTCTGGCCGGCTTCGCGCAGCAGGCGCAGCACGATGGTGGTGCCCATGCGCAGCGACACCAGCGGGCGCGCCCACTTCAGGATATCGGCGCGGCGATCCTCCGCAGGGCGATGCTGCCACGCATAGTAGGCCGGCAGGTCGAACTCGCAGGTGCCGCCGGGAATGATGGCGCGGCTGCGGATGCTGGTCAGCCACTCGTTGTCGGTCAGCAGCTGCCCGGCCTTGCCCACGGTCTGGTTGAGCATGGCGATACCCTGCTCGATCTCGCCGATCACGCTGTCCAGCGCTTCCTGGTCGATCTGTGGGTTGGCGCGCAACGGCGCCAGCGCCTGCCGCTGGCGTTCCAGTTCCTTGATCAGATCGGTCTTGAGGTCGGCGCGGCCGGCTACGTCGATGATCTCGAACAGCGTGGTCAGCGCGACATGGTGCTGCTGGGGATGATCCTGGCCGAGGAAGTATTCCAGCCGATCGAACAGGTCCTCCAGGCGCAGGAGTGTCCTGATGCGTTCGTTGAAAGGGTATTCGTACAGAATCAAGTGCTATGTCCGTGCAGGGCGCCGGGCGGGCCCCGTGTGAGGAGCAGGCCCGGCGCGGAATGTGGCCCGGGGAACGCCGGAAGGGGCTGGGTGGACTGTGTCGGAGTGATCCGCGGTGTCCAATGCCCGCAGTATGCGGCGATTTCCCGGCATGTTCCAGCGCATTCTATGCGAGACCCGGGCCGAGGACAATGTCGGACGCGCGTTCGACGCGTGCCGCCGGGCCGGGCCCGCGCATCATGCGCCGGCTTCGGGATGGACCTGTCCGGACGCCGACAGTTCGCGGTAATAGCGGTCGAGGTGGTCCACCTGCGCCACCAGCGCATCGACTGGCCCGTCGTTGTCGATGACGTCGTCGGCACATGCCAGCCGCGCGCGCCGCGTCGCCTGCTTGGCCATGATCGCCTGCACCTGTTCGCGGCTGAAGCCGTTGCGCGCCATCACGCGCGCCACCTGGGTGGCCTCGGTGCAGTCGACCACCAGCACGCGGCCCACGCGCTCGCGCCATGAGCCGGACTCGACCAGCAGCGGCACCACGTAGATCAGGTAAGGATGCTCGCCGGCGTCGCGGACCGCCTGCGCATGCTCGTTGGTCAGCGCCCGGATCAGCGGATGGGTGATGCCTTCGAGGCGCGCCTTGGCGGCCGGGTCGGCGAACACCAGCGCGCGCATTGCATCGCGATCCATGGCGCCGTCGGGGCGCAGGCATTCAGGCCCGAAGGCCTCGACCAGCGCCGGGATGGCACGTCCGCCCGGCGCGGTGATCTGGTGGGCGAGCAGGTCGGTATCGATGATCGCGGCGCCGCGCGCGGCGAACATGTCGGCCACGCGGGTCTTGCCGCTGCCGATGCCGCCGGTCAGTCCGATTTCCAGCATGTGGGGATGCCGTGAAGGCCAGTTGACGATGTTGCCGTCACGATACCAGCTTCACGGCAGCACGGTCAGCGGCAGCACGCCGGAGCCGAACACCAGCACCACCAGGCCCGCCAGCGCGATAAAGGGGCCGAAGGGGAAGGGCGTGTCACGGTCCTGCCGGCGCAGCGCGATGCTGGCCAGCCCGAACACCACGCCGGCCACCGATGACAGCAGCACCAGCGCCGGCAGCGCCTGCCAGCCAAACCACGCTCCGAGTGCCGCCATCAGCTTGAAATCGCCGAATCCCATGCCTTCCTTGCCACGCACCAGCCGGAACAGCCAGTACGCCGCCCACAGCACCAGGTAGCCGGCGGCGGCGCCGATCACGGCGTCGGCCAGCGGCACGAACAATGCGCCAAGGTTCAGCACCAGTCCCAGCCACAGCAGCGGCAGCGTGATCTGGTCCGGCAGCAACTGGGTGTCAGCATCGATCAGGGTCAGCGCCAGCAGCGCCCAGACCAGCACCAGCGCCGCCAGGGCCTGCACGCCAGGGCCGAAGCGCCACGCCACCAGCGCGCTCAGCACGCCGCAGGCCAGCTCTACCAGCGGATAGCGCGGGCTGATCCGGGTCTTGCAGGCCGAGCAGCGCCCGCGCAGCGCCAGCCAGCTCAGCACGGGCACGTTTTCCCAGGGCGCGATCGCATGGCCGCAGTGCGGACAGGCCGAGCGCGGCACCATCAGGTTGTAGCGGGCGGGGTAGGGCAGCGGATCGCCGCGCAGCTCGGCGATATAGTTGGCTTCCTCGCGCTCCATCATGCGCGGCAGCCGGTGGATCACCACGTTGAGGAAACTGCCCACCACCATGCCGAGCATGGCCGCTACCGCCACCATGAAGGCAGGCGGCAGCGCCGCCAGCGCCTGCAGCAATTGCCCGCTACCGGCGGGAAACGGCGAAACGGAATACGCCAGCGCCATTGGCTACACCACCTGTCCCAGCTTGAAGATCGGCAGGTACATCGCCACCACCATGCCGCCAATCAGCACGCCCAGCACCACAATGATGATTGGTTCGATCAGGCTGGAGATGGCGGCCACCGCGTCGTCGACCTCGCGCTCGTAGAACTCGGCCACCTTCAGCAGCATGTTGTCGAGCGCGCCGGATTCTTCACCGATTTGGGTCATCTGCAGCACCATGTTGTCGAACACGTGTGTGGCCTGCATGGCGTTGGTCAGGCTGGTACCGATGCGCACCGACTGTTCGATCTCGCGCGTGGCGTCGTAATAGACCCAGTTGCCGGCGGCGCCGGCCACCGACTCCATCGACTCCACCAGTGGCGTGCCGGCGGCGAACATGGTCGCCAGCGTTCGTGTCCAGCGCGCAATCACCGCCTTGCGGAACAGGCTGCCGAAGATCGGCAGCTTCAGCAGCGCGCGGTCGGACCAGCGCTGCACCTTTTCCGACTTCTTGCGCGCCCGCAGGTAGAACATGATGCCTCCCACCGGCGCGCCGATGACCAGGTACCAGTACTGCACGAAAAAGTCCGAGATCGCGATCACCAGCAGCGTCGGCGCGGGCAGGTTGGCGCCGAAGCTGGAGAACACACCCTTGAACGCCGGGATCACGAACAGCATCAGGATCACGGTGACGGCAAAGGCCACCGTCAGCACCGCGATCGGATAGATCATCGCCGACTTGATCTGCCCCTTCAGCGCGATGGTCTTTTCCATGTAGAGCGACAGGCGCTCCAGCAGCGCGTCCAGGATACCGCCCTGTTCGCCCGCATCGATCAGGTTGCAGTAGAGCGTGTCGAAGTACTTCGGCTGCCGCCGGAACGCCGCCGCCATGCTGCTGCCCGATTCGATATCGAAGCGGATCTCGGACAGCAGCTGGGTGAAGTTGGGATTGGCGTGCCCGCGCGCGATGATGTCGATCGACTGCAGCAGCGGAATCCCCGCCTTGAGCATGGTCGACAGCTGCCGGGTGAAATAGGCGATGTCCTTCTCGGTGATCTTGCGCCCGCGCGCGGCCTTGCGCTTCTTGAGCTTGACGATGGTCAGGCCCTGCTTGCGCAGCGTGGCGGTGACCTCGGCCTGGCTCTCCGCGCGCAGTTCGCCGGTGAACGTCTTGCCTTTGCGGTCCTTGCCTTCCCATTCGAAGATGTACTGGGTGGGGGCCTTGCGCCCCTTGCCTGATTTCGCCCGCGACGGTGTTGCCGTCCGGGCACCCGCCGCTGGTGCGCGCGTCGCCATGTTGTTGACCCCCGGTGTAAATGACGTTTCTGGTACGTCTTGTATTTACGTTGTGACCTGACTGCCTTGCTACGTATTCGTGGTCGCCAGCACCTCTTCGAGTGACGTGACGCCCGCCCTGACCTTCAGCAGCCCGGCTTCGCGCAACGATAGCACGCCATCCTTGCGCGCCTGCTCGGCGATCTGCAGCGCGGTGCCGTGCGACAGGATGATCTGCTGCATCGCCTCGGTGATCGGCATGACCTGGTAGATGCCGCAGCGGCCCTTGTAGCCGCTGCCGTTGCAGCGCTCGCACCCGACCGGATGGTAGGGCTGCCAGCTGCCGTCCAGATCGTGATCGCGGAAGCCCGCATCCAGCAGCGTCTCGCGCGGCAGCTCGCCGGGGCGCTTGCAGGTGCATAGCCGCCGCGCCAGCCGCTGCGCGGTGATCATCAGGACGCTGGAGGCGATGTTGAACGGCGCCACGCCCATGTTCATCAGCCGCGTCAGCGTGGTGGGCGCGTCATTGGTGTGCAGCGTCGACAGCACCAGGTGGCCGGTCTGCGCGGCCTTGATCGAGATATCGGCGGTTTCCAGGTCGCGGATTTCGCCGACCATGATGACGTCCGGATCCTGCCGCAGGAACGAACGCAGCGCCGCGGCGAAGGTCAGGCCGGCCTTGTCGTTGACGTTGACCTGGTTGATGCCGGGCAGCTGGATTTCGGCCGGGTCTTCGGCGGTCGAGATATTGATGTCGCCCTGGTTCAGCAGGTTCAGGAAGGTGTACAGCGACACCGTCTTGCCGCTGCCGGTCGGGCCGGTCACCAGCACCATGCCGTACGGGCGCTTGATCACGTCCAGCAGCAGCGCCTTCTGTTGCGCCTCGTAGCCGAGCTGGTCGATGTCGAGCTTGTCGCTTGACGACTCCAGGATCCGCATCACGATCTTCTCGCCGAACAGCGTCGGCAGCGTCGAAACGCGAAAATCGACGGCTTTCTCGACCGTTTCCCTGGCGTCCTTGTCCTTGGAATCCTTCGCGTCCTTGCCGTCCTTGTTGTCCTTCGTATCCTTGGGCAGGGTGATCAGCAGCTTCATGCGGCCGTCCTGCGGCACGCGCTTCTCAGAAATATCCAGCCGGGACAGCACCTTGATGCGGGTGGCGATCTTGTCGCGGATATCGAGCGGCGGCCTTGCCACCTCCTGCAGCACGCCGTCCACGCGGAAGCGGATCCGGTAGAAGGTCTCGAACGGCTCGAAATGCAGGTCGGAGGCGCCGCGATGGAAGGCTTCGGTCAGCAGCTTCTGCAGGAAGCGCACCACGGGCGCGTCGTCGATGGCATCGGCGGCAGTGCGGTTGCGCTGCGCGCCGGCGGCGGCCACCGGGTCGTACTCGATCATCTTGCGCTCGGCCTGCACCGGCGAGATGTTCTTCAGCGTGCCCAGCGCCTCGCCGGCGGAGCGCACGTGCTTCATCAGCTTGTCGTGCTCGACCACCACCGCTTCGACCGGCAGCTTGTACTTTTCCTTGATCGCGTCGATGCCGGCCTGGTTGGACGGATCGGACATCCCGAGTACCAGCCGGTTTTCGCGCCGGCCGAGCGGCAGCAGGCGGTGCGCATGGAATTCGCGGTTGCCCGCCAGCCCCGGCGGCACCTTGGTCAGGTTGTACTGGTTCAGGTCGAGCAGCGGCAGCTGGTACTTGTCCGCGGCGAACACCGCCAGGTCGTGCGCGCTCATGGTGCCGCTGCCGACGATCTCGTCGATGAGCTGCGACTGCTTTTCACGGGCGGCCTGCTCCAGCTGAGCAAGCAGGGCGGGCGCGATACGCCGGCTCTGGGCCAGGGCAAGACCGAGTGTCATGACAGGTGCACAGTGGTTGGACAGTGGCCATCGGCCAGGGCTGGACGAGACGGTACATGTCTCGGGATCGGGCCAGTTTGCCGCTGGGGTCACTTTTTGTAAAGGCGACGGCGGGACGTGTTGGCATTTGCGCGACACGGGCGCAACCCTACCTGCGCGGGGGCGCGGGTGCCTGTGGCGGGATGGCGAGCCTTCGTTGCCGGCGATTTGAGAAATGCCTCAGTCCAGGCGACAGCGCAAGGCGATCAAGGGTCGAGGAGTCGCAGGCCAGAAAGACAAAAAGCCGAATCAACTTTCGTCGATTCGGCTTTTTAAATCTGGTCGGGGTGAGAGGATTCGAACCTCCGGCCTCTACGTCCCGAACGTAGCGCTCTACCAGGCTAAGCTACACCCCGATTTGTTTTGCTTGCAGTCGCTGGGCGTCAGCAGCAAAGAAGGTAACTATAACAGCGTTTTTGCTGAAATGGAAGAGGGCGCGGAGAATCCTACGACTGCCGCTGCAGCGAGAACGCGCACAGCTGGACCAGCGTTTCCTTGAGCGCGGAATCCGGGAATTGCTGCGCGGCCCGCTCGGCGGCTTCCGCTTCCTGGCGCGCGGCCTCGAAGGTGACATCGAGCGCGCCGCTGGCGTGGATCGCCGCGAAGACCGCGTCGAAGTGCTCGGTGCCGCCCTGCACGATGGCGTCGCGCGCCAGCTGGCGCTGCTCCGCGGTGCCGTGCTCCAGCAGGTGCAGCAGCGGCAGCGTGGGCTTGCCTTCGCGCAGGTCGTCGCCGGCGTTCTTGCCCATCTGCTCCGCGCTGGCGGTGTAGTCGAGCATGTCGTCGATCAGCTGGAAGGCGGTGCCGATGCGGCGGCCGTATTCGGCGGCGGCTTCTTCCATCTGCGCGTCGGCGCCGGCCAGCACCGCGCCCAGCTGGGCGGCGGCCTCGAACAGCTTGGCGGTCTTGTAGCGGATCACCTGCAGGTAGCGCTCGATGGTGACGTCCGGGTCGTGCATGTTCAGCAGCTGCAGCACCTCGCCCTCGGCTATCACGTTGGTCGCGTTGGACAGGATTTCCATGATGCGCATGCTGCCGGCATCGACCATCATCTGGAACGCGCGCGAGTAGAGGAAGTCGCCGACCAGCACGCTGGCGGCATTGCCGAACACCGCGTTGGCGGTGTCGCGGCCGCGGCGCAGCTCGGATTCGTCGACGACATCGTCGTGCAGCAGCGTAGCGGTGTGGATGAACTCGACCACCGCGGCCAGCTCGTGGTGGCGGTTGCCGTCATAGCCGAGCGCCCGCGCCGTCAGCAGCAGGATCACCGGGCGCAGGCGCTTGCCGCCGGCACCGATGATGTATTCACCGATCTGTTCGATCAGGGGGACTTCTGAAGACAGCCGCTGGCGGATGACAGCATCAACCGCGCGCATGTCTGCAGCGACCGGGGCAAGCAAGGCAGTGGCGGAAGGCTGGGACAAGATGATCACCGTTACGCAAAACCGGACGATTATATGCGATGCGGGCGGCGTTCTACGCATGCCCCACATTCTTGCCGGGCGGCGGCTCAGGGTATGCGCGCAGCGGCGTCGGCGACCGGCGCAACTATAATGCGGACATGGACAAGCCCGTATCCCGTCGCCAGCTGCGCCGTACCGCGTGGTGGGTGGCGTTCGCCGCACTGGCGGGATTCCTTCTCGCTGATCTGACCTGAGCAGGACCGCCGCCGATTGTGCCGGCCGCGCCGCTCCCAGGCTATGTGCCTGTTTTCTTTGCAGTTTTCCCCGACCTCGTTTACAATTCCCGGTTTCCTCCGGTAGTCGCTCGCCTTGCGGGTCCTTGCCGGCGGGGGATAACCGGGCCGCATCGCGCGGGCTCGGCGTTTTATTCACATCCGAGAGGTTCGACAATGTACGCGGTCGTAAAAACCGGCGGCAAGCAATACAAGGTTGCTGCTGGCGAAAAACTGAAAGTAGAACAGATACCGGCAGACATTGGCGCAGAAATCACGCTCGACCAGGTGCTCGCAGTGGGCGCCGGCGACCAAATCAAGTTTGGTACGCCGCTGGTTAGCGGGGCTTCCGTCAAGGCTACCGTTATCTCCCAGGGTCGTCACGACAAGGTGAAGATCTTCAAGATGCGCCGTCGCAAGCACTACCAGAAGCGTCAGGGCCATCGTCAGAATTACACCGAACTGCGCATCGAAGCGATCGTTGCCTGATCGATCGAGCGTAATCCGGTAAAGCGACAGGAGTAAGACATGGCACAGAAAAAAGGCGGCGGTTCCACGCGGAACGGCCGTGATTCCGAATCGAAGCGTCTGGGCGTGAAGGTGTTTGGTGGCCAGGCCATCAACGCCGGCGGCATCATCATCCGCCAGCGCGGTACCCGCGTGCATGCCGGCGACAACGTCGGCGTGGGCAAGGACCACACGCTGTTCGCCCTGGTTGACGGCCACGTGCAGTTCGCCGTCAAGGGCCCTGCCAAGAAGCAGCAAGTCAGCGTCGTCCCGGCGGCCTGATAACAGCCTTTGCAGGATGAAAGGCCCCGCAACGCTTGCGGGGCTTTTTCTTTTCTGGCGACAATAACATTGGCCAGTCCGGATGATGCGGCGTATTGCCGCACGTTCGCGCCGAGCCCGCCGGTCCCGCGGACCCGCCAATCCATCACGGAAAACCCATCATGAAGTTCATCGACGAAGCCCGAATCGAAGCCATCGCCGGCAACGGCGGCAATGGCAGCGCCTCGTTCCGGCGCGAGAAGTTTGTGCCCTTCGGCGGCCCGGATGGTGGCGACGGCGGCCGCGGCGGCAGCGTGTTCGCGCAGGCGGACCGCAATATCAATACCCTGATCGACTTCCGCTACGCCAAGAAGCACGTGGCCAGGAACGGCGAGAACGGCCGTGGTTCCGACTGCTACGGCGCGGCCGGCGACGACATCACGCTGCGCATGCCGGTCGGCACGCTGATCTCCGACATGGACACCGGCGAAGTCATTGCCGACCTGACCGAGCACGGCCAGCGCGTATGCCTGGCCGAAGGGGGCATGGGCGGCTGGGGCAACCTGCATTTCAAGTCCAGTACCAACCGTGCGCCGCGCCAGCAGGTGGACGGCAAGCCGGGCGAGCGCCGCATGCTCAAGCTCGAGCTGAAGGTACTGGCCGATGTCGGCCTGCTGGGCATGCCCAATGCCGGCAAGTCGACTTTTATCTCGCATATTTCCAACGCGCGACCCAAGGTGGCGGACTATCCGTTCACCACGCTGCATCCCAACTTGGGCGTGGTGCGCGTGGATCATGAGCAGTCGTTCGTGGTCGCCGACATTCCGGGCCTGATCGAAGGCGCGGCCGAGGGCGCGGGCCTGGGCCACCAGTTCCTGCGCCACCTGCAGCGCACCGGCCTGCTGCTGCATATCGTCGACCTGGCGCCGTTCGACGAGGCGGTCGATCCGGTCGCCGAGGCCAAGGCCATCGTCAACGAACTGAAGAAGTACGACGAGGACTTGCACGACAAGCCGCGCTGGCTGGTGCTGAACAAGCTCGACATGGTTCCCGAGGACGAGCGCGCGGCGAAGGTGAAGGATTTCCTCAAGCGCTACAAGTGGAAGGGCCCCGTGTTCCAGATCTCGGCACTGACCGGCGAAGGCTGCCGCGAGCTGATCTACGCGATCAAGGACCACCTGGCGGCGATCAAGGCCGAAGAGGCGGCGGCGCTGGCCGAACCGGACATCCGGCTCGACGATCGGCTGCATAACGTCGGCCAGGACGAGCGCGAGGCATAAACAAAACCAACGGTCAAAAACGAATTCCGGAGACAGGATTCCCGCCATGCAATCGGTCATCGCGCAGGCAAAGCGCATCGTCGTCAAAGTCGGCTCCAGCCTGGTCACCAATGATGGCAAGGGACTGGACCACGACGCCATCGCCCGCTGGGCATCGCAGATCGCCAAACTGCGCGTGGCGGGCAAGGAAGTGATGCTGGTCAGCTCCGGCGCCATCGCCGAAGGCATGCAGCGCCTGGGCTGGGTGCGCCGGCCGAAGGAAATCCACGAGCTGCAGGCCGCCGCTGCCGTTGGCCAGATGGGCCTGGCGCAGGTCTATGAAAGCCAGTTCACGCGCTACGGCATCCGCACCGCGCAGGTGCTGCTGACCCACGCCGACCTGGCCGACCGCGAGCGCTACCTGAACGCACGTTCCACGCTGCTCACGCTGCTTTCGCTGGGCGTGGTGCCGATCATCAACGAGAACGACACCGTGGTCACCGATGAAATCAAATTCGGCGACAACGACACGCTCGGCGCCCTGGTCACCAACCTGATCGAAGGCGACGCGCTGGTGATCCTGACCGACCAGCGCGGCCTGTACACCGCCGATCCCCGCAAGGACCCCGCGGCGCAGTTCGTCGACGAGGCCATGGCCGGCACGCCCGAGCTGGAAGCGATGGCCGGCGGCGCCGGCACGTCGATCGGGCGCGGCGGCATGCTGACCAAGATCCTGGCGGCCAAGCGCGCCGCCAAGTCCGGCGCTCATACCACCATCGCCTCCGGGCGCGAGGCCAACGTGCTTGAGCGGCTGGCCGCGGGCGAGGCCATCGGCACCCAGCTGCTGGCCCCGACCGGCCGGCTGACCGCGCGCAAGCAGTGGATGGCCGACCACCTGCAGCTGCGCGGGCGCGTGGTGATCGACAACGGCGCGGTCGAGAAGCTGACCGGCGGCGGCAAGTCGCTGCTGCCGATCGGCGTGGTCGAGGTGCAGGGCGAATTTGCCCGCGGCGAGGTGATCGCCTGCGTCGATCCGCAGGGCAAGGAAGTGGCGCGCGGCATCACCAACTATTCCAGCGCGGAAGCGCGCCTGATCGCGCGCAAGCCGTCGTCCGAGATCGAATCAGTGCTGGGCCACCTGAACGAGCCCGAGCTGATCCACCGCGACA
Source organism: Cupriavidus consociatus (assembly GCF_017814975.1). Taxonomy (GTDB): domain Bacteria; phylum Pseudomonadota; class Gammaproteobacteria; order Burkholderiales; family Burkholderiaceae; genus Cupriavidus; species Cupriavidus consociatus. The sequence goes on from NZ_JAGIQA010000018.1 coordinate 58,783, forward strand.
ACCTCGTGCTGATCTGAGCGGCGCCGAGCGCCCCAGCAAAAAACGGCGGAACTGCCACGCAGTCCCGCCGTTTTTTTATCCCGATGCCGTCTGGCTCAGCGGCGGCTGGGCGCGCGCGATTGCAGTTCGCGCACCATGTCCTCCGGTTTGCCGGCCACCGTGCGGCCTTCGCAGAAGAACTCGATGGCCAGCGTGGCAGCATAGGCGTTGCGCACGCCGGTCTCCATGCGGTGCCAGGACTCGCCGTAGTCGCTGGTGTTGGGCACCCATTCGGTGGCGCCCTTGGGCAGCGTGGCGTAGAGCTTGCGCTCGAACGCGTCGCAGCGCATGCCTTCGAAGGTCACGTTGCGGGCGCCGCTCTGGCTGGTGGTGACCACGGTGTAGCGCACCACGTTGTCCTTGCCTACCGAGACCGACTTGCTGTCCACCGCGAACGACAGCGTACCGGTGCCGGAAACCGAGAACGGCACCAGGTTGGCATCCTGCGGTGGCGCCGGCAGCATTGCCTTGGCTTCCTCGAAGGTCTTGGGCGCGAAGGGGCTGAGCCAGGTGCTTTCTTCTTCCGCCATTTCCTTGCCGGTGGTCTTGCAGCCCGCCAGCGCCAGCGTGGCGGCGGCAAGCAGCAGGCCGGCAGCGCTCAGGCCGCCGCGGCGGCCCGGGCCGGTGCAACTAGTCATCAGTACTCCGTGAGTTGGTAACCGGCGCCGCCGGCGAAACAGTTTCTTGCGCGGCCACGCTGCCACCATCGGCAGCGGCGGGCCTTGACGGCTGGCCAACGGCTGCAGGCGGGACGCCGCGCTGCCCGCCGCCATGGCGGCCGTGCGCGTGCGTGCCATAGGGGCTGAGCGGCACGCGCGGATGCCGGTTCAGGAAGCGCGACAGTTCCGTCAGCGCCATCTGGTAGACATCGCGCTTGAATTCGATCACCGCCTCCAGCGGCACCCAGTAGTGGCTCCAGCGCCAGGCGTCGAACTCCGGATGGTCGGTTGCCCGCAGGTGGATATCGCAGTCCCTGCCCGCCATGCGGAGCAGGAACCAGATCTGTTTCTGGCCCCTGTAGTGGCCGCGGATCTCGCGGCGGATGAACTTGTCCGGCACCTCGTAACGCAGCCAGTCGCGCGTGCGACCAACGATCCTGACGTGCTCCGGGAGCAAGCCGGTTTCCTCATGCAGTTCGCGGTACATGGCCTGTTCCGGCGTCTCGCCGTACTTGATGCCGCCCTGCGGAAACTGCCAGGAGTGTTCGCCGATGCGCTTGCCCCAGAAAACCTCGTTGCGTGCGTTGAGGAGGATGATGCCGACGTTCGGGCGAAAGCCTTCACGATCGAGCATGACTGCACCTCGAATCCTTTAGAATTACGCTGATTATAAAGGAAGCGCGCAGCCGGGCTCTGGCGGGGGGATGCTGGTTTTCCCCGAGCAGAAGGGCAGTTTCAGGCGCGTGCGCGACAAATCAGTGCCGCCGCTCCCGGAATTGGCCGGGCAGGCGTTGCGGCCTCGAGAGAAAGCTACGGATGAAAGCCTCGCAATTCTTCATTTCCACCCTCAAGGAAGCGCCCGCCGACGCGGAAATCGTGTCGCACAAACTGATGATGCGTGCCGGCATGATCAAGAAGCTGGGCGCAGGCATCTACACCTACATGCCGATCGGGCTGCGCGTGATCCGCAAGGTGGAGAACATCGTGCGCGAGGAAATGAACCGCGCCGGCGCGGTGGAAATGTCCATGCCGGTGATCCAGCCGGCCGAGCTGTGGCAGGAGACCGGCCGCTGGGACAAGATGGGCCCCGAACTGCTGCGCCTGAAGGACCGCCACGAACGCGACTTCGCCGTGCAGCCCACCTCGGAAGAAGTGGTGACCGACATCGCCCGCACCGAGATCCGCAGCTACAAGCAGCTGCCGCTCAACTTCTACCAGATCCAGACCAAGTTCCGCGACGAGCGCCGGCCGCGCTTCGGCATCATGCGCGGCCGCGAGTTCACCATGAAGGACGCCTATTCCTTCGACCGCGACACCGACGGCCTGCGCAAGTCGTACGAGAGCATGTACGACGCCTATGTGCGCATCTTCCGCCGCTTCGGGCTGGAGTTCCGCGCGGTGGCGGCCGACAACGGCGCCATCGGCGGTTCGGGTTCGCATGAATTCCACGTGATCGCCGATACCGGCGAAGACGCCATCGTCTACTGCCCGACCTCCGCCTACGCCGCCAACATGGAGGCCGCCGAGGCGCTGCCGCTGCTGGCCGAGCGCGCCGCGCCCAAGGCGGACCTGGTCAAGACCTTCACCCCGGAGAAGGTCAAGTGCGAGCAGGTGGCCGAATTCCTGAACATCCCGCTGGAGACCAACGTCAAGTCGCTCGTGCTGGCTACCGACAGCGAAGCCGGCGCCCAGATCTGGCTGCTGCTGATCCGCGCCGACCATGAGCTGAACGAGGTCAAGGCCTCCAAGGTGCCGGGCCTGGCCGAGTTCCGCTTTGCCACCGAGAACGAGATCGTCGACGCCTTTGGCTCGCCCCCGGGCTACCTGGGCCCGATCGACATGAAGAAGCCGGTCAAGGTGGTGGCCGACCGCACCGTCGCCAACATGAGCGACTTTGTCTGCGGCGCCAACTACCGCGATTACCACTACACCGGCGTGAACTGGGGCCGCGACCTGCCCGAGCCGATCGTCGCCGACCTGCGCAACGTGGTGGCGGGCGACGCCTCGCCGGACGGCCAGGGCACGCTGGAAATCTGCCGCGGCATCGAGGTGGGCCACGTGTTCATGCTCGGCACGCGTTACTCGGAATCGATGAACGCCACCTTCCTGGACGAAAACGGCAAGACCCAGCCGATGCAGATGGGCTGCTACGGCATCGGCGTCACCCGTATCCTGGGCGCAGCGATCGAGCAGAACTTCGACGAGCGCGGCATCATCTGGCCGGCCGCGATCGCGCCGTTCGAGGTGGTGGTCTGCCCGGTGGGTTACGACCGCTCCGAGGCCGTCAAGGCCGAGGCCGACCGCATCCATGCCGAGCTGCTGGCTGCCGGCATCGACGTCATCATCGACGACCGCGGCGAGCGCCCGGGCGTGATGTTCGCCGATTGGGAACTGATCGGCGTGCCGCACCGCGTAGTGGTGGGCGACCGCGGCCTGAAGGAAGGCAAGGTCGAGTACCAGGGCCGGCGTGACGCACAGGCCACCGCGGTCAGCGTGGCCGACGTGGTCAGCCACGTGCGCAACCAGCTGGCGAACTGAGCCCGATGCGCGCCGCACGCGCAATGCCCGCTGCCCGCCGCCTTGCCGGCGGGCTGCTGCTGGCGCTGGCCGCGGCGGCCGCGCATGCCGGCGCGCAGAAGGAAGAAGACCTGGCAGATTCCGTGCGCGGCGCGCTGGCCGCGGCGATTGCGGATGACCGGCCCACGCGGCCGGTCTTTGCTTCTGGCGGCGAGCGCCTGGCCTACCTCAAGTGGCTGGGCGAAATGTCTTCCCGGCTGGCCACGCGCATCCCCGAGCCGCAGGTGCGCGTGGAACTGATCGAGGTCGCCTACTACGAGGCCAAGCGCGCGGGGCTGGAACCCGCGCTGGTGCTGGGCCTGGTCCAGGTCGAGAGCAATTTCCGCAAGTACGCGATCAGCTCGGCCGGCGCGCGCGGGCTGATGCAGGTGATGCCGTTCTGGGTCCGCGCCATCGGCGACAACGACCCGCGCAAGCTGTTCCACCTGCAGAGCAACCTGCGCTACGGCTGCACTATCCTGCGCTACTACCTCGACCGCGAGCAGGGCGACCTGTACCTGGCGCTGGGCCGCTACAACGGCAGCCGCGGCCGTCCCGAATATCCCAATGCGGTACTGGCGGCGTGGAAGCGCTGGCAGTATTCCGAAGCCTCGGTCACCGTCGCCGGCGATCCGGACAATACGCAGGCACGCGCTCCGCGCACGCAGCCGTCCGACCCGCCGGAACGCAACCCTTTCTCGCCGCGCCGCGTCGCCAACCCGTCATGATCCGCGAAGCATCCGTTGCCGGCGGCAGGGCCGGCTATACCGAATCCTCGCCCGAGCTGGAGCAATGGCTGGCCAGGCATATCGCACAAGGCTTTGGCGCCGATGCGCTGGTGCTGTCGATGCTGCGTTCGGGCTATGACGACAGCTTTGCGCGCCGGGCCGTGGCGGCGGCGTTCGGTGCGGACGCCGCGCTGGCCAGTGCGGACAAGCTGGCGCCGGCGCGCGCCGCGGCTCCGCAGGCCAAGGCCGTGGCAGGCGCCGTGTCCGGATCCCCGGCACGTCCGGCGTCCTATGTGGCCGACGGCGGCGATCGCCAGGTGCCGATCCTGTTCCGGCTCGCCTCGCCGCAGATCCGGCTGTACCAGCAACTGCTGAGCGCCGAAGAATGCGACGCGCTGGTGGCGCTGTCGCGCGGCCGGCTGGCACGCTCGCCGGTGGTCAACCCCGACACCGGCGACGAGAACCTGATCGACGCCCGCACCAGCATGGGCGCCATGTTCCAGGTGGGCGAGCATGCGCTGATCGAACGCATCGAGGCGCGTATCGCCGCGGTCACCGGCGTGCCGGCCGAGCACGGCGAAGGCTTGCAGATCCTCAACTACAAGCCCGGCGGCGAGTACCAGCCGCATTTCGATTTCTTCAATCCGCAACGGCCGGGCGAGGCACGCCAGCTGACCGTAGGCGGCCAGCGCATCGCCACGCTGGTGATCTACCTGAACACGCCCGAGGCCGGGGGCGCCACCGCGTTCCCTCGCGTGGGTCTGGAAGTGGCGCCGGTAAAGGGCAATGCGGTCTACTTCAGCTACCTGCTGCCCGACGGCATGCTTGACGAGCGCACGCTGCATGCGGGCCTGCCGGTCGCCGCGGGCGAGAAGTGGATTGCGACCAAGTGGCTGCGCGAGCGGCCGTATCGCAGCGAAGGCTGACCGCGCCATCGGGACGTTGCCCGTGATGGCCAAGCCCTTCCTGTATCGGCAATTTGCTGAAGAAGTGTACCGGTACTGTACCGCTGACTGACCGTAGACTGATTCCCTGAACGCCCTGGAGTCAGTCATGGAAGTATCCCAACTCGCCGCCGGTACCGGTGTCTTCGCCGCTTTTGCCGGTTTTGCGCTGGTGTCGTCGATCACCCCTGGTCCGAATAACACGATGCTGCTGGCTTCCGGCGTGAACTTCGGGTTCTTGCGCACGGTGCCGCACCTGCTCGGTGTCAGCATCGGCTTTGCACTGATGGTGGCGCTGGTCGGGCTAGGGTTGGGGTCGCTGTTCCATGCCTTCCCGTGGACCTGGCAGGTGCTGCGCGTGGTGGCGACGGTCTACCTGGTCTGGCTGGCGTGGAAGCTCGCCACGGCCGGCGGCGTGCAGGACCAGCAGGTGGCGCGGCCGATGGGCTTCTGGGCCGCGGCGGCGTTCCAGTGGGTCAATCCCAAGGCGTGGGTAATGGCCGTGGGCGCGTGCAGCACCTATGTGCTGCACGGCAACCTGTGGCTCAACGTGCTGCTGCTGGCCGGGATCTTCGGGGTAGTGAACCTGCCCAGCGTAGCGATGTGGGCGTTGTGCGGTTCGGCGCTGCGGCGCTGGCTGGCGCGGCCGAAGGTGCTGCGCGCGTTCAATGTCGGGATGGCGGTGCTGCTGCTGGCGTCGCTGTGGCCGATTTTGGCGTCGCATTAAAGCTGAGCAACGAAGTGACTCCCCTCTCCCGCCTGCGGGAGCGGGGCAGGGGGTGAGGGCAGGAGCCTCCACGAAGTGAGGGCCGTCGCTCTTGCAAGCGCCGGCCCTCTCCCCCAACCCCTCTCCCGCGCGCGGGAGAGGGGAGCAAACCATGAGTCGATCCGGTCAGGTCAGCGCCCGGATCGCCCCCAGGTTCCGCCAATACCCCTTGGCATCCATGCCGCACCCGAACACATAGCGATCCGGCACTGCAAAGCCGCAGAAGTCCGGATGCATCGGCTTGAGCTTGGTCAGCGTCTTCTCGCAGAGCACCGCGGCGTGGAATTCCTTCGCGCCCATGTCCATGATGCGCTCGCGGATCGCGGCCATGGTCTCGCCTTCATCCAGGATGTCGTCCAGCACCAGCACCACGCGGTCCTTGACCGATTCGCGCGGGGCCACGCGCCACTGCATCTCGCCGCCAACGGTCTTGTTGTTGTAGCGCGAGAGGTGGATGTAGTCGAACTCCAGCGGGAACGCCAGCTTGGGCAGCAGCATGCCGGTGAACACCACCGCGCCGCCCATCACGGACAGCACCAGCGGAAAGGCATCGCCCATCTTGGCGGTGATCTCGGCGGCCATGCGGTCCAGCGATGCCTGGACTTCCTCGGCCGAGACGATTTCTTCGGAGTTGGCCCACAGCTCGCGGGCCTGTACGGCGCTCATCATGATGTCTTTCCTGTTCTTTTGCGGGGGAGGCAGTGCAGCCCGGGCTCAACGATTGAAGAGGCCCTTCATGCCGCCCTTCATCGCGCCCATCTGGCGCATCATCTTCATCATGCCGCCGCCCTTGAGCTTTTTCATCATGGATTGCATCTGGTCGAACTGGTTCAGCAGGCGGTTGACCTCCTGAACCGGCACGCCGGCGCCCGCGGCGATGCGGCGCTTGCGGCTGGCCTTGATCAGGTCGGGCTTGGCGCGCTCGGCCGGCGTCATGCTGTTGATGATGCCTTCCATGCGCGCCACCTGCTTCTCGGCCTGGTCCATGTTGGCGCCCTGCGCCTGCTGGGCGAACTGCGCCGGCAGCTTGTCGACCAGGCTGGCCATGCCGCCCATCTTCTTCATCTGGCCGATCTGCGCCTTGAAGTCTTCCAGGTCGAAATCGCCGGTCTTCTTGATCTTCTTGGCCAGCTTCTCGGCCGCTTCCATGTCGACGCCGCGCTGGGCTTCCTCGACCAGCGCCATGATGTCGCCCATGCCCAGGATGCGCTGCGCCATCCGGTCCGGGAAGAACGGCTCCAGCCCGTCGAGCTTTTCGCCCACGCCGACGAACTTGATCGGCCGGCCGGTGATATGTCGCACCGACAGTGCCGCACCGCCGCGGGCATCGCCGTCCAGCTTGGTCAGCACCACGCCGGTCAGCGGCAGGGTGTCGTTGAAGGCCTTGGCGGTGTTGACCGCATCCTGGCCGAGCATGGCGTCAACCACGAACAGGGTTTCGGCGGGCTTCAGCTCGGCGTGCAGGGCAGCGATTTCCTGCATCATCAATTCGTCGATACCGAGGCGGCCGGCCGTATCGACGATCAGCACGTCGTGGTAGTGCTTGCGCGCCCAGTCGACCGCGGCGCGGGCGATCTCGACCGGCTTCTGGTCCGGCTGCGACGGGAAGAAGTCAGCGCCAACCTGCTCGGAAACGGTCTTCAGCTGGGCGATAGCAGCGGGGCGGTAGACGTCGCAGGAGACCGTCAGCACCTTCTTCTTCTTGTTTTCCTTGAGCCACTTAGACAGCTTGCCGACGGTTGTGGTCTTGCCGGCACCCTGCAGGCCGGCCATCAGGATGATGGCGGGCGGCTGCACGTTCAGGTTCAGCTCGGCTTCCTTGTTGTTGCCGCCAGCGGCCTCGGCGCCGCCGATGACCGAAGTCAGCTCGCGCTGGACCACGCCGACCAGCGCCTGGCCCGGCGTGAGGCTGGTGATCACATCCTCGCCCAGCGCCTTTTCCCTGACGCGGGCGATGAATTCGCGCACGACCGGCAGGGCCACGTCGGCTTCGAGCATGGCAAGGCGCACTTCGCGCAGCATCTCGGCGGTGTTGGCCTCGGTCAGGCGCGCCTCGCCGCGCATGGTCTTGACCACACGCGCCAGGCGTTGAGTGAGATTGTCCAGCATGGCAGGAATCGGGGGAGATATCGGAGCAGGAGCTCGGTCTGGAATCGGGGCAGGCCCGTGCCGGTTGCAGGGCCGGAGCACCGGTTCAACCGGCTGCCACCGTCCGTGGGCACTAAGGTAAACTGCGCAAATGGTCATTGTACTGTATGCCCTGACGGCACTTCTCTATTGCGGCCTGGCCTGGCACGGCTGGGCCACGCGCCATGCCGGCGTTGCCTCCACCGCCGCAAAGGCCGGACCAGCCGGCGGCGCGGCCTCTGCCGTGCTGGTCGCCGGCGGCCCCGGCAACGCCCTGCCACCGGCGGGCGGTGCGCACGGCGAGGGCCGGCCGGCCTGGTGGCACGTGCTGATGCTGGCGGCGCTGGCCAGCCACGGCATGCTGCTGCACGAAACCATCTTCCCGGCCGAGCGCATGGTGTTCGGCTTTGCCTTCGCGCTGTCGGCCATGCTGTGGCTGGGCGTCGGCATCTACTGGATCGAGAGCTTCTTCTTCTCGCTGGCCGGGCTGGGGCTGATCGTGATCCCCGTCGCGCTGGTCGCCAGCCTGATGCCGCTGGCCTTTCCCGGCTCGCAGATCCTGGGCTACGCGGCGCAACCGCTGTTCAAGCTGCACTTCATCATCGCCAACGTGGCTTATGGGCTGTTCACGCTGGCGGCGTTCCATGCCTTCCTGATGCTGCTGGCCGAGCGCCGGCTGCACGGTTTCCGCCACACGCCGGCACGCCCGGCCGATGGCAAAGCCACGCAACCCGGCCAGTGGCTGGGCCGCTGGCTGGACCTGCTGCCGCCGCTGCTGACGCTGGAAAAGCTGCTGTTCCGCCTGATCGGCGCCGGCTTTGTGCTGCTGACGCTGACGATCGGCTCGGGCCTGCTGTTCTCCGAAGAGCTGTTCGGCCGCGCCTTCCGGATGGATCACAAGACCGTGTTCGCGCTGATCTCGTGGGCCATGTTCGGCGGCATCCTGGCCGGCCGCATCTTCCGCGGCTGGCGCGGCAAGGTGGCGCTGCGCTGGGTCATCGCCTCGTTCGGCATCCTGCTGCTGGCCTATGTCGGCAGCCGCTTTGTGATTGAAGTGGTCCTGCACCGTCTCTGAACACCATGGCACGTATCCTGATCCTGCTGGCCGTGGTGCTGGGCGTCTTCTGGTGGTTGCGCGCCCGCGCCGAAGCGCGGCTGGCGCAGCAACGGGCACGGCAGCAAGCCAGCGAAGCCGCGGCCCGCGCCAACGCCAACGCCAACGCCAATGCCGGCCAAGCCGAATCCGCCGAACCGATGGTCCAATGCGCCCAGTGCGGTGTGCACCTGCCGCAAGGCGAGGCCATTGCCTGGCGCGGCCTGCACTACTGCCGGCGCAGTCATCTCCCTGACGAAGGCAGCAACGTTGATGGCGGCGGTGCGCGCCCATGACCCAGCCGGCGCCGTCAGGCTGGCAGCGGCTGAACGCCTGGCGCGGCCTGGCGCAGCTGTGGCGGCAGGCTGAACCGCCCGAATTCCACTGGCGCCTGCTGCGCTATTTCTGCTGGACCCGCGTCGCCGTGGGCCTGCTGCTGCTCGGCTACGCGCTGATGCGGCGCGGCGAGCCCGCGCCGGCACCATGGCCGCCCTCGCTGCTGCCCGATTTGCCCTTCGGACTGGCCGGCGCCGAGCACGCCGCGGCCATGACCGTCGCCGTGCCTTACCTTGGCATTGCGCTGGCGATGCTCGCCGGCACGTTGTGGCGCCGCCATTTCCACCTGCGCGTGCGCATGCAGGTGCTGGCCGACCTGGCGCTGCTGGCGCTGGTGTTCCTCGCCATCGGCCACCCGGCCAGCCAGGGCCAGGCCGACGGCCTCGCCATGATCTTCCTGCTGCCCGCGCTCGAAGCCGGCGCGCTCACCAGCCTGCCGTTCGCGCTCTTTGCCGCGTCGATCTCCGCGCTGGTGGTGATGGGCGGCCCCTTCATGCACACCATCCTGCTGCGCCAGGCCGATGCCGGGCTGCTGGGCTCGGGCCTGTTCGGCCTGGTGTTCATGATCGCGGCGCTGCTGATGTACATGCTGGCCAACCGCCAGCTCGCGCAGGAGCGGCTGGCGCTGGCGCGCGAGCAGGAATTGCGCATGCAGCAGCTGGTCAACCGGCTGATGGTCAACGACATGCAGGACGGCGTGATGCTGGTGCGCGCCAACGGCGCAGTGGTGGCAGCCAATCCGGCCGCGGTGGTGCTGCTGGGCGTGCAGGCGCACGAGCGCATCTATTCGCGCCGGCTGGCTGCGCCGGCGGGGCAGAGCAGCGATGGCGACACCGTGCTGTTCGACCTGCGCCGCATCCCGCGCCTGCAGCCGCTGATGGAAATGCTGCGCGACTGGCTGCGCAGCAAGGACGATGTGCCGCGCATCCTGCAGCTGCTGCCGATGGCGTCCGGCACCGCACTGGCGGACGGCACCATGCAGCACACCCGGCTGCGGCTGCGCTTCGTGCTGCCGGGGCTGGCGGGTTTGCGCTCGACGCTGGCGCACGGGCGCACCGTGCCGTCGCATCTCGATACCGCTGCCTGGAATGAACTGTCGCCCGAGGCCGCCGCCCGCCTGCGCCTTGCCATCGCGCAGAACGAGGCCATGGCCTGGTCGCAGGAAGACGAAGCGCTGCTGCGCAGCGAGATGCGCGACACCGTGCTGGTCCATATCGAAAGCTGGGAACGCATCGCCGAACAGGTGCAACAGGAAAAGCTGGCTGCGATGGGCCGCCTGGTGGCCAGCATCGCGCACCAGATCCGCAACCCGCTGGCGGCCATCAGCCAGGCCAGCGAACTGCTGGCCGACTCCGCGCGGCAGGAGCCTGTTGCCACGGACAGCGGCGCCGACGTCGATATCGACGCGCGCCTGCTGCGCATCATCAATGACAACGTGCGCCGCCTCGACCAGGTGGTGTCCGACGTGCTGCAGATGTCGCGCCGCCCGCGCACCGGCCGCAGCACCGTGCACCTGGCGCAGGCGCTGCCCGAGATCGTCGAGCGCTGGCGCCTGGAAATGCGTTCGCGCCGCCCCCAGGCCGGCGAGACCCGCCCGGCCGGCCGTGCCGACGTCAACGCCAACGCCATCCGCCTGACCGTGGACGTGTCCCAGGCGGTGGTGTTCGACGCCGCGCAGCTGCAACAGGTGCTGGGCAACCTGCTCGACAACGCCTGGCGCTACTGCAGCCGGCTGCCGGGCTCGATCCGGATGCTGGCGCATGCGCTGGACCAGCACCACGCCGAACTGATCGTCTGGAACGACGGCGCCGAGGTTACGCGCGAGCACCAGCGCAGCCTGTTCGAACCGTTCTTCACCAGCAACGCGCAGGGCACCGGCCTGGGCCTGTTCATGGCGCGCGAGCTGTGCGGCGCCAACGACGCGCAGGTGCGCTACGGCGCGGTCTCGGTGCCGGCGCTGATGGAGCGCACCGGCGTGCTGGCCGCCTCCGCACGCGATACACTGCCGGCCAAGGCCTTCGTGCTGACGCTGCGCATCGAGACCGCCGACGCGGCCGTCGCATGAACGGCGTCCGCCCATCCACACCCACCGCCATGCCACCCCGAACGCCCGATCCCATCCTCGTCATCGACGACGAGGCCGACCTGCGCGAGCTGCTCGACATCTCCATCCGGCGCATGGGTCATGACGTGGTGCTGGCCGGCTCGCTGGCCGAGGCCCGGCAAAAGCTGGCGCAGGGCCGCTACAGCCTGGTGCTGACCGACATGCGGCTGGGCGACGGCCTGGGCATCGAGATCGTGCGGCAGCTGTCGGCCGCGCCCGAGCGCATCCCGGTGGCGGTCATCACCGCCTACGGCAGCGCCGACAACGCCGTCGAGGCGCTCAAGGCCGGCGCCTTCGACTACATCGCCAAGCCGGTCTCGCTGGAACAACTGCGCAGCCTGGTGCTCAACGCGCTCGGCCGCCAGCAGCGCGACAGCACCGAAGCCGATGCCGGCGGCAGCGCCGGCGCGGACGCCGCCGCCGACCGCGCCGCGGCACTGCTGCCCGGCCATTCCGCCGCCATGCAGGAGGTGCGCCGCTCGCTGTCGCGGCTGGCGCGCAGCATGGCTCCGGTGGTCATCAGCGGCGAATCGGGCAGCGGCAAGGAACGCGCCGCGCGCGCGATCCACGCGATCAGCGCCCGCGCGTCGCACCCGTTCATCGCGGTCAACTGCGGCGCCATCCCCGAGACGCTGATGGAGTCGGAGTTCTTCGGCCACGTCAAAGGCGCCTTCACCGGCGCCGACGGCGAGCGCGGCGGCTTCTTCCACGCAGCCAACGGCGGCACGCTGCTGCTCGACGAGGTGGCCGACCTGCCGCTGGCGATGCAGGTCAAGCTGCTGCGCGCACTGCAGGAGCGGCGCGTGCGCAAGATCGGCGCCAGCCGCGAAGATGCCGTGGACGTGCGCGTGATGTGCGCCAGCCACAAGGACCTGGCCGCGATGGTCGCCGCTGGGCAGTTCCGCCAGGACCTTTATTACCGCCTGAACGTGCTGGCGCTGCGCATGCCGACGCTGCGCGAGCGCGGCGAAGACATCCCGGTGCTGGCGCGCGCCATCCTGGACCACCTGGCGGTGCGCTATGGCGACCCGCATCCCAAGCGCCTGGCACCGGCCGCGCTGGAGCAGCTGGCCGCCTACCGCTTCCCGGGCAACGTCCGCGAGCTGGAAAACCTGCTCGAGCGTGCCTACGCCTTTGCCGAGAGCGAGCAGATCGAAGTGGCCGACCTCGGCCCGCTGGATGCCGGCGCCCCCGGCGCCGGGCTGATGGCGCCCGCGCCCACGATCGCGTCACCGGTTCCGGTGCCTGCGACGCAGTACGCTCCCTGGGGCGCGCCGGGTATGTGGGCGCCGATGCCGCCCGCGGCGAAGCCCGCAGCCGTGGCCGCAACCGCGCCCGCAACCATCGCAGAACCCGCTGCGGCGCCACAGGTCGCCGCGCCGTCCCCGGCCGAGCCCGAACCTGCCGGCGACGCCACCGAGCGCGCCTGCCGCGGCGTCGTCTTCCCGATCGACCTGCCGGCCCGGCTCGAAGCCGTGGAGCGCGAGCTGATCCTGCAGGCGCTGGCGCAGACCAATTTCAACCGCACCGCCGCCGCGCCGCTGCTGGGCCTGAACCTGCGCCAGCTGCGCTACCGCATTCAGCAGCTGGGCATCCGCGAAGCCATGGACGCCGCCGACCGCGGCGTGGCCGACAACGCCGGCGACGGCGCGGGCGAGGGCACGCCATGACCAGGCCCAGCCAGCCCAGCCAGCCCGCGCCCGCCTTCCTGCCCGACGCCGACGGCTGGGTGCCCGCCGCCCGCTGCGTGCCGTCGCCCAATTTCGACCAGCGTCCGCCGGGCATGCCGGTAGACCTGGTGGTGCTGCACAACATCAGCCTGCCGCCCGGCCAGTTCGGCAGCGGTGACATCGAGGCGTTCTTCCAGAACCGGCTCGACCCGGACAAGCACCCGTTCTTTGCCACCATCCACCAGGTCCAGGTGTCCGCGCACTTCCTGGTCACGCGGCAGGGCGAGCTGGTGCAGTTCGTGCCGTGCACGCAGCGGGCCTGGCATGCCGGCCAGTCGGACTTCTTTGGCCGCACGCGCTGCAACGACTTCTCGATCGGCATCGAGATCGAAGGCTGCGACGACCTGCCGTTCACCTCTGCCCAATACGACACCGTGGCCGCGCTGGTGCCGGCCCTGATGGCGGCCTACCCGGTGCGGGCGATCGCCGGCCACAGCGACATCGCCCCGGGACGCAAGACCGATCCCGGCCCGCATTTCGACTGGGACCGCTTCGCCGCCAGTGCAGCCGTGCCGCAAGGCATGTTGCCCTATCGGCACCCCTCTGAGTGATGCGTTCGTAACGTCATTCCATGCAGTCGTGCGCGGCGTTTCGGCGCACACGCCGCATGCGGCCAAGAGCTATCGCATGCTCGCAACAATCAAAAAAATTTTTGTGAAATGTGCAGTTGCGAACGGTTTCTCTGAAACCCTTGTGTGTACTAGGCTGCCGGGCATGTGGCGCTGCCGCACCCGCCGGCCCGACCCCGGGACGACCCCGAAATAGCGGTTGTCAAGACTGGTCATTCGGATTCGTTTCACTATACTTAGCCAAGTTTTCAGCAGCACCCACTATATCTAGTAGTCAAACCGGGGGCTGGCCCAAGTGTGAGGTGGCGGTGGCGCAGTGAGTGCAACCCGTCCGGAAACCTCCGCAAGGCTGGCGAATCACAAAGAGTCCCTGGCGAAATGTTCACGCAGAGGCAGTTTGTCCGTGCGCGGTCACACCGAAACGGATCCTTCTTTCCGCCGCATTTCGCCAGGGACTCTTTTGTCTCTTATATCCAGGGTAAAAACCACATGCAAACGGCCCAGAACGAACTCACCACGGGTGGCGCCGCCGCCGGCGTTGCCAACCAGGCACCGAACGCACAGCAGTCCAGCACGGCTTCCACGAACTACCCGGATCACAAGATCATCCGTCGTAATGGCGCCGTGGTGGCGTTCGAGCCGTCCAAGATCAACGTCGCCATGACCAAGGCCTTCCTCGCCGTCAACGGCGGGCAGGGCGCCGCTTCCGCGCGCGTGCGCGAGATCGTCGAGCAGCTGACCGACAACGTGGTGCGCGCACTGGTGCGCAGCCGCCCGAGCGGCGGCGCCATCCATATCGAAGACGTGCAGGACCACGTCGAGCTGGCCCTGATGCGCTCGGGCGAGCATGAAGTGGCCCGCGCCTACGTGCTGTACCGCGAGAAGCGCGCCCAGGAGCGCGCCAGCGCCAGCGCCCAGGCCGTGGCCCGCGTGCAGGAAGGCGGCTACTCGGTCAACGTGACCGACGCCGGCGTGACCAGGCCGCTGGACATCGTCGCGCTGCATGCGCTGATCGACAACGCCTGCTCCGGCCTTGGCGATTCCGTCAGCGCCGAGCCGATCCTGAAGGAAACCCTGAAGAACCTGTACGAAGGCGTGCCGATGACGCAGGTGTACGACTCCGCCATCCTGGCCGCGCGTACCCTGATCGAAAAGGACCCGGCCTACAGCCAGGTCACCGCCCGTATCCTGCTGCACACCATCCGCAAGGAAATCCTGGGCGCCGAAGTGACCCAGACGGAGATGTCGGCCCGCTACGCCGAGTACTTCCCCAAGTTCATCGCCCGCGGCATCGAAGCCGAGCTGCTGGACGAAAAGCTGGCCACCTATGACCTGGCCCGCCTGGGCGCCGCGCTGGACGCCGGCCGCGACTTCCAGTTCAACTACCTGGGCCTGCAGACCCTGTACGACCGCTACTTCCTGCATATCGATGAAACCCGCATCGAAATGCCGCAGGCCTTCTTCATGCGCGTGGCCATGGGCCTGGCGCTGAACGAGAAGGACCGCGAAGCGCGCGCCATCGAGTTCTACCAGCTGCTGTCGTCGTTCGACTTCATGTCGTCCACGCCGACCCTGTTCAACTCCGGCACCCGCCGCTCGCAGCTGTCGTCGTGCTACCTGACCACCGTGTCGGACGACCTGGAAGGCATCTATGAAGCGCTGAAGGAAAACGCGTTGCTGTCCAAGTTTGCCGGCGGCCTGGGCAATGACTGGACCAACGTGCGCGCGCTCGGCTCGCACATCAAGGGCACCAACGGCAAGTCGCAAGGCGTGGTCCCGTTCCTGAAGGTGGTGAACGACACCGCCGTCGCCGTGAACCAGGGTGGCAAGCGCAAGGGCGCCGTCTGCGCCTACCTGGAAACGTGGCACCTGGACATCGAAGAATTCCTGGAGCTGCGCAAGAACACCGGCGACGACCGCCGCCGCACCCACGACATGAACACGGCCAACTGGATCCCGGACCTGTTCATGAAGCGCGTGATGGAAGGTGGCGAGTGGACGCTGTTCTCGCCCGCCACCTGCCCGGACCTGCACGACAAGGTCGGCAAGGAATTCGAGAAGGCCTACCTGGGCTATGAGGCCAAGGCCGCCAGCGGCGAACTGAAGCTGTTCAAGAAGCTGCCCGCGCTGCAACTGTGGCGCAAGATGCTGGGCATGCTGTTCGAGACCGGCCACCCGTGGATCACCTTCAAGGATCCGTGCAACATCCGCAGCCCGCAGCAGCACGTCGGCGTCGTCCACAGCTCCAACCTGTGCACGGAAATCACGCTGAACACCAATGACAGCGAAATCGCCGTCTGCAACCTGGGCTCGGTCAACCTGGTCGCTCACCTGACGAAGCAGGCTGACGGTTCGTACGCCCTCGACCACGCCAAGCTGCAGAAGACCGTGCGCACCGCCATGCGCATGCTCGACAACGTGATCGACATCAACTACTACGCGGTGGAGAAGGCGAAGAACTCCAACCTGCGCCACCGTCCGGTCGGCATGGGCATCATGGGCTTCCAGGACTGCCTGCACGTGCTGCGCACGCCGTACGCCAGCAAGGCCGCGGTGCAGTTCGCCGACACCTCGATGGAAGCGGTGTGCTACTACGCCTACCAGGCTTCGACCGAGCTGGCTGAAGAGCGCGGCCGCTACAGCACCTACGAAGGCTCGCTGTGGGACCGCGGCATCCTGCCGCAGGACTCGCTCAAGCTGCTGGCCGAAGAGCGCGGCGGCTACCTGGAAGTGGACCTGTCCAGCAGCATGGACTGGGACAGCCTGCGCGCCCGTATCAAGCAGCACGGCATGCGCAACTCGAACTGCATCGCGATCGCCCCGACCGCGACCATTTCGAACATCATCGGCGTGTCGGCTTGCATCGAGCCGACCTTCCAGAACCTGTACGTCAAGTCCAACCTGTCGGGCGAGTTCACCGTGGTCAACGACTACCTGGTGCGCGACCTGAAGGAACGCGGCCTGTGGGACGAAGTGATGGTCGCCGACCTGAAGTACTTCGACGGCTCGCTGTCGCGCATCGACCGCATTCCGCAAGACCTGCGCGACATCTACGCCACCGCGTTCGAAGTCGAGCCGACCTGGCTGGTCGAAGCCGCCAGCCGCCGCCAGAAGTGGATCGACCAGGCCCAGTCGCTGAACATCTACATGGCCGGCGCGTCGGGCAAGAAGCTGGACGACACCTACAAGCTGGCATGGGTGCGCGGCCTGAAGACCACGTACTACCTGCGCACGATGGCTGCCACGCACGTGGAGAAGTCCACCGTGTCACGCGGCTCGCTGAACGCGGTGTCGTCGGGCAGCGATGGTGGATCGGCGCGGGATGCAGCGGCGGCTTCGGCCCCGGCCATGCCGGAAGCGGAAGGCGCGGTCTGCACGATGCGCCCGGGTGATCCCGGCTTCGAAGAGTGCGAAGCCTGCCAATAAGGCAAAAAAGACTAGAGAGCAAAAACCACCCCTTGTTTGTTCCCCTCTCCCGCATGCGGGAGAGGGGCGGGGGTGAGGGCCGGCGCATCAACGAAGTGAAGCGTCAAACCTGACCAACGACCGCGCCCCCCAAAACCGAATCACGGAGAACAACATCATGCTGAGCTGGGACGACGACGTTCAAGCCACCCCGCAGGCCGCACCGCAGCCTGCCCTGCAACCCGCTGCATCGGCTGCCACCGCTGACCAGCAAGGCGTTCTGCCGCCGAGCGCCACGCAAGCCGGCATCCTGGGCAACAACCCCAACGCCGCCGCCGCGCAAAGCAACCGCCGCGTCAACGCCGCCGACAAGCGCGTCATCAACGGCTCGACCGACGTCAACCAGCTCGTCCCGTTCAAGTACAAGTGGGCGTGGGAAAAGTACCTGGCCGGCTGCGCCAACCACTGGATGCCGCAGGAAATCAACATGTCGCGCGACATCGCGACGTGGAAAGACCCCAACGGCCTGACCGAAGACGAGCGCCGCATCATCAAGCGCAACCTCGGCTTCTTCGTCACCGCCGACTCGCTGGCCGCCAACAACATCGTGCTGGGCACCTACCGCCAGATCACCGCGCCGGAATGCCGCCAGTACCTGCTGCGCCAGGCCTTTGAAGAGGCCATCCACACGCACGCCTACCAATACATCGTTGAATCGCTGGGCCTGAACGAAGCCGAGATCTTCAACGCATACCACGAAGTGCAGTCGATCCGCGACAAGGACGAGTTCCTGATCCCGTTCATCGACACGCTGACCGACCCGTCGTTCAAGACCGGCACGCCGGAAAACGACCAGAAGCTGCTGAAGTCGCTGATCGTGTTCGCCTGCATCATGGAAGGGCTGTTCTTCTATGTCGGCTTCACGCAGATCCTGGCGATGGGGCGGCAAAACAAGATGACTGGGGCGGCGGAGCAGTATCAGTACATCCTGCGGGATGAGTCGCTGCACTGCAATTTTGGGATTGATTTGATTAATCAGATCAAGCTGGAGAATCCGCATCTTTGGACGGCTGAATTCAAGGCGGAGATCACCGAACTGTTCAAGAAAGCTGTTGACCTTGAGTACCGCTACGCTGAGGACACTATGCCGCGTGGGGTGCTGGGTCTGAATGCGCCGATGTTCAAGTCTTACCTGCGGTTTATCTGCAATCGTCGTTGCCAGCAGATTGGGTTGGATCAGCTGTTCCCGAATGAGGAGAATCCGTTCCCGTGGATGAGCGAGATGATTGATCTGAAGAAGGAACGCAACTTCTTTGAGACTCGGGTTATTGAGTATCAGACGGGTGGAGCGTTGAGCTGGGATTGAGTTTGTCGCCGAGCGACAGACCCGTTGCCTTTTTTGACAATAGTTTTGCCTTTGCAATGACATCGTAGTGCCTTTCAGCACATCGTCACGAGATGGCGATTGCAAGAGACTATTCGAGGGGTCGGAAGGTGCGACGATCGTAATGATCGCCGCACTTTTTTTTGCCGAATCCGGGGAGAAACTGCCGTGCCGCACAAGCATACAGATTGGTCTGAGCTGGCATACCGGGCGTCGGAAGTCCTTTTTGCCAGGAAGGGGAAGAACGTAAAGGACGTCGTCGATCTTCTTGTCGAGGAAAAAGTGGCGAGTGCCCGTGGTCTCGAGGCCAAGTTGAAACGCGGAACCTACCGTTTCGCGCTTTTTCTTGAGTTGATGTCAGTGCTTGGCGTAGATGCCCCCCCCGAATGGCAGCCACTCTTTGTAACGAACGACCTAAGCTATGCAACCCGGGCTCGGCTTGTGTTGATCAGAGAGCTCAACAAGCGGAATCTTGATCGTAGCGGATTTCTTGCGCGTTTGAGAGACGCGCACATTCGCGTACCACGAAACGATTCTTCGGAGGAGGCCATGGAGGACGGAACGTTTACCATGGTGTTGATGTTGCAGTTGGCCGCACTGGCGCCAGTTGAAGGTATGGAACGCTTTGTCGATATGAGTGACGTGCTACGCGTTGCCTCTCAATCAGCCAAAGGTGAGATGTAAAGGCTGCGCCCCTGGAGGGGACGACTTCCAAAGCTGGCTAGTGGCTTGACTTGAGTAAGAATACATACGCAGTGAAACGTACATACAGGGTCAAGAATGGCTATCGATCAATGGGAATTGAGAAGTGCCGCTAGTAGAAGGGCTGCAACGCGTACGTACGCGACGTCGGGCTACGGGAAGAAGAAAGGGTTCCTTTGCCACAGCCATCAGGACCGCGATTTAGCCCTAGGTCTTCAACAAACGCTCAAAGAGGACGGGCTGGAACTGTATATCGATTGGCAGGACAGCGAGATGCCCAGTGCACCCAATCGTGATACCGCAAGTCGAATTCAACGAGCGATTCGCGAAGCCAACGTCTTCCTGTTTCTCGCGACACAGGCTTCCATGGCGTCTCGCTGGTGTCCCTGGGAAATTGGATATGCAGATGGTGTGATGGTGCCTAATCAAATCGCGATCGTGCCGACGCGCGACGGATATGGAAATTTCCACGGGAACGAGTATCTCCAGCTCTATCGACGCATAGATCGCATCTCACCGGGCGCCCCTCTATCGTGGTTTACCGCAGGCGGTTCGTATCCTTTTGGTATCAGCACTTTCTGAGGCTCAAGAATGACACCAAAGCATGAAGTCGAAGCGTTCATCAAGAGTTTCGTGAGTGACCTCGAGGAAGACAGTGTTGCCATCTTCGCTGGAGCCGGAATGTCGAAGGCATCCGGGTACGTAGATTGGCCGGAACTGCTTAGAGACATCGCGGCTGAGTTGGGGCTAAGGGTTGAGCTGGAGCACGATTTGATTTCTCTAGCACAATTCCATGTCAATCAACGGAAGACCAGCGACGGCCTCGCGAAGAAGATCTTGCAGGAGTTTTCGGAGCAGGCCGAACTTTCGGATGTCCATAAGGTCATCGCTCGGCTGCCAATTAAGACGTACTGGACCACGAACTACGATACCCTAATCGAGGACGCGCTGCGCCAGGCTGACCGTGTCGCTGACATCAAATCGGACGTGGATGATCTTTCTACCATCCGCCCGAAGCGAGATGCTGTCGTCTACAAGATGCACGGAGACGTTCGTTCTTCCGGTAAGGCAGTGCTCTACAAGAAGCAGTACGAGACCTACTATAAAACGCATGAGCGGTTCGTGACCGCTTTGAGCGGGGATCTTGTCTCCAAAACATTCTTGTTCATCGGTTTCAGCTTTACGGATCCCAATCTCGACTATGTGCTAAGTCGACTACATGGCGGCGGGGCGGGGAAGAAGACCCACTACTGCTTCATGAAGGCAATTGCGCGCGATGACAAAGACGACGACGAGGCGTTTCGCTACAAGCAGCGAAAGCAAGAACTTCGAATCGATGATCTTAAGCGTTTCGGAATTCAGACGCTGCTTGTTGGCGAATATGATCAGATTCCGCAGATCCTTCTCGAAGTTGAGAAACGCTTTCTCAAGAAAACTATCTTTGTGTCCGGTAGCGCGGAAGAGTACGGCACTTGGGACCGCAACGCAGCGCTTGGCTTCGTTCACTCTCTAGCTGAGGATTGCATTAAGGCGAACCTGCGAATCGTCAACGGATTTGGTTGGGGGATTGGTAGTTCAGTCATCAATGGTGCACTGAAAGCGATTTATGCGAATCCGCTGAAGTACTCAGAGGATCAACTGATATTGCGTCCATTTCCTCAGCATGGTGACAACATGCAGGCGCTCTGGGAAGAGTACCGTCAACGAATGATATCGCTGGCAGGTATCGCCATCTTCATGTTTGGAAACAAACTACAGGATGGAAAGATCGTCCCGGCCGGTGGTGTTCGCCGGGAGTTTGAAATTGCGATCGAGCACGGCCTCGTACCGATTCCTGTAGGTGCGACTGGATACATGGCTCGGGAGTTGTGGGTGGAGGTAATGAAGGATCCGAAAAAATACTATTCCGGCATCGAGTGGATCATTCCATTGGTCGAAGAGCTGGGAAAGGAATCGGCGGATCCTTCGGAGCTTCTCAAGACTGTTGTTAAAATCTTTAAGCAGCTAAATAAATGAACAATATTAAGCGAAAAGTTTTTTACAGCTTCCACTTCGATAACGATGTGTTTCGTGTTCAGCAGATTCGAAACATGGGTGTCATCGAAGGTGATGAGCCCGTACAGCCGAACACCTGGGAGGAGATCAAGCGGAAGCCGAGTGGCGTAGAGCGCTGGATCGATGACAATCTGCAGGGAAAGTCGTGTTTGATCGTGCTCGTTGGCTCTGAGACTGCGAACCGCCCATGGGTAAAGTACGAGATCAAGCGCGCCTGGGAACTTAGTAAGGCGATCTTCGGGATCAACATTCATAACCTCAAGTGTCCAAAGGCCGGGACGTGCTCGAAAGGGCGAAATCCGTTTGATGGGATCACGTTTAAGAAGGCAAATGGTCAAATCTATGTGCCGACGGTCTACGAACCCTCATCCACGGACGCATACAACGACATCAAGCAAAAAATCTCTGGTTGGATTGAAGCTGCAATCAAGGGTGCGGCCTAGACCAGTCCACTTGGCGGGGCCTTGAGTGCCCTGTCTTCCTGAGTTCAGCGGTTGCGCGACCGCGACATCGGTCGAGTCGTGCGCGTCGATCCACATGAGGAGCTGACATGAAGGCCGGAGTATGTAGGCTTACTGGTCAGCATGGAATTTTCCTGAAATCTCATATCATCCCGGCAGCGCTCACCCGCAGGGAGAAGGGCGAGGCCTTCATAGAAGCAGGCCTTGGCCGCGAGCCAAAGCGGGCATGGAATAGCTGGTTCGATGCCGAGCTCGTTAACCAGGACGGCGAGAAGATCTTGACGGCCCATGATACGTGGGCCATTAATTTCTTGCGCAAGCATCGGATGATTTGGAGTGGTTGGGGAGCGGAAGATGAGCTTGAGCCTTCCTCCGACCCCAATACCACTTTCGCCGTAGTCGATCGAGAAAGAGGCCTCGGCATTCGCAGCATCAGCGATGTTGATGCCCGGCCGCTTCGATTGTTCTATTTGAGTCTGCTTTGGCGAGCTGCGGCGACCCGGCGGTCGGAATTTGCTGAGGTGTGCTTAACATCAACCGAACTAGAAACACTTAGGCAGATCGTTACGGGAGAGTGCGCTGATCGCTTCGACCTTTTTCCGATCGCTCTCACCCAGCTTAGTACACGTGGACCACTTCACAACCTGACTCCAATTCGAAGCACCCAGGACTTCGTTTGGCAGAGAAGCAGCCAGTAACGCTTAACACTTACCGCTTTTACTTCGATGGTCTCATCGCGCATATGTATTTGCCGTCGAGTGAGCTCGATGTTTGCGCGACGATGAGCGGGATTGCTGTAGGAAACGAAGCACGGGAACTCGTTATACCCACCGTAGAGTACGAAAAGTCGTTTCAGCTAAAGAACGTGATGAATCTCGCCACGGAAACAGCCACTCGTTGGCCTGAGAAATCGACGCATCTCCGGAATGCCAGCGGGAAGCGGCGGTCGGTCTAATTCGACTGACTCCGTTTGGGTGCGTTGGTAGATTCGTCCGGAGGGTGTAGCGGACGACCCCGAGCCGGTGCCGTCCGCAAGGGAGGGCTCTAGCCCTCAGGCGTTGGTTACTTCTTTGACCTTTGCTTCGATCGCCATCGGTGCGATTGCCTTGATGCGGCGGACCTTTGCGGCGGCGGGCTTGGCCGGCGCTGGGGCTGTCTTTGCGGACGATACCGGCATGTCGCCCTTACTGCCTCGAAAGAGCTTGGCCCCATGGTTATCGCCATGATGACAGCGGAGATCATCTTGGATGGTCGTGAAACGTCGGAGGCGGACGAGATAGTGTTTGAGGCTGCGGAGCTTCTGAGAGATCGAGATTTTGGCGCACTGTGCGCCTGGCTTGAGCGCGGGCGATTCAATTCGCCAGCCAACAAAGCTGGACCAGCAAGTGAACGCTTGATGCCTAACAAGTTTCAGATCAAATCCAACCCGTCGCGGCTTTGACCTTCCGACGACTCCGGCAGATCCCCATCTTCCGGCCACCACTCGGGTGGCCAGGGCCTCCAACGAGGTCCGTCCACACTTGCCTGCAATTGAGCGAGCACGGGATCTGTACGCTCAAGCTCTTCCCGCACGACACGAATCCACACAGCAACGCGTTCGTTATATGGCTCAACAAATTCGTTGCAACGCACGGACAGACCGTCAAGAAACTCCCGCAGCCGAGCAATCTTTTCGTGCATCTCCACAATGCTTAGCGCCTGCTTGAATACCTCCTCGCGTGCTTGAAGCCGTCTGCGCACCCGTGCTTCCTCTTCGGCTCGCTTACGGCTCTCTTCCTCACGCGCTTCTCGCTCCCTTCTTGATATGCGCTGCAACGGCACTAACGCCAGTATCCCGTGAGTAATCTCACGCAGTTGCTCTTGCAACTTCTGCCCCGTGGCCTCCCAAATCTTGCTGGCGCTATATTCTGTGCCCTTGACCCTCAGCGAAAAGCGATCTGCTGGCTCGGATACATATTCGCTGGCCCACGACTTTTCCTTTCGGAGGTTTGCATATTCTGACGCTGACAGCTTCTTTCGGTGATAGCCCTGGACAAACTCCATGGCAAAGCGTTCGCCGCCCATGACGAGTTGTACGCGATTAGCTTGGCTACTTCCCGCTCTGCGGCCAGAATCCCCCTTGGTCCACTCAGTTTTCATGCCAGCCGCATTCAGCGCTTTCAGCAGACCATCATGGAAGCGCAGGATCCACTCCATGCTATCGAGGGAAGCTGTAATATTCAGAACACCCTCTCTGAACAACATGTAGCGGCCGTGCTCGCCGTACGGCGGATTTTCTTCCTCCGAAAGCCTTGACCATTCACCCAGTTTCCGTCGAGCTTGCGCAGCTATCAGCTTCGGCGTCCTATCCATCAAACGCTTGGTTGCCACGACCAAGGGGTGCGGTCGCTCGAGAACGGCCGGCATGACAACCTCGACCTCGCGAACAGCATTCTCAATTTCTGTTCTAATCGCGCTCTCGCGCTGGTCTCGTAGCGACTTCTGTCTCGCACGCTCCTCGGGATCATCAGTCGCGAAATCCACCATCGTGTCCAACTCAGGAGCCGGCAAGGCAATCTTTTGCGGGTGCTTTCCTGCCTGGAGCTTCGCCCAATATCCTCGCGGTGGCACTGGTATTGCATTTCGTCTGCAAGCCTTCGCCAATCCCGCATCGGAGATGCCTAATTCGGTCGACAGCTTGGAGACGGGCTTCTCCCAAACCATTTTGTATAGTTCGCTGCGCTTCAATGCCATTCTCCAGGTGAAAATGATGTGTTCCACGGTCTGTGCGACACCATCAAAGACCCGCCCTACCTTGCCTCCGCTACGCCGACAGTAACCGATCAGCTACGTCAAGCACGATGCTGACCGGTTGAATCCGCAGTGTGGATCCCAGGCCGCGAGTGTTCGAAGCCTGCCTAGCTTTTCAGCCCTCCAATCGAGGAGTGTGAACCGCCCATGGGTAGAATCTGGGGACTTCGTCAGCGGTCAGCTCGTTGATCTGTAAAATTCGCAGATTAATGCTGGGGGCATCCCCGGCCGAGACCAACGCACGGCCCACCCACACCGATGGCAATCAAGAAATCCGAGCTCTACTCTTCCCTCTGGGAATCCTGCGACCTGTTGCGCGGCGGTATGGATGCCAGCCAGTACAAAGACTATGTGCTGGTACTGTTGTTCATCAAGTACGTCAGCGACAAATACGCCGGTCAGCGCTACGCACCGATCACCATTCCCGACGGTGCCAGCTTCGCGGACATGGTGGCCCTGAAAGGCAAGCCGGACATTGGCGACCAGATCAACAAGAAGATCATCGGGCCGCTGGCCGCAGCCAACAAGTTATCGGACATGCCGGACTTCAACGACACCGGCAAGCTCGGCACGGGTGCGGAAATGGTCACGCGCCTGTCCGATCTGATCGCGGTGTTCGAGAGCCCCGATCTGGATTTCTCGAAGAATCGTGCCGACGGCGACGACATTCTCGGCGACGCATACGAATACCTGATGCGCCACTTTGCTACCGAAAGTGGCAAGAGCAAGGGGCAGTTCTATACGCCTGCCGAAGTCAGCCGCATTCTGGCTGCCGTCATCGGCATTGGAAGTGCCAAGACCAGCACCGAAACCACCGTGTACGACCCGACATGCGGTTCCGGTTCGCTGCTGCTGAAAGTAGGAGACGCAGCGCATACAGACGTCACCCTGTACGGTCAGGAAAAGGATTCGGCGACCAGCGGTCTCGCGCGCATGAACATGATCCTGCACGACAACCCCACAGCGTTGATTGGCCAGGGCAACACGCTGACCGACCCAAAATTTCGGGACGGCGCGTCCCTGAAAACGTTCGACTTCGTGGTCGCCAATCCGCCGTTCTCGGACAAGCGCTGGAGCACGGGGCTTGACCCGCTTCATGATCCGTACGGGCGATTCGATACGTTCGGTGTGCCGCCGGCCAAGCAGGGCGACTACGCCTATCTGCTGCATATCGTGCGCAGCCTGAAATCCACCGGCAAGGGCGCGTGCATCCTGCCGCATGGCGTGCTGTTCCGTGGCAATGCGGAAAGCGAGATCCGCCGGAACCTGATTCGCCACGGCTACATCAAGGGCATCATCGGCCTGCCGGCGAACCTGTTCTACGGCACCGGCATTCCCGCCTGCATCATCGTCATCGACAAGGAAAACGCCCAGGCCCGCAAGGGGATCTTCATGATCGATGCCAGCAGCGGCTTCATCAAGGATGGTCCGAAGAACCGCCTGCGCGAACAGGACATCCACCGCATCGTGGACGTGTTCACCCGCATGGACGAGAGCGACCCGCGCTATGCGCGACTGGTCGGCCAGGATGAAATCGAGAAGAACGACTTCAACCTGAACCTGCCGCGCTACATCGACAGCAGCGTGGCGGAAGACATCCAGGACCTTCATGGCCATCTGCAGGGCGGCATTCCACTCGCGGATGTAGACGCCCTGAACGACTACTGGGCCGTGTGCCCGCAACTGAAAGATGCGTTGTTCAAGCCACTACGCGAAGGCTATGTCACGCTGGCCGTGGACAAGGTGGATATCAAGCCGACGATCTTCCAGCATCCGCAGTTCGCCGGCTACCTCAGCGACATGGGCCGGCACTTCGATGCTTGGCGAGCAGCCACTGTTCCCACACTCAACGCGCTGGATACAGGTTTCCACCCGAAGCAGTTCATTGTGGGGCTGGCCGATGGCCTGCTGGAACACTACGAAGGCAAGCCTCTGGTGGATGCCTACGACGTGTACCAACACCTGATGGATTACTGGGCGGAAACCATGCAGGACGATGCTTACGTGCTGGCGGCCGATGGCTGGGTGGCGCGGACATACCGCGTCATCGAGAAGACGAAGAAAGGCAAAGGCGAAAACGCCAAGGTCGTGGAGAAGGACAAGGGCTGGGCCTGCGACTTGGTGCCGAAACCATACATCGTGGCGCGCTACTTCGCGGCCGAGCAGACTGCGATTGACGAAACCAGCGCCGCGCTGGAGGCCGCCAGCAGCGCACTGACCGAGCTGCAAGAAGAGCACAGCGGGGAAGACGCCGTGTTCAGCGGCTTCGACAAGATCAATGCGGCGGCGGTGAAGGAGCGCATCAAGGAGATCGGCAAGGACCCGGATGCGGCCGATGAACTGGCTGTGTTGAAGCAATGGCAATCGCTTGCCGATAAAGAAGCCGTGCTGAAGAAAAAGCTCAAGACGCTGGAACTCGAGCTGGACGCCAAGGCGTACGCGCGGTACCCCAAGCTCACGGTGGACGAGATCAAGACGCTGGTGGTGGAAGACAAGTGGCTTGCTGCCTTTTCTGCCACCGTGTTAGGTGAACTGGAGCGCGTATCGCATACGCTCACCAGTCGTGTGCGGGATCTGGCCTTACGCTATGAGTCGCCATTGCCAGTATTGGTGGATGAGGTTGCTACGTTGTCTGCCCGCGTTGAGGCGCATCTGCGCAAGATGGGGGCGGTGTGGAACTGAGGACGGGGTACAAGCAAACTGAAGTTGGTGCTGTCCCAGCGGACTGGGATGTGTCACCGCTTGGACGATTGGTTACGTCCGTCGAATATGGCTCGTCAGCAAAGTCCAGCACGAAGGGTTCGATGCCAGTGCTGCGCATGGGCAACTTGCAAGGCGGCAAGATTGATTGGAACGACCTTGTTTACACCGATGACGAGAGAGAAATTGCGAAGTACGCGCTTCGCCCCGGCGACGTTTTGTTCAATCGCACGAACACGATTGACCTTGTGGGCAAGACATCCATCTATTGCGGAGAAGAGCCTGCGATATTTGCTGGCTATTTGATTCGCATAAACGCCAAGAAAGATCTCTTGGATTCGTGCTTTCTCAACTACACGCTGAACACCGAATTTGCCAAGAAATACAGCCTCAAGGTTTTAAGCGTTGCCGTCGGCCAAGCGAACATCAACGGCCAAAAGCTCAAGACCTATCCTATTCCACTTCCCCCTACCGTCGGCGAGCAATCCGCCATCGCCGCCACCCTGAACGACGTCGATGCCCTGCTGTCTGGCCTGGACAAACTCATCGCGAAGAAGCGCGGCCTCAAGCAGGCTGCCATGCAGCGATTGCTTACTGGAAAGACTCGGTTGCCGGGGTTTAAGCTCAAGGCTGGCACAAAGCAAACCGATGCGGGTGTTATCCCGGAGGACTGGGATGTTTCACCTGTTGGTCGAGAATTTGACGTGAAACTCGGAAAAATGTTGGATGCCGAAAAGAACGTCGGTGATTTGAAGCCATATCTGGGAAATCGTTCAGTTCAATGGAATCAGATTGATGTCAGTGATTTGCAACTGATGCGCATGACCCGCTCCGACATGGAACGATTCCGTTTGCGTAAGGGGGACTTGCTGGTATGTGAGGGCGGGGAGGTTGGGCGCGCCGCGCTTTGGGATGAACCCATCGAGGAATGCTATTACCAAAAGGCTTTGCATCGGCTACGTCCGCTTAGAGGCTTTGATTCACGTTTGATGGTTGAAATGCTCCATCTTTGGAGTAATGCTGGCACTCTCGATAATTACGTGACCCAAACGAGCATTGCACATTTACCGCGGGAGAAGTTTCTGGAGGTGCCGATGCCAGTTCCTCCGCTTTCTGAACAATCCGCCATTGCCGAAGTGCTTTCTGACATGAATTCCGACCTATCGCTGTTGGAGGCGCGACGAAACAAAACCCGCCTGCTCAAGCAAGGCATGATGCAAGAACTGCTGACCGGCAAGACACGACTGATCTAGAGAACTCCAATGACGGACGAAATCGGCAAATCAGAAAAGGCCACGCAGAATCGCATCATCAAGCTGTTCACCGAACAGCTAGGCTATGCCTATCTCGATGACTGGACCGATCGCACCGGCAACAGCAACATCGAAGAAGGCCTGCTGACGGCCTATCTGACCGAAGCCGGCTATCGTCCCGCGCAAATCAGCCAGGCCATCTACCGCTTGAAGACGGAGGCGAACCATCCGCAGCGCAAGCTGAATGTGAACAACGAGGCGGTCTATCAGCTTCTTCGTTACGGCATCCCGGTGAAGGTCGAAGGTGACAAGGTAGCCGAAACGGTCTGGCTCATCAATTGGGACACGCCGTCCAGGAACCACTTCGCGATCGCCGAGGAAGTTACCCTGAAAGGCGGCTTCAAACGCCGCCCGGACATCGTGCTCTACGTCAACGGCATCGCCATCGGCGTGTTGGAGTTGAAGAACAGCCGCGTGAGCATCGGCAATGGCATCCGGCAAAACCTGTCCAACCAGTTGCCCGAATTCAACGAGTGGTTTTTCAGCACGGTGCAATTCGTTTTCGCCGGTAACGACTCGGAAGGCCTGCAGTACGGCACGACGGGCACGCAGGAGAAATTCTTCCTCCAGTGGAAGGAGGACGAAGCCCACAATAGTGGCTACAAGCTCGACAAGTACCTGCTGAAGATGTGCGAGAAGGCTCGGCTTGTCGAGCTGATGCACGACTTCATCCTGTTCGACGGCGGCGTCAAGAAGTTGCCGCGCGTACACCAATATTTCGGCATCAAGTCCGCGCAGGAGCACGCGCGCAAGCGGCAGGGCGGCATCATCTGGCACACCCAAGGCGCAGGCAAGAGCATCCTGATGGTGTTGCTGGCCCGCTGGATTCTAGAGAACAATCCGCATGCACGCGTGGTCGTCATCACCGACCGGGACGAGCTGGACAAGCAGATCAAGCGCGTCTTCGAAAGCAGTGGCGAAAAAATCCATCGCACCAGCAGCGGCCGCGACTTGATGACCCAGTTGAGCCAGCCGGCTCCGCGCCTGCTGTGTTCGCTCGTGCACAAGTTTGGCGCTGGCAAGGGCTTGGGCGATGGTGACTTCAATGCCTTTATCAAGGAACTGGAATCCCAGCCGAGCGCGGCAGTAGGCGATCTCTTTGTGTTCGTCGATGAGTGCCACCGTACGCAGGGCGGACGTCTGAACCGCGTGATGAAGGCGATGATGCCGTCAGCCGTGTTCATCGGCTTTACCGGCACCCCGCTGCTGAAGAGCGATGCGGCGACCAGCCTCGAAGTGTTCGGCGGCTACATCCACACCTACAAGTTCAGCGAGGCGGTTGAGGACCGTGTGGTGCTGGATCTGGTCTATGAGGCGCGGGATATCGACCAGACACTCGGCTCCCAGGAAAAGATCGACACGTGGTTCGAGGCCAAGACGAAAGGTCTGAACAACTGGCAGAAGAACGAACTGAAGAAGCAGTGGGGCACGATGCAACACGTACTCAGTTCGCGCTCGCGCATGGATCGCGTGGTCGAGGACATCATCTACGACTTCAGTACGAAGTCGCGATTATCCACCGAGCGCGGCAATGCGATGCTCGTGGCGTCCAGCATCTACGAGGCGTGCAAGTATTTCACGCTGTTCCAGAAAACCCCCTTCAAGGGTAAATGTGCGGTCGTCACGTCGTACAACCCACTGGCAAAAGACGTGACGCTGGAAGAAACCGGCGCAAATACCGAGACCGACAAGCAGTTCATCTTCAACACTTACACCGACCTGCTGGCCGACGTGCAGCCGAAGGCCGGTATGTCGAAGACCGAAACCTATGAGGATCAGGCCAAGGCCCGCTTCATCAAGGAGCCGGCCGGCATGAAGCTGCTGATCGTGGTGGACAAGCTGCTGACGGGCTTCGACGCGCCACCATGCAGCTACTTGTATATCGACAAGTCCATGCAAGACCATGGCCTGTTCCAGGCCATCTGTCGCACCAACCGGCTGGATTCCGACGACAAGGATTTTGGCTACATCGTCGACTACAAGGATCTGTTCAAGAAGGTCGAAAACGCCATCGCCGTGTACTCGTCCGAGCTGGACCATAGCGCAGGCGGCGTCGAGCCGGAAATCCTGCTTCAAAGTCGTGTACAGAAGGGGCGTGAGCGTCTGGATGCGGCACTTGAAGCATTGGCGCTGCTGGTCGAAAAGGTGGCCCCCCCCAAGGGCGAGCTGGAGTACATCCACTATTTCTGCGGCAACACCGAGATTGCCGATGACTTGCGGGCGCGCGAGCCGCAGCGCGTTGCCTTCTATACCGCTGTGGTCGGTCTGCTACGTGCCTATGCCAGCATTGCCGATGAACTGGATGAGGCCGGGTACGATGCGGCGCAGCAGGCATCGATCCGGCAGCAGCTTGATTGGTACGTGAAGCTGCGCGAAACGATTCGCCTCGCGAGCGGTGAGACACTTGATCTCAAGCCGTACGAGGCCGATATGCGTCACCTGATCGACACCTATATCGCAGCCAGCGAACCACGCAAGATTTCCGCATTCGAGAACATCGGCCTGCTCGATCTGATCGTGAAGACTGGCATTGCCGATGCGATCGCGAAGAAGCTTCACGCGATGAAGGACCGACAGTCGGTGGCGGAGACCATCGAGAACAACGTTCGCAGCAAGATCGTCAAGGATCATCTGACTGATCCGGCCTACTTCGCCAAGATGTCCGCGCTGCTCGACGAGATCATCAAGAAGCGCAAGGAAAAAGCCATCGACTACGAGGAGTATCTGAAGCAGATGGCGGCTCTTGCGACAAAAGTGCAGAGCGGCAAGGCCGACGATACGCCGGCAGCATTGGATACACCCGGTAAGCGAGCGCTGTTCAACAATCTGAAAATCGCAGATGGTCATACACTTGAGCAGGCGCTGGCACTTTCACTCGAAGTGGATGCCGCCGTCAGGCGTGTTCGCCCCGATGGTTGGCGTGGTGTGTTGCCGCGCGAAAACGTCATCAAGCAGGCGCTGTGGGACATCCTGAAGGACGATACGGAAGTGGAGCGCATCTTCCTGATCATCGAAGCGCAGCGGCAGGAGTATTGAACGTGGAGCCATCCAGCAGCATCGACCTCGGCGAGCTGAGTGTCGATGTGGTGAGGAAGGACATCAAGCATGTCCATCTCAGTGTCTATCCGCCGGATGGGCGCGTGCGTATTTCAGCGCCCCGGCATATGTCATCTGACCTCATCCGGGTGTACGCCATTACCCGGCTGGACTGGATCAGGCGGCAACAGCGCAAGCTGCTAGCACAGGAACGTGAAACGCCGCGCGAATATCTGGACCGAGAGAGTCACTACGTTTGGGGCAAGCGCTATCTGCTGCGAATTGTGGAAGCCGACGCCGCGCCGACCGTGAAGCTGAAGCACTCCACGCTCGAACTTGTAGTGCGCCCCGGTAGTGATGCTGGCCGGCGCCGTGAACTGCTTGATGCGTGGTATCGAGAGCAGCTACGAGGTGCTGTGCCGCCATTGCTGGAAAAATGGCAGCCGTTGCTGGGCGTCACGGCGCGACGTATTCTCGTGCAGCACATGAAGACGAAGTGGGGAAGCTGCAATCCGGTATCCGGCAATGTTCGGCTGAATACGGACCTGGCACGAAAGCCATCAGACTGCCTGGAATACATCCTTGTGCATGAATTGGTGCATCTGATCGAACCGACCCATAATGCGCGGTTCCAGTCGCTGATGGACCGGTTCATGCCGCAATGGCGGCAGATTAGGGACGAGGTGAACCGGTTGCCGGTACGTCATGAGGACTGGTCGTATTAGCGCCGCCAACAAGACCCCTGAACGCTCTCTCGAATTGCTGTCCGCCCAGTCCCGCGATAGCACGTATCTGGATGCCGCCCTTGACCCTGATTGAGCGATCGGTGTCGGCGGCGTACAAACCACGACCTGACTTACGTTCCTCGCATTAGAGCCGGGGGGATGGCTGCCTCCCGCTCGAAATCTAGTCGCCAGTCTGCTTTTATTTAGTACGGTCGTACAACGGCGCGTAGGTCAGCGGCGCGTCATTCTTTGTCTCCTCAACGCTGAAGGACATCCTTTAGCATAGAGCGGATGCCTTCTAGAGAGGCACTGTCCGGTCTCCCTTATTGTCAGTGCGCCATACGGCTTGGCCGCGTTGCATGTTCCTCAATTCGCGCTCGACCTCGGGGATTGGATGTAGGTAGGAATTCGAGCCGCATGACAGCACCGCTTGGATGTCAGGAAACGATGCGCACCAATCCTTGGCATCCGGTTTTCCCGCACGCCCACCGTGATGAGGGGCTACGAGCACGCAAGGTTTGCCACCGTACGAACTCCTGGCGACATCGAGAATCTTTTCATAGTGATGGTCGCCGGTAAGTAGCGCGATCCGACGTTCTCCCTCTACGCCGATCACAATACCGGTCTGGTTCCTGGACCCTCCTGGCGTCGCTCTAAATGCTGTAAAACGACCTTGCCGTAGGACAGCTTTCAACACGATTCTTCGTCCTGTGGTCGCGTCTGCACCCGCCGGAGGGACAAGGTGGAGGGGGATGCCATGACCCTGGAGGCTCTTACGCACTCGGTTGAAAGTGTCGGTGTTAGGCGTTTGGCTTGGGGCGTATACGTTCTTGAGCTTTTTCAGGTCAGCGGGCGTGAAACCTAGGATGGCGTGATAGTGATCTACGTCCCAGTGACTGATGACAACCGTGATCGGCCTCTTGTCTGAGCCAATGCTCATACGTTGCACTAGCGCCTGCACTTGCGCGGAGCTAAATGATCGGCTGGCTCCAACGTCATAGATCAGTCGATGGCGCGGTGTAGTGATCTCGTTCCAATTGGCATGACCGCAATTGACTACACAAAGCTCGATCTTGGGGGTGGTGCCCTTAGGAAAATCAATTGCCCTTTCACTTGAATGGGCCCAGAGAGGCCCTGTCAAAAACGGCGATGCATCAAGTTGCCGACGCGTCTTGATGGCTCCGCGGAGAAACGCGCCACCCTGATCTTCCGGCTGTACGGATTCGTATTGCATTGCTCGGAAGAAGTCGGGAGGGATGTCGTACCAGGAGCCGCTACGAAAGCTCTGGTGCCGATCTGCGACATACTCGATCGATAGCATAGATGCTGCGGGCTCGCCCTCATCCCGCTCACCGATCTCACTTCGCATCTCCGCGACAAGATCCCGGTGATCCTCAAAAGAAGCGAAGTCGAAAATGACTTTGCGAAGTTTGGTCTTCGCGTCGTATTCGGAATGCTGTGCAAAAAACCGCATATAGGAGTGGACGGAGTAGGGGCGCCGGCGCGACTGCCGATTATTACCGAAACGGCACCCTTTGCGTTGTAGTGGATAGGCGGGCTAGCCTCGCGTCTGGCTCCGCAGAGTGTCTTGTGCCCCGTTCGGGCAATGCGGCGGACGTTTCTCACGTGCGAACCTCTCGTGGTCGAGAAATCGACCCACCCTTTGCAGTATCGCCATGGCCCTATGGTGGGCCGTGGCCTTTCTGATCTGCCACTTCGCCTATCGCGTCTACTCCGCCCCACTATTGGGGATGCTGATCCTATGGGCTAGCCCTTAAGATCGCGCGACCCAACAATTAGGGCGGGAGGGGTACGTGAAAGCGATGCTTGTGATAGTTCTTCCTTTGGCTATTGTCGTCATCTCCTTGTCGATGCTGAAAGGAGCGGGAATTCCTCAAAAACTTTCGTTTTGCCTGTAGAGACCCATTCTTGCGCGGGGATGAGATACGACTCTATGAATACTTGTCGTCTGCCTTAAAGGATGCTCACGTCTTTCTGCAGGTAGCGATGCCTGCGTTTGTTCAGCATAAGGGCAAATCGTAGGCCGCGAGAAACGTGTTGCGGCCCCTTTACGTCATCGAACTTGATGGCGCATCCCACGGTACAGCTACGGCTCAGAAGCGTGATATGCAGAAGAATGATGTCGTTGCATCGGCCGGTAACAGGAGGGACGTCTCAAAAATAGCACTACCAGTCTGCACACTAATGACGAAGTGACGCTCACCAAACTTCCTGTGGCAGAATGGCGAAAGGAGGCGCCGCCGGCCTGAGGCAGGTGGATCACTCGCCACGTCGCGGGCCGCAAGCGATCGCGGCCAAGAGGGAAATCACCATGATTCAAGTTGAGCCGGACGTAGGGCCGGGCGCGTTCCTGCAGGACAAGGTGGTGGGAGAGATCGAAGGCAGCTTCTTCGTTGCCCGCTATCAGCGCGGATACCGCTGGACTGAGCCGGAGGTGCTCTGCCTGCTGCGCGACCTGCATGACAACGTTGGAAAGCCCTATTGCCTGCAGCCCGTGGTGGTGCAGGCTCGGGGCGATGGTGAATGGGAACTGGTGGACGGCCAGCAGCGCCTGACGACGTTGTACCTCCTGTTCCGCTACCTGCGCGACTCGGGGCTGAAACCGATGATCGAGCTGGATTACCGGATCACCTATGAGACGCGGGCAAAGAGTGCGGAGTACCTCGATTCCCTCGATGCCGAGCGCCGCGTCGAAAATATCGATTTCCACCATCTCCATCGCGCCTACCAGTGCATCCGCGGATGGTTCGAGCAGTTTCCTCCGAATCGCCGGCAGATGGTCGCCGACGACATCTTTGGTTCGCTGATGCGCCATGTACGGATCATCTGGTACGTGGCTCCGCGCGACCTCGATCCGACCGCACTCTTCACGCGGCTGAACGTGGGCCGGATTCCGCTGGACGACGCCGAACTATTCAAGGCGTTGCTGCTCTCCGCCGTGTCGGCCGAGAGTGGAACGGCGGACCGGGCGACCGAGGTCGCTGCGCAATGGGATGCCATTGAGCGCGACCTGCGCGACCCGGACATCTGGGCCTTCATCAGCAGCCGACCGGCCGAAACCAGGCCCACGCGGATCACGCTGCTGCTTGAAGTCTTGGTTGGGCAGGCCATCGACAACACGCCGGGCAGCTT
Organism: Cupriavidus consociatus; assembly: GCF_017814975.1. Classification (GTDB taxonomy): domain Bacteria; phylum Pseudomonadota; class Gammaproteobacteria; order Burkholderiales; family Burkholderiaceae; genus Cupriavidus; species Cupriavidus consociatus. The sequence continues at coordinate 94,158 of NZ_JAGIQA010000018.1, forward strand.
CCGCGTGTTCGATGCGCTGCGACAACGCCTGGAGGAGTCGGATTGTCCTCAGGACGTGTGGAATGATGTGGTGGGCCTACATGCGACCGTCATGGGCTGGTTCCGCAGTCGCGACCTCTATCACAAGATTGGTTATCTCATCACGGTCGGTTGGTCAGTCGCCGAGCTCGTGCATCTTGCTCGAAAGCTCACTAAGCGCGAGTTCGAGGCTAAACTCGACGACCGGATCAGGCAGGCGCTCAATCTGACGCCGTCCGAAGCCGCGAACCTGAGTTACGAAAGGGCCGGCGACTGGACCAAGGCGGAGCGCCTGCTGTTACTGATGAACGTGGAGACCGTGCGCCGAAACCGGCACTCGACGGAGCGTTACCCATTCCGCTCGCACAAGGCGCACGCCTGGTCGCTTGAACACATTCACGCGCAGCACGCGCAGTCCCTCAACAAGGCCGAGCAATGGCGCGAGTGGTTGTGCCTCCACCGCGACGTGCTGGAGACATTGCCTGTCACGGAACCGGAGCGGCTTGCCACACGGGATCGCCTCCTAGACCGGCTCCGGAATCTACCGACCGAAATTGCCGGTGCGACCTTCAACGACCTAGCAGCGGAGGTCCAGGCGTTCTTCTCGCTGGCGGAGGAAGGGGCGGGCGCCGCCATGCATTCGGTCCACTCCATCAGCAACCTGGCGCTGCTCCCGAGCGGTGCGAATTCAGCGCTGAGCAATGCCGTGTTCGAGGTGAAACGGCAGAAGGTTATCGAAATGGACCGGCATGGGGCCTACATCCCGGTCTGCACTCGGCACGTGTTCCTTAAGTACTTCACTGGTGCGGATGCACAGCAGGTCCACTTCTGGAGCTTGCTCGACCGTGAGAGCTATCTCGACGCGATGATTGGTAGCGTGGGCGGCGCCGATTCTACGTCCAGTGGCATCGTTCGTCACTACCTGAAGCCGGAGGAGCATCTGGGATGAGGAGCCTGCAGACCTCGTACGCCGACCTATTTACGCATGTATTCGAAGGCGACGTCACCATCGCGCGCATCGAGGTGCCGATCCTGCAGCGAGACTTCGCGCAGGGGCGGCAGGACGCGCGAACACGCCGCATCCGCGAGAACTTCCTGGATGCTATTGTGGCGGCGATCACCGGAGGCCCGCCCCTGAGCCTGGATTTCGTCTACGGCGACGTCCAGGGCGATGCGTTGCTGCCGCTGGACGGACAGCAGCGCCTGACGGCGCTGTTCCTCCTGCACTGGTATCTCGCGGCTCGGTGCGATCGACTCGATCCCTCACTGCCGTGGCTGCGATTGACCTACGCGACGCGCGCGAGCGCGCGGATGTTCTGCCAACAACTCGCGAAGATCCTGCCCACGCAAGAGCAGGCGCCGCCGTCCCGCTGGATCACCGACCAGCCCTGGTTCCTGCAGACATGGGAAGACGACCCCACAATCCAGTCGATGCTGGTGGTGCTGGACGACCTCCATCGCAAGCTGCATGGCGTCGACCTGGAGCAGGCGTGGCGCCGACTGACCGATGACGAGCCAGCGGCCATTACGTTCCACATACTGCCGATGAAGGCGATGGGCCTTGGCGACGACATCTACATAAAGATGAACTCGCGGGGCAAGCCTCTCACTGAGTTCGAGCTGTTCAAGGCGCGCTTCGAGCGCTTGCTTGAGTCGTCGTCGCCTTCGTCGGCACGCGAGTTTGCCAGGAAGATCGATGGCGAATGGGCCGACGTCTTCTGGCGACCAGACGCACGCGACGGTGCGATGGATGCCGCGATGGTGCGCTACATCCGATACCTGACCGACGTCTGCGTCTGGCACGTGGGACAGGTCGCGAATCCGGCAGAGGACCTGGAAAGCCTGGCCCTTCGTATCTATGGCAGCGCTGGCGGGGATGCCGCCGCCCATGTCGACCGGCTCCTGAAAGGCATGGACGCTTGGGTAGGCGTGGAAACAAATACGTGGTTCGCGAGCAAGTTCGTCTCGCAGCATGCGGATGCCGGGCGGGGTGCGGGCCAGGTGTCGCCATTGAGGCTGTTCCGGCCTGCAGACCGCGGCAACTGCGACCTCTTCGCCGCATGCTGTCGAAGCCACGACACGGGCGCGCGCAATCGTGACTTCGGATGGCCGGAGGCATTGCTTCTTTACGCGAGCCTGCTCCATCGATTGCATCGCACCGAAGACGTAGGGCGCCGCCTGCGAGTCGTGCGCAACCTGATTGAGGGCTCCGCGGACGAACTTCGTGGAGACCGCATGCCCGAGTTGCTCGAGGACGTGCGGCGCATCATTGTCGATGGTCAACTAGACACGATCTCAGGCTTCAACCAGCGGATCCACGGGGCAGAGGAGCGCGCCAAGAGGGAATTGCTCCAAGCGCATCCGGCGCTCGAACCGGTAGTCTTTGAATTGGAGGATCACCCGCTGCTCCGTGGTTGCCTGGTCGCGTTCGAGCTCGACGCGCAAACCTTACCGCGGCGCGCGCGTGCCTTTGCGGAACTGTTCTCCAGTGAACGGCTTTTGCCGTTGATCACGGGTGCGCTGCTGGCCGCCGGCGACTACGCGATCCGAGTGCGTGGACGGTTCTTTCTGTTCGGATCGTCGCGCAACTTGGCGCCGTGGCGCGACGTGTTCTCCGCCACGTGGCGCGAGGACATGGGGGCGACGCGCGAGGCGCTCAGCCGCCTGCTCGATCATGTTGCCGCGCGCGGCGAGGCTTCGGTGCCCGATGCCTTGCAAGGATTCGTGGACGACTACCTGTCGCGGTGCGAGCAGGCGCAGCGACACGACTGGCGCTACTATTTCGTCAAGTACGACGCCATGCGAGAAGGCGCATCGGGTCGATATGTAGGTATCGACGGGCGACTGGGATACTCCGTCTGCATGCTGGACAAGCAGCAAATGAACAGCTACTACCGCGATCCATATCTGCACGCGGTCCGCATTCATAGCGGTGCGCACGACGACCTTGTCGACAAGGACTTCACCGGCTATGAGACTGTGCCGCGGTGGATGCCTTTGAAAAAGAGTGACATCGCCTTGCGTGCAGTTGCCGAGGGCTTTCATGTACAGGTCCCGAGCTCGGTGGACGGCGAGGCGGCGCGCCACGTGCTCGCCGCGCATGGCGCGACCCCAACCGACGGACGATGGTTGCTCTCGATCCCTCAGGCGCCATCATCCGATGGGCCCGTCGATACAGTCGATCGTGTGCAACGGGGAGCCGCGCTGGTGCGTGCTCTCGTGGAGGCAGGTTACTAGGCGCCGCATGGCCACGCCGTCCGGACCGATGGTCTTCGACCACGACGGATGGGCGAGGTGCGCGGGGCGCGCTCACGCCCCGGCCCGGGAAGCGAGCAAACAGGTGGCGGATAGCCCTGCTGCGGGGAGCTCGTAAAGTTGCGGGTTGGTCCCCGGAAGGGTGCGGCAGGTGAAGGATCCACTAGCCATCACGCTAGACATTCTGCGCGTTCTGTCTACTCTGCCACAGGCGGCATTAGGCGGCTTTCGCGTCCGGCTAAGACAGGTGATGCAGGGCGCATTTATGGGCAATTATGGATTGGCCATAATTATGGTCAGCCCATAATTCCACAACGACATGAAACCTAAGGCGAGCGGGACGCCACTTCGAAGGCGGCGAGCTCCTGGGCGAGTTCCGCCGGGTCGTAATCGACGATATATTGCGTCGCCGCACGGTATGCCAGCGTTTCATCCAGCGCCGCTTCCGCGGCCCGCGTCGAGGCCACCACCCGCGCGACCAGGATCAGGGGCCGATTGCGCCAGGCGCGCGTGCGGCGCTGGGCTCGTATTTTCATGGTGGCCCGTAGTCGGACCACGTCCGACCGTCATCTCGAACAAGCCGGTCAGGATGATTGCCGAAGCGCGGCAGGTCGTCGATGCCGACCGGCTCATCGTCCTCGGGCCGGGGGCCCACCTCGGCGGCCCACAGACGCCCAACCTTCGCATAGTCGCCAGCGCTCATGGCTGTGTAAATTTGCGCGAGTAGGTCCAGTGACAGACCCCGGCGGCGCAACAGCCGGCCCCGGGGATACTTGGCAGCGGCTTCCCGCAGACGGCGCAGGTCCTCCTCGCTAAGGGGCCCATCATCGGGTTCGTACCTTGGTGTGGTCATGCCCGGTACCTCTCGATTTGTGCGGTCGGGTCTGGTTCTGTCGCTCCAGCTTTTAGACGGCGATGGCTGGTCGGCGACTCAGGCGCCCAAGATCCTAAAGGCGCCGGTGACTAGGGGACGCTTTGCTCCTACCCCGGGGAGTGGTCTGAGCAGCACTGCTAGCCCGAAAACTGCATAAGTGCGCTCAACCGGCGGTGAGTTCCCATGCTACGCCACCCTCGTCTCCGCGCAAGTTGGAGGGCAGGCCACGCTGCCTCCTATTGTGCTGTCTGGATTTCAAGTCCAGTCATATCGAAGGTATCTTTAGTCACCTTGAAGGCTTTGCCGTCAGACGAAATTTTGACCGTTCGGCTTGAAATGGCTACCGGACGAGAGAAGGTCGAGGCCCGTCGCCAACCCATTGCGCTCGGCCTATGTCGACCTCGAGCCTTCAAGTTGCCCGGTGGTCAATGGTCAATGGTTCTTGGCATGCTGAGGCGCTTTGCATAGCGATCCTTTCAGGCTTGCTTTTTCACGCCGGCCGCCGCGAAAGTGGCTGCCATGAATTCACGCAGAGGCATGGCGTGGCTCCGTGGCGTCGTCCTGTGCGACCGCCTCAAGGAGGTCGGCGGCTTGCGACCCCTGCCGTCATTCGGGTCGATGCACCGGCAACGACTGCTCTCGAAGTGCAAGGGAAATCCGGCGGCGGGTGACGAGCGCGAGCCGCCCATCTTCAGCCTCTCGACTGAGGTCGTCGGAGCGTTCTCGCAGTTCGCGGATGGTGAAGGTCTGCAATTTTCGGTCCGTCACGAGTCGAGATCCGCCGGCCGCGCTCGTTCCCGAGGCCGAGGCAGATCGAGTTCAACCTCCTCGGACCCCGGCATGGCCAGTCGGTCCGCAATCTTTGACTGCTCCGCAGTGGCGTGGCGCGACGCCAAATCAGGGTCGCAGTCGCTCCAGTCACGGGTCGAGCCGTTGCGTCGACGCATGGATTCTTGCATCGCCTCCAGCGACTTCACCCGACCTGCGCGGACATCCTCGAGCCCTCGCTTGGCATCGGCCAACATCCGCCGCCGCGCTGCACGCGCCTGCTGCAGCGCCGCCTCGATCGCCTCACGAAGGGCGCCGGCCGCGAGCTGCCGCAGGATGAGCTCCGTGCGCCGCGCCACGCGCTGCGCTTCCTCGTCGCCGTCGTCGAGCAGGGCCTGCCATTCGTGCTCAAGGGCCGCCAGGCCGAACGCCGCCGCGGCGTCCAGTAGCACGTCCACCCCGCTGAAAATCAGCGCGCGGCGCAGATATATTGCATCCGCGGCGTCCGGATTCGACCACACAAGCGTGCGATGCCGCTGGCGAAACTCAGCGGGGGTGCGCGTGGGTTGCATCGGCGAAGCGCTCATGGTGCACAGCGATAATTATCGACTTTCAGATAAATTGAATAATGCACCATGCGTCACTATTATCCGTTTTGGCGGGATGCTCAACATGGCGATAATAAACAGACCCATCCCACCTCCTGATGCATAGTAGCTCGCAGAGCAATGGGAGGGATGGTGGTGCGCCCCTGAGATTGATCAGGCGCTCGCGGAGGCCGACATCCTCCCGCACCGTTGGCCATTCTGACCTATCAATCGCCATAGCCTCGGAGCACTCCGCGGTTTTCTCCATCGAGGGTTGTTCGACGCCTGCCAGTAACGCGCGGTGGCACGCTGACATTCCTGCGGGTGACGGCAGGGCATCGAACAACCCTAAACGGGTGCGGCCCGACGCCGAGCACAACCGAGCGTTCCTCCAGGACAGGTCCGCGTAGGGCAGAAGGCGACCCTGAAGCGCCCTTCGGGCGCACAAAAAGTCGACGGCAGCTTCCGAAGTGAAACAGCCATTCCCGGGTCGTCGTCTCAAACGCGTAGACGGGATGTGCGTCCCGATGCCGCGGGAATGTCATACACCAACTGAGTTTCACGCTGGCAGCATTCCCGCGCTATGTGGCGGCCGCCGCTGGGCGACGTCGTCCGCCCATTCAAGCAGTACGTATCCCGTACCTCGCTATCTTGCAATCGCCGCGTCGTGACATCGCTCGAAGCGCCGATCCTTGCAATCGCCGGACAGCTATGTCCTGGTCTTCTGACTGGCGGCGATGGTGAAGCGCACCGATGGTTGCACTGAGGTTGACTTCCGGTTACGCGCTCCCTTCCTTCATGGGCGTCAAGGGTAGCAAGGTCGGTGGCGGTATCCGCTTGCGACCCGGACCTGCTGCACGGGCACGCGATTGATGCAAGGGGGCGATCAATCCATAGGAACTATGCATTTCCCTCCCTTCAGCGGTGAGACCAAAATCAATTCGCGTGCAGGTGCCGCTCTGGCACGGACAGCAAGGAGAGAGCAGTGAACGAACAGGCAATGGACCCGCGGACATGGATCGGACGCAGGGAGCAGCATGAAGATACGATTACCGCGGTGCCGGCGACTGCTTTGCGGGCCACGTTGGACTATCCGGCTGCACCGCAGCCGACCGGTACGCCATTGCCGCCGCTGTGGCATTGGCTTTACTTTCTTCCCATGCACCGACAGAGCGAGATCGGTGCGGATGGTCATGCCAAGCGTGGTGGCTTCCTGCCGCCCGTGCCCTTGCCACGTCGCATGTGGGCTGGTGGCCAGTTTGAATTTCATGCTCCGCTGCGTGTAGGCGACCGCGTTGTGCGCACCTCGACCATCGATGAAGTCTCGACCAAGGAGGGCAGGACCGGCAAGTTGGTCTTCGTCAAGGTCCGTCATGAGGTGTGCGTCGAAGGGCTCCTTGAGCCCTCACTCGTGGAGTTTCATGACATCGTCTATCGCGAGGCACAGCAATCGGGTGATGTTGCCGCCGCACCCCAAGCGGCGCCTTCTGAAGCGGCCTGGCGGCGACAAATCGTGCCGGACGATGTACTGCTGTTCCGCTATTCGGCGCTGACATTCAATGGCCACCGCATTCACTATGACCGCCGCTATGTGACGGAAGTAGAAGGATACCCAGGCCTCATCGTACACGGGCCCCTTATCGCGACGCTGCTGCTGGACCTGCTTCGGCGCGAGCTGCCGCAAGCTGACGTGGCGAGCTTCCGCTTTCGCGCAGTGCGTCCGACATTCGACCTGCACCCCTTCCACGTCAATGGGCAGCCTCAGGCTGATGGCAAGACCATTCATCTTTGGGCGTCGGACCATGAAGGATGGCTGACCATGGACGCCACTGCCGTCTTGCGCTGATTTGCCTCCCGGATTCTCACAATGCAACCACTTAAAGACATCACCGTCGTTACGTTTGAGCATGCTATCGCGGCGCCGTTTGCGACCCGTCAGCTAGCCGATCTAGGCGCCCGTGTCATCAAAATCGAAAGGCCGGGCGTGGGCGACTTCGCTCGCGGATACGACGAACGGGTGCGCGGCTTGGCGTCGCATTTCGTTTGGACCAATCGTTCGAAGGAGAGCTTGACGCTGGACGTCAAGCATCCGGCCGCTGCTGGCGTGCTCGAGCGTCTCATCATGGATAAGGCGGACGTCGTGGTGCAGAATCTCGCGCCCGGGGCGGCCGCCCGGTTGGGACTGGGCTATGAGAGGCTCTCCGCAGTCAAGCCGGAATTGATTGTTTGCGACATTTCCGGCTACGGCGATGACCCGGTCAATCCAGGCCCCTATCGGGACAAGAAGGCCTATGATCTCCTGATCCAGAGCGAGGCCGGCTTCGTCTCGGTGACAGGGACCCCCGAGGAACCCTGCAAGGCTGGACCGTCCATCGCCGATATTGCCGCAGGCATGTATGCCTACACCAATATCCTGGCCGCGCTGCTCCAGCGCGCTCAGACCGGGCGCGGTCAGCGTATCGATATCTCGATGCTTGAATCGCTGGCGGAGTGGACAAGCTACCCGCTTTACTACGCATTCGACGGCGCGGAGCCGCCGCCGCGTACTGGCGCAAGTCACGCCACTATCTATCCGTATGGTCCTTTCCCTGCAGGCGACGGCGTCACGGTGATGCTGGGTCTGCAGAACGAACGGGAGTGGGCGAGCTTCTGCCTGAAGGTGCTGCAGCAGCCCGAACTTGTCGAGGATCCGCGCTTTACCTCCAACTCGAAGCGGGTGGCTGCGCGCACAGCCTTGCGGCAGATTATCGTGGACGCCTTCGCTTCCCTGACCGGCGCGCAGGTGGTGGAGCGGCTGGAAATCGCGCAGATCGCCAATGCCCGTGTCAACGATATGAACGGGGTCTGGGAACATCCGCAACTCAAAGCGCGGGGCCGCTGGACCGAGGTCGGGTCGCCCCAGGGCACGCTGCCGGCCCTGTTGCCGCCTGGCACCTGGAACGAAGGGCCGCGTATGGACCCGATCCCTGCCCTTGGTCAACACACCGACTCCATTCTTGCGGAACTCGGATACGCCTCCCACGAGATTACGGCACTGCGTTCGGACAATGCGGTGTGAATCCGACTCCATCCGTCGACTCGTTCGACAAGATCAAGCAGAGGTAGAACATTATGGCTTCCACAATTATTGACTCGCGCATCTTTGGCGACATGTTCAGTGATGCGCGCATGCGCGAGGTATGGTCGGACGAGAACCGGACCGCCAAGTACCTCGACATCGAACGCGCCCTGGCAAAGGTGCAGGGCGAACTCGGTATCATCCCGAAAGAGGCCGCCGACGAAATCGTGCGCAACTGCGAACTTTCGCAGATTGACTGGGTAAAGCTCAAAGCCAAAACCGAGCAAATCGGCTATCCAATCATCGCCGTGGTCAACCAGATTAACCAGAACTGCCGAGACGGCCTCGGCGAGTTCTGTCACTGGGGAGCCACGACCCAGGACATCACTGACACTGCGGCTGTGCTGCAAATGCGTGAGGGTCTCGCACTAATCGAGGCGGATCTGGACGACATTGCGGGGGCGCTCGCTAAGCTAGCGAAGACATATCGGGACACCCCAGTCATCGGCCGTTCTAACTTGCAGCAAGCCACCCCGATTACGTTCGGCTACAAGATGGCCAGCATCCTGGCTGGCATTGACCGTCATCGCGAGCGGTTGCAGCAGCTTAAGCCGCGTGTACTGATGGGAGAGTTCGGCGGCGCCTCCGGTACGCTTTCTTCTCTGCAGACGGGCGCTATGGAGACGCAAGCCGCGCTGATGAAAGAGTTGGGTTTGGCGCAGCCGCTCATCTCCTGGCATACGGTACGCGACACCGTAGCCGAGGTTGGCGCGTTCCTGGGTCTCGTCGGTGGATCGCTAGGCAAGATTGCCATGGATGTAAAGCTGATGATGCAGACGGAGGTGGCGGAGGTGTTCGAGCCATTCGCGCCCGGGCGCGGCTCGTCGTCTACCATGCCGCAGAAGCGCAACCCGATTTCGTGCCTGTACATCCACGCGAACATTTCAGTGGCGCGACAGCACGCAGCAGCCCTGATGGATGCGATGGTCGCCGACCATGAGCGCTCCACCGGGCCTTGGGAGATTGAATGGGTGTCGTTGCCCGAGATCTTCTGCCTGATCTCCGGCGCATTGAAACAGGCCAAATTTGTGCTGCAAGGGCTTGAAGTCGACGCCGTCCGCATGCGCGCCAACATCGATATGACCAACGGGCTTGTGATGTCCGAAGCGGTGATGATGGGGTTGGGCCCGTACATCGGCCGGGAATATGCGCATGACCTGGTCTATGACCTGTGCCGCAAGGCCATCGATGAAAACCGGCCATTGATCGACATACTCGCGGCTCACCCGGAAATCAGCGGGCATGTCACACGATCTCAACTCGAGGCGATGTGCGACCCCGCCAATAACCTCGGGCAGGCTGGCGTGATGGTCGACCGCGTGCTTGCAAGCCGGCGTTGAAGGATCGACACGCCTGGCGAAAAGACTCCGGCAACTCTGATGCCGGTCGCAATAATATAAGGAGACACCGTCGTGAATCTACGGAGCCCATTCAAGCACTTATACGTCCAGGTGCTCATCGGACTAATGCTCGGCATCACTGTCGGGCACTACTGGCCAGATATTGGTGCGTCCCTCAAACCGCTCGGCGACGGGTTCGTCAAGCTGGTCAAGATGATGATCGCGCCGGTCGTGTTCTGCACGATAGTGACCGGCATTACGTCGCTTAGCGATACCAGGGAGATTGGAAAGACTCTGCTGAAGTCGATGGGGTTATTTTACGTACTGACCATCATTGCCTTGCTAACCGGTCTCGTCACGGTATTTCTGATGCAGCCTGGCGCAGGCATGCACGTCGACCCTAAGCAGCTCGATGCCAGTGTTGCGGCGCGCTTTGCCAACGACATCCAGATCCACGGCTTTGCCGATTTTGCATTGCACATCATCCCTAATGCGTTCGTCGGGGCGTTCGCGCAAGGTGAGGTCCTTCCCGTCCTGCTGCTCGCGGTGTTGTGCGGCTTCGGGCTCACGCGCATTGGGTCCGCGGCTCGTCCCGTACTGGACACCATCGATGGCTTCTCGCACATGCTTTTTGCCGTCTTTGGCGTCATCATGCGGGCGGCGCCGATCGGGGCCTTCGGGGCGATGGCTTTCACGGTCGGACGCTATGGAATCAAGTCGATTGGTTCTTTGGGGCTTCTCATCGGAACCTTCTATGTTGCCTGTTCCTTCTTCGTCGTAGTGGTACTCGGCATCTTGTGTCGGCTGCACGGCTTCCGACTTTGGCAGTTGCTACGTTATATCAAGGAAGAACTGCTGGTCGTCTTGGGTACATCGTCAAGCGAGCCGGTGCTGCCCCGGTTGTTGCTGAAACTCGAGCGCCTGGGCTGCAAGAAGGGTGTCGTCGGGCTGGTACTTCCGACAGGGTATTCCTTCAACCTGGATGGCACTGCTATCTATCTGACGCTTGCGTCGATGTTTATTGCCCAGGCATGCGACATCCACCTGACCTGGCATCAGATTGCTGCCATGCTCGGCATCATGCTGTTGACCTCAAAGGGCGCAGCAGGGGTAACCGGGAGCGGATTCGTGGCACTGGTCGCTACGCTGACCGTCATGCCGGACCTTCCCGTTGCTGGCGTCGCGCTTATCGTCGGCATTGACCGCTTCATGTCCGAGGCTCGGGCCCTGACGAGTACGATCAGTAACGTCGTTGCCTGTATCGTGGTTTCGATGTGGGAGAAGGCTTGCGATCGTGAAGTACTGAAGCGCGAGTTGACATCGAACTACACGTCCACGGAGGAAAAGCTCGAGGCGGGCGATGTGCCGTCCGTGATCATGGCCGGTCCGTCGCCGCACTGAATGCGTGTGGCTGCTCCTAACTATGCGCGGCGACTGCCGCGCTTGCCCCGAGTTGACTTCATTTCGCTGAGGAAATCATAGAGCTGTTGCGCCGCGGGCGGCAACGAACGCCCCTTGCGGCGAATGAGTCCGATATTGCGCGTGATGACGGGATCGGTCAGCGGAACGCTTACGAGTAGCGGGTGGTCCGGCCCAGGCATGGCAATCGAAGGCACAGCCGCAACGCCGAGCCCGGCTTCGACTAGTCCCAGCGTTGTTGTGACGTGCTGAGTCTCATAGATGCTGTAGGGGAGGCCGGATACGTTGGATAGCGCCTGGTCTAACAGTAGTCGATTGCCGGATGCCTTGCTCACGGAAATATAGTCATACTCGGCCAAGTCTGCCCATTTGACACGTCGATGCTTCGCGAGTGGATGGTCGCGCCGGCATGCCGCCACGAATCTCTCTTCGAGCAGGGGCCGAAACTCGATTTCCGGCTCCTGGTTGCCCACGAAATTGAGTCCGAAGTCCGCTTCACCCCCCGATACCGCGGACAAGACCTCGTTTGCGCTGGCGTCAAGGAGCTTGACGCGAATCTTCGGATAGCGCTCGTGATAGCGCGAGATGACCTGCGACAAAAAGTAATAGACCGTTGAAGGTACGCAGGCGATGGTCACTTCCCCCATGCGTGTGGTCGTTACTCCTCGTATGCCAAGCAGCGTCTGGTCCAGGTCATCCAGAATCTGTTGGAGCTTGCGGTCGAACTCCCGCCCCACCGATGTCAGGCTAACGCGTCGCGTGGTGCGATCCAGCAAGCGGACACCCAGTGCTTCTTCCAGCTTTTCGATTCGGCGACTGAAGGCCGGCTGCGAAATATGCAGTGCGTCGGCCGCCTTCCGGAAGTTGTTCAACTCGGCAACTGCACGGAATGCCTGCAAGTCGTTGAGGTTGAAATTGATGGTCATCGGTGTGCCTGGCGTCGTCCTCACTGATCCATAGTGTGCATCAACCGTTCGTAATTATGCAATTCCATAGGTATCAGAAAAGTACGACGATACGTTCGCGGGCCGCAGAGGCCCTCGATCGAACGATAACGATTCGGAGCAGACAGATGCGGTTCACCCAACGACTCTTCCTCGGCAGTCTCGCCATCGCGGCCGCCATGGCCAGCCCGGGTGCCTGGAGCGCCTTCCCGGACAAGCGCATCACCCTGGTCGTGCCCACTGCCGCCGGAGGTGCCAACGACGCCATCGCACGTGTGGTTGCGCAAGCCATGTCGTCAATTCTCAAGCAGACCGTTGTGGTCGATAACAAGGCCGGCGCCAACGGCGCAATTGCCAGCGAGTTCGTCATGCGAGCCCCGCCCGATGGTTACACGCTCCTGCTTGGATACGTCGCCACCCATGCGATGAATCCGGCACTGCAGCGCCTGCGCTACGACCCGGTCAAGGACTTCGTGCCGGTCGGCATGGTCGGGTCGTCGGCGACGGTGATGGTCCTCAATCCCGGGGTGAAGGCGAACGATGCGAAGGCTGTCGTGGCTCTGCTGAAAGCGACGCCAAGCAAGGTCAGCTACGCATCCGCTGGCAATGGGACCGCGCCACACTTTGCTGCCGAGATGTTCAAGCTCTCCACGGGCACCGACATGCTTCACGTTCCGTACAAGGGGTCTGCACCCGCGATCAACGACACCATGGCAGGCCAGACACAAGTGATGTTTCCAAGTCTTTTTACTGCCATTCCTTATATAAAGGGTGGCAAGCTCAAGGTGGTCGGCGTCGCGGGCAGCAAGCGTTCTGCATTGATGCCCAACGTCCCCACACTAAAAGAGCAGGGCATCAATGATGTCGACGTTTCGCAGTGGTATGGAATCTTCGCGCCTGCCAATACCCCAATGCCCGTCGTAGAAGCGTTAAACAAGGCTCTCAACCAAGCACTGGCGGAGAAAAGCGTTGTTCAACGTCTGGAAGGCCACGGCGCGGAGGTCGCGACGATGACGCCGAGTCAAATGCAAGTTTTTATGCAACAGGAGCAAGTGAAATGGAAGGCGGTTGTGCAGGCGGCGAAGTTGAAGGCGGACTGAGATGAGTAAAACTATTCCCTGTGTCCTGATGCGCGCCGGCACCTCTCGCGGACCGTTCTTCCTGCGCGAATGGCTACCGGAAAACGATGAGGAGCGCGACCAGGCGCTGATTGGCGCTATCGGAGCATCGGATCCCCTGCAACTTGACGGCGTTGGAGGCGGCAGCACGCTTAACAGCAAGGTAGCCATTGTGTCACGGTCCGCGCAGCCCGATTGTGACCTGGACTATCTTTTTGTACAGGTGGGAGTCGGGAATTGCTCGGTGGATACACGCCCCAATTGCGGCAACATGCTGTCAGGCGTCGCGCCTTTTGCCATCGAACAGGGTCTCGTCCGGGCCGAGCGCGACACGACGCGGGTACGCGTGCATAACGTCAATACTGGAGCTCGAATCGACGTGACCGTACGTACGCCGGATGGCCGGATCACCTATGACGGTGACACCCGCATCGACGGCGTCGCTGGAACCGGCGCTCCGATCTTGCTTGATTTCCTGGATGCGTGGGGTGCCGTGACAGGTCAGGTATTCCCAACGGGAAACCGCATCGATGTGATCCACGGCGTCGAGGTGACTTGCATCGACGCGGCCATGCCGCTGATGATTGTCCGGGCCTGCGACCTGGGCGTCAGCGGCCGTGAAGCACCGGCCACGCTTGACAGTGATGCAGCATTGCTGTCGCGACTGGAGGCGCTGCGATTGCAAGCCGGCCTGCTGATGGGTCTCGGCGATGTGTCTGACAGCGTCATTCCGAAGCCAGTGCTGGTTAGCCCGGGCGACTCGCGGGATAGCATCACATCGCGCTACTTCACTCCGCGCAAGTGCCATGCCTCTCATGCCGTTACGGGAGCTATCGGCGTGGCCAGCGCCTTCGCATTGCCGGGTACCGTCGCGAGCCAGAACGAAAGGCACGCTGGCCGACATGCCCTCGTGGTGCTTCATCCTGCCGGGCGGATTGAAGTCGAAGTGGAACTGGAGGGCGAGGGTGATGCCACGAAAGTCACTCGTGCAGCGCTTGTCCGAACGGCCCGAAAAATCATGGCTGGTGAACTCCATCTGCCCGACTACGTCTTCTCTCGGCCCGAGCCAATAGCAAAGCCTTCGGTGGGATCGCGAGCGAAGCCTTTGCAAATCATCCTGCCTACACGCGCAGGCGGTGGCAATGACGCTGTGGCTCACCTCATCGGTCCCCGCATCGGGCGGCTGCTGGGGCAAGAGGGGTCATCGATAACCGGGCCGGTGCGAACGGAGGGATAGCCTGCGAGTATGTTGCGCGGGCGGTCCCCGATGGACATACGTTGCTCCTTGGCTACGTGGGAACACATGCGATGAATCCCGCACTTCAGAAGGTTGGGTACGATCCCCTCCGCAGCTTCGCGCCGATAGGTCTCATTGGGTCTTCTCCGATACTGTTGGTGGCAAATCCGTCGAACGTGCCGGCTGACGTGGAGGCTCTGGTCGCTCGCTTGAAACAAGAGCCACATGGTCTGCGCTACGCGTCCGCAGGCGACGGCACACCGCCTCATTTCGGTGCGGAACTCTTCCAGCTTGCCACTGGCACATCGATGCGGTCTCTCACCTTTGACGGCGCTGCGCCGGCAATTGCGTCCACCATCGAAGGGCGCACACAGGTGATGTTTTCCAGCCTGCTCACTGCGTATCGGCCGCTACGGGCCGGGCGCCTTCATGCGCTTTCGGTTGCCGGTCCAAAACGCCTTTCTTGTTTGCCGGATGTTCCTACGCTTGCTGAAGCGGGGGTTTCTGGCGTGCAACTGACACAGTGGTACGCGCTGTTCGCGCCTGCTGGCACTCACGCTGCTAAGGTGGATGAGCTAAATCAGGTATTGAACGAAGTTTTACGAGACCCGGACATCATTGCAGGTTTTGAAAATTATGGCGCGACGGCCGAGCCAAGCAGTCCCGAGGCGCTGATGGAAAAAGTAGAGTCCGAGCTGGCGCGATGGCGGCGCGTCGTTACGGAGTCAAGGCTGGCGCCAGCACTTGCCGCGCCACATCCTCAATTAGCCGACTCGTGTTAACTGCACTGTGATGAGCCGGCCAAGGACAGCCTACAGTCTTGCAACTGCATATCAGCCGGGTTCCGTGTCGGCTCGAAGGAAGTCGGCAATGATTTCGGCGGACCTGCAAGAGTTGATGAAGGGATTCCGGCCACGCTCCCCGGCATTACGTGGCGGAGGCTTGCACCGATTCGGTCGTCCCAATATGAGCATGGCGGCGAGTCCGATGTTTAAGCCGATGTCGGCGGCAAATTGAAATCCGCTTTAAACCTTCTACGGATTCAGCAATAGGAGAAATCATGACCATAGTCGAAGCCCACTTGGGCAGCGAAAAGAGGCTGGAGCTGGTATCCCGGCCTTGCTGTGCCGTCGCACCGGTTGCGCTGATGGACCCCGATCCAATGGCCATTTCTTGGAGACGGACACCGACCGAGGTGCTGATGGAGAATTTGAATGACCGGCAAGACGTGACCGATATCGCGTTCTTGGGATACAACTAACCCTTCTCGAAGAGGGCGAGCTCCGAAGGTTACGCCGCCGCTTCCGTGGCAAGCCACCGTCTTCATTTCTTGCATCAGGTCGACTGCGATCGCAGTTCGCCGTACTGCGCGGCGCTGATCCACGGCGCCTCGTCGCACATGATTGAGCAGGACGACGTGCACAAAGACTCCGTGATCCACCTTGCCGCCCGCTGAAAGGCACCGCCATGAACATCGCCACCACCTATCTCTTCGTGCCGGGCAACCGGCAAGAGCGCTTCGACAAGGCAGTTGCCGCCGGCGCAGACGTGACAATCTTCGACCTGGAGGATGCAGTCCAC
Source organism: Cupriavidus consociatus (assembly GCF_017814975.1). Lineage (GTDB taxonomy): Bacteria > Pseudomonadota > Gammaproteobacteria > Burkholderiales > Burkholderiaceae > Cupriavidus > Cupriavidus consociatus. Next base: position 110,417 of record NZ_JAGIQA010000018.1, read on the forward strand.
CCCGACGGCAAGGACGCCGCCCGCGTGGCAATCGCCTCGTGGCTCGCGGCAAGGCAGCTTTCAGGACAGGCGGGGAATGTCCTTGTCCGCATCAATGACGCCGCCTCGCCTTATTTCAGTGCCGACCTGGAGTGGCTCGCCAACCTGCCCGCCGGCACGCCGCTGGCCGGGCTAATGGTTCCCAAGGCCGAACAACCTGCGGCGTTGGGCGGCATCGCCGAGGCGCTGCGCAGGGTCAATCCGCACGGCGCATTGGTGCCGCTCATCGAGAGCGCCATAGGGGTGCAAAAGGCCGATGCCATCGCCACAGCGCCCGGCGTGGCCCGGCTGGCCTTCGGCTCGATTGACTACGCCGTCGACCTGGGCTGCGAGCACACCCGTGACGCACTGGCCTACGCGCGCGGCCGCCTCGTACTGGCCTCGCGCGTCGCCCGCCTGCCGTCGCCCGTTGACGGCGTAACCACGGCGCTGAAGGATGAGACCGTTCTGGCCGACGACGTCGCCTATGCCCGGGAACTCGGCTTCGCTGGGAAGCTGTGTATCCACCCGTCGCAGGTGGCCTGCGTGCGAGCGGGCTTTCGGCCGTCCGCCCAGCAGACGGATTGGGCCCGCCGCGTGATCGAGGCCACCTCGTCCGGCAGCCATGCCGTGCAGGTCGACGGCAAGATGGTCGACAGGCCCGTCATCGAGCAGGCGAAGCGCATTCTGGCTCTTTCTGGCTACTAGTAAGCGCGGTCCCGGCCGAGGCCACGAGCGGCCGTTCTCTCTACACTGCACAGCAAGGTGTCCAAGACGGCTGGTGTGACCGCTGACTTATCGCGCCGCGTTAAAAATGTGCAGCCTGTCGTTTCAGGGGCACCCCGCGGCGGGGGATTCTGCTTTGAGGCAGTGGAATGGAGGTGTGCACTGGATGCGGTCGATGTTGCGATACCATCTTTCGGTGATCGACGGCCGCTTGCCGAATGGAGCTGCCATGTGAGTGTCTCGGCTGCATGACCATTGCTCGCGATCCGATGTGCCTGCCTTGGCAGACATCTTGGGCGAGCAACCGAGTCAGGTCGCTAGCCCGAGGCGCTATCAATCGCAAGATTGAACAAAGCCAGTTCGCGGATGTTCGCAGACATCTGCAGCCTGGTTCGAATCGCCCAGATTTCTGGAAGCTTCAACGGAGGCTCTTGTCCGATCAGCTTGCCCTTGTTCCAAGGCTCGCGGGAGCGAGCGGTGTCATTGTGCGTTGCCATAACGATCTCCTTCCAGTTTGGAGGGAGATCCAGTGTGCGCCTATGCCAGAGGTCGCTGGCCGACCGAGGGTGTGTGAAAACGTCTCGATCACCTAGACTGGGTCAACGCATTCAGATTGGGGGGCAGGATGAAGCGATTCATAGAGGGAGAAGACCGCAAGCAAGCTACGCTGCTTCCTGAATGCCTCGATGATTTCATCGCCGAGTAGAACCCCGCCAGGATCATCGACGCGTTTGTTGAAGAGTTGGATCTCGAGTCGCTCGGGTTCGAAGGTGCCAATCCTTCGACAACAGGTCGCCCCTCTTATCATCCTGCCGTCCTTTTTGAAGATATACATCTATGGCTACCTCAATCGGATCCAGTCCAGCCGCCGCCTGGAGCGCGAATGCCAACGCAATATAGAGCTGATGTGGCTTACCGGTCGACTGGCGCCGGACTTCAAGACGATTGCAAACTTCCGCAGGGATAACGGCGCGGGCATTCGCAATGTCTGCCGTCGTTTCATAGTTCTGTGCCGGGATCTAAAATTGTTCTCGCAGGCCCTGGTCGCCATCGACGGCAGCAAGTTCAAGGCAGTCAATACTCGGGACCGCAATTTCACTGCGGGCAAGGTCGATAAGCGCCAGCAGCAAATCGAGGAGAGCATCCAGCGATATCTTTGCGCGCTGGAGACTGCGGATCGCACGCAGCCGGCGGAGATAGAACCCAAAACATCTCGACTGCGCGAGAAGATTGCGCAACTACGTCAGCAGATGCATCGCCTTGACCGGATAAAGGAAGAGCTCAAGACTGTGCCAGATGGTCAGATCTCGATGACTGATCCTGATGCGCGTTCGATGGCAACAAGTGGAAAGGGCTCTGGAATGGTGGGCTACAACGTACAGATGGCCGTTGATGCCAAGCACCATCTGATCGTCGCTCACGAGGTCACAAATGCCGACAGCGACCGGGCGCAGCTTAGCTCCATGGCTCAAGCAGCTCGCGATGCGATGGGTAAGACCAAGCTTAAAGCCATAGCTGATCGTGGCTACTTCAGTGCGCTGGAGATCAAGGAATGCGAGAATACGGGCATTGCTGCTATCTTGCCCAAGCCAAGCCAGCAAGGTCCAGCGCGAAGGTGGGCGGTCGATTCGTTCGGGCGGACTTCATCTACATTACCAGGGACGATGAATATCAATGTCCCGCCGGTGAACGTGCGATATACCGCTTCACCAGAGAAGAACATGGACTGCAGCTACGCCGCTACTGGAGTAGTGCCTGTCCTCAATGCACCATGCGATCTCAATGCACGCCGAGTCCGTACCGGCGCATCTCGAGATGGGAGCATGAGGAAGTGCCGGAGGCCGTCCAGCGCCGGCTCGACAAGACTCCTGATGCCATAACGGTTCGCAGGCGAACTGTCGAGCATGTCTTCGGTACCTTCAAACATTGGATGGGCTACACGCACTTCCTGACGCGTACGCTACCTAATGTAGGTACTGAAATGAGCCTGCATATTCTGGCGTACAACCTCAAGCGCGTCCTTTGAATTCTCGGGTTCTCGAAAACGATGAAGGCCATGCGCCTGGTGGGTGCGTAAGCACCTATTTGCGCCCAAAATTGGGACGAAGATCGCCCTCAGGGGCCCGCTAGCGCTGTTCGCACCCGTTTCGACGTCGTCCCGCGACCGGATGGGCCGAAATTCGATAAAGCAGGCTCCGCCCCGGAGGAGACGCGCATTGATGCGATTCGAGAGACGTTTCCAAACGGCCTCGACCCGTATCAGAAATCGGGAGCGCGCTGACGAATGTCCGCTCAAGTCGCCGTCGCGGACAATTGCATTCTTATGATGCATTTGGTGTTCCTGTTCGGCTGTTGCCGGCGAGTTGCGGTTGAAGCGATTTGCGGATACTAGAGCGGACGAAACAGCCGCCAAACTAAGCGTTTGTGTCGGCGTGCTGTCGGTCGAAGACCTCTCTAGCCTGCCGGAAGCGGTCCGCATTTTCAACGATCCAGGTCCACAGCGGGACCATCCGAACGAGAAGTTCCATGCCCGTGTCCGACAATTCGTACTCGACTCTCGGGGGAACCTCTTCGAAATCATGACGGAACACCAATCCGTCACGCTCCAACTGCCGCAGAGTGCGCGTCAGCATGCGTTGAGTCACCCCGTGCATGCGCCTGCCGATTTCTGCATGGCGCAGTCTGCCATAGACCCCGAGTGTGTGGATGACCCCCAGTGACCAACGGTTCCCGGCATGCGCGAGCAACTCACGCCGTAACCCGTCGTCATCGTCTCTCAAGCCGTCACAAACGGTTTGCGAATATTGAAGAATCTCGTTCCGATCCAATTATCAGCTCCCAGTATCACGCTTGTGCCTTCTTTCACGCGAGCCCATGCGTTGCTAGACTGCCGCAACGCATTCTCAGAGGACATATCATGAACCAATCGGATCCTAACGCCACATCTCAGAACATTCTCGTGCTCGGTGCCGGCGAGCTTGGGCTCCCGGTCCTGCGGAGTCTCGCGCGCCGAGCGAAGGATGTGGATGGTGCGAAGATAAGCGTGCTGCTGCGAGCGAGTGCCGTGGAGTCCACTGAGCCAGGCAAGCGACATGATATCGCGGAGATCCGAGAGCTTGGGATCGAGATCGTCGTGGGCGATCTGGTGAAAAGCTCCATCGATGAGCTGGCCGCAGTTTTCGCGGGCTACGACACGGTTATCGGTTGCGCGGGTTATGCAGCCGGTATCAACACGCCGATGAAACTAGCGCGCGCAGCCTTGCAGGCGCGAATTCCGCGGTATTTTCCTTGGCAGTTCGGCGTCGATTTCGATGTGATCGGTCGAGGCAGCCCTCAGGACATCTTCGACGCACAACTGGACGTGCGTGAATTGCTGCGAAGTCAGCACGAGACTGAGTGGGTCATCATCTCGACTGGAATGTTCATGAGCTATCTTTTTGAGCGCGACTTCGGAGTTGTTGATCTGGACAGCGACACCGTCCACGCACTTGGAACCCTCGACACCGCAGTGACGCTCACAACGCCAGATGATATTGGCGTGCTGACTGCCGAAATCGTGTTTGCCAAGCCCCGTATTCGAAACGAGATCGTGTATCTGGCTGGAGACACCGTGACTTACGGGGAGGTGGCCGACAAACTGCAGGCGGCTCTCGGCCGACCCATTAGCCGCTCGGAGTGGAGCGAGCAGTTTTTAATGGATGAGCTGGCGCGCGAGCCGACCAATATGATGCGGAAGTACCGGGCGGCTTTTGCTCAGGGGCGGGGTGTCGCGTGGGACAAGAGTGGAACTTTCAATCACACGCGCGCCATTCCGGTCACCGACGTGGCGTCGTGGATCAACGCGAATCTAACTTCCCGGCCTTAGGGAGTAATCGTGAGTCTGGCGATCTCGATATGCGGCATCCGCCGGAGGCTTTCCATGTCCGCAACGGCAACTGAAGCCTAAGCATAGCGAAGGCTGTTATCCGGCCATTCGAGCCCTTCAACGCGGCAAGACGAGCGACCGTTCATGGCCGTCCTCTGCCCTCGGCGTGGCCTGGTCAGGGCTCGGGGGGCAGAGGATATTGTCGACCCATTGCTCTCGTTCAAGTTTCAAAGACCGATGTCCTATCTGTGTACCCTGCTTAAGGCTGCTCGGCGTCGCCAGTTGTCTGACCGGCTTGTGCAGGTTCAAGCTCGATGGCCAGCGCCGTTGTGGCGAACAACCTCTTCACCAGCTTGCTCAGTCGCGCTGATTCGGGACTCTGATCGTTCGCAATCGCTCGGCACGCCTCCATGAAGCGGTCCGTCGCGTGACCGAAGTGCTGATCGTAGGTGCCTCGTTGGAGTCGCATCTGAATCATGCGGCGCATGAATTTCGGCAAGTCGTCGATGCCCATCTCTCGGATGGCCGACTCAAAATCGTGGGCCGTCGCCCGCTTCATGGCAACTTCTTGCAACGTGCCCCAACCACTGTGTTCGATGATGTGGTTGCAGGCCTCTACCACGGTCGCCTGAGCCTGTTGTTGCGAGACGACGTTGTCGAATGTGGCTTGAATGTCAGGATGCAAGGGGTTGCCAAACGGGTTGTTGTCGTCTTCCGGAGCGGAGCCTCCACGAGCCCGGAACGCCGTAATCCAGGCTTGGATCACCTGCTCAGCCAAACGCTGTCCGCCATCCAATTCGCTTAGAACTCCGTGGAGTTCCGTAGCGACATAGGGATCGAGCAGGCCTGCGACGGCGGAGAAACCGGCGGCTTCTGCAATGAGATTCGTATCGGTCGCCCGGTGGTCCCAGATTACTTTCCTGATGAAGTTGCGGGCACTTTGTCGAGCCTCGATGGTTTGCGCCTCGCCAACGTAACGTTCGATGATAGCCTGGACCTTTTCACTTTCGAAAAGGCCGGATTCCAGGAACTCCACGAGCACCTTCTCGAAATCGTCGCATCGGTTGATGCCGAGTTCGCTCATGAGCATCCGCCAACGGTCTTCGCGCTTTTCCTCTTCGGTGGGCTCGTTCTGTTTGTTACGAAGGAACGTTGACCACTCCGGATTTCCGACGTTCAAAGCGAACTGGAAGTCGGGACCATCCTCAAGCCCTCGGTAATGAATAGCTCCGAAGAGAACGATCGAGGGCACGACTCGCGCTTGAATCGAGTCGCTCAGATCCCTATTCGCGAGGATCTGATTGGCTGCCCGGATCACCTTCCCAATAATCCGAATGTTCGTGAGGCCACACGCGATGATGGCTGGTCTTAGCATTGCCTCGTATTTGGGCGAGGGCAGGAGCTTGATCGCGATTGAGAACGCTTCATCTGGTGTCGTCGAGAGCTTGATCTCCTGGTCGATCACTTTCTCTCGAAACGTGGTCCAAAGCATCCGCTGCTCGCCCTCTGTCGCAAGCTGGTCATCGTTAAGAACGAGAACGAACCGAGTCACGAATTCCTTGGAATATTCGTCAATGAAGCCGAGGATCTCGTCGATCCCGAGCTTCGCGTGCTTGCGTTCGATGTCGTCAACGACGATCACCCTCTCCCTTAAAGCGAGTGGCGCGACGAGCAGCAAGTTGATATCGTTGATGGCTGCGAGCGCCTTGTAGTGGGTGGCCGCAGCTTTCACCCCGCTCGTGAACAAGTTCTTAACGACCTCAAGCTTGCCGCCGCCCACCGCCGCGTCAGGCAAAGCCCCCTCCATTAGCTTGCGTTTGACTTGGTCAATACTCGACAGGCCGAACAGCGATATGTAGAGCGCTTTCTTGACCTTCACGTCTTTGGATTCCGCCTTGACCTCGTTCCAAAGATGGGTCTTGCCCGTTCCCCACCTGCCGGACAAAGCGACGACTTGGTTATCGACGTTTTCGAGCAGTTCGATTAGTTGTTTCTTGGTTCTCACAAGCGACACGGCGGTCCTCCGTCGGCTTCCGGGGGGTAGCGTGCCGACGTTGGCAACGGCTCACCGGGTAAGCTCGTCGGCATTATCGCAGTGGGCCGGTATTCAGATCAAATCACCAGACGACTCACCTCGCGCTTGAAGGAAACCTCGGCTTAAACGACACGGACATGCCACCTCCTATCTAGGCGGTTGTGATACTTGAGGATATCCGAAGTTCGGATGTCCGCTTTGAAAATCGATCCTCGGACAGCCGTTGTTGGCCGGACTCGGCCATCGGCCCTGGCGCGTGAGCGCGTGGGACCGTTCCCAGACGTTCTGGGACGATAACTCATCCACATTGCGCCACTGCGCGACAAAGACCAACATGATGTAGTGGTTCTCAAATCGTGGGACGCGGAAGGAAGCAGCAAGTTCACAACGCTTCCAGGCCTCCGCGTACCTTACTGCTTTTCCCTCCGTGCGCTACTTGTGACCTTGCCACGCGATGTCGTCATCCTCGTCATATGCGGGGGCAAATACAATGTGCGCCCATTGAGGAGTAGATCGTTCGAGCGCGCTTCCACGGCGCGGACGCTGAACGCCATATACAAAGAAATGCTCCCCGGCTTCGATCATTTGCCGCTCGGTCTGACGAAACTCGTACATGGAAAGCGTTGGCGCATTCGTGAAAAAAGCGTTCCCCTCCCACGGTGCTTCAGGGGTCCAGACCCGCCAGACGTACTTGTACATACGAGGGTCGCGGTGAATCGGCGGCGCAAAATAGTGGCCAATAGCGGGCGTGTCCGCCCATATGAGGTTGAACTCGTCATGGCTAGGCATCCACATGATGATGGAACTCAGTCGGCGCTACGTTGGATCAGCGCGAGCAACCTGTTGCCGCGAGCGAACGGACAACCCTGTGAATCATAGGTAAAGTTTCGTGCGATGCTGTATTTGCCCAGTACCTTCATATGGGCGTCATGGGCAATGCCATCTCCATGCTCTTCCGTGGCGATGAAGCCCATGACCAAACTATGCGGATCGCGGATCGTTTCGAGGCACATTGCATGCTCCGTAGTGAGAACGATCCAGATCGTAGGGACTAATGTGGGCCGGTGGTGTCCAGATTCTCGACAGGCGCCGACTCCTGTTCATAGCGCGACAATGCGCACTTCAAATGAGCGACCATGTTTTCACGCATATCCGGTGGCGAGACGATTTCCACAGTCGTGCTCTTTTCCAATAGCAGATTGGTCAGTGGTACCGATGGCACCACCGTCGCCACCAGCAGGAAACCGCCCTCCTCTTCGACAATGATCTGATCATCACTCAGATGCAACGAGCGGAAGGCGTGTTCAATCCGCTTGGCATCAATCATTTCGCTGACTCGCAGAACAATCTGGATCGGCTTTCCTGCGAAAAATTCCATGCTCCTATCCTTCCGGATATAGGCGTCCAGGTTGAATGTCCGATCGCGGGCCAGATCGATGCCAGCGGGCCGGGCCTCGATGATGCGATCCATTCGCAGTGGAAACATCGAACCCTCGGCCGTGCGGCGCCTGTTCTTCACAATCAGATACCAAAGCGGCCCTTTTTCGATCAACGCATGGGGGAGGGCGCGATATTGCTTGGGCGCTGATTCGCGCGATGTCCGATAAGTTATATCAAGCGACTCATCGTTGTAGAGCGCGTGACCGACGATCTGAAACAACTCATGCTTGATCACGGGTGCGACGAGGGGATAGCCCGCATGAAGTCGAGCGGTCTTGTCCATCCAGAGGCGCGCGGCTGCGAGGTTCGATGCGGTGGGATGCTCTTCGAGGACGTGCGTTGCCGCGATGAAGTCGGCCTCCAATGCTCCGACAACGCTAGCGGGAAGATGGCGATAGGCGAGGTGCCGCAGTGTCAGGAGCGCGATGGCCTCGTTGACGGACGGTCGGCGCCCGCCAGGCGTTGGCGACAACGCCTTCCAGACGCGCCCCTTCGTCGCACCGTCCGGTTTCGCGAAACCGCAGTTCTCAAGCTCCGAAAGGGCGCGTCGAATCGTTCTCCTGTCTGCATGTCCTTCGAGTGCGCTTTGCAGCTCGCCAGAGGGATATCCGTTGGGACGGCTTGCCATCAGTTCGAGGGTCGCGATCGCGAGATCGCTTAGTGGCTGCGCGTGGGTGCTGTTCCTCTTCATGACAGGGCTTCGCTGAGTGTGGATGCAATGCTAACAATATGGACACCATCTGACCAGATTCACGAATAGCATCAGGGAGGACTCGATCTGTGACACCCTTTGGCTCGGCTATCCGCCCCCTCCAAAGTGGGGTAACGAGTGTGGGGCAGCAGGTCGATATACCTCTGGACAGGGATCATTCCCAAAGTTGGCTGGGTGAAGGAGAGGCAAGTGTTTTCCTCCGCTTCAAAAACAAGGCTGGGGACCAGGGGCTCGAATCACTGCTTATCAAAGACAGAAAGCCGGGCAATTTCTTCTCTGGCGAGGGGTGGCGCGCAATGCGAATGATCATGTTTCTGTTGGGCCTGTTTGCAATGGGCTCCGTGTTGTACGGCATTTCAGCGGGCGTGCAGACCATCCAACGTGGGCTTGCGCGGCTGCTCAACCATGAGGCATCGGCGGCAAAGCCTGCGCCCGTTACGTTGGAGATCACGGGGTCTGGCAACGCTAAAGACCCGGCTCCGTCGTGTCAGGGCAACATCGGCGCGCTGCGCGAGCTCTATGAACTGCACAAACAAGGCGCGCTTACCAAGGAGGAGTTTCAAGATTGGAAGCACCACCTGCTGAACGCCGTTCACTCAATGTCAAGTATCCGTAGAAGCGGACACTTCCGTAATACCCCCTAAACCTGGAAGGTTTCAAATCATGCCTCTGCCACTCATCATCGGAGCCGCCGCACTTGTCACCGCCGCATATGGTGCCAAGAAAGGCTATGACGGCTATCAAAAGCACTCGGAAGCTGACGAGATCGTCAAGGATGCCAAGGCCCGTTACGAACGCAAGAAATCTGCCGTTGACACCCAAGAAGAGAAAACCACCCTCGCACTCGATCTGTTGGGCAAGAAAGAACTGGAAATCGGCAAGAGCATTGGCGAGTTCAAAACCTTGGCCGACAAACTCCTGCAGCAACTCAATGCCGGACGGGAAAACAAGCTGAACATCAGCATCCCCAAGCATGAGCTGCAAAAGATCGAAAACTACAGCTACACGGCCGTCAGTGTACTGGGCACAGCGGTTGGCGCAGGTGCTGCAGGTGCTGCTGTGGGATTCGCCGTCTATGGCGGTGTCATGGCGCTAGGTGCGGCTTCCACCGGGACCGCCATCTCAGCCCTATCTGGTGTGGCTGCCACCAATGCCACCCTGGCGGCGTTAGGCGGCGGCGCGCTGTCGGCTGGCGGGCTGGGTATGGCTGGCGGTACGGCTATTCTGGGCGCTGCGGTGGCAGCGCCGGTGCTCGCCATTGCTGGCTGGGCTTACAATAGTCACGGCGAGGAAGCCCTCAAAAACGCCCGCAAGGCCAACGACGAAGTCACCCGTGCCGTTGAAAAGTTGATGAAAGCCAGCGAGCAGCTTGCGAAGACTGAAGACTATGCTCGGAATATCAGGGGCGAGTTGACTAAGATCTTTGGGCAGTTCCAGCAATATTTCGACACCCTTAAGGGCATCAACAGCTTTATTGAGGACATCAAGGGCCGGAATGTCGACGTGGAGGCCGAGGTGGAAAAACTCGGCCACGATATTCTCCGCGTCATCGAAAACGGCTTTGCGCTGGCGGCAATCCTAGTGAACCTCATTATTGTCCCAATTTTCCGGCCCACGAAGATCAATGGCAAGGTCATGCACAACAAGGACGGTGTGCCAGAGATGGAGAAGGATGCCGATGGCTCCATGATCCTCAACGATACCGAGCTGGATCTGGCCTTGCGTCAGGCCGCGTCCAAGGCAGAAAGCATCGAAACGGCTCGTCCCTAAACTGGGAGCGTTGCAACTGGCGCGGCGCACAATCCGTTCATCTCAAACACAAGAAAACATGTCGACCGCAGTCGCCAACTACCCTTGGGCCGAAGAGCTCGAAAGAACCGTGGTCAACAGTCTGGTCACCACGTTTGGCTTGGACTTCCTTCTGTTCAAGGACAAAGTTGGCGGCGAGGTGGACACTATCCACAATGTACGCCAGGGCGTCTGGGGCACGGAACAGGAACAGCAGACCTACGAACAGCGTGAGCGTTACGACGGCACGGCGTATCACACGCATCCGAATTACATAGCCACTGGCAGGAGAGACAAAGCCTCGCACCAGGCTGGGCAACTGCACGATGCCTATCGCGGCCAAACCATGGCAAAGGACGAGCAACGTAATCTCGACCATGTTATCGCCGCCAAGGAAATTCACGACGATGCTGGGCGGGTGTTAGCAGGACTCGATGGTGTGGAGCTGGCTAACCAGGGTAGCAACCTGCAGACGACACTTGAAACGATTAACAAGTCCAAGAAACAATCCCCCATCGATGAATATTTGAAGAATCTGCCAAGACTCTTGGAGGGGCATGAAAAGGATTTGACAGAAAAGCAGGAAAAATTGCGCAACCTGCCGCGCGATACCCCCGAGCAGCGGCACAACGCGGAAGTTCTAGAAGAAAAAATCGCAAAGACACAGAAAAAGATAGACGGACTAAAGTCGATCGATGCTGAGGCAATGCGGGAAAAAGATCAGCAGGCGCGAAATAAATACGATAGAGCAATCGATCGTGCCTACTACGGTGGCAGCAAGTTCATGCTGCAAACTGGTTTTGCGGCGGGTCTTTCTGGCTTCAAGATGGGCACCCGACAAATGCTTGGGCTGGTCATGGCGGAGCTCTGGTTCGAATTACGCTTGCAAGTTCCAAGAATTCTTGACACCCTAAAAAAGGAATTCAGCTTCGAAAAATTCGTCGATCACGTACGGAGCACTTTTCGGGGTATCTGGCGGCGTATTCGGCTGCGTTTCAAGGATTTCCTGACCGACTTTAAGGACGGGGTTTTCGGTGGCGTCATGTCCAGCCTGATGACCACGATTTTCAACATCTTTGCCACCACGCAAAAGGCAACGATCAAGATTATTCGGGAGATCTGGGGGCAGTTGTGCAAGGCGTTCAAGCTGATCTTCTTCAACCCTGAGAAACTGGGCTTTACCGATTTGTGCAAAGCCGTGATGGGCGTGCTGTCGGCGGCTGCGGGCGTGACGGTGGGATCGATAGCCCATGCGCAATTGCTGCCGTTGTGCAATTTCCCATTCGGCGCTGAACTGGCGTCGTTCGTGAGCGCTTTGGTCGCCGGGCTGGCAACGCTTGGGTTCACCTATGTATTGCTGCATAGCAACGTGGCACAACGTGCTTGGGCTTACCTCGAATCCATGATGCCGCATGCGGATACGGTGAAGAAGTATCAAGCTATCAATGCGGAACTGGACGGCTACCTGACCGAGTTAGCGCGTCTGGAGTTCGACATGGACACCGAGCAGTTGGCAGCGTTTTCTCGCGATTTGTCCGCTTGCAACGACGAAATGCAGCGTGGTCTCGTTTTGAAAGATGAAATCGCCAAGCAGGGCATTGAGTTGCCTTATGAAATGGGTAATACGGCGAGCACGCGCAAATGGCTGGCATCCCTGGCGAAGTGAACGCGCCGGCTTCGCGCGCTTTTCCCTGTACGCAGTGCGGGCGCTGCTGTGAGAACGTTCATCTCTCCGAGGAAACACTCTTTTTGGATGGCGGTGACGGAGCATGTAGGCACTACCAGGCAGCGAGCAAAGCCTGTTCCATCTACAGCGAACGCCCTGACATTTGTCGGGTTGATCGGATGTATGAGTTGCGATACGCGCGCTTGCACACTTGGGAGGAATTCATTGCTCTAAATCTGCGCGTTTGCGACCATCTCGTATCCCAGTCCAAGCGATAGTCAATGAACCGACTTGGAGATAGAGCAAGCGCGCGCGGCGCCATCTGATATCGACTGAAGGAGCGTCTTCAGAAGTCCAGTGGTTTTCCGTGCTCGCCCAAAGTCAATGTTACTTTGGCATGGCCGATTAACAGGACTAGACAGGATTTTTTTAAGAGTCCGAAGAGTCTTTTCGACAGGCTTGACCGAAGCAGTGCGTGACGCACATATCTTGCAGATCGGACGGCATGAATATCGACGGAGATTGGATGAGCAGCATTGGATGGATCGATTTTTCTTCGACGGACCGCAAGCGCGTGCATGAAGTGCTCGCGCTGATGAAAGAACCGGGCACGCTGGATGAACTCGGCTTCGGACAGCTCCGCGATGCATACGCAGACACGCTCTTTCCCGGCTTCACCACGGTTCAGACGCGCGCACGGTATTTCCTCGCCGTGCCGAAGATCATGCTGGACTGGGCGGAGTTGCCGGACGCGAAGCGCCGCCGCCGACCGCTCGACGAATATCTGAAGATCGCGGAGAACGAATTCGCCAGGACGCTCAAGACCAACTACGATGCGGCGGACCTGGAACCCGAAGGCGTGATCGGTCACACCGTAGTGGAGCAGGGCGGCGTTGCGCGGCGCCCGTCCTCGACTTACTGGAACGGCCTGCGCGTGTTTGAAATCGTACGCACGCAAAGTTCGCTCGCGGAGTTCTGCCGCTACTGGCGACGCGACGGGGGAGCTCAGGAAGTCGTAAGCTCCCACGAAGGCAGCGACGACGCCGGGCAACGCTTCGAGTCCGCCGTGCGACGGCCGCCCGGATCGCGAGGCGACTGGCCGACCGGTCTCACCTTGAAACTGGACGTGGACGAAGCGCTTTTCCTGCGCGAGCGCTTCACTACGGCGCGTGACCTTGGCGACACGGTTTGCGCCCAGTTGCTTTCCAACGACCTGGCGGCCAGTGCGCTGAGCGACGACCACGCCAGCTTTGCCGCGTTCAGCGCATGGGCAGCCGGACAACTCTCGTTCAGCCAGACGTGCCGCAACAACATTGCGGCGGCGCAGCGCTTCAGCCTCGCAGTCGAGGGCGCGCATATCGTTTTCAACCGACTGATTGCGGAAGGCATCGACGATGACCGTCTGCACGCGCTCTGCGATGAGCTCTACGCCGATTGGCGCGCAACAGTCAAACTCGCCGGCATCTTCCATCCGGGCGCGGATCTCGAGTGGCTGAGCGTCGCCGAGGCGGGCGGCACGCGCGTGAAGCGGCGGACCATCGAATTCCTCGAACGATGGAATGCGCTGAATCAGGCTCACGCGCCGAAGCGCTCCGATCTCGATGCCCTTGTCCGTACTCAGGCCGTCGAAAACAAGCCCGCTCGCTCGTTGTTGATCAAGCTGCCGCGCGAGCGTGCCGACTGGTACGGCATGAGTGCGCTCGACTATCGCTGGCAGACCGTGCGGCGCATGTTGAACGATATCGTCGAGGTGCTGCCTTGCTGAAGCTCGAAAGCGATCGTCTCGACTACGGCGGTCAACTGCGCGCGCCTGCCGGCTATGCGTTGCACTCGGCCATCGCAACCACCTTCTCGCTCGATCTCGAAACGCTCGCCGCCGCTTCGCTTGCGCTCTCGCTGGATCAGACGCTGGAAGAAGAGGAGGAAGGCGAACTGTCGAGCGAGCGTGTGGCGTTGCTCGAGTCCATCGATCAGCTTCAGAAGCGCCTGATGGTGTTTTATCAGCGCGGCAACATCAAGGTGCCGGACAAATTCAATCGCCTCTTTACGTTGCTCGAGCCGCTGCTCGTGCCGGTCGTGGCGCTCGAAGGCGCAGACGGTCCGTTCGCGTCCTTCCATCCGAAAGTGTGGCTGCTGCGGTTCACCGCGCTGGATGAGGATGGTGCGGACCGCTGGCGCTTGCTGGTGTTGTCGCGCAACCTCACGTTCGATCGTAGCTGGGATCTCGCCGTGTCGATCGACGGCGAAACGGCACGCAGCGGCAACGGCGATCCGCGTCTCCTCGCGTTTCTGCGCTCGCTGGCGCAGGACCCTCGCCACGTTGCGGAGATCGAAGTCTGGTGCGATGCCCTCAGACATGTCGCTTGGACGGCGCCCGATCAGTTCGACCCGGCGTTCGAGGTGCTGCCGGGCTTTCACGGCGATGAGAAGACCGCTGGCGTGCCGCTGGATCTGCCGGACAAGTTCGGCGATCTGCTGGTCGTGTCACCTTTCCTCGATGCCGATGGACAAAGCATGCTCGCCGAACTGGCCAGCCGCACGCGCGATGACGCGAGACGCACGCTCATCAGCCGGGGGGACACGCTCGACAAGATTGGCAGAGACGCGCTGGACAAATGGGATTGCCTGTCGCTGTCGGAGCGCGTGGTCGACGGCGAGGAGCGGCACGAAAGCCGCGCGCCAGAGCAACAGAATCTTCACGCCAAGCTCATCGTCGCGAAGCACGGTGCGCAGGCCATCTGGCATGTCGGTTCGGCGAATATGACGAACGCCGCGTTCGGGCAGCCGGGCAAGCTGGCGCCGCCCCGTAATCGCGAACTGATGCTGCGACTGACGGGGATGAACCGCAAGATCGGTCCCGACGCCTTGCTGGAAGCATGGAAGACGTCGAACGTGTTCCACAAGCACGAGTTTCGCGAAGCCGGATCGGCCAGCCCCGAGGAAGACAGTGCGATGCGCCGCGCCGTGCATGCACTCAGTTCCACCGGGTGGCTGCTCCATGTGAAGGAAGATCAGAGCGAGCCGGGCCGGTTCGATCTGCGGCTCGACATGCAGCCGGACTGCGCGGCCCTACGATTGCCTGCGGGCTATGAGGCCATCGTGCGCCTGCTCTGCCGCGACGATCCGCGCGCGCTCGGCGCTTCGATGGCATGGACCGGCATCAGCCTGACGGACATCAGCGCATTCCTGCCGGTCGAGATCGTGTCGCCGAAAGGCGTGCGCAAGCGACTCGTCGTGCAGGCGGCGTTGTCCGTTGACTTGCTCGAGCGGCGCAAGGGTGCGCTGTTCCGGGATATCGTCGGCGACGGCAGAAAGCTCCTGCGTTACCTCGCGTTGATTCTGGACCTGGATCCGTCGCGCACCGACTGGTCGCGCGCCGACGGCAACGGGCAGGGCGCAGACGTGTTCGGGCTCGACGGCAAGGGCGCGCTCTACGAGCAACTCCTGCGGGCGGCCTCGCGCGCGCCGCGCCGGATGAGCCGTGCCATCGATATTTACCGGCGTATTCGCGCCGAAGTCGAGACTTTGCCGGAAGGGCTGGACGCGCTCTTCGACAGTTTTGTCGCCTACCATCAGGAACGAAACGCATGAAGCATGAAGCGCAACAGCGCATCCACGACGCGCTGGGTGACTTGAGGGACTTTCAGCGCGCAACAGTCACGCAGGCGTGCATGCGTCTCGACGGCCCGAAGGGGCTTCACGGCCGACTGCTGGTCGGCGATGAAGTCGGACTCGGCAAGACGCTGGTGGCCCGCGGGGTCGTGGCTTCGCTTTTGAGCCGCCGCCTGGAAGACAATCGCGCTGCGCAGCCGCTCAGAGTGGTTTATATCTGCTCGAATCAGGCGCTTGCGCACGAGAACGCGGGCAAGCTCGCCGTGTTCAGCGGCAGTGAGCAGGAGCAGTGGGTCAGTTCGCTGAAATTCGGTCGTCTCGCGGAACTCGGTCTCAAGCAGGACGACCCGGAACCCGGCACGCTGATGGAATCATGCTCACTCACGCCAGCGACTTCGTTTTCGCTGAGCCGGGGAGGCGGGAATGCGCTGGAGCGCTACATCCTCTGGCTCGCTGTGAAGAGTGCACGCCAGATCAATGACACCGAGCACCTGGAAGAGTTCTTTCGCAACGGCGTGAAGGGCGCATGGGAGTACGCTGCGTGGTACTGCGATAACCGGGAGCTCGAGCCTCAGGCGCGCGCGGAGTTCATCGGGCGTCTTAAGGAGGAGCCGAAGCTCGACGCGTCCGCGCGAACTGCGGCGAAAGCGTTGCAACTGAATCTGCATTCGTGGGCCACTCTGATCCAGAGCCTCTCCGAAGCGGCGGCCGAAAAGATCAGGACGATCAAACACGGCTCGCATCTGACGACCTGCGTGCGCGGCGGCATCCGGCAGATGTTCGTCGAAGCCTGCGCGCGCAATCTGAAGGCGGATATCTTTATCCTCGATGAATTCCAGCGGTTTTCGGCATTGCTGCACGCCGGCCCCGCTACGCCGGATGCGGCTGCCGGCGAGGACACCGTTTCGGAGGAGCAGATCATCGCGAGGCGGGTGCTGCATGAAGGCACCGGCTATGCAACGCTTCTGCTGTCGGCGACGCCGTTCAAGGCGCTGACGCATCTCGACGAAGATCAGGAGGGCCAGGCGCACGAGAAGCAGCTCAACGATCTGCTCGGCTACCTGTGCCGGGACGACAAGGACGTGCTCGGTCGTTATGCAATTTCGCGCGATGCCCTGCTGCGGCAATTGCTGACGCTGCCGGCAGCACCGTTGGTGCCGGGCACGCTCAGCACGGTCGAGCGCGACCGCGTCGAGGATGCGCTGCGTCCTTATATCTGCCGCTCCGAGCGGGGCGCAATCGAGCCGGACATCGAGAAGATCTTCGTGACCGTGCGGGCGCACGAACTGGATGCACGCCCGCAAATGGCGGAGATCGATGGATTCGTCGCACTCGACCGTCTCGCACAGGCGCTCAAGTCACTTAGCCGTGGTCACGCCGTGAGCGATGTCATGCAGTTCCACAAGGCCGCGCCATGGAGCCTGTCTTTCCTGAGCGGCTATCAGCTTCGCGAGACGCTTCGCCTGCATGCAAGAGATACGCCCGTCAAGGAGGCGCTGAAGGAAGCCGGCGCGGGCTGGATTCCGTACCAGCGCTTCCGGAACTACAGTCTGGATCTGACGCGCGAGGCGCCGAGCGGACGCTTCGCGCAAGTGTTGCGTGCGGCTGCGCCCGAGGGCGCCGAACGCTTGCTCTGGGTGCCGCCAAGCCTGTCCAACTATGTGGGCTGCGGCCCCTTCAAGGACAAAGAAGGCTTCAGCAAGACACTGCTGTTTTCCTCGCTCGTGCTGGCTCCGCGTGCACTGAGCAGCTACGTTTCGTACGAGTGCGAACGGCGTCTGCTGGCCAGGGGGCGCAAGCGTCACGATTATCTCGACAACCGCGACGCGTACAAAGGCACCTTGCTGTTCGATGGATCGAAGATCGGTCCGGCGTGGGGGCTGATCTATCCGTCCGCGCGTCTGGCGGCCGTGCCGGTATGTCATCCTGGCGTTTCGCTCGATGGAGTCAGGCAGCGCGTGCGCGACGAACTGACGGCGGATTTCCGCCTGCTGTGCGAGCGCTACGGGCACGGGACGCAGCGTTACAGCGCGCGCTGGTACGCGCTCGCGCCGTTCCTGCTCGACATGATTCACGATGGCGACAACGACACGCAGGCATGCGCAACGGGCTGGGCGCGCGCATTCTCGCGATTTTCCGTGGCCAGTCAGACACGCAAGGCGCACGTGCCGCGCGTTCTGGAGGCGCTTGCCCGCGCCGATGGCGGACTTGGCGAGCCGCCTGCCGACTTGCTCGGCTGGCTCGTGGATCTTGCCATCGCCGGGCCGGCGGTGTGCATGCGGCGCACGCTCGGCACGGTCTGGGAGACCGGCGCGGCCGACGACTCCGACGACAAACTGCTCGCGCACGCGACGGACTGCGCATCGTCGTTCATTGACAAGATGAACCGCATGGAATCGCAGCGTGTGCTGCGGGCCGTGCTGCCCAGTGCCAAGCCCTGGGTAGCCGTCTCATCGTACGCCGCGATGGGCAATTTGCAGGCCGTGTTCGACGAGTTCCTGCATCTGCTCAAATCGGTTCATCGCGGCATGGACGAGTCGGTCGGGGCGTTTCACGCGGCCATCGCGCCGGGTGCGGTGTCGCTCACGGCGCAGACCGCGCTTCCACCGCTGAAAGGCCAGATGAAGCGGCACGACGTGACGTTCCACTGCCACTATGCCGTGCCATTCGGTAATCAGAGCAGCACCGAGGAAGAGGGCATCAAGCGGATCACCAACGTGCGTGCATCGTTCAATTCGCCGTTCTGGCCGTTCATGCTCAATTCGACGTCCATCGGTCAGGAAGGACTCGATTTTCACTGGTATTGCCGGCGCGTCGTGCACTGGAGCCTGCCTGCCAATCCGATCGATCTCGAGCAGCGTGAAGGGCGCATCAACCGCTATAAATCGCTGGTGGTGCGCCAGCGTGTCGCGCAGGCTTATGGCGACGCACTGACTTCGACCGCGCCGTTGCAGTCACACGACGTCTGGACGCGACTTTTCGATCTTGCAAGCAAGGATGAGCGCCGAACGGATCTCGTGCCGTACTGGTATGTCCCGCGTGGCTCCGCGTGCCTCGAACGGATCGTACCGGTGGCGCCGTTCAGTAGCGAAATCGACCGACTTGACGAGATTCTGCGGATTCTCTCTCTTTATCGATTGTCGTTCGGCCAGCCACGACAGCAGGAGCTCATCGAGAACCTGCTCAGGCGGAATTACAAGGACGCCGATCTGAGAGAGATCCGCGATGCGCTGCTGGTCGATCTCGCGCCGATCAACCGTGTTCTGAAAGCGACAGGCGAAGACCGCACAGATGCGGCTTAAGGAGGCGAGAGCCTTGGGGTGCTGTCCGCCAGCGGCCGAGCCCGCGTGCAGGTGCGGGCACGGAGCTTGGCGGCGTCACCGCTAAGGGATAGCTGGTAGCTACCAGCTCCTGGTGCGCAGTCGGGCGTCGACGGTATCGGAAACCGCGACAGTCGCAGAACGACCCTTCTGCGCCGTTCGAATCTTCCTCAACACGATGACGGCTATTCGAGTCCAACGGTCATTCGCCCTAATGCTGCTTCGGCAGACGGTCGCCATTTCAGTCATTCAGCAATCAGCGCGTCAAAACGGCAGAAAAGGATCGGAGCAACTTCACGGGTTGCCATGCCTACGGCCGCCTATCACCGCCGATTTAGCCGACCACCATCCGAAATTACTCTGTACTCATGCTTGTCCGGCGCCATCACCCGGCCACTGGCTCCATTTCCGCCCTGCGCCCCTCCGTAAGGCCGCCCAATACATGACCCGAAGTTCCGAAGACAACTCTGCCTCTTCGATCCTGCATCCAGGTGGGAAGCCGCTCAAGTCAATGCCAAGGTCCACCGCCGCAGCTAGACAGATCACCATGCGCCTCGGGCACGCTGAACGCATCTCCGCGCGATAGAGGAAGAGCAGCGCGGCCTGGTAGCCGATACCGTGACGCCTGGCCATATGCCGTGCCTGCCGAGCGGTAGCCCCCCGCCAGTCACGCATCTCGCGCAAGATGTCGCCAAGGCGGTCGATCAACCGGTCTTCGCTGCCAATGCGATGCCGGACACGAGTCTTCTGCTCCGCCACGACCGGGCGCTCACGGATATCCCGAAAGTGAAGAGCAGGTTCGGCTGGCCACCGAAACCCATTCACGGGAGAACTCACGTCGGTACGTGGCCGGGCCAGGGAGCGCCGCAGCTTGCTTGTTGCCTGAGGAGGAACTTCTGGATCTTGCCGGTCGACGTCCTGGGAAGTCGGCCGATGACTACCTTCTTCGGCGCCTTGAAGTGCGCCAAGTGGGCGCGGCAATGTTCGATCAGTTCGCGCTCGCCAACCCTAGCGCCATCGGCGACTTCGACAAAGGCGCATGGCGTCTCCCCCCAACGCTCGTCCGGCTGGGCGACGACGGCTGCCACGCGCACCGCGGGGTGCCGGTAGAGCACCTCCTCCACCTCCAGCGAGTTGATATTCTCTCCGCCGGAAATGATGACGTCCTTGGAACGGTCCCGGATCTGTACATAGCCATCCGGGCAGACGACTGCGAGGTCACCCGAGTGGAACCAGCCGCCGGCAAAAGCTTCCGCCGTGGCCTCGGGGTTCTTCAGGTAGCCCTTCATCGTCATGTTGCCGCGGAACATGACTTCGCCGATGGTCTTCCCGTCCCACGGCACCGGCACAAGGGTTTCGGGATGCAGCACGGCCATGCCTTCCTGCGCAGTGTAGCGGACGCCCTGCCGTCCTTTCCGTTCCGCCAGCGCATCGATGCTGAGGTCGTTCCATTCGGGCTGCTCCACGCAAACCGCCGCGGGGCCGTAGACCTCGGTCAGCCCGTAGATCTGGGTGATCCTGATCCCCATGCGCAACAGGCCCTCGATCACCGGCATCGGCGGCGGCGCGCCGCCGATGAGTCCGTGGACCGGATGGTCGATGCCCGCCTTCCACGCTTCAGGTGCGTGGGCAAGCATCGCATGCACGATCGGCGCTCCGCAGTAATGCGTGACCTGGTGCTCGCGAATCGCATCGAGCACGGCGGCAGCATCCACCCGCCGCAGGCAGACGCTGGTACCGGCGTTGGCCGCCAGCGTCCAGGCGAAGCACCAGCCATTGCAGTGGAACAGCGGCAGCGTCCACAGGAAGACGGCGTGCCGGGGCATGCCCCAGTCGAGCATGTTCGACAGCGCAGCCAGATAGGCGCCGCGATGGTGGTAGACCACGCCCTTTGGGTTGCCCGTGGTGCCGGACGTATAGTTGAGGGCGATGGCCTGCCATTCGTCGACGGGCTCGCCGCCCTCCCAGTGCGGATTGCCCCCGGCCAGGAAGCCCTCGTATTCGATCTCCGCCAGCCTGCGGCCCGCTTTGACGGCGGGATCGATGATGTCAATCACCAGTGGCTTGTCGTCGAGCAGCGCCAGTGCGGCTTCGACTACGTCAGCGTACTCCGTGTCGGTGATCAGCACCTTTGCATCCGCGTGCCTGAGCATGAAGGCGATGGCGGCCGCGTCCAAGCGCACGTTCAACGTGTTCAGCATGGCGCCGCTCATGGGCACGCCGAAATGCATCTCCAGCATCTCCGGCGTGTTGGCGGCCATCACGGCCACTGTATCGCCAGTCCTGACGCCGGCGGCCACCAGCCCCGACGCGAGGCGGCGGCTGCGGTCCAGCATTGCCCGCCAGCTCGTGCGGCGCTCGCCGTAGATGATGGCTGTACGCTCAGGGTAGACCTCGGCCGTCCTTCGCAGGAAGGAGATCGGTGTCAGAGGCACGAAGTTGACCGGGCTGCGCTCCAGCCCATTCGCGCTGTGTTCGACGTGTTCCATGGATTGCCTCACTGGCTGCAGCCGTGCGTCAGCGCATTACGTCGCGGGAGATGATCATCCGCTGGATCTCGGAGGTCCCCTCAACGATCTCAAGCACCTTGGCATCTCCGAACGCGCGCGATACCGCGTACTCCGTCATGATCCCGTTGCCGCCGTGGATCTGCACGGCCTGGTGGGCCGCCTCCATGGCCTTCTCGGTTGCGAAGAGCTTTGCCATCGAGGCCTGCCGATCGTAGGGCCGGCCCTCGTCCTTGGCCACCGCAGCGTCGTAGAGCATCAGGCGGGCGGCGTGTGCGTGGGTCGCCATGTCGGCCAGCTTGAACTGCAACGACTGGAACTGGTTGAGCGTCTTGCCGAACGCTGTGCGCTCGCTCATGTAGCGGACAGAGCGTTCCAGCGAGCCCTGCAGGATGCCCAGGCCCAGCGTTCCGATCAGGATGCGGCCGGTGCTCACTTGTGACAAGGTCTGCCGGAGGCCGGCCCCGACCTCGCCAAGCAGGTGGTTGGCAGGAATGGCGCAGTCCTCGAAGAACAGCTCGAATGTGGTCGATCCGCGCCAGCCGATCTTGTGCAGCTTCTTGCCATGACTGAAGCCGGACGTGCCGTTCGGCACGATGAAGTTCGAAATCTCCTTGCGGCCGTCGGGCCGGGTTCCCGTCACCGCCGCAATGACGATCGGGCCGGTGATCTCGGAACCCGAGTTGCTGATGAAGGTCTTGGCGCCATTGATGACCCAGCAGCCATCCTTCAGCACGGCGCGGGTCTGGATATTGGCGGCGTCGGAGCCGGCGTTCGGCTCTGTCAGGCCGATGCAGCCGACCTGCGTGCCCGTCAGGATCGGCCGCAGGAAGCGCGCCTTCTGGCCGTCGGTGCCGTAGTTGTTGAGCAGGCTGGCCGCCGTCGAGTTGGCCATGATGGCCACTGCCACGGCGCAATCGACGCGGGCGATCTCTTCCAGCGCAATGGCGAAGCCAAGCCAGTCGCCGCCGCTACCTCCCCAGGCTTCGGGGTACGGCAGCCCGATATAGCCCAGTTCGCCGGCCCGGCGCCAGATCTCGTAGGGAAAACTCTCCTCTTCCCACAACCGGTGGGCGACCGGTGCGATCTCTTCCTCGGCGAAGCGGCGCACCGCCTCGCGGATCATCTCGTGGTGTTCTGCGACGTATGACATCGTCTTCCTCCTCAATACGATTCCTGCAGCATCGCCATGTAATCGTCGACCGTGGCAATGCGGGGATTGGTGGCGTGGCAGTGGTCCTTCGTGGCGGCGACAGCGATGTCTTCCAACACGTCACGCGGCACGCCCATGGCGCCGAGACCGGCCGGCAAGCCGAGACGGGCGTTGAGGTCGCTGATGGCCTGAACCGGGTCCCCGCCGGCGGGCAGGCCCATGGCCTGTGCCAGTGCGGCCTGCTTGGCTTGGGTCGCCGGCTTGTTGAAGCGCAGCACGGCCGGCAGCAGCACGGCGTTCAGCGTGCCGTGGTGCAACGAGACGCCGGGCACCGCGCCCAGCGGGTGCGACAGGGCATGCACCGCGCCCAGCCCCTTCTGGAAGGCCAGCGCGCCTTCCATGGCGGCCATCATCATGTTCCAGCGCGCGTCGCGGTCGCTGCCGTCGGCGGTGGCCTTGCCGATATTGGCCACGCCGCGGCGCAGGCCGTCCAGAGCGATCGCCTCGGCGGGCGGGTTGATGGCCGGCGCCAGGAAGGTCTCGATGCAGTGGGCGATGGCGTCCATGCCGGTCGCGGCGGTCAGGGCCGGAGGCAATCCCAGCGTCAGTTCGGGGTCGCAGATGGCGAGCTTCGGCAGCAGGAACGGACTAAGCAGGCCGAGCTTGCGGCCGGACTCCATGACGATGACAGCGCCCCGGCCCACCTCGCTGCCGGTACCCGCAGTCGTCGGGATGGCCACCAGCGGGGCGACCCGGCTGGTGATCCGGCTCGCGCCGCCCTCCACCGCCGCGTAGGTCTGCAGCGGTGCCGGGTGGGTCGCCAGCAGCGCGGTGGCCTTGCCCAGGTCGATGGGCGACCCGCCGCCCACGGCCACGATGCCGTCGCAGCCATTGCCGAGGTAAAGGCCGGTCGCGGCGGACACGGCGGCTTCCGTCGGGTTGGATGGGGTGTCCTCGAAGACGGTGGGCGTGCAATCCGGGCCCAGGGCGTCGAGCACCTTGTCGGCGATACCGGCGGCGCGGATGCCGCGGTCGGTGACGATCAGCGGTCGCTGGATGCCCAGGCGCTGCAGCTCGGCCCCCAGCATCCGGATGGCGCCGAAGTCGATGTGAACGGTAGTCAGGTAGTTGATGACAGCCATGTTTTCCTCGTAGATATGTCGATGCGTCAGGCGCGGAATAGCGTTGGGTCCATGCGCGGAAGCGGCTCCGCCACGCGCACCGGCGGGAAGGCCATCAGGTCTAGCACCTGCGACCTGATGTCAATACCGGGCGCAACCTCCTCCAGCACCAGTCCGTCTGGCGCCACCGAGAAGACTGCGCGCTCGGTGATGACCTTGGCCTCCTGGCCGCGCTCGGCCACGTTGCGCCCGAGCGGATAGGTGATCTCATCCACGCGCTCGACGAACTTGCGCACGCTCCCCTCACGCCCGACCGACAGGAAACCGTCGGTGGTGTCGGCGGCGAGGCCGCCGGTGGTGAAGGTGCCGGTGAACAGCAGCTTGCGCGCGTTGTAGGCGATGTCGATGAAGCCGCCCGGCCCCGGATTGGCCGCGCCGAAGCGGCTGACGTTGATGTTCCCGGCCCGGTCGAACTGGGCAAAGGCCAGCGCCGCCATCGGGCAGTTGCCGCCGTCAATGAAGTCGAACTGCGAGGGGCCGTCGATCAAGGCCTCCGGATACTTGTTGGCGGAGAATTGCCAACCGCTCATCACGACGCCGCCGAAGGGGCCGTGCTCGGTGGTAAAGCTGTAGCGATGCAGGCCGCCGTCGGCGAACAGGCCGTCTTCCATCATCACCGTGGGCACGTCGGACGAAGCGCCGAAGCCGAAGATGCTGACCTCGCCGGGCCTGATTTCCCGGGCCGCCCGCCGAGCGATCACCTTGTCGGCGCCGGGCGTCAGGCGGTCCGAGGCGCGACCGTCGAAAAGCTGGCCGCCGAGATAGGCATCGTCGTACCGGATGTCGGTGGTCATCATGGCGTCGGGTTCCACCACGACGCGATCCACCAGCACGCCGGGAATCCGCACCGCATGCGCCGGCCGGGCGTGGCGCGGCACCAGCTTGCGCACCTGTGCGATCACGGTGCCGCCTGACGCCTTCACCGCCAGCGCCATGGCCAGCGCGCACGACGTGATCGGCTCGTCCTCGAAGCTCAGGTTGCCGTGCTCGTCGGCGCTGGTGGCACGCAGGAACGCCACGTCGAGCGGCCAGCTCGGATAGAAGAGGTATTCCTTGCCGTCCAGCTCCTGCATCCGCACCAGGTCGTCGGTGGCGCGCGCCGTGTACTTGCCACCCTGCTGGCGCGGATCGATGTAGGAGCCGAGGCCGATGCGGGTCAGGTAGCCTGGGCTGCGCCGGGCGACTTCGCGCAGCCAGTGCATGGTGGCGCCGATCGGCCAGCAGTAGGCTTCCACCCGATTCTCGCGGATCAGGCGCATGAACTCGGGGCGCTCGCCGGTGGCCGGATTCACCGCATTGGTAAAGTTGCCCGACACGATCCGCTTCATCAGCCCTTCGACTGCCACGTGATCCATGCCGCGGATGCCCATGCCGTCGCCGACACTGACCGGGAAGAAGAAGGTCAGGTCACGAGGCGATCCAGTCTCATGGAAGCGTTGCGCCAGCGCCTGGAACAACGCGTCCGGCGTCAGCCAGCCGATCACGCCGACGCTGCCCACGCTCTGGCCGGGCCGGATATCCGAAACGGCCTGCGCCGCAGTACAGATCTTGCTCATGCGATCTCTCACCTTTCTCGCCGCTCGCAGCCCGGGCTCAGGCCTGGAAATGGATAATGTGGGTACCGACGCAGACCGTCTCGCCCCGCTGGTTGAGTAGCGTCGCCTCAGCCCACAGGCGCTTCTTCTCGTCGTCGGCGCGGGCAATGCGGTAGTTCACGGTGAGGGTGTCTCCGATGCGAACGGGCTTGGTGAAGCGCACGTTGTCGTAGCCGTAGGAGACCGCCGGGCGTTTGATCATGTCGAGATACTTGGTCACGGCGCCGGCGATGAAACCGACCATCATGGCGCCCTGCGCGATGCGGCCGCCGAAGCCCATGCGCTTGCAGTATTCTTCGTCCATGTGATTGGGGTGGTTGTCACCGCTAATGCCGGCGAAGGCATAGATGTCGTACTCGCCGAGGGTGCGCGTGTAGCTGGTGTGCGTGCCAATAAGGGTGGATACGTTGCCTTCGTGCGGGATCTTGATGTCGGACACTTGGTTTCTCCGGGAGTGGGTTGGGTTCAGACCTGGGTGGCGTCAATCCTGCCCGCGAGGATGAGCAGAGATTCGAAGAGAAAGTAGTCGCCCCAGACCAGTTCGTTATCCATGGCGACGCCATTGCGCTTGTTGAAGCAGCCGCCGGTGAGGATGCCCGCCTGCCGTACATCGCCTGGGCTGACCGGGGTCAGGAAGCGGATCACGAGTTGCTCGATGCTCTCGACGGCGGCCTGGCGGTAGACTGCCGCCCGCTCCGGGATGAGCGCAGCCAGTTTGAACAGGCTGGCGGCGGCGATGGCAGTGGCCGAGGTGTCGCGGTTAGTGTGCGGGATGGCGGGATCGTCGAAATCCCAGAAGGCCACGCAGTCGGCGGGCAGGTGCGCGACCCACCAATCGGCCACGCGGATCGCGTCGGATTTGAACGCCTGCTCGCCGCACGACAGCGCCTGTGCGAGGCCGAGCATGCCCCACGCCTGGGCGCGGGCCCAGGTGCTGCTGTCATGAATGCCCTTGTGCGTGTAGCGCTTCACGAGCGAACCATCGGCAGCATTGAATGTGGCGGACTGGCAAACCGAGCCATCCTCCCGCACGCATAAGGCAATGTGCTGGCGCAGGTGCTGGCGGCCGATCTCGCCCGTGCCGAGCGCGGCGTCGTGCCGCAGCAGCAGCGCCACGGTGCCCGGAATCGCATCGATGTTGACCTCGCACGCCCCCACGCTGGAAGCCTCCTCAGCCTCGGTGCCGAGCGGGATCAGGCGGGCTGCTTCGCTGTACATTTCCGCCAGGCCACGCGAGCCGTCGAGGGCGAGCCCCGCGGCCTGCGGATCGGCCAGCAGCGAGCCGCCGAGTTGCGCGCCGTACCAGAAGAGGAACCCTTTGAACACCGACTTCGACACCACCCGCGGCGCCAGCCGTGCGGACCACATGCGGGCGCTGTCGCGGTACTTCTGCTCGCCAGTGCGCAAGGCAGCCAGCCACAGCATCCCGACCCAGAACCCACCGGTCCAGTCGCCGGCCGGGGTGCGTGTCCAGGTGCCGTCGGCCGGATTGCCATAGTGCGGAAAGCCCACCTCGTCCTGCGCGATCGTCGCATCGATGCGTTGCAGGATGCGATCGAGCGCATCATCGATCAGTCTGGAATCCATATGTTTGTCTCCATGCGTACATTGGCTTGTCCGGTCTCCGGTGCCAGCCTTGCGGACCGACTGGGGTGGCGTGCGGAGCGGGGTATGCATGGAATCCTAGGGATTGCACAAACTAGTGTCCAATATATAATTAATGGATCTTTGATACTCAATGGATATAGTGATGGACCTTCGCCACCTGCGGTACTTCATCGCCATCGCTGAGGAACTTAATTTCACGAGAGCGGCCGAGCGACTGCACATCGCACAGCCTCCGCTGAGCATGCAGATCCGCCAACTCGAGGAGGAGATGGATGTCACACTGCTAAATCGCTCGCGTCGGCACGTGGAGCTGACGGAAGCGGGTCGCATTTTCCTTGAGCAAGCGCGGCAGATCCTGCGAGCTACCGAGAGGGCAGTCGTGCAGGCGCAACGCGCGCATCGCGGCGAGACGGGTCGGCTGACGGTCGGCTTCTTCGAACACACGTCCTATACGCTGCTGCCGCCCATCCTGCGCGCCTACCGAGAACGCTTTCCTTCCGTCGAAATCCTGCTGCGCTGGTTTCCGGTCGTCAAACAGGCGGAAGCTCTGCGCCGGGGTGACGCGGATATTTCCTTCATGCGGCCGGTGCCAGACCTTGAGGAAGTGACATGGGAGACCATCCTGGAAGAGCCGTTCGTGCTGGCCGTGCCGGCAAGACACCCGTTGGCGAATGCTGAGTCGATTTCTCTGAAGAAATGTGCGCAGGAGCCCTTCATCATGTACATACCAGAGATGGCGCCGGACTTCCACGCCATGAACATGCGCATGTGCGCGTCGGCGGGTTTTGTACCGAAGGTTATCTCGGAAGTGGGGCAGGTCTATACGCTACTCGGCCTGGTCAGCTCCGGTGCGGGCATCGGCTTCGTGCCAGCATCAGTCCGGAAGGTGAAGTTCGACCACGTGGTTTACAAGCCGATCGAAGGCCGGCAGCCGACAATCGAGATCATGCTCGGCTATAGCCAGCGCACCCCAACGCCGCTCATGACGGCGTTCATCGAGACGGCCAAAAGCATGCTGTGAGGGTCCCCCCGACCTCGCCCGCTGCAACATGGGCAAGGTGGAGGATGGCGCGGGTGTTCAGTCGCGACGGGAGGTCGGCGACAGGCTACCGTCGACGTGGCGGTCGAGCGCCAGTGGGTTGAAGTCGGCCAGCGCGGCCGGCAACAGGCTGGATGGGAAGTTCTGATAGCACACTGGGCGCAGGAACCGCTCGAGGGCGGCACTGCCGACCGACGTGCTGCGCCCATCGGACGTGGCCGGGAACGGTCCGCCGTGGACCATGGCGTGGCTCACTTCCACGCCGGTCGGGAAGCCGTTTACCAGGATTCGGCCCGCCCGGTCTTCCAGCCGCGGCAGCAGTTCGGCCGCGAGAGCTTGGTCCGCCGGCGCCATCTGCAGCGTGGCGGTCAGTTGCCCTTCCAGCCCGTCGAGCACCGCCGCCACATCCGCCGCCGAGCGGCATCTGACGATCAGCGAGCAGGGACCGAATATCTCCTCACCCAGTTCGGGAAAAGCCAGAAAGCTGGCCGCGTCGGTGGCGAACAGATGGGCCGTCGCCGCGCAGGCGCCGCTGCTGCTTTCGCCGGTGGCCACGCCTCGTACTGCCTCATGCGACTGCAGGCGCGCCACCCCGGCGGCGTAGGCGCGGCCGATGCCGGGCGTCAGCATCGTACCCGCCGGCTTGCCTTGTACGGTCCGCCCGGCTTCGGCCTCGAAGCGATCACAGTCGTCCCCTTCCAGCGCGATCACCAAACCGGGGTTGGTGCAAAACTGGCCGACGCCCATCACGAGCGAATCGACAAATTCCCGCGCGATGTCTTCGGCACGATCTGCCAGCGCATGTGGCAGCAGGAGCACCGGGTTGACGCTGCTCATTTCGGCGTAGACCGGAATCGGCAAGGGCCTGGCCATTGCCTGCCGCAAGAGCGCGAGGCCACCGGCCCGGGAGCCGGTGAAGCCGACCGCCCGGATGGCGGGATGCCCGACGAGCGCCTGTCCTACGTCATTGCCAACGCCAAAGAGCAGGGAGAACGTCCCCTCCGGCAGCCCGTATTCGGCCACCGCCGCCTGGATGACCCGGCCGACCAGTTCGGAAGTGCCGGGATGCGCTGGGTGGGCCTTGACGACCACCGGGCAGCCCGCCGCGAGGGCCGACGCCGTGTCGCCGCCGGCCACCGAGAACGCCAGCGGGAAATTGCTGGCGCCGAAGACGGCCACCGGGCCCAGCGGGACGTTGCGTCGGCGCAGGTCGGGGCGCGGCAGCGGCGTGCGATAGGGCAAGGGCGTATCCAACGTCGCCCCATGCCAGTGCCCGGCCCGTACAACCCCTGCGAACAGCCGCAACTGGCCCGCCGTGCGCGCCTGCTCGCCCTGCAGACGCGCTCGCGGCAGAGCCGTCTCGGCCATGGCGCGCTCGATGAGGGCGTCGCCGAGGCCTTCGATGCCGGCGGCGATGGTTTCCAGGAAGCTGGCGCGGGTCTCGGGCGTCGTCTCGCGATACCTCGCAAAGCTGCTCGCAGCGAGGCGGCAGGCCTGATCGACGTCGGTGGGGCCGGCGCCCCCGAACGCGGGCTCGATGTCGGCGGCAAGCGCCGGAGAAAACGCCTTGAACGCGCCGGCGGTGCCGCTGACGCTGCTCTGCCCGATCAGCATATGTCCGGTGATCCTCATGACGCCTTCTTCCCAATGAGCGGGCAGCCACCTTCTTCCATCGGCCGGAACGCCTCGTTGGCGGGAATGGTGGCGATGAGCTTGTAGAAGTCGCCCGCGTACTTCGATTCCGACGGCTTCTTCACCTCGAAAAGATAGAGCGGGTGGATCTTCCGGCCGTCTTCGCGGATGCTGCCCTTGCCGAACAGCTTGTCGTCGGTGGGCATCGCCTTCATCTTCGCGACCACGGCAGCGCCGTCGCCGTCCGCCTTCATCGCCGCCACTGCCTTCAGGTAGTGGGTCACCGCCGAGTACGTGCCCGCCTGCGCCATGGTTGGAAACTTGCCGTTGTTGGCGGCGGCGAATTCCTTGCCGAACTTGCGGTTCTCGTCGGTCATGTCCCAGTACCAGGTCTCGCTCAGCAAAAGGCCTTGAGCGGCTTTGAGGCCGAGCGCCTGGACATCGCTGCTGAAGACGAGCAGGCCTGCCAGCTTCTGACCGCCGGCGGTCACGCCGAACTCGGCGGCCTGCTTGACCGCGCCGATGGTGTCCCCCCCGGCGTTGGCCAGGCCCACTACCTGTGCCTTGGAGGCCTGAGCCTGAAGCAGGTAGGAGGAGAAATCGTTGCCCGGGAAAGGATGCCGGACCTTGCCGAGGACCTTGCCACCGTTCTTGACGACAACGGCCTCGGTGTCGCGTTCGAGCGAGTGGCCGAAGGCGTAGTCAGCAGTCACGAAGAACCAACTCTTGCCACCCGACTTGACCACCGCCTTACCAGTCCCATTCGCCAGTGCCCACGTGTCGTAGGCCCAGTGGATCGCATTGGGCGTGCAGGCTTTGCCGGTGAGGTCGGAGGTGCCGCCGCCGGTGACAATCATCACCTTGTTCTTCTCCTTGGCCACTTGGTTGACCGCCAGGACGACCGACGAGGTCGGCACGTCGACGATAGCGTCCACCTTGTCCACGTCGAACCAGCGGCGGGCGATGCTCGCCCCGACGTCCGGCTTATTCTGGTGGTCGGCGGCCACGATCTCCACCTTCAGGCCATGCTTCTCGGGCGCAAAGTCCTGGACCGCCTTCTTCGCGGCCCAGACCGAACCGGGACCAGCCAGCCCGGCATAAACGCCGGTCTGATCGTTGAGCACGCCGATCCGGACCACGCCGTCCGTGATCTCGGCCTGCGCCGTCGAGGCCGTCAGCAGCGCGGCGAGCGAAAGCAGCTTGATGCGATTGTTCATCATGTGTCTCCTCTACTGTGGGGATAGATATGGGGTGTTCCGTTCAGCGCCAGATTTCATGCCTTTCCTTCCACGCGCCGGCCAGGCACGCCTGCTCCGGCGGGCGTTTCGTCATGACTTGGTGCCGGCACGGCAGCGTGGCACGGTGCGGGCCGGCCGCGGCGGTTGCCTACAATGTTCTGGCACAACGCGTTCAACTCGCCGACGATGCCGCGGCGGAACGCCAGCACGCACACGACGAAGATGCTCCCCATGATCACGGTGATCATGGAACCGACCTTGTCGGCCAAGGCGTTCTGGATGGCGACCACTATGCCCGCGCCCACCACCGGGCCGAAGGCCGTGCCAAGGCCGCCCAACAGCGTCATCAGCACGACTTCGCCGGAGGTGTGCCAGTGCGCGTCGGTCAGCGTGGCAAACTGGAAGACCAGGGTCTTGGTGGCCCCGGCAAGGCCGGCCAGGCCCGCCGAGAGGACGAAGGCCAGCAGCTTGTAGCGCGCGACGTCGTAGCCCAGCGAGGTGGTGCGCGCCTCGTTCTCGCGGATCGCCTTCAGGATCTGGCCGAAAGGCGAATGGATGATGCGGTGGATCAGCCAGAAGGCGAACAGGAAGATCGCCAGCACAAAGTAGTACATGCGCAGGTCCGACGCCAGGTCGATCAGGCCGAACAGCCTGCCTCGCGAAATGGCCTGCATGCCGTCCTCGCCGCCGGTGAACGGCGCCTGCAGGAACAGGAAGTAGAACATCTGTGCCAACGCAAGCGTGATCATCGCGAAGTAGATGCCCTGCCGGCGAATAGCGAGCGCCCCGACGACAAAGCCCGCGGCAGCCGAGACGGCCGTGCCGAGCAGCAGGCCGAGTTCCGGGGTCAGCCCCCAGGTCTTCATGCCGTAGCCCGATATGTAGGCCGCCGTGCCGAGGAACGCCGCATGGCCGAACGAGAGCAGGCCGGTATAGCCGAGCAGCAGGTTGAAGGCGCAGGCGAACAAGGCGAAGCACAGCACCTTCATCAGCATCACCGGATAGAGCACGGCCGGGGCCGCCAGCGCGCCCAGCAGCAGGACACCGTAGCCAAGATTTCTCATTTTCATACTCGACCTCACTTTTCCTTGCCAAACAGGCCTGCCGGCCGAACCATCAGCACGATGACCATGATCACGAAGACCACCGTGGCCGACGCCTCCGGATAAAACACCTTTGTCAGTCCTTCGACCACGCCCAGCCCCAGCCCGGCGACGATCGCGCCAAGGATGGAACCCATGCCGCCGATCACCACCACCGCGAACACGACGATGATCAGGTTCGACCCCATCAGCGGACTTAGTTGCCCCGTCGGTGCTGCCAGCACGCCGGCCAGCCCGGCCAGGCCCACGCCGAAGGCATAGGTCAGCATCACCATCACCGGCACGTTGATGCCGAAGGCTTGGGTAATGCTTGGGTTCTCGGT
Organism: Cupriavidus consociatus; assembly: GCF_017814975.1. Lineage (GTDB taxonomy): Bacteria > Pseudomonadota > Gammaproteobacteria > Burkholderiales > Burkholderiaceae > Cupriavidus > Cupriavidus consociatus. The sequence continues at coordinate 142,978 of NZ_JAGIQA010000018.1, forward strand.
GGCGGCGCGCAGGTAGGCGCCGAGGCGGGTCTTCTCGATCGTGAACCAGGTCACCAGGCACACTGTGAGCGAGGCGCCGATGACCCACGCGCGGTATTTCGGCAGGCTCATGAAGCCGAGGTTGAAGGCGCCGGCCACCTCCTCGGGAATCGAATAGGGCTGCCCCGAGACGCCGAACTGGAAGCGGAACAGGCCTTCGATAATCAGCGCCAGCCCGAAGGTGAGCAGCAGCCCGTACAGGTGGTCGAGCTTGTACAGCCACCGCAGCAGGCCGCGTTCGATGGCGATACCCGCTAGCCCGACCAGCGCCGGCGCCGCCAGCAGCGACCACCAGTAGCTGATGCCGAGATACTCCAGGGCCGCCCAGGCGACGAATGCGCCCACCATAAACAGCGCGCCGTGGGCAAAGTTGATGATGTTGAGCATGCCGAAGATCACGGCAAGCCCGAGGCTGAGAATCGCGTAAAACGAGCCGTTCACCAGCCCGAGCACGAGTTGCCCCAACAGCCCCTGTAGCGGGACTCCCAGAATCGTTGTCATGTTGTCTCCTCCGCAGCGGTCTCAGACACCCAGGAGTTCCTGGAGCAGGTGCTGCTTCTCGTGAATCTCGTGCTGGTGGATCTCCGCGGCGATTTGGCCGTGCTCCACCACGTACATGCGGTCGGCCAGCGGCGCGGCGAACCGGAAGTTCTGCTCCACCAGCACGATCGTGTAGCCCTTCGCCTTGAGGTCGCGGATGACCTGGGCGAGCTTCTGCACGATCACCGGCGCCAGTCCCTCGGAGATTTCGTCCAGCAGCAGCAACCGCGCCCCGGTGCGCAGGATGCGCGCCATCGCCAGCATCTGTTGCTCGCCGCCCGAGAGCCGCGTGCCCTGGCTATGCCGCCGCTCGTGGAGGTTGGGGAACATCGCGTAGATCTCTTCGAGGCTCATCCCGCCGCCACCCACCTGCGGCGGCAGCAGGAGGTTCTCCTCGCAGGAGAGGCTGGAATAAATCGCCCGCTCTTCCGGGCAAAAGCCGACGCCGAGACGCGCGATGCGATGGGCCGGCATGCCGATTGCCTCGCGGCCGTCGATCATGACCGAGCCGGCACGCCGCCCCGTCAGGCCCATGATGGCGCGCAGGGTGGTGGTACGGCCTGCCCCGTTGCGGCCGAGCAGGGTCACGCACTCTCCCTCGTTCACCAGCAAATCGATACCGTGCAGGATGTGCGATTCGCCGTAGAAGGCATGGAGGTCGGTGACCCGCAGGTATTCCGTCGCCATGATCAATGCCCTCCCGGCGCAGCGAGCGCGGCATCGGCGCTGCCCATATAGGCCTCGATGACCTGCGGGTTGGCGGAGACTTCCGCGTATGTGCCCTCGGCCAGCACGCTGCCGCGCGCCAGCACCGTGATGGCGTCACAGATGCCGGACACCACTTTCATGTTGTGCTCCACCATCAGGATGCTGCGATTGGCCGAGACCTTCTTGATGAGCTGCATGACGCGGTCAACGTCCTCGTGGCCCATGCCCTGCGTGGGCTCGTCGAGCAGCATCAGCTCGGGGTCGAGGGCCAGCGTGGTGGCGATTTCCAGCGCGCGCTTGCGACCGTACGGCATCTCGGCGGTCGTCATGTCGGCGAAGTCCTCCAGTCCGACGTCGGCGAGCAATGCCATGGCCCTGTCGTCGAGCGATGCGAGGACTTTCGGCGAGCGCCAGAACTGGAAGGAAATCCCGAGCCTGCGCTGCAGCGGGATACGTACGTTCTCGAGCACGGTCAGGTGCGGAAACACCGCCGAGATCTGGAAGGAGCGCACCACGCCCCTGCGTGCGATCTGCGCCGGCTTCTCGCCGGTGATCTCGGCACCGTTGAACCGTATGGTGCCGCGCGTGGGATCCAGGAACTTGGTAAGGAGGTTGAAGCAGGTGGTCTTGCCTGCACCGTTCGGACCAATCAGCGCGTGGATGTGCCCACGCCTGACCTTGAGACTGACGTCGTTTACGGCGACAAATCCCTTGAATTCTTTCCTCAGTCCGACGGTTTCAAGAATGAGATTGCTTGCCATGGTCATTTTCGCGCCCGTTGTTGGGTCTTCTGGAGAATATGGCTGCAACTAATACACGTCCAATATATTATTGGTTAGTCATTGACACTTTTTGTGTATATGTCGGAGGCGCGCAGCCAGCCGGGCGCCACTCGCGAATTGTCCCGGACGTCAGGACACGAAGGGCGTGTCGAAGCGCCACAAAGGCGAGAGAAGCGATTGCGAACAAGAGTCTGTTGCTTGAGCGGAGCGGACACACTAACGTCCACGCGTCGGTGGAGGCGAATGACGCTTCGTGGCCGAACGCGGTCAACGGAGGGGAGAGTAGCGATCTCGCGTGCGCAGCACCCTTGTGCAGCGCACGCGGTGAGCTACTTGCCTCTACGACGGCTTACGCGAGGTTGCCGACGAGGCTTTGCTGATGTATCCGTTATATGAGGGATAGCAACGAGTTGCTTCGGGCCGCGTGGGTTTGGTGCTCAAGGAGCGCCCGGTGTTTGCTTGGCGGCTTTCGGTATCCTAAGGACGACACGAAGGCACGACTGATATGACTGGGATCGACATCCCGGAAGATTTTTTCCGCATGAACCATTTCCAGCCGCGCTGGCGGGGGCGCAGCCCAAGCTTGCCGGTCGCGTGGTCGACGGAAGATTTGTGGTGGGACTCAGCCAGCAGGAGCGCACCGAGCGTTACGGATGTGCCAGGACCTGGTCGTGCAACTTCTGCACTACTGCGGGAAAAAGACTGTCGAGCATCCGGATTGGAGCGGCGGCGACACATTACTCGCGCTAGTAGAAGAGGGCATTCGCAGCAAGCAGACAGAGTGGGACCTCGGTGGCACCGAAGTGGACTGGATCGTGACCCGTGTGCGGACGGGCTATTCGAAAGTGGGATGAGCGGCCGGTCACTCTGACCGCAGACACGCCAGCGCTTCTTGTGAACAAACAGTCTCCGGAACGCGCACCCTGCCAAACGGCCGTTACCAATGTGCGCCTAGTTCGACAGGCAGTGCCCACGCATGCAGCACTGCGGTTCGCTGTCATATCCTGAAGCATCTACTCGACGCGCCGAAAGGGCCAGCGTGGTAACGGTGGGTAGCCCTCGGGCCTCTTGCGCAGAAGTGGTGTGGGAGGCGGCAAGGCGGCGGTGTGCGATCGGAACTAACGAGACCTTCTCAGACGGGAGGGCGACATGGGACCCTGCATGAAATGCGGCACGTGGTGTGAGGCGGTAATGTATGAGCTTTCCGCATGTTTCGAAAAGCTCAGCTTCTTTCCGGATACCTTGCCGGTCGCGGATGTCGGTGACTACCTCTGGATGGAGGAGTTTTGCTCTTGTGACTGTCGTGCCGCGGCGCGTCCCTCGGTACTTGCCAAACACGATATCCCGGTGCGATATCCCGGATCGGGTCCCGTTGAAACCTGTGCCCGCTGCGGCGCGCCGGTCGACATGACCGCCTGGCACCTCGCCGTGTACCAGATCGACATGCGGATCGTGAGCGACGTTGTGCTGCAGCCGACGAATGGCACGCTCCTTGCCGTCCTATGTCGACGGTGTTGCCCCGCGGAAGCCGGTGCCGAAGTCGAGCCCGCTGTGGCTGCCCCGAAAGAAGCCTTCACACAGGATGTATAGCAAGTCGCAATCAAGGCGCTCTATTCGATTCGGACGCCTCAGCGCTTCGAGACCGGCAACACACCTTTTTTTGCGCGATATCGCTTGCCAACGCCGCGATGGCAACCGCCAGTGAGAGCTGACGCGCCGCGCAACCGAAGTCTCGTCATGGTCACCGCGCTCTCCGCCCGGCTGACCTGGCGAGCACTGGAAGCTCTTGTTTCGTATCCTGGCAGGTGTAACTAACACAGGCGGCTGTCCGGTGTGAAAATTCGCATACTTAGTCAGGCGATTCGATCTTCAGAATTTGGCTTAGAAGAAGAAAAACCCCTAGTTTTATGGGAAATGTGCAAATACGCTTGAGATTTTTGATGGTTGGTATAGTGTGTAAATGAACACACCTTCCGCATAGGCCTGTTCGTTAAGTCCTCCGCTCTTGTAGGGTGACGATGATGACGAAACGGCTGACTCTTTACTCCCCCGATTGCACCGAGACGACGCCGACGCGCGCCACGAAGCAGACGGCGTAGCGCGGCCGGTGTGTGAAATCCGTCAACCCGAAGGTAAAAGTACCCACCGCAGGAATCGGGTGGCCACCGAGATCACGGCTGGTGCGCGGCGTCTTGCCGATCAATGCGGTCGGCGGAGAAATCCGTCGAGGCCGGCATTCGTCGCGCCCCTCCTGAAGAAGTGAAATGCCGATTTCATAGAGAGCGCTAGGCATCGCCCAGCCTCCAACCGCTTCCAGGAATAGAGGCGGCTCAAGGACGCTGGTCGCCAAGTTGTACGGAGGCAAGAGCGGTGAGGTCGCCGCGATGCCAGTGTAATGCGGGGGAGTGCTATGCCGATCTGGTCTACCAAACCTGTAGACGAGGAGCCGAGGATTGTCCTGCGGCGATGGAGGGTCATCGAGACGGATCAGCAACAGTGCCACCTAGTTGGTCAAAACGTGGCGACCGGCCTGGCGCGTGTTAGCTCCGCCATTGTCGCGATGGATGAATCTTGCACTTGGGCAACTACCGTCTCGGGGCGGCTTTATTCCTTGGAAGGGTCGCCGGGGCAGTGCTCCGATGCGGATTACGTTTGGGCGTTGTGGGCGAAATTCAACTCTGTGCATGCCTCTGCCGATGTGACTTCCCGCTTTGTGGCAGCAGAATCGTATCTCCAGCGCTATTCCGATGCGAAGGATTCGGGCCCTCCGTTGAACTAAGGGTAAATTCAATCCCGGTTCTCGGCTTCCGCCAGACTAAGGTGGCCGCTGGTGAACGAGACGCTAAGGGACCACAGTTGTTCACCACGTTGTTTGGCAAGGAGTGAAGAGATGCTGCTTGTTACTGTTGAGCTTCTCCCTGGCGGTGACCGAGCGAGGCGTCGCACATTGGGCACCGCAGAGATATGGAGAACGGGTTCCGGCCCGATCGCTGATTACAGCGTCGAAGTAGACGAAAATCTGTTCCCAATGCTGGCCGGAGAGGTACATATGTATCCCCGGTGGTCCGCGCGCCTATGGGATCTCGTCATTCGTGCCATTGCTGTGACGCTTGTAGGCGCCGAGGAAATGCCCTCCAGGCCAACCCTGCCAAGGGTGCCTGTCCATGAGGACGGTGGCCTTCGGTATGTTAGGGTCAGCGAGATTCCCGAGCCGTCCCGAACGTATTTCGAGCATAACGTCGCACATTCCACTAAGCCCGTTGTGACCAGCGATCCTGAGCCTCTCGGTTGTGCGTATGCATGGGACTGGGAAGACTTCCTAGGCGGAGATCGCTGAGCGTGAGAAGGCGACGATGAGCGAACCGCATCATGGTGTGTGAATACGCATAGCCGCCTGTCAAATTCGCACACCATAAGCCAAAAAAGGCTGGAAAGTGATCCTTTAGTTCGTCCTTACGACACACACAGCTTCGCGTTTTTCACACCAACCGCATTGGTGCTTTGCTTGCTCTCTCGACACTCGGAGATGCCATGAAGCCAATGCGCGTTGCCGACGCTCAATGCTTGGGCGCTCACGCAGACCCACAGAGCCCGGAGTCCGGGGATTGCCTTATCACGTTCCGCAGGCTTTCCTGGGTGCCTGCTTCCGACGCCCACCTCGTCGTCGTCGTTTGTAGGCGGGCATTGCCTGAATGCCTCTGCTCTCGAGTGTTCTCACTTCGAAGCGAAGGGCAACTCGCATCCGCGTTAGACCGCGCCATGTCGGTGCGAATGCCTTGTCAAGTGATCACGGACGGCCATCTGCCTGAACCCACCCGCCTCTTAGTCTCCTGGGCTAGCAATCGGGGGGTGGAGGTGCTCGAACTCAAGGACGCAACGGTTGAGCCGGACGTCTTTCCATGCTTGCTGAGATTGTCCGTCGTCTGGGCTCAAGCACGTCGTCGGGCGCTGGAGCCTGCGGCTGCAAACGAGGAATTCGAGCGGTGGCGTCTTGCATTCAATAGCGCTCTCAGCAGCGACAGCAGTAGACGCGCCCAACCTTGAGAGTGTGGAAGTCTTCATTGTCGTCAAAAAAGCCGATCGCGTCAGCTACGTATCTTTCGCGATTGCAGGAATGAAAAAATAATCAAAATTTTTGTACATGAGGTGGCGGAGAATTTTGCAGTAAAAACATCGACATACTCACCTATATGAGAATTGTTCTTGCTTTTTTCAGTTGTTTACGTTGACTAATACTGAATGTCTGAGCTGCCGCCACTCAGCAGGTGCGCGCCCTAGGAGGCGAAGAGGGTGCCGTGCTGAACATACGGTGCTGACTGGCGTCGTGATGGTTGCACCCGCGCATGGAGGTGACTGATGTCCAACGAAGATGACCGAATTCGGATAGCACGGCCGCAATGCTCATCCGATCTGACCGCGACAGCGTTGGAGCGCTGTGAGGCAATCCTTGTCGCAACCGAGGAGGCATTCAACGTCGCACCCATGATCACAGGAGAGCAAAGGGGATGCAGAAAACCAGCGGCGGGCGTCGTCGGCTTCCGAGTCGAGCGCTTTCCAAGTAAAAAGAACGCCCGGGATGGCGTGAACATCTATTTTTCCTGCGAATCCAGCCTCGAGTCGGCTTTCGCTCTTGAGCTCGAGCGCAATAGGTCGTTTCAAGCCTTCGTTTCGCAGGCGCTCGCCGTACCCCTGCCAGATGGAACAAAGCAGATCGTCGACTTTATAGCCCTGGATTGGGAAGGGATTCCTCACTACCGCGAAGTGAAGGTGTCACCAAGCAAGACCAGTCACCGCGCGATGGAGAAGGTGATGACAGCGCAGCGTGTGATGCGAGGTTGGGGACTCGACTATCAGATCGTCTATGCAGACGAACTGCCGTGTGGGCTGCCGCTGAGCAACCTCCGATACCTGTACTCCCAGTACACCTGCGTACCTACCGCGGTGACGCAAGAACTGATTCTTGAACGCCTGCGGGCTTATCTTCCTTCAACCTATGGAGCGCTACGCCAACAGTTCGGTGAGGAGGTGGCGTTCCTCATGTTCGTCGGCCTGCTCGAGGTCGACCTGTCGAAGCCAGTCAACTATGAAACCGTCTTGACGCGCTGTGCAACGACAGCGCACGGACATCGGTAGTGTCAGAAAGGAGAAGTGCAATGAAGAAACATGTCATGAAGTTCGGGGAATTTCCTACGGCCGGTCCGGTGTCATTGGACTGCTGCATGGGCGATGTGCTTGTAATAGATGACGCCGGTGAATTTTGTAGGCCGGAGGTATGCGTGATTACGGATATTTATTCGGGGACCATCGTGGCGCTGACAATCCGCCCACGGCCCGAACCACGGAATGGAGATCATCATGGATGCCCAGATATCGACGACGCCTAGCGCCGACATCGTACTCTACGAGGGTATGCGGTTCGAACTAGTTGGGACACAGTACGAGATTGTTTCTAATCACAACGGGGCGGTTCGTTATTTTGCTGTAGTCGGTGGAAAGCGGGCAATAACGATGCAACGCCAGAAGTTTGACACCCTTGTCCGGAACGGCCAACTGATACTGCAGCAAAGCGCAGAGAGTTCGATACTTCTCGGGATATCGGACGAACGCCTACAAAGGGCACTCCTGAAGCTCAGGTGTGCACAGGCGGCAATCAGTGTTCTCTTGCATCCGAGGTCGGAACGTGAGGTAGCAGCGTGGCTGCCCGGCTACTGGGCTAGCCTCGGGGTTGACACGGACATGCCTCATCCCCGGACCGTGACACGATGGGTCGCCCGGTTGATTGACAGGGGGACACAAGCATTTGTGCGCGACCACAAGCCTCATGGCAATTCGCACCCGAGGTTCGACGCGGACGTTGAGGATGCACTCGATTTCGTAATTCATGAGCACTATCTACAGCCCGAGAAGTGCACGTGCGCGGACCTGCATGCATATCTAATCGGACGCCTCGCCGAGACAGGAAGGCTGCTGACCTTAAGGAAAGGTGAGGTCATGAGTCGTAGGAGTATCCAGCGAAGGGTAGCGAAACTCGACCCTCACGATGTCGACGTGGCGAAATATGGCAAAGACGTCGCCGACAGGAGAGCGAGAGCTTCAGGGGTAAAGACAAAATGTCGCCGCGTCCTCGAATACGTGCAGTACGACTCGGTATGCCTCGATATTCTGGTTGTTCACGATGACACAGGAGAAGTCCTGGGTAGACCTTGGATGACCGCATATCTGGACATCTACTCGCGCTGCCTAGTGGGTCGGCACATCAGCATGCTACCGCCATCGGCGTGCGCCGCACTAGCTGCGTTGAAGGATCTGATCACAGCGCCAACGCGAGGCAAGCCTGGCGGCATACCGGAGGCCGGTACTCCTGATTTTGGATCGGAATTTGAGAACTCGGGCCTGATGCGCGCGACGGATAAGCTCGGCATCCGTACTAAGTTGCCAGCAGTGAGGGACCCAAATGACAAAGCCTTCATCGAGTCCTTCAATGGAACCGTACAGAATTTCTGCCACCACTTTCCGGGTACGACATTCTCCAAGCCAGAAGATCGCAGACACTACCCGGCGGAAAAGAAAGCCTGCCTCGGTCTGGGGGCTTTCATCGCTCGATTCGACGACTGGACTGACAACGACTACCACGTTCGGCCGCATAGCGGTACCGGCAGGGCTCCAATCAAACTTTGGAATGAATCGGTCCGGCTTGTACAGCCTCTCTATTACACGGAGGAGGATGCCGATCAAATCTGCCGCAAGCCAATCAACTGCAGGATCAATGACGGCCGTGTCCATCATTACATCACCCTCGATTGGTATAGCCCGACGCTAGCTGCCCTGGAGCGCGCAGGAAAAAAAGACGTGGTGATGCTGATCGACGAACTCGACCTCAGCTACGTGCTTGTCGAGAATCCGGATGGTCCAGGAATGCCGTCGATTCGTGCCGAATCGACGGAGCCCGAGTACACGGCTGGCCTTACCCTTGACCTACACGAGGCTTGCTTGAAAGAGCGGAAGCAATGGGCGGAACGTGATGTGGCCGAACTCGGGCCGTATGGTCTTCTGTACGCGAAGTATAAGGTCCTCCAGGCGGCACAGGATGCGGTAGCGGCAGGAAAAAAGATCCGAACGATCAACATGCGGAAAATGGAAGACCTGCGCGAAAAGGCTGCGCAGGCGCAAAAGGTTGTAGAAGATCGCGGCCTTTACCGACCCTCTGATCTTGGGGTTCCTCGAAAGCCATCGACGGGAACTACCAATGACGATTCGGCGAACACAGATGACGAGACGCTGCCGCGCCGTAGCCGTCCAAAGGCCTTCGATGCCGAGGAGTAATGATCATGGCCGAACTTACCTGCCAGCCCCTAACTGAGGTGTTGGAGCGTCGCGATACGCCGTCCCGAGTTGACGGAGGAATCAAGGCCACCACAATTCCCAGCCCCAAAGTCGCCAGCGCCATGCTTAGCATACGCAAACTTCTCGATGGCGCTCCATGTGCTTCCGTAAGCCTGATCTACGCGCCCGTGACCGGATTGGGCAAGGCTGGGTTCGCGATCCGCCTCATTAACGAGCACCTTCGGGTATCGCTATGCAATCACGGATGGAAAGGACCGGGCTATCGCCAACGAAACGATTGACAAGCTTGGTGTTGCTCGGCAGGAACGTCTTCATCCGACTGCCATTGAAGTCAAGGAGATTTGATCATGCCGACACAAGCTCATTTCTCGCTGCCGAAGTCACTATCACAAGCGGAAGGGGATGCCTCATCCATAGTCTATGGGCAGATCAAAGCCATTACCATCCGCCACCCTGATTACGTGCTGGCAATGGAGGGCATACGAGAGTGTATTCGCGACTCTGCCTATTCTGAGGAGTCGCGTGGCTGCATGGTGGTGGGGGAGGGGGGGATGGGCAAGACAAGATTGGCCAAGCAGCTCATAAAAGACCTTGACGATACTCCTACGCGAATTAAGCGTCGATGTGAAATCAAGCTTCGGCATGCATTCTATGTCTCCATCGATGGGAAGTTATCTGCCGAGGCGTTGGAGGAATCAATGCTACGTGAACTTCACGACGCGAATCCGGCTGGCGGAAGCCCACAAAGCAAGATGGCGCGCATTCTCGAACAATTTGACCAGTGCGAGACTTATGTTGCGCTTATTGATGAGGTGCATCAAATGGCACATAAAAAACGCTTGTCTGCGCCCATTGAAGGTGTACTTAAGAAGATAACTGAGAGTAAGACGGTTGTATGCCTGATGGCGGCTGAAGGCGGACTGGAATTGTTTAGGAATGATCCCCAGATGGCACGAAGATTTCCGAAATTTACGCTTCACCCGTTCACACCGGGAATACCGAAGGATCCGGGGCTACTGCAAGGGTTCCTGTTGGGGATGCGCAACGAGATCATCAAACGAACACCTATCAGGGATATGCCTGACTTTGAGGTATATACGAACGTCTTGCGCATGTATGTTGGCGCCGGCGGAAACATCGCGTTTACCACGACGCTTCTTGCGGACGCCGCTAAGCGAGCCGTGAGGGAGGGACGTGAGTGTTTTACTTTGCAGGATCTGGCTGCTGTCTGGTCGGTTGATAACTTCGATTCGGTAAGGCTGCGTTCCTGCAGCGAGAATCCCTTCACCGCAGACGAGCGTACATTGGGTCGGGCCATCAGGAGGCTATGATGGACTCTCAACCATTGGCCGTGTTGCCGATCATGGTGAACGACGGGTCCTGGCTGGAGAGTCCGGGGAGTGTTCTGACACGTGCCTCCGGTGAGAATGGCTATAAAAGTCCAGAGAGCATGGTTTCAGTTCTACTGGGCATGGATTCTTGGGGATATGCGGAAAGCGCTTGTTGCAACCGCGAGCGCTTTAGGAGGATTCTTTGGCGTTGTGGGATCCGAGATGTCGAAATAGAGCAGCTCAGCTATGTGCGGTCGGCAATGACGTCCGAGGCAGACCGAATGGTTGGCGCCCTCGCTTTTCCGGAAGCCATTTTTGGCTGCGAACTGGGAGCATTCTGTCCCGTGTGCCTCGGGGAAGATCCGTACTGGCGACGCCTCTGGGCGCTGCTTCCCTTTGCGGGGTGTCCAATACACGGGGTACTGATGCCTCGAACGTGTCCTGTCTGTAATTCACCTTTGGGATTCAACCGTCGATATCTGGATCGGTGCAACTGTGGAGGAGATCTAACGCTCGCAAAGGCAATTGAAGTCGACGTGTCGGCAGTAAAGTGGTGGCTTGATCTCGTGCGTCGAGGTGATCCTTGCGCTGTCCTTGCCGCTTACACCTTTATTGGCGTATCGCGGGTTCTGGGAGATGAGGGCAGGCGTTCTGAGGAAGCTCTGAAGGCTATCAATATTACTGCGAAGTGGCACCAGTCTCGCGACGCGTCGGAACTTGTGGAATACGTAGATCGGCAAATCATGCACCCGCGGCTGGTGCTGCTACCTTTGCTAATGCGGGAAGGGACGATGTGTGCCTCACTTGCGTTCGAGGCACTGAAGCATTGCAGGAAAACCACCGAGCATGTACCCATCGATGACGCACCTTTGACCAAGCGTCAGGCTCAGATGGCACTCGGGATCAAGCAATCGCACATGACGCATTTTGTGGAGAGAGGACTCCTCGACTTCGATTCCGGACTCCATGCCGCTGCACAGATGGTCAGCAAGGCTGCCACGAATAAGATTCTTTGCGATGTAAGTTGTGTTAAGACGGCCGACGGGGTGCCTCAGCCTCTAACCATGTCACTCGCTGCAGTGGTACAAGAGATCGAAGGAGGCCAGCGGGTCTCTGGTGGCTTCGATCAGAAGGTGGGGCTGACTTCGCTGCGCACGTTGAAGCAATTTAAGAGTGCGGAGCAGCGATGCCTCGGCTATCTGGATCTTGAGCAGACGGCGGCACGCATCGGTGCCTATGATGCAGCAGTCAGAAGCGTCATAGAATTTGGCTGGCTCAAGGCCGAACAGGTAAAAACGCCAGGACACCCCAAGAAGCTGATGTGTCTGCAGGCCGATGTCGATGCTTTTAACCAGACTTTCGTGTTTGGCGGCGTCTTGGCTCGCACCGTAGGTCAGAACTCTACAAATTTCACAGAGAAGCTAAAGGCAGTCGGTGTTGAGCCCGTCGCGGGTCCAACAATCGACGGCAGTCTGCTCTATCTTTTCCGCCGCGAGGATCTCGTTGGTGTGAATCTGGAAGAGCTAAGAGATCTAAAGCGCTATCCTACGGCCACAGGGAGAAGGCCTGCATATCTCCCGCCGAGTAAGCCGGACTCAATGACCTTGGTCGAGGCAGCGAATCAACTCGAAATTCCATGGGCCGAGGCGCTTCTGTTGGTGAGACAGGGAAGGTTGAAGCCATCTGGAGATCTATCTCGCGAATGGAGAGTGACCATTGATTCTGTGCAAACGTTGCAGAACCTTGTGGGCAGCCACAACTGGATAACGATAGATAAGGCCGCACTATTGCTCGGCGTTTCTCGCGTACATTTGGAGCACGGCCTAGCGGTGCACGCGGGTGCGTCGACAATACACTTAGGAAGTTTACGCCTGATAACCAGAGAGGATCTTCGATCGATCCGGGAGCTTAAGAGCCAGTACTACACTGCCAAGGAAGCCGGTGCCATTTTCGGGTTGAACAGATCGCATTTGCCCAACATGGAGAATCGGGGTGAGATTGCCTCGAAAGAGGCGCCATCAGGTTCAAGCCCGCACCTAGTCAGGCTTTATGCGAAGAAGGACGTGGATCGGATCTTTCGAGACTGGAAGCGGAACGAGTCCGTAGAGTAGTTTACCGTTACACCAGTCAGCTACGTCCATTTATCTTGCGCGGAGTGCGCCGGACTCATATTTTGCTCTGCGCTTTCCCTGGCTATCAGTCCGGCAAAACACGAGGCTGACCTTCAGGTGCGTGCTGAATAAAATACATACCGCAAATTCAAACAAGTGGCGAATACGCGCGACAACTACTGTTTGCAAACGGGCGAAGCAGCAGAGGTCTATTTGCTATAGTTTTGCCCTTCTAGCGAGAGTGTGTACCCACTTCATTCGGGAAAGGCGCTCGTAGTGGCAGTTGTTGGCCCCAACGGCGGTTACATCCGGCGTCCTCGACATTTACTCGCGGCAGCGGAACTCGAAGTCATTGAATTTGTTAGGAGTTGAAAGGCGTTGGGCATGGCCCTCGGCGTTTGTTGTTGTTGTAAATAGGTTGTTGTTGTCGCGGATGTTTTAATTTAGAACGGAGCAAGCAATGGCTAAAAAAAGGGTTTTCATCAGTTTTGACTACGACCACGACGAGACGCTAAAAACATTTCTCGTGGGGCAAGCAAAAAACGAGGACAGCCCTTTCGAATTTGCAGACTGGTCGATCAAGGAACATATCAATGACGATTGGAAGGCCAAAGCTCGTACAAGGATCAAGTCTGTCGATGTCGTTTGCGTGATTTGCGGCGAGCACACCGATACAGCGACGGGCGTGAGTGCCGAGGTTAAGATTGCGCAGGAGGAGGGCGTCTCATACTTCCTGCTCCAGGGATATGCGGACAAGACTTGCAAGAAGCCCAAAGCAGCCAAGGACACCGACAAGCTCTATAAATGGACTTGGGATAACCTCAAGAAGCTCGTGGGCGGAGCCCGCTAATGAAGAGAGCACTCGTCATCGGCATCGACGACTATCCCGCCAGCCCTTTGCGCGGATGTGTAAACGATGCGACGGCCGTTTCCCGGTTGCTAGAGGCGAATGGGGATGGGTCGCCAAACTTCTCGGTCCGAACTCTGACAAGCAATGACGCAGATGTAGGAAACGCTGCGCTTCAATTGGCGGTCTCCGAGTTGTTTAAGGGCGGTAACGCTGAGACTGCGCTGCTCTATTTCGCCGGTCATGGGATTATTAACCCGGAGACCAATGCTGGCTATATCGTCGGCAGCGATGGTCGCCGTGGCGCCTGGGGCATGTCGTTGGCCGAAATTCTGGGGCTCGCGAATGACGCACATCCAAGAATTCGTTCGACTGTCATTATCCTAGACTGCTGCCATTCGGGCTATGCCGGTGAAGTAGCGGGATTGCCTGTCGGCAGCCCATCGGTGATCGGTACCGGCGTTACTATTTTGACCGCATGCCATCGTGAGGGCACCGCAGAGGACGGGCAGCGCCATGGGGTCTTTACGGACATTCTTCTCGATGGCCTTCAGGGAGGATGTTCTGACATCCGTGGAAACATTACGCCAGCGGCGCTCTATTCCCATGTAGACCAGACGTTGGGGGCGTGGGAACAGCGCCCCATCTACAAGGCAAACGTTCAAAGCTTTGTAACGCTTCGCCAAGTCGAGCCCAAGATTCCGTTTGATGTGCTTCGTCGGCTGCCGACTTACTTTCCGGAGCCGGCCACTGTCTTTGCGCTCGATCCCTCTTTCGAGCCAGATCGCGAAAACATACCTGAAGAATTCAGGAGCATTCCGGTCAACGAGGACAACGTTAGAGTTTTCAAAGAGTTGCAAAAATGCAATCGGCACGGCCTCGTCGTTCCGGTGGACGCCGAACACATGTACTACGCGGCTATCGAGTCCAAAGGTTGCAGACTGACTGCGCTCGGAGCGCACTATCGCAAGCTCGCCGAAATGAAGCGCCTGTGATGACTTCGACCCGCTGAACCACTGCATCAGAATAAGAGATATGAAGCGCTACATTATCCTCCGACGTGATGCCACACAGCAAACAGGGCTGCGGAACTTCGGCCCCGCGTTGGAGGCGCAGGATAGGGCATTACCAAATCTTTCGACCGAACGAATCCCGGATCACGCCATCGCCGAGCTAGCGGGTGATCCTCTGGTGGAGATGATCACACCGGCAATGCCAACCAGATTGATCACACCTCTGACTTCCGACGCTTCGGCCTCGGAAATGTCGGAGCCGAATTGGGGAATCGAGGCTATTGGTGCTAGCCAGAGTCCGTGCACAGGGGCTGGCGTGACAATGGCGGTGTTGGACACCGGAATCCATCGTACTCATCCGGCATTTGATGGAATTACTCTGATTGAGAAGGATTTTAGCGGCTGTGGCGATGGCGATAGTAATGGCCACGGGACGCATTGCGCTGGAACTATTTTCGGGCGCGATGTAGGGAAGCGCATCGGTGTTGCTAGGGGCGTGAACCGCGCAGTAATTGGCAAAGTTCTCAGAGACGACGGAACGGGGCAGTCCGACATGGTCTTCAATGCGCTCATCTGGGCGATGCAGGAGCGTGCTGACATCATCTCTATGTCGCTCGGTTTCGATTTCCCGGGCATGGTCACCAGACTGACCCAGGATGGTTGGCCCGTCGATCTCGCGACGTCGAATGCGCTGGAGGCATACCGCGGTAACCTACGAATGTTTGATGCAATCATGAGCGTTCTAAAGGCGCAGACTGCCTTCGGTGTGGCGCCGCTGGTAATCGCTGCAGCGGGCAATGAGAGCCGGCGTGCAGTGAATCCAGAATATCGAATTGCGGCTGCACTCCCTGCTGCAGCCGCTGATGTAGTGTCCGTGGCAGCAGTTGGACGGGCCGGTACAAAATACGCCGTCGCCAATTTTTCCAATAGTCTTGCCTTGATTGCCGGCCCTGGTGTGGACATTACCTCGGCATGGCCAGATGGCGGGCTGCACACGATCAGCGGGACCAGTATGGCATGTCCTCATGTGGCTGGCATCGCGGCCCTTTGGTGGGATTCAGTGCGTAGATCCGGCGTGCGTCCGACCGCTAAGAATGTTATGGCGAGACTATTGGCACATGCCCGCAAGGATGAGTTCGTAGCAAACACTGATGAAGCCGACATCGGGCAAGGTCTCGTAATGGCGCCACAGGGTTGACGCTCGTTTTATCCCAAAACACAGAAGAATGAGCGCTTCTGCGCCGAGCACCAGGCGGTAATCGGTCGGCGAATATCGTGCCGAATTCGTATCAATTGCCCTTGACACCGGCCCTTGTGTTTGCCGAGCTGTTGTTAATCCTGAGTCGATCGACTGCATGGATCGGCCAGTTTGAGTGTCAGAGAACATCGAGCGGCTTGCGCCGCTCGATGTTCTCTGACACTTGTACCGGCCGCTGCATAGTTCTCGATAACAATCGGTTTGCTGATCCTAGCCCCAGGGGTGCTATTTCGGAGAAATAATGAGACGCTTGCGCTGCACCTCCACCTTGAGGGGTTGTCCCACCAAAAATCCAGCCTCTTCGAGCCAAGCACCCTGCAAGCGAATCCAAGGAATGGCTCGTAAGCCGGTGAAGTTATTACTGCGACCCGGCACTACTGGAAAGTGCGTGCGCCCTGTCTTGATGTTGCGCACGTGCATAGATGTCGCATCTGATGTCATAGCGAATCCCTACGAGATTATTCAATTCACCCCAGGTCGACGGGGCGGCCAGGTACTTGAACACCGCTCGTAGACGGCCCGCATCTTTTCCCTTTCGGGTCTTGTATGAATGCGCGCTACCCGGCCTTAGCTAAGGCTATGGACACAAAAAGAGCCGCCTGCTGTCGGGCGCGGTCAAACCGCTACGAGAGGTGTGTTCAGCACCAACCGCAAGGCTATGGAATCCCGGTAGTGAGGGCAATGAGAATATTCCGAGTTGTTGGACGTCAATCAGGCAGAGCATGCCAGCGCTTACCAGTAAGGGGCCGCCTTGAATAAATATTTCGAAGCTGCAAGAAGATTAAGGTAGCTAGCCTGCCGCCCCATATTTTTTACGTAAAATTCAAAAATAACAATCATGCGCGACATTCGCTTCCTGCTGAAGACGCATTACACGGAGAGTCGAGCATTGATCATCGGCATCAATGCTTACAAGAATGCAGCACCTCTTTCGTACGCGTGCAACGACGCCGCAGAGATGCGAGACATTTTGGTTGATGAATTTGGTTTTCCTGCGGCCAACGTTACTTGTCTGCTTGACGAGGAGGCGACGAGGGAAAACATTCTTCGTGCTTTCTTCCGATTTACAAAGGACGATATAGGTCTGGACGATCGCATCTTCGTATTCTTTGCCGGGCACGGGCAGACACTAACGGGAAGCCGTGGTGAAATCGGTTTCTTGGTCCCTCACGATGCCGTACTAGACGACTACAGTACCTTCATTCGATGGGATGACCTTACGCGCAACGCGGAGCTCATTCGTGCGAAGCACGTCCTGTTCGTCATGGATGCGTGCTATGGGGGGTTGGCGCCAATCCACCCAAGTTACTGTAAGCATCAACAAGCCTTATAAGCAGCATGTCGATGAGGCTTTGGGCGAGGCGGACGA
>NZ_JAGIQA010000189.1 GCF_017814975.1 Cupriavidus consociatus
CGGGTCAGCACCGGGCCGACGGGCGGAGGCACGATTGTGGAAGTCCCGCTGGATCGCACCTTCCAGCTAATGCAGAATTACCTGTTCTTCAAGGACGTCGGCATTGCCGACATCTATACCGTGCGCCGCCTGCTGGAGCCCGAACTCGCCGCCGGCGCGGTGCCGCACCTGACCGAGGACGATTTCAAGGCGCTGGAACGCACCATCGACCTGTGCGATCCGGCATCTGCCGCGGCTGCGACACCGCTGCTGGACCAGCGCCAGGAAGACCTGACCTTCCACGACATCCTGGCCGCCGCAAACCCGAACCCGATGCTGCG
>NZ_JAGIQA010000190.1 GCF_017814975.1 Cupriavidus consociatus
AACATCACCGGTGCCAATGACGCGGCGACCATCACCGCATCGGCCAGCGAAGATACGTTGGTGACGGAGGCTGGGGGCTTGGCCAACGCTGTTGCCGGTGATCCTTCGGCCGGCGGCACGCTGGCTGTCCGCGATGCCGATGCCGGCCAGGCCCATTTTTCTTCGGTGCCACCGGACAGCCTCGCGGGCCAGTACGGCACCTTCAGCTTCGACAGCAACACCGGCGCGTGGACCTACACGCTGGACAACAGCAAGGCCGATGCGCTGACCGCGGGCCAGCAGGTCAGCGATTCGCTGACAGTATTGTCGGCGGACCA
>NZ_JAGIQA010000191.1 GCF_017814975.1 Cupriavidus consociatus
CCCTTGGGAAGTACCTTTGACTGTTCAACTGATCAATAAGGCGGTCTTGAAGATCCAACTGCTAATTACTGTCAACTCCTATACTTTGATTGTTGCCCTCCATGGCGACGTCTAGACCCGAGTTACACGAAGGCAATGCTGCCGAGCCGAGCTTTAATCCAGAGAATGAGAAACACCAGCCCGCCACAGCCACAGTAGCTGCAGAAACAGACACAACAGATGATATAGACGGCCTCGACAAGGCACAAGCTGGCGTGCAAATAGCAATCGCACTAAAGAGGGCTTGGTCTAAGCCAACTCTTGCGATTGCCTTTTCT
>NZ_JAGIQA010000192.1 GCF_017814975.1 Cupriavidus consociatus
GCCGGGTCTTGTTGCCCTTGCCGGTGACCTCCAGCCACCAGCGCTCGATGCCCTGGGCATCGCGCCGGCAGAAGAAGTCCCCCATCGCAGTGCCGGTGACTTCGGCTGCCGTAGAGCGAAGCGATTGTGCAGTCGGTTGGCCATCGATATCTCAGGCCAGTTAGCAATGGCGGTGGCACTTTTACTTATTTACACCACACGGTGGGCGACGGAACTGCCGGGGGTAGAAGACTCCTAACCCTTGTGCGCGGTTCTCAGCGCTCGCAAGATCGCCACCTCCGCGCCCGGTGCGAGCAGCATGTCCTTCGACAGCACG
>NZ_JAGIQA010000193.1 GCF_017814975.1 Cupriavidus consociatus
CGTAGGGCCGCAGCAGAACACTTCGCGCTCCAGGAAGTCCGGCACCATCAGCTCCAGCATCTTGTGGTTCAGATAGCCGCGATACCCGGCCCAAGGCTCGCCCAGGCCGTGTTTTTCGCAAATCAGGTGCAGGCTGAAGTTGTCGATCCGCGACGCCATGTGCTCCAGCTCGCGGTGATAGATGATGTCCTTGGGCGAGCGGGCGCTGTGGATAAAGGTCAGGTCGACGTTCGCATTGGTGTCGTAGAACCAGCGCGCCATGGACATCACCGGCGTGATCCCAACGCCGCCGCTGAGGT
>NZ_JAGIQA010000194.1 GCF_017814975.1 Cupriavidus consociatus
CCGCTGCTGGACCAGCGCCAGGAAGACCTGACCTTCCACGACATCCTGGCCGCCGCAAACCCGAACCCGATGCTGCGGTTCTCGTGCGAGCTGATCAACGAGATGATCCGCCAGCTGGTGGTGTTCGGCAACGTGTCAACAAAGGGAAAGTCAGGGTTTACGCACCCTCCGCGCAGGGTGGCTAAGAGAGTTCGATCCTCCCTTCGATTCCCCGACGGGCAGGCTGCGGAAACGGTGCAGGCATGCCAGCCAACCAGGCAGCATGCACAGAGAGGGGGCAATCCGGCGGCGCGC
>NZ_JAGIQA010000195.1 GCF_017814975.1 Cupriavidus consociatus
CTCAATAGCTGTTTGACGAGTTCAGAATCGGGTTGATCCGTCGGCGCGTCCGAGGCTAGCTCATCGAAGGGGGTGAAGAGGCTGCTAGCATGTGAGTTGTCCACTGAAGAGCGATCCGTGACAGGGGTCGCGGACAAGTCTTGGAGGGACGGTTTTCTCATGTCGACGGTCTTAAGTCGAAAATGAGGAGCCAGCTCATGTGCTACTCCAAGGCCTACGCTTTCCAAAACTGGCCCTTCTGGCCCATCAGTAACAACATCGTGTAGCCAGGCCTTTATATAACCTCTGTG
>NZ_JAGIQA010000196.1 GCF_017814975.1 Cupriavidus consociatus
GTCGCTCAAGGTGTCTACGCCGCGCCGAATCTGCTCGACCAGCTGTGCCTCGCTCCAACGCCCGGTGTTGGCCTGCCAGCCATGGTGGTCCCAGGCGTGCAGGCCGACTTCATGCCCGGCGGCCTTGGCCTGGCGCATCAAATGCCCCAGGTCGCGGCCAATCGGCTTGCCTGGCCAGGCGGTGCCGGCCAGCAAAATATCCCAGCCATACAGGCCGGCAGCGTTGGAACGCAGCATCTTCCACAAAAACTGCGGGCGGATCAGGCGCCACAAGTGGCGCCCCATGTTG
>NZ_JAGIQA010000197.1 GCF_017814975.1 Cupriavidus consociatus
CATGTATCCGCGTCATTCTTTATCTTATGAATTACATTGCCGATGGAGAGCAGGTAGCAGCGCTGTGCCGAAAGCTGTCGCCGCCACTGGTGACGCTTCTCGGCAAGGGACCCGAGGTTCAGTACCTGGCGCTGAGGAACGCCCTGCTCATTCTGCAGCGTCGACCGGACGTGCTTAAAAACGACATTCGCGTGTTTTTCTGCAAATACAATGACCCCATCTACGTCAAGGTGACGAAGCTGGAGCTGATATTCATGCTTGCGAATGAGAACAACATTGACGAGGTACT
>NZ_JAGIQA010000198.1 GCF_017814975.1 Cupriavidus consociatus
GAGGTCGGGGGACCGATGCCGTGGTGGCAGAGCGACGGTGAAGGCCACGCAGGTCGGGATTGATCTGGGTCCCTGAGCCGGCGGCGGCCACGAGATAGCCCTCCGCTTCAAGCTGTTCGTAAGAGGCGACGACGGTTCCCCGTGACACCCTGAGTTGTGCTGACAGGACTCGGGTGCTTGGTAGGTGATCCCCGGGAGCGAGTACGCCGTCCATAATGAGTCCACGCACTTCTTCGCAGATCCGGACCGGTAACGGTCGCGGATCGTCAGGCAGGTGTAGCGGCAGGT
>NZ_JAGIQA010000019.1 GCF_017814975.1 Cupriavidus consociatus
TCAGCAATCTTTTTTTGCTGCGGTCAGCGCTGCAAACCTCGCCGCGCCAACCTCCCGGTCGACCCCGCAACCCTTGCCGCGTCTGCCTTTGCAGCGCCGCGTTGTGTTGCGAGGGGGCGAATATTAAGGGACGCCGAGGGGGCTTGGCAAGGGGTTCCAGGAAATAATTCGAATCGACCACAAACATGCCTCTGGCTGCTCTTTTATGGCGCAACGGCTTCCTCCTATATAGACGTCACAGAAACGTGCAGATGTTTGTCATGCACGACCCGTTGATTCATGATCTGGTCTTCAGCCTCGCGCAGCCGCGCAGGCAGTCCGGACCGCGGGACCTCCTCCATGACCATCCGAATCGTAAGACTGGGAACACCACGCGCAGCTGACGAAGGCCTGCGTATCGGTACAGTGCGGCGGCCGCCACGCGGCGTGCCGAAGTCCGAGTTTGCCAGCCGTGATTATTACGATGTCTGGTACCCCGACCTATCCCCTACCCCGGAACTGGTTGCGCAGGCGCAGGCCGCAACGGACGACAAGGCATGGCGAGCATTCGTCCGCCATTTCCGCAAGGAAATGGGCGAGCCGGAGCCAAGCCGCACGCTCGACCTGCTGGCTGCGCTGTCGCACCAGACCAATTTCTCACTTGGTTGCTATTGCGAAGATGAGGCGCACTGCCACAGATCGGTGCTGCGCGAACTGCTGGCCGAGCGCGGCGCAAAAATCGCCTGATCCGCCCTGCCTGGCGGGTGATTTTCCCGCTTTGACCTTTTCGTTTGCGCAATCCGATGGCCCTGAACGTTGTCTGGCTCGGCTTTTTCCTGGTTTCCTTTGTCGCCGCATGCATCCGCCTCGCCAGCGGCGACCTGGCTGTCTTCCCGGCCATGCTGTCGAGCCTGTTCGACAGTGCGCGCACGGCCTTCGAGATTGCACTCGGGCTCGCCGGCGTCATGAGCCTGTGGCTGGGCATCATGCGCATCGGCGAACGGGCCGGTGTTGTCGACGCCTTTGCACGGCTGGTGAATCCATTGCTGCGGCATTTCTTTCCCGGCGTGCCGCAGGGGCATCCGGCGCAAGGCGCCATGATGATGAACGTGTCGGCTAACCTGCTGGGCCTGGATAACGCGGCGACGCCTCTGGGGTTGAATGCGATGCGCGAGCTGCAGACGCTAAACCGTCGTCCGGACGTGGCCACCGATGCGCAAATCATGTTCATCGTGCTGAATACGGCCGGACTGACTTTGATTCCGACATCGGTCATCGCGATCCGACAGGCAATTGCCGTCAAGCAGGGACTGGTGGGCTTCAATGCGGCAGATATTTTTCTGCCGACACTGCTGGCCACCGGTGGCTCGTGCCTTGCAGGCCTGCTGGCTGTCGCCTGGGTACAGCGGCTCAATCTGCTGCGGCCCGCCGTACTGGCCGCCTTCGGCATGGTTGCCGCGGCGCTCGCCGGGATGTTTGCCTGGTTGAAGCATGCGCCGCCCGAGCAGGTCGGCAGCGTGACGGCTTTGGCCGGAGCGGGCTTTATCCTGTCGCTGATCACGTTGTTCCTGATCTGCGGCGCCCTGCGGCGGGTCAACGTCTATGAGGCCTTTATCGATGGCGCCAAGGAAGGTTTCGGGGTGGCGGTGCAAATCATTCCGTATCTTGTCGCCATCCTGGTCGCAATCGGTCTATTCCGGGCGACCGGCTGCATGGATGTGCTGATGGGCTGGCTGACGCTCGGCTTTGCACACATCGGCATCAATACTGATTTTGTCCCGGCCTTGCCGGTGGGCCTGATGAAGATCCTGTCAGGCGCCGGTGCGCGCGGCTTGATGGTCGATGTGATGACGACCTATGGCGTCGACTCGTTCCAGGGTCGCCTTGCGGCAATCATCCAGGGGTCGACCGAAACCACCTTCTATGTCCTGGCGGTCTACTTCGGCAGCATCAATGTGCGAAATACCCGCCATGCGCTTGGCTGCGCGCTGGTGGCAGATGTTGCCGGCATTTTTTGTGCAGTAAGCGCCGCTTATTTGTTTCGTTAGTAGCGTAGATTCCATCTTTGTCGTATGTACACAACATCATTGTGCGCATCATCAGACATTGACACAACTGCGCTTGGTGCGACGCAACAAAACATGTATAGTGAAGTCTGTCTCCTCCACCACCTCGGTGGATTCCAACCCACGCACAACCTGCGTGGGTTTTTTTTTGCCCTGATGCCGGCCTGTGCGACAACCGCTGCACCTCAAAGCCCCGGCAACGCTCACATGTTGGGAAACGGCGCAACAGTGGAACTTGGTGACGCCCAACAGGGCATCGCATGGGAGCGCGGCTCCGCACCCGCCCCTGTTGCTGCGCAACATCCACGCTGCAGAGTGGCAACCAAGGTCACTCCAAAATAGCATCGGCAGCCGGCGCGCTGAAGACCTCTCCGGATCCTTTACGGAAAGCCGCAATGGCCTAGAATGATTGAATACGTCCGTCGCCAGCACGAGGTACGCCATGCCTGAGATCACGTTCCCTCGCAGCGTCCCGACCTACTGCGCAGCCAGCCTCACGCTGTCCTGCCCCGCTACGGTCAATGGCAGTCCGACTCAGTATTCCGTCACCGCGGAAGCCCTTGAGGCCCACTTCGGTGCGCGCTCGCCGCGCGAGGAAGACCTGGTTGCCGCCTTCACCAGTAATCGCCAGCGTATCGAAAGCCTCGCCGAAAGCCTGTTCGAGCTCACCCAGGCACGCGAGATCGTGCTGCGCAGCGGCCATTTCCGCTTCGCCGGATGATCCCCTGCCGCAATCGACCACTGCATCGAGGTTGAGACGCCGGGCCAGACCGGCGTCTTCGCATGCTCAGTCGGCCTTGGCTTCTCCGCGCACCAGCAGCACCGGCATGGTCGACTGCCGGATCACCGCTTCCGCCACGCTGCCCAATACCAGCCGACGCACACCGCGCCGCCCGTGCGTGCCGATTACCAGCAGGTCGGCCCCCCACTGGCGTGCGGCGTCGTTGATCGACGCACCGATATCGCCGGGCACCGCCGCCTCGCTGACCAGCCGGGTTTCATGCGGCACGCCGGCCGCGGACAGTTGCTGCGCGGCGTCCTGCAGCGCACGCTTGCCGCTTTCTTCAAAGGCCTTCTGGAGCTGGCTCGGATCGTAGTAGCCGACATCGAACATCAGCGTACCCGTGTCGACGACATAAAGCGCCAGTACCGTGGCACCGCCCGGCGCCGCCACGCGGATGGCTTCGGCCAGTGCCAGTACGGAGGTGCTGCTGCCATCCACCGCCACCACGATCTTGCTGTATGCCGCGCTTGCCATATGCGTTACCTCCGTAGACAAAGGGGAATCAGGGGTCGGACCGCAGGAGGCCGTTCCGGCTTCGATACTACCCGTGCAAAAGTCGTCACGTAGCCGCCCCGCCCTGGCGACAGTCAACAAACCCCGTCTTAAATTGACCGACCGGTCGGCTTATATATAATAGGGCCAGCCGTCGCGCCACGGTTCCCACCGGCCGCGGCCCCCGCCAGAGGAGGCGCTATGTACACCCAAAGCCTGGACGTTCCCGGCCACGCTGACTCCGCCCAAATCGCCGCCCCTCAGGACGATGAAGTCCGCCAGGCCGCTTTCGACGCGCGCATGTCCGCCGACGGCAAGATCGAGCCGCAGGACTGGATGCCGGCTGCCTACCGCAAGACACTGGTGCGGCAGATTTCCCAGCACGCGCACTCCGAGATCGTCGGCATGCTGCCCGAGGGCAACTGGATCAGCCGCGCGCCCTCACTCAAGCGCAAGGCGATCCTGCTGGCCAAGGTGCAGGACGAAGGCGGCCATGGCCTGTACCTGTACTCTGCGGCCGAAACGCTTGATGCCTCCCGCGACGACCTTGTGGACGCGCTGCACAGCGGCAAGGCCAAGTATTCCTCGATCTTTAACTACCCGACGCTGACCTGGGCCGACGTGGGCGTGATCGGCTGGCTGGTGGACGGCGCGGCGATCATGAACCAGATCCCGCTGTGCCGCTGCTCTTATGGCCCGTATGCGCGCGCCATGATCCGCATCTGCAAGGAAGAGTCGTTCCACCAACGCCAGGGGTTCGACGCACTGCTGGCGATGATGCGCGGCACCGACGCCCAGCGCGCGATGGTGCAGGACGCGGTTGACCGCTGGTGGTTCCCGGTGCTGATGATGTTCGGCCCGCCCGACGCGGCCTCGACCAACAGTGCGCAGACCATGGCCTGGGGCATCAAGCGCATCTCGAATGACGACCTGCGCCAGAAGTTCGTCGATGCCACGGTGGAACAGGCGCGGGTGCTGGGCGTGACCCTGCCCGACCCGGGACTGCAATGGAACGCCGAGCGCGCCCACTATGACTACAGCCCGCTGGACTGGGACGAGTTCTGGCGCGTGATCAACGGCGACGGCCCCTGCAACAGGGAGCGCCTGGCCACGCGCGTCAAGGCGCACGAGGACGGCGTCTGGGTCCGCGAAGCCGCACTGGCCCACGCCGCCAAGCAGGCCGAGCGCGAAGCGGGCGAGCGCCGCGCGGCTGCCTGATCGCTGCCTGAACACAAACCGCAGCCAGCACGCAAGGACTGAGGAGACAACGATGAATCGCAAGGAATGGCCGCTGTGGGAGGTGTTCGTGCGCAGCAAGCAAGGACTGGAGCACAAGCATTGCGGAAGCCTGCACGCCGCCGACGCGCAGCAGGCGCTGCACATGGCGCGCGATGTCTACACGAGGCGTCAGGAAGGCGTGTCGATCTGGGTGGTGCCGTCCGCCGCCATCACGGCGAGCGTGCCGGACGAAAAGCCGGAGCTGTTTGACCCCATGGCCGACAAGATCTACCGGCATCCGACGTTCTACCAGTTGCCCGACGAAGTCAACCACATGTAAGGGCCACGCATGATGACCGCGTCCCCGCAACCCGCCTCCCTGGATCACCTGCCGCCGGCCCGCACCGCCGCGCTGCGCTATGTGCTGCGCCTGGCCGACAACGCGCTGGTGCTCGGCCAGCGCAATGCGGAATGGTGCGGCCACGGCCCGGTGCTGGAGGAAGACATTGCGCTGGCCAACATCAGCCTCGACCTGATCGGCCAGGCGCGCCTGCTGTACGGGCGCGCCGGCGAACTGGAAGGCGAGCTGACCGGCCTGCCACGCCATGAAGACGACTATGCCTACTGGCGCGCCGAGCGCGAATTCCGCAACTGGACACTGGTGGAACTGCCTCACCGCGGCCCGCTGGCCGGCACCGCCTCCGCGGCACGCGACTACGCTGTGACCATCATGCGCAATTTCCTGTACAGCGCGCTGATGGTTGAACTGTGGGAGGCGCTGCAGTCCGGCAGCGATGACCAACTCGCCGCCATCGCCGCCAAGTCGGTCAAGGAGGCGCGCTACCACCTGCACCATGCCGCCGGCTGGGTGGTGCGCCTTGGCGACGGGACCGAAGCGTCGCACGCCCGCATGCAGCGAGCCTTGGACCACCTGCTGCCCTATATGAATGAGTGCTTTGCCGAAGACCCAGTGGAAACTGAAGCCGCGGCGCAGGGCATCGGCGTCGCCACCGCCTCGCTGCGAGCTGCCTGGGACGCGACCGTCGCCGAGACCCTGCAAGCTGCCACGCTGACTCTGCCGCCCGCGAGCAGCTTTGTCTCGACCGGCAAGCTCGGCGTGCATTCCGAGCACATGAGCTACCTGCTGGGCGAGATGCAAGGCCTGGCGCGGGCCCATCCGGGCGCGCAATGGTAAGTACCCGCTTCGGCGCAAAGGACTGACCGGCATGAACGTCACCTCCCCGCCCCGTCCAGCGAACGCCGCCGCCGATGCGCGCGTCGCGCAGGCATGGACCGCACTGGAAGCGATCCCCGATCCGGAGATCCCGGTGGTGTCGATACGCGAACTCGGTATCCTGCGCGGGATCGTCGTCGATGCCGACGGCATGCTGGAAGTGACCATCACGCCAACCTACTCCGGCTGCCCGGCAATGTCGCAGATCGCCGAGGACATCGGCCATGCGCTCGACGCCGCCGGCCTGGCGCCGTGGCGCCTGCGCACCGTGCTGGCGCCAGCGTGGACCACCGACTGGATCACCCCCGCCGCGCGTGAGCGCTTGCGCGAATTCGGCATCGCGCCGCCCGGCCAGTGCGGCACGCCGGCGGCGGCCCAATCGTTGCGCTTCGTCCCGCGTGCCGCGCGGGCAGGCGCGCCGGACCGAGTCGCCTGCCCGCGTTGCGGCAGCGTGCACACGCAGGAAATCTCGCGCTTCGCCTCGACGGCGTGCAAGGCGCTGTACCGCTGCCTGGACTGCCGCGAGCCGTTCGACTATTTCAAACCCTACTGAGCCCCGCCGGGCCGGAGCCAGGCTGCCATGACCCCACAGTTCCACCCGCTGCGCGTGGCGCAGGTGCGCCCCGAGACTGCCGACACCATCTCGATCGCGTTCGAGGTGCCGGAAACGCTGCGCGACGCCTACCGCTTCACCCAGGGCCAGTTCCTGACGCTGAAGGCGCCGGTCGACGGCAAGGACTTGCGGCGCTCGTATTCGATCTGCTCGGCGGTGCAGGACTACGACGCACAGGGCGAACTGCGCGTGGCGGTGAAGCTGGTAGAGGACGGGCTGTTTTCGTCCCACCTCCACGACACCATCGCCCCCGGCCAGGTGATCGACGTAATGACGCCAGACGGCCGCTTTCACGTGCCGCTGGATCCGGCCGCGGCGCGCCACTATGTCGCCTTTGCCGCGGGCAGCGGCATCACCCCGGTGCTGTCGCTGATCCGCACCACGCTGCAAGCCGAGCCCCGCAGCCGCTTCACGCTGGTCTACGGCAACCGCAATGTCGACAGCATCATCTTTTCCGAGACGTTGGAAGACCTGAAGAACCAGTACCTGTCGCGCTTCACGCTGTACCACGTGCTGTCGCGCCAGCCGCAGGAGGTCGACCTGCTGCACGGCCGGCTTGACCACGACCGCGTCACCGCCTTCCTCCAGACCCTGATCCCGGTGGACGACATCGATGCGGCCTTCGTCTGCGGACCGGCGTCGATGATCGACGAAGTCGAGGCGGCACTGCGCGACGCTGGCATGGATCCGCACCGCATCCACGCCGAGCGCTTCGGCGTGCCGCTCGCCCAGGCCAGGCCCAAGCTGCCACACACGCACGCCGACCAGGCGGGCACCGCCGAGCTGGTGGTGGTGCTCGACGGCAAGCAGCACAGCATGCGCCTGCCGCTGGAAGACGCCAACGTGCTCGATACCGCGCTGGCCGCCGGGCTCGATCTGCCGTACGCCTGCAAGGGCGGCGTCTGTTGCACCTGCCGCGCCAAGGTGCTGGAAGGCCAGGTCGAGATGGAGAAGAACTACACCCTCGAACCGTGGGAGATGGAAAAGGGCTTCGTGCTCACCTGCCAGGCGCGCGCGCTGACGCCGCGGGTAGTGGTCAGCTACGACGAGCGCTGATCGAGGTACGCGGCGCAGGGATGGCCAGCGCCGCGTACGCGTGCCGACATTCGCCGCCTTTGACCAGGCCGGGCCGTGATTACAATGGCGGCAGGCCGGCAGCGGCCTGGCGCGATGCTTGCTGGGGCGGTAAACGGCGGTGGCGCATGGCCTTGCACGGCAGCGCCTGCCGACTGTCATGCTGGCGCCGCGCGGTGCCAGCGAACCGTCCCACCCATATACAATCACGGCCATGCAATATATCCACGTCGTCAACGGTGATGTAGCAGGCACGACCCTGCGCCAGGCGCTGGCGCAGGCCGCGCGGCCGGACCCTGTCGTGGTGCTGCGCGACGACCTGGCCGTGGGGCCGCTGGCCGACATCGACAGCACCGGGCTGATTCGTTCCGGCTTCTGGCAGCGGGTCGCCCCGCACACCGACATCGATTTCGCCGCCGAGATGCGCCAGGCGCTGGACCAGCTCCAGGGGCTGCGCCAGGACGACATGGAAGTCGCCATCTGGCACGGCCAGAGCGCGGCCGACCAATTGATGCTGCGCCGCGTCGTGTTCCACCTGTACCAGGCGCCACAACGGATCAATGAAGTCGCAATGGACCTGCGCGAGCTGGAAATGCCCGCGCAAGGCAACCTGGCCGCCATCGGCATGTATTCGCCGGCGCGGCTGGCGCGGCGTTTCTCCACCATCGCGCCGGTTTCGGTGCTGCGGCTGGGACGGCTCGGCTACGAGTGGCAGCAGAACGTCAAGGAAAATGCCGACGTCCGCCTGTGGAAGGGCAACACGCTGGTTCCCGCCGCCTACCACACCATCGACGACATCATCATGGATCGCGCGCCGGCCGAATGGACTCCCGCATCGCAGGTGGTGGGCAGCGTGATGGGCGCGATCGAAGGCCTGCTGGCCAGCGACTGGTTCGTGTTCTGGCGCTGCCGCGAGCTGATCGCCTCCGGCCAGATGGTGCTGCGCGGCAACTCCGATTCGCTCGAGACGTGCGAGCTGCGCCGCCACGCCGGCGGTGGCGAGTAACCCCGATACACATGGCCCGTACCAAGGCACCCGATTTCGAGGCGCAGCGCGAACAGATCCTGGACCTGGCCGCAGCCGCCTTCGCCAACAGCAGCTACCCCAGCACTTCGATGGCCGACCTGGCCGCCGCCTGCGGCACCTCCAAGGCGCGCCTCTACCACTATTACGAGAGCAAGGAAGCGATCCTGTTCGACCTGCTGGACCGCTACACGCGGCGGCTGATGCTGCTGGTCACCGAGGTGGAAGCCGACGCCGAGCGCCATGCGCGCACCGACAAGGAGGCGTTCGCCAACCTGATCCGCGCCTTCCTGGCCGAGTACGAAACCTCGCAGACACGCCATATCGCGCTGATCAACGACGTCAAGTTCCTCGCCGAAGGCCAGCGCGACGTGATCCTGGGCCGCGAGCGTGACGTGGTCGCGGCTTTTTCGCGCCTGCTGCGCCGGGCTTACCCGGAGCGCGTCACGCGCGATAACCAGACCGCGCTCACCATGACCGTGTTCGGCATGATCAACTGGACCTTCACCTGGCTCAAGCCGGGCGGCCGGCTGTCGTACGCCGACTTTGCCGAAACGGTGCTCGACCTTCTCGAAGGCGGACTGCCGGGCCGCGCTGCCGCAATCCGCTGAGGAAGGCTGGCCCGCCACGACCTGCGCGGGCCATCGTCAGGACCATCCTGCCTCTTCGCGCTGCCGGCGCTGCTCGCGGTCCTGCCTGAACATTTCCTCCAGCTCGTCGCGGGCCTGGCGCGCCAGCGAGACCAGCTTCTTCTGGTCGGTGTAGTGTGGATAGAAGCGGTCGATCGCCTGGATGTTATGCCGGCGGAAGCGCAGCGCCACATTGCGTGCCTCGGCCGGGTCAAAGCCCAGCCCTTCCAGAACGCGCCGCCCCATCGTCAGCGACCCCTCGAACATCTCGCGCTCGAACAATTGCACGCCGCGGTCCTTGAGCTGGTAGATGTGCGACACATGGCGCGCCCGCGCATAGATCCGCAGTTCCGGATAGCGCTCGCGCACGCGGTCGATCAGCTGCAGGCTCTCGTCCATGCCGTCGATCGCCACCACCAGGATGCGCGCGCGGGCGATACCGGCGGCTTCCAGCAGGTCTAGCCGCGTGGCATCGCCATAGAAGATCTTGAAGCCGTACTGGCGCAGGAACTCGATCTGGTCCGGATCGTGGTCCAGCACCGTGACGCCGATGCCCTGGCTGTACAGCAGCCGCCCGATGATCTGTCCGAAGCGGCCGAAGCCGGCGATCAGCACCGGGTTGTCCTGCGGCGTGATGGCCTCGTCCGGACGCGCCCTGGCGCGGCCCAGCCGCGGCGCCACAAGCTGGTCATAGGCCAGCAACAGCAACGGCGTAGCCACCATCGACAGCGCCACCACCAGCACCAGCAAGGCCTCGGTCTCACGCGGCAGCAAGCCCGCGCCGCCGGCGACACCGAACACCACGAAGGCGAACTCGCCGCCCTGCGAGATCAGCAGCGCAAACAGCAGCCGCTGGCCGCGCGCTATCCCGAACCTGCGTGCCAGCAGCACCAGCACCCCGGTCTTGGCCACAACGAAGGCGGCTACCAGGCCGAGCACCAGCCACGGCGAGCGTGCCAGCACGGCAAAGTCGATCGACATGCCGACCGCCATGAAGAACAGTCCCAGCAGCAGCCCCTTGAACGGCTCCAGGTCGGCCTCCAGCGCATGGCGGTATTCCGAATCGGCCAGCAGCACGCCGGCCAGGAAAGTCCCCAGCGCCATCGACAGCCCGACCGCGTCCATCATCAGCGCGATACCCACCACCAGCAGCAGCGCAAACGCGGTGAACATCTCGCGCATGTCGGTGCGCGCGATAAAGCGCAGCGCTGGCCGCACCAGGTAGCGGCCGCCGACCACCACCGCGCCAATCACCGCTACCGCCTTCACACCAGCCACCCAGCCGGCGGCACCTGCACCTGCTCCTTCGGCGCCCTCGAGGGCGAGCAGCGGCAACAGCGCGATCATCGGGATAGCGGCAATGTCCTGGAACAGCAGGATGCCGAAGCTGGCCGCGCCTGCCGGCGTGCCGAACAGGTTGCGCTCGGTCAGTGTCGCCAGCGCGATCGCGGTGGACGACAGCGCCAGGCCAAGGCCCGCGACCAGCGCCACCTGCCACGACGCACCCGCCAGCGCGGCCGCCCCGCCAATCACCAGCGCGCAGGCGGCAAGCTGGGCGCCACCGTAGCCAAAGATGCTCCGCCGCAAGGCCCACAGCTTGCGCGGCTCCAGTTCCAGGCCGATGACGAACATCATCAGCACCACGCCGAACTCGGAGAAATGCAGGATCGACTCGACGTCGGAGACCAGGCGCAGCGCAAACGGACCGATCGCCGCCCCCGCCAGCAGGTAGCCCAGCACGGCGCCCAGGCCGCTGCGCCGCGCCAGCGGCACCGCCACCACCGCCGCAACCAGGAACACCAGCAGCGCAATCAGGAAGCCATGCTGGTTCATGCGCGCACCTCCGCGGGCATGGCGTCGGCGCCCAGGCGCCCGCAGACGTGCGCGATATGGTCGGCCAGCGCCTGCGCATCGGCATTGTCAGCGTCATGCAGCACCACCGGCGGCAGCCAGGTCATGCCGCACAGGAGCGCGGTCTGCTCCAGCGGCAACAGGAATTCGCCGATCGGATGGCCATGGTTGCCATCAGGGCCATAGGCATCGGCGCTGCCGCCGGTACTGACCACCGCCAGCATCGACTTGCCGCGCAGCGCCGTGCCGCCAGGGCCATAGGCCCACCCGTGCTCGAGCACCTCGTCCAGCCATAGCTTGAGCAGCGCGGGCACGCTGTACCAGCGCACCGGAAACTGCAACACGACGGTATCCGCGACCGCCAGCACGCGCTGCTCGGCGACGACATCGATGTCGTAATCCACATAGAAACCGTAAAGATCGCGTACCTGAACCTGCGGCAACGAGGCCAGGGCATCGGCCAGCGGCCGGTTGACGCGCGATCGGCTGGGCGTGGGATGCGCGTAGATCACTGCAATGGGAGACTCGGTCATCGAAGACGGGGCGGCTTGGCCAAGGGAGCGGGATCATGGCGCGGGCATGGCTTGCTTGCGGCGTTGCAGCATATCCACAGTTGATCCCGCGCAACAATTCATCACATTTTTTTAGATCATTGATTTTATTGCATTTTTCGAAGCGATGCGGCGGGGCGGCCGGCTGCTGCGGCGCAGGAAGCTTACGCCAGACTGACAATTCCACTACAATACTTTTCACGCTGCATCAAGATAGTGTTTCCCCGAATCACGCACCGGGCCAGGGAAAAAGTGCCTGGCGAAACACCACCGCAGTGCCTATTTTTATCTCTTACCGCACCAGGAAGGAATTAACGTGAACCCGCTCGAACTGAGCAAGGCTGTCGGCGCACTGACCGACGAAGATCTGCGCAAGGCAGCTGCAGCGACGCAGGCCGCCCACCGTGCCACCGTTCTGGTGCGCGAGCTGGCCGCCCATCATCGCTCGCGCCTGCTGAAGCATTTCCTCGCCCTGGGCGAGGACGATCGCCTGCTCCGTTTCGGCCAGTCGGTGGGCGACCACGTGATCGAAGCCTACGTGGACAGCATCGATTTCGACCACGACACCGTATTCGGCGTCTACGACGACAAGCTCGAACTGATCGGCGTGGGCCACTTCGCCAACCTGCGCGACAACGCCCAGGGCCGCGTGGCGGAGTTCGGCGTGTCGGTGTCGCGCAGCGCCCGCGGCCGCGGTATCGGCAGCGCGCTGTTCGAGCGTGCGGCCATGCATGGCCGCAACACCAGCGTGCGCACGCTGTACATGCACTGCCTGTCGCGCAACGCCGCGATGATGCACATCGCCAAGAAGGCCGGCATGAAGGTCCAGTACGCTTACGGCGAGGCCGACGCCTACCTGGAACTGCCGCCGGCGGACACCGTCAGCCGCCTGACCGAGGCGCTGGACGAGCAGATGGCCGACCTGGACTATGCGGTGCGCCGCAACCTGCGCGACGCACGCCGCTTCGGCCTGCGCTTCTGGCGTTCGATGGTGCCGCAAAAGCACACCGCCTGAGCGGGCTGCTCCCGCTTCGCCGCTACGGCCACCACGGCGCATCGCAACGATGCGCCGTTTTTGCATGTGCCCTTGATACCGGTCAGGCCGCGCCGCCGACCGGCAGCGCCGTCGTGTCCTTGATGCTTTCCAGCGCAAAGCTGGAGCGCACGTCGATCACCGACGGATGGGCCAGCAGTTGTTCCTGCATGAAGCGCGCGAAGTGCTCCATGTCCTCGACATAGACCTTGAGCAGCAGGTCCATCTCGCCGGTCATGGCATGGCAGGCCGCCACCTCGGGCCATACCGCGATGGAGGCGCGGAACAGGTCCAGCGGCGCCTTGCCCTTGGGCGCGCCGCCATGCTTCTCCAGCCGGACATTGATATAGGCCAGCAGGCCGAGCCCGATCTTGTTCGGCTCAAGCAGCGCCGCGTATTGCCGGATCACGCCGATCTCCTCCAGCCGCCGGATTCGGCGCAGGCAGGGGCTGGGCGACAGGTTGACGCGCTCGGCCACCTCCAGGTTGGTCAACCGGCCGTTGGTCTGCAGCACTTCCAGGATCTTCCGGTCGATCTTGTCCAACTCCACCTTGCTCACGATATTGTTGCTCCGCAATATGTTTATTGGCAATTTTTTTGCGCAAATTTAGCAAGCCGTGCACAAGTACGCAA
Organism: Cupriavidus consociatus; assembly: GCF_017814975.1. Taxonomy (GTDB): domain Bacteria; phylum Pseudomonadota; class Gammaproteobacteria; order Burkholderiales; family Burkholderiaceae; genus Cupriavidus; species Cupriavidus consociatus. The sequence continues at coordinate 13,182 of NZ_JAGIQA010000019.1, forward strand.
TTTTTTGTGTGATTGCGTCCGCTGCGGGCCGGATTTCTGACGAATCGGCAGCCTTTTGGGTCACTCGTGCTGCAGCCGGTCGGGCTGGGCAACCTGTTCGGTGGCACGGCTGCGGGGTTGCGGTCGCGCCCGCGGCGACCGGGAGAAGGCAAGGATGGTGCCAAGGCCGGCCGCACAGGGAAGCGGCATTCTACGGGCGTTTGCCGCCGGGGTCAGATACTTCCTGGTCAACGCGCGGTCCGTCGCAATGACGGACGCCCCAAAAGCAAAAGCGCGCGGCCCGGGGCTCGCGCGCTGAACAGCGGTTTCAGGCAGGACGACCATGGCCGTCCCGACGCAGCCTCAGCCGCCGCTGCTGGACGGAGCACCCGGTGCTGACGGGTTCGCAGGCGCTGGCTGGCTGCCCGGAGCACCCTGGCCCTGCGGGCCACGGCGATGGTGCTCGCGGTGCATCTTCTCCATGCCGGCGCGGATTTCGTCGCGGGTCAGCTTGCCGTCGCGGTTGGCGTCGAGCTGGTCGAAGCGCTTGGCCAGCCGCGGCATGCCGGCATTGGCCTCGGCCTTGGTCAGGGCGCCGTCGCCGTTCTTGTCAGCAGCCTTGAATTTCTCATCGAAAGCGGCCTGCATGCGGGCGTGGCGCTCGGCCATGACTGCCTTGCGGTGCGCGTCCATCTCGGACTTGTCGATTTTGCCGTCGCGGTTGGTGTCGAGCTTGTTGAAGTAGGCGTCGGCCTCCGCCTTCGAAATCGCACCGTCGTTGTCGGTATCGACCGCCTTCATCCACCCGCCGCCATGGCCCATATGGTGGTGGTGGCCGGGGCCAGCCTTGCCGGCCGGTGCGGCGGGGGCGCTGGCCTGGGCGAAAGCGCCGCCGGCAACCAGCAGGGCGGCCGAGGCGGCCAGGAATTGTTTCAGGATCTGCGGCTTGTGATTGCGTTGCATGTCTTGCTCCTTGTCATCACGTTGGCATGTACGGATTAGAACGCAGACGATGCAGGGAGGTTGGCGCTTTTAATACGATGTTACCCGCCTCACAGAAAGGCTGGCGCCCCGTAAGGGAACGCAACGGGCCGCGAATATTCGCGGCCCGTTGCCAGACTAATGCTTGGGGATCAGCATCCCGTCCTGGCTGGGCGGCGGCGCCATCATGGGCTGATGCGGTGCGGCAGGCTGCGCCTGGAGTTGGGACTGGACCTGGGGCTGCGGAGGCTGGCCTGGAGCCGGTTGCGCCGGTTGCGCCGGTTGGGCCGGTTGGGCCGGTGGGGCCTGCTGGCTGGCCACCGGGGTCGGCGGAACCGGCGGCGGCATTGGCGTCGCCATCGGCGCGGCGGCGCCAGCGGGCGGCGTCGGCAGCGCGGGAGCCGGCGTACCGGCGACCGGAGCGCGCGCGGCGCCGGGCTGCACCGGCAATGCGATCTCCTGGCGCACGCCGCTGCGATCGATCACCACCGAGCGCTGGCGGATCTCCACCAGCCGGATCTGCTGCGACAGTTCGGCACCGGACCGCACCGCCTTGGGCGGCCCGCCATCCAGCGACACGATCGCTGCGCCGGCGCCGCCATCGACCTCGGCCACCACGCCGAGCAACTGCACGTCACGCGGACCACCCTGGGCCGAGCCGCCGAACAGCGTCGCCACGGCGCCGGTCTCGACCGCCTCGGTCTGGGCAACGCGCGCGCTCTGCGGCACCGGGAGGGTGCGCATCGCGCTGAAGGTCAGCACCCAGTACGTGGCCAGCGCGCACAGCGCGACAAACAGCGCCACGCTTGCCAGGCGTGGCAGCCACGGCGCAGCGGCATTGAAGCGAAGGACGGGCCGGAGGGAGAGTTGCACGGGAACGGTACCCCTGACGCAAATGAACGATCGCGCCAAGCGTACCAGAGCCACATGACACTGTCGCCACTCCCCCGGCAGACCGGACTCAGAGCAGGTCGTCGAGCAGGTCGGGCCCGAAGACTTCGCGGTCGATGTGCGCCACCGGCACGCCGGCGCTGACCAGCGCATGGCGCTGCGCCTGCATAAAGCCGAGCGGGCCGCACAGGTAGAAGCGGCCATCGATGAAGCGCTGCAGCTCCGGCTGGGCCAGCAGCTCGGCCGTCGGCATGGTGCCGGCGTGGTCGTAGTCGCGGCCGACGGCGTCGGCGGCCTCGGGCGCTTCGTAGCTGATATGCGTCACCAGTTGCGGCAACCGCTCGCGCGCCCACTGCACGTCGGCGCGATGCGCATGGTGGCGGCCGCTGCGGGCGGCGTGGGCGAACAGGATCGGACGCTGCGAGCCCTGGGCGGCCAGCGTGCGCAGCACCGACAGCATCGGCGTGATGCCGATACCGGCCGACAGCAGCACCAGCGGGCGATGACCGTCGAGCGCCGGGGTGAAGTCGCCGAACGGCGCACTCACCTTCAGCTCGGTGCCTTCCTGCACGTTGGCATGCAGCCAGTTGGAGACCGCGCCAGCCGGCGTCGACTGATCGCCGTCTTCACGCTTGACCGAAATGCGCCAGGTCGGCAGGCCGGTCTCGCCGGACAGCGAATACTGGCGCAGCTGGCGCGTGCCGTTATCGAGATGCGCCTCGACGCTGACGTACTGGCCGGGACGGAAGTCGCGCAGCGGGCCGCCGTCCGCGGCGGCCAGCGTCAGCGACACCACATGCTCGCCCTGCGCTTCGCGGCGCATCACGCGCACCGCCGTCAGCTCGCCGGCGCCTACGCCGGTGCGCTGGTATAGGCGTGCCTCGGCGGCGATCAGCTCGCCGGCCAGCAGCCAGTAGGCTTCGTCCCAGGCGGCAATCAGCGGCGGCGTGGCCGCATCGCCCAGCACCGCCTTGATCGCGCCCAGCAGGTGGCGGCCGACGATCGGATAATGCGAGGCGGTCAGGCCCACTGCCGCATGCTTGTGCACGATGCGGTCGACCACCGGCGCCAGCGCCGCGCCATTGTCGATATTGGCGGCGTAGGCGAACACGGCCGACGCCAGCGACTGCTGCTGGCTACCGTTGGCCTGGTTGCCCATGTTGAACAGGTGCGTGAGTTCAGGCCGGTCGGCGAACATCTCGCGGTAAAAGTGGGTGGTGATGGCCAGGCCATGCTCGCGCAGCACCGGGACGCTCGCATCGATATAGGGGCGGGAAGCGGCGGACAGCATCAGATAACACTCCATTTAATTCATGCATGCTATATGCATGTTTTTTCGCACAATAAAACCGGCGCTCGTCAGCGCCTGCGCGGAGCATGTCCACTCAGGCCGAACGCCGGTTCAGGAAATCCCGATGCAGCTGGATGATCGACTCGGCGGTCTTGCTGCCGATGACGTCGGCCAGCGTGACATCATCCAGCGCGCGGTAGAACGCCTGCTCGGCCACATCCAGCGCGCGCTTCAGGCGGCAATTGCCGTTCAGCGCACAAGGCGGGTTGTCGCAGTCGATGATGGCCTTGTGGCCTTCCAGCTCGCGCAGGATCGTGCCGATGGTCAGCTGTTCGGCACCCGGCCCCAGCTGCAGGCCGCCGTGGCGGCCGCGCGTGGCCGTGATCCAGCCCAGCTTCGACAACCGCGCCGCCACCTTGACCAGGTGGTTGTGCGAGATATCGAACTGCTGCCCCACTTCCGCAATAGTGATCGGCCTGCTGCCGTCGCCTCGGGCGACGTACATCAGCAAGCGGAGTGCATAGTCGGAAAAGCGGGTCAGTTGCATCGTGGCGACATCTTAAAAAATGTGCATCCATGATGCAAGTTAAATCGGGAGCCCGCATCAGCTGTGCTTTGCATCACACATTGCCGCGACGCCGACGCCACCCCCATAAAACAGTCATGTGGCGCCGGTTATACTGACTGGCGAAACCGGCCCGCCGCCAGCCCGGCCGCGGGCCTAGCCATTCCAGCAACGAGGTTCACAGACGATGCGCATTTTCACTACCCGTTCCGCCAGCCCTGCCAGTTCCCGGCCCGCGCGCGCGCGCCGCGCACGCGGCTTCACCCTGATCGAAATCATGGTGGTGATCGTGATCCTTGGCGTGCTGGCGGCGCTGGTAGTGCCCAAGATCATGAGCCGTCCGGACGAAGCGCGCATCGTCGCTGCGCGCCAGGACATCTCGTCGATCATGCAGGCGCTCAAGCTGTATCGGCTCGACAATAGCCGCTACCCGACCACCGAGCAGGGCCTGGCCGCGCTGGTGACCAAGCCCGCCACCGAGCCGGTGCCGAACAACTGGAAAGGCGGCGGCTACCTGGAGAAGCTGCCCAAGGATCCCTGGGGCCATCCGTACCAGTACCTGAACCCGGGCGTGCGCGGCGAGATCGACGTGTTCAGCTTCGGCGCCGATGGCCAGGCCGGCGGCAACGGCAACGACGCCGATATCGGCAACTGGGAATAAGTCCCGGCGCGCCCACCTCCCCTGACCCATGACCACGGCGCCGCGCCACAGCGCGCCCTTGCGGCGCCGGGGCTTCACCCTCCTCGAGCTGCTGGTGGTCATGGTGATCGCCGGCATCGTGATCTCGCTGGTGGCGGTCAACGCCTCGCCCAACGAGCGCGGCCGCGTGCTGGATGACGGCCAGCGCATTGCGCGGCTGTTCGAGCTGGCGCAGGAAGAAGCGCAGCTCGGCGCCCGCCCGATTGCCTGGGAGGGCGACGCAGGCGGCTGGCGCTTCCTGGAATCGAGCCCGAACGGCTGGATCCCCATGCGTACCGACGTGTTCGCGCCGGGCCATTGGCGGCTGGCGCTGGACCAGGTGGTGGTTGCCGAAGGCGGCCGGCCCACCGGCACCGGCGGCCCGCTGCGGCTGGTATTCGGGCGCGAACTGATCGATATGCCGCAGCGGCTGGTGCTGGTGCGCGGCGATATCCGCGTGGACGTCACCGGCGACGGCAGCGGCCGTTATGTCGCCAGCACGCCATGACCCGCGCTCCCCTGCACGGTCTCCGCCGCGCCGGCTTTACGCTGATCGAGGTGCTGGTCGCACTCACCATCCTGGCGGTCGCGCTGACCGCGGCCATGCGCGCCATGGGCTCGATGGTCGACGCCGGCGCCGCGCTGCAGACCCGCATGCTGGCCGAATGGAGCGCCGAGAACCACCTGGCCGCGCTGCGCCTGGCCAAGACCTGGCCCGAGCCCGGCGTCAGTGGTTATGCCTGCCCGCAAGGCGGCACCCCGTTGTACTGCGAGCAGTCGGTCTCGGGCACGCCCAATCCGGTTTTCCGCCGCGTCGAGATCGCGGTCTACCCGTCGGCCACCGACAAGTCCGTGCGGCTGGCGTGGCTGGTCACCATCGTTCCCAATGAAGCCCGCAACGTGCTCTGAGCGCCAACGCCCAGGCCAGCGCACCCGCGGCTTCACGCTGCTGGAGATGCTGGTCGCGATCACGCTGCTGGCGGTGATGGCGGTGATCGGCTGGCGCGCGCTCGACAGCCTGACGCGCAGCCGCGAGCGCCTGACCGACCACGATGCGCGCCTGGATGCGTTGAAGATTCTCTACGGCCAGTTCCAGGCCGACTGCGAGCACCTGGCCAATCCGACGCTGCTGCAGGGAAGCCCGGTCGAGGTCGGCCAGAACCGGCTGCTGCTGGTGCGCGACCGCCGCGACGAGGGGCAGCCGCCGGCCTGGCAGGTGCTGTCGTACCAGATCGACGGCAGTACCTTGGTGCGGGTGGCTGCCCCGCCGGTGGCGGACCGGGCCGGGCTGCAGTCGGCGCTGCTGTCGCTGCGCCAGGGCGGCAGCAACGCGGCGCAGGTGCGGCGCGTGCTGCCCGACGTCGCCGGCATGAGCGCGCGCGCCTGGGTGGAGCCAGCCGGCTGGCAGGTCGATACTGGCCGCATCCGCAACGTGCTGTTCTCCGGCAACGCCGCCAGCGCGGTGGCGGCCTCGGACGTCGGCACGGCATTGCCCAACACCGCGGTGCGTGCGGTCGAACTGACCGTGTTCGCGCGCATGGGCGACGGCGACGCGCCGCGGCAGTTCCAGAAGATCTGCATGACCGGGCTATGACGCGCGCTCACGTCCGCTCCCGCCCGGCCTTCGCGAAGCGCGGCGCCCGCGGCGCCGCCGTGGTCACTGCGCTGCTGATGGTGACGCTGGCCGTGGTGGTGGTGTCCGGCATGCTGTGGCGCCAGCAGGTGCAGATCCGTGCGATCGAGAACCAGCGGCTGCTGGCGCAGGCGACCTGGATCGAGCGCGCCGCGGTCGACTGGGCGCGGCTGATCCTGCGCGACGACCAGCGCCGCACCAACGTCGACCAGCTCGGCGAGCCCTGGGCGGTGCCGATCGCGGAAACCCGGCTGTCGGATTTCCTCGGTGCTTCGCTGCGCACCGACGTGGCCGGCGAAACCTCGTTCCTGTCTGGCCGCATCCTCGATGCGCAGGCCCGCTTCAACCTCGCCAACCTGGTGATCTGGACCGCCACCGCCGGCCAGGGGCGCGCCGCTTCGGTCGATCCCGCGGCCCAGGCCGCCTACCGCCGCCTGCTGCAGACCGTGGGCCTGAACCCGCAACTGGCCGAGTCCACCGCGCGCGCCATGCTGCAGGCGGCGCAAGGCGGCAGCGACGGCGGTGGCCGAGCGGCGCCGCGCCCGCTCGACAGCGTGCAGGGGCTGCTGTCCCTGCCCGGCTATACGCCGGAAATGGTCGCCGTGCTGGAGCCCTTCGTCACCGTGCTGCCCGAGCGCACCCTGGTCAACGCCAATACCGCCGAGGCCGAAGTGCTTGCCGCCGTGATCGACAAGCTGCCGCTGGAGCGCGCCCGCGAACTGGTACGCCAGCGCGACCGCGCCTATTTCAATAACATCGGCAACGTGCAGACCCAGCTGGCAGCGGTCGCGCCGCAGGCGGACAGCGCCAACCTGGCCAATATGATCGACGTGCGCTCGCACTATTTCCTGGTCTACGGACTGGTTCGCCACGAACGCGCCAGCCGGCTGCAGGTCTCGCTGATCTTCCGCGGCGAGCCGCTGGGCGCCACCAATACGACACGGGTGGTCTGGGTACAGGACGCCGACCGGCTGCCGGACCTGCGCTGAATGTCTGATACAAGGCGCACGGGCATGCATGGGCGGCGCGATTCGCAAGCGTTGGCAACCGGGGAGGAATAGTATTGACGCGGTTTAGTCACACAGGCAAGGTATGCTGCGACGCTGGCGCGAGCGAGGCGCCACGCGGCAATGCGCCTTCCCGGATTTTTTCCCACGTCCCGCCATTGACGCCATTGACGCCACGTTAAGGAAAACTTGAGCACCACCCTGTATGTCCGCCTGCCGCACCGGCCGCACGATCAGCCGCAACCCTGGCAGTTCGGCGCCCTGTCGTTCGCGCTTGTGCGCGCCGGCACCGACGCCGCACGGCGCGCGCCCGGCGGCACGGCCCCTGAAGTGTTGCGCGAAGGCCACGCCCGCATCGCCGACCTGCCCACTGCCGAACGCCTGGTGCTGATCCTGGCAGCCAGCGACGTACTGCTGACCACCGCCAGCGTGCCGCCGCTGCCGCCGGCGCGTTTGAAACAGGCGCTGCCCAACCTGATCGAAGACGCACTCGCCACCGACGCCCAGCCCTGCCATATCGGCGTGGGGCCCGCGCTCGACGGCAGCGCCGCGATTCGCGGCCCACGCCGGCGGCTGCTGATGGTGGCTGACCGCGCCTGGCTGCGGGCCGTGCTCGACGCCTTCGCCGAACACCGCCATCGCCGCCGCCATGTGTTGCCGGCGCAGCTGTGCGTGCCGCCGGCAGCGGCACGGGCCACCGCCGCCGAAGCGCCCGCGCAGGCGCCGGGCGCCGAGCCCACGCTGCGCCCGGCGGAGTACACTGCACAGGACGAGCCGGCCACGCTGGTGGTCGAGGCAGCCGCGAGTGCCTTGGCTGACGGCGGCGAACTGCTCGACAGCGCCACCGTCGGCGCCACCGAGCCTGCCCCTGTGCTGGCCAGCCAGTGGCAACTGACCGTGCGCACCGGCGCACACGCAGGCTACGGCCTGCTGCTGGGCGACGACGCTCTCGCGGCCTGGCAGGCACTGGCGCCCGACGGCACCTGGTACGCCGACGCCGATGCCGCCGCCGCGGCGCCGGTTCCCGCATTGCGCAACGCCGCCCGCGCCGGCTGGCCGCTGTGGATCGAAGGCGCGCAGGCGTGCCTGCGCGAGCCGGCACTGGACCTGGCGCAGTTCGAGTTCGCGCAGGGCCGGGCCGACCGCTGGAACCTGGCTGCATGGCGGATTCCGCTGGCGCTGCTGGCCGGCATCGTGCTGGTGCAGGTGCTGGGCATGAACATCCACTGGCTGCTGCTGCGCAACGAGCAGCAGCGCGTGGAAGCCGCACAGCAGCAGGCCTTGCGCAGCGCCTTCCCCCAGACCCAGACCATCCTCGACGCGCCGCTGCAGATGCGGCGCCAGGTCGAGCAGCTGCGCATCGCCAGCGGCCGCAGCACGCCGGAAGACTTCCTGCCGCTGGCCGACCGCTTTGCCCAGGCCGCGCGCCGGCTGCCGCCCGACGCGCTGCAGGCGCTGGAATACCGCGGCCGCATGCTGGTGGTGACACTCAAGCCGGGCACGGACATTGCCAGTCTGCGCAACGCCGTGCGCCAGGCCGGCCTGCAGATGGAAGAGGACAAGACCGGTGGCGCACCAGGCAGCGCCCCGGGCAGTGCGGCAGGCGGCGCGACGGGCAGCGCCACGCCGGTGACGCCGGGCTCTCGCTGGACCGTCAGGCCGGGCCTGTGAGCGCGGCAGCACGATACGCATGGATGCCATGAAAGACTCCGCCCGAAACCAGCCATCCCGCCCCGCCCGTTCCCAAAGCCCCACCGCCCTGCGCGCGCGCATGGCGCGGCTGCGCCCGAGCGTGCCACAGGCCTGGCAGGATCACTTCAACGCCTTCTGGTCGGCGCGCAACCCGCGCGAGCAGGCCATCCTGGCCGGCGGCGCCGCGGTGATGGTGCTGGTGATTGGCTATACGCTGCTGTGGGAGCCGGCCGCCGAAGGCCGCCAGCGCCTGGCGCGCAACCTGCCCCAGATGCGCGCAGACCTGGCCGAAATGGAATCGCTGGCGCAGGAAGCGCGCGGCCTCAAGGCCACGCCGGCACCAGCGCTGCGCGGCGACGCGCTGACGCAGGCGCTGCAGGACAGCCTGGGCCAGCATGGCCTGAAGGCGACGCGGCTTGCCGCCGGTGCCGACAATAACGTCCAGGTGCAGCTCGACAAGGTACCCTTCGGCGCGTTCAGCAGCTGGCTGCAGGACGTGCGCCAGCAGCAGCGCATGAAAGTGATCGACGCCCGCATCGTCTATGTCGGCGCCACGGCGCTGGTCAATGTCAGCGCGACCCTGCAGGGTCCGGGCGGCCGCAGCTGATGGTACGGCTGGAAACGCTGCGGCTGCCGCGCCGCAAGCTGCGCCAGCCGGGGGCATGGCTGGGCCTGCGCTGGCTCTCGCTGGGACTGGCCAGCGCCGCGGCCACGGTGGTGGCGATGCTGCCGGCCGCGTGGATCGCCGAACGCGTGGCCACGCAGACGCAGGGACGGGTCCTGCTGGCCGATGCCAGCGGCTCACTGTGGCGCGGCAGCGCCACGCTGGCGCTGTCGGCCGGCGCCGGCAGCCAGACCGCCACGGTGCTGCCGGGCCGGCTGCAGTGGACGCTGGCCTTCTGGCCGCTGCTGACCGGCACCGCGCGCGCGGTGGTGACGCACACCGAAGCCATGGCCGCGCCGGTGGCAATCACCGCGACGCCAGGCGGCTGGACCGTGCAGTCCGGCGCGATGCGGCTGCCGGCATCGCTGCTGGAAGGCATCGGCGCGCCGTTCAATACGCTGCGCCCGGATGGCCTGATGCGCGCGGACTGGTCGACGCTGCAAGGGAGCTTTTCCGGCCGGAAAGGCGACGCAAAGGGCGACGTAAAGGGCGACGTAAAGGGCAACGCAAATGGCAGCGGAAATGGCAATGGCATGCGCGGCCATGTCACGCTGCGCATCGAGCAGGTGTCCTCCGCGGTCAGCCGGCTGCGCCCGCTCGGCAGCTACCGCGCCGAGATCGACTGGAGCGGCGCCGGCGGCGGCAAGCTGCAACTGAGTACTATCGCCGGGCCCCTGCACCTGGAGGGCAGCGGCTCGCTTGGCCGGCAGGCGCGCTTCGAGGGCACCGCCCATGCCGAGCCCGATGCGGAAACGCAACTGACCAGCTTGCTGAGCCTGCTGGGACGACGAGACAACAACGTGACAAGGCTGCGCTTCTGATGCCAGGCAGCGCCTGGAGCGTACGGAAATGACTATGACAACCCATGCCACCCGACCTGTTTTCCAGACCGCCTGCGCCCGCGCCGTGGCCCTGCTGTGCGGGCTCTCGCTGCTGGCGCCCGCGCCGCTGTGGGCCCAGCCGGGCGCACGCACCACGGGCACGCCGCCGGCACCGCCCGACGTCACGCCGGCCAACCGGGACCAGGTGGTGCTTAACTTCGTCAATGCCGACCTGGACGCGGTGATCAAGGCGGTCGGGCAGGCCACCGGCAAGAACTTCGTGATCGATCCGCGCGTGAAGGGCACGGTCAACCTGGTCACCGAGCAGCCGGTGTCGCGCGCGCAGGCGCTGCAGACGCTGGGCTCGGTGCTGCGCATGCAGGGCTACGCCATGGTCGAGAGCAACGGCTTTACCAAGGTCGTGCCCGAGGCCGACGCCAAGCTGCAGGGCTCGCCCACGGTGATCGGCGCGGCGCCGGGCCGCGGCGACCAGGTGATGACGCAGGTGTTCCGGCTCAACTACGAATCGGCCAACAACCTGGTGCCGGTGCTGCGGCCGATGATCGCGCCCAACAACACCATCACCGCCTACCCGGCCAACAACACGCTGGTCATCACCGACTACGCCGACAACCTGCGGCGGCTGGCGCGCATCATCGCCGCGATCGACGCGCCCGCTTCGGGCGAGGTCGAACTGATTCCGCTGCGCCATGCGCTGGCCAGCGACACCGCGCAGGTGCTGCAGAAGCTGCTCGACCCCGGCGCGGCGGGTGCGGCCGGCGGCGGCGGCGCGCCGGGCGTCGACGCCACGCTGCGCACGTCCGTGGTGGCCGAGCCGCGCAGCAACGCGCTGATGATCCGCGCCTCCAGCCGCGCGCGGCTGCAGCAGGCACGCCACCTGATCGAGAAGCTCGACCAGCCCTACGCCCGCCCTGGCAATATCTGGGTGGTGCCGCTGAGGAATGCCGATGCGGTCAAGCTGGCCGCCACGCTGCGCGCCATCGTCGCGGCCGACAGCAGCTTCGCCTCCGCGACCCAGCCCGGCGGTGCCGGTGCCGCGGGCGGCATCGCCGGCGGGGGCGGCCTGACCAATGTCTCGACGCCGGCCGGCGGCCAGTTCACCGGCGGCACCACCGGCACGCAGACCGGCATGCGCAGCGGCGCCACGGGCACGGGCACGGGCGGCGGCGCTTATGGCAACTCGGCCTTCGCCGCTTCGTTCGGCACCAGTACGCAGCCGACCACCGGCGGCATCATCCAGGCCGACCCGTCGACCAACTCGCTGATCATCACCGCCAGCGAGCCGGTCTACCGCAACCTGCGCGGGGTGATCGACGACCTCGACGCGCGCCGCGCGCAGGTCTACATCGAATCGATGATCGTCGAGGTCACCGCAACCCAGGCGAGCGAACTCGGCATCCAGTGGCAGGGCCTCATCAGTTCGTCGAGCGGCAACAACAACGTCTTCGCCGGCACCAACTTCGGCTCCGGCGGCCAGAACATCCTGAACCTGACCCTGGCCGGCGCGCTGTTCGACAGCAACCGCACCGCCGGCATCGCTGCGGCGCAGCAGCTGGTGCCCGACGTGGGCGGCCTGAACCTGGGCGTCGTCAACAAGGCGCTGGGGCTGGGCGCGCTGCTGCGCGCGCTGGGCAGCAACGGCAGCGTCAACCTGCTGTCCACACCGAACCTGATCACGCTGGAGAACGAGGAAGCCAAGATCCTGATCGGCCAGAACATCCCGATCACCACGGGCTCGTATGCGCAGACCGGCGGCGCGGCCTCGGTGACGCCGTTCCAGACCTTCGACCGCAAGGACGTCGGCATCACGCTGCGCGTGAAGCCGCAGATCACCGACGGCGGGCTGGTCAAGATGCAGATCTTCCAGGAGTCGTCGTCGGTGGTAGCTGGCACGCTGACGCAGGTGCAGGGCCCGACCACCAATGTGCGCTCGATCGAGACCAACGTGCTGGTCGACGACGGCCAGATCATCGTGCTCGGCGGCCTGATCGAGGATTCATACGGCGACGGCGTGCAGAAGGTGCCTCTGTTGGGCGACATCCCGCTGATCGGCGGCCTGTTCCGCTACGAGAACAAGAACCGCTCCAAGACCAACCTGCTGGTGTTCCTGCGCCCGTATGTGATGCGTACGACGGGCGCCGCCGACCGCCTGACTGCGGACCGCTACGACTATATGCGCGCGCAGCAGCAGGGCTTCGTATCGCCTAACATCATGGTGCGCGACACCAACACGCCGCTGCTGCCGCCGGCAGATGCGCCGACCACGCCGTTCGTCGATCCGCGCGCAAACGGCCCGGTGCCCACACCGCTGCCTCTGCCGCAGACGCTGCCGCAAAATCCGCAGCAGCCCGGCATGCCGGCGCAGCCGCAACCGGTGCCGCCACCCGCGGCCTTGCAGCAGCCGCTGAGCCAGCGCGGCGAAGCCGCCACGCCGGGCGCTGTCCAGAACTGAGGCCTGCCATGGCGAGCGAAGTCCAGATCCCTCCCCCCGACACACTCGAGCCGCCCTCGCCGATGGCGGCGCGGCTGGTTTCGTACGGCTTTGCGCGCGAAGCGCCGCTGCTGATCGCGCACCAGCGCCCCGACGGGCTGGAGGTATGGGTCAGCCGCGCCACCTCCCCGACCGCGCTGGCGGAGATTGCCCGGGTGCACGGCGCGCTGCGACTGCGCGTGCTCGAGCCCGAGGCGCTCGAGCGCGCCATGTCCGATGCCTACAACCGCCAGGACGGCAGCGCGGCGCAGGTGGTGGGTGAAGTCGAGGGCGAGGTCGACCTGTCGCGCCTGATGCAGGACATTCCCGCCGTGGAAGATCTGCTCGAGTCCGAGGACGACGCGCCAATCATCCGCATGATCAACGCGCTGCTGACGCAGGCGGCGCGCGAAGGCGCATCGGATATCCACATCGAGCCGTTCGAGTCGTCGTCGGTGGTGCGCTTCCGCGTCGACGGCACGCTGCGCGATGTGGTGCGGCCAAAGAAGGCGCTGCACGGCGCGCTGATCTCGCGCATCAAGATCATGGCGCAGCTCGATATCGCCGAGAAACGCCTGCCGCAGGACGGCCGCATCACGCTGCGCGTGGGCGGGCGGCCGGTGGATGTGCGCGTGTCGACGCTGCCCACCGGCCACGGCGAGCGCGCAGTGCTGCGCCTGCTCGACAAGGAAGCGGGCCGGCTCGACCTGGCCAGGCTCGGCATGTCGCCCAATACACTGCGCGGCTTCGACCACCTGATCCGGCAGCCGCACGGCATCGTGCTGGTGACCGGGCCGACCGGCTCGGGCAAGACCACCACGCTGTATGCCGCGCTGTCGCGGCTGGATGCGCGCACCACCAACATCATGACGGTGGAAGACCCGGTCGAGTACGACCTCGAAGGCATCGGGCAGACCCAGGTCAATGCGCGCATCGACATGACCTTCGGCAAGGCCCTGCGTGCGATCCTGCGCCAGGACCCGGACGTGGTGATGATCGGCGAGATCCGCGACCTGGAGACTGCGCAGATCGCGGTGCAGGCCTCGCTGACCGGCCACCTGGTGCTGGCGACGCTGCACACCAACGATTCGGCCTCGGCGGTAACGCGGCTGGTCGACATGGGGATCGAGCCGTTTCTGCTGTCGTCGTCGTTGCTCGGGGTGCTGGCGCAGCGGCTGGTACGCCGCCTGTGCCCGCACTGCAAGCGCGAGGAAGTAATCGAGCTGCCTGCGGAAGCAGCCGCGGCCGATGCCGAAACGCTGCCGGCGCAGGGCAAGCCGCTGCAGCATGTCTGGCATCCGGTGGGCTGCGACAAGTGCGGACAGTCGGGCTACCAGGGCCGCATGGGCGTCTACGAGCTGCTGACCGTCGGCGACGAGATCCGCACGATGATCCACCGGCAGGCGCCGGAATCGGAGATCAAGCAGGTGGCGCTGGCGCACGGCATGCACACCATGCGCGGCGACGCACAGCGCTGGATCGACAGCGGCGCGACCTCGCTTGAGGAAGTGTTGCGCGTGACGCGCGACTAAGGCGGAGCAGACACCGGATGCCAGCCTTCCGCTATGAAGCCGCCGACGCCGCCGGCAAGACCGACCGCGGCGTCATCGAGGCCGACAGTCCGCGCCAGGCGCGCTCGCAACTGCGCGCGCGCGGGCTGACGCCGCTGACCGTCGATGCGCTGGCCGGTGCCGGGCTGGCGCCGCGCAGCGGCAGCCAGCTGTTCGCGCGCAAGCTGTCGACGCAGGAGCAGGCGTTGTTCACGCGCCAGCTCGCCAGCCTGATCGTGGCCGGCCTGCCGCTGGACGAAGCCCTTGGCGCCCTGGCCGACCAGGCCGAACGACCATATGTGCACGAGCTGCTGGCCGGCATTCGCGCCGAGGTGATGGGCGGCAGCTCCCTGTCGGTGGCGCTGGCGCAGCATCCGCGCGACTTTCCGGACATCTACCGCGCGCTGGTTTCCGCCGGCGAGCATTCGGGCCATCTCGGGCTGGTGCTGGAGCGGCTGGCGGGCTATATCGAGTCGCGCAATACGCTGACGTCGAAGATCCGGCTTGCGTTCACCTATCCGGCTATCGTCACGGTGGTCGCATTCGCGATCGTGATCTTCCTGCTGTCCTATGTCGTGCCGCAGGTGGTGAGCGTGTTTGCGAACACCAAGCAGAAGCTGCCGACGCTCACCATCATCATGCTGTGGCTGTCGGATTTCGTGCGCAACTGGTGGTGGGCGGCGCTGGCGTTCATCGCCGTGATTGCCCTGGCGATCCGCAGCCTGCTGAAGCAGCCGGCCGTGCGGCTGGAATGGCACCGGTGGCTGCTGACCGCGCCCCTGTTCGGCAAGCTGATCCGCGGCTATAACACCGCGCGCTTTGCCGGCACGCTGGCGATCCTGGTGTCGGCGGGCGTGCCGATCCTGCGCAGCCTGCAGGCGGCCGGCGAGACGCTGACCAACGAGGCATTGCGCGCCAATGTGGAAGACGCCAATACGCGCGTGCGCGAAGGGGCGTCGCTGGCGCGCGCGCTGGCGGCGCAGAACCAGTTTCCGCCGGTGCTGGTGCATTTGATCCGGTCGGGCGAGGCGACCGGCAACTTGCCGGTGATGCTGGACCGGGCTGCGCAGGGCGAGGCGCAGGAGCTGGAACGGCGCACGCTGTTCCTGACCAGCTTGCTGGAACCGCTGCTGATCCTGACGATGGGGGTGGTGGTGCTGTTGATCGTGCTGGCGGTGTTGATGCCGATTATCGAGATCAACCAGTTGGTGCGGTAGGCGGTGATATCGCGCTGGCGACTGCATTGCCTGACGCCGCTCGCACAAGCACCCCTCTCCCGCACGCGGGAGAGGGGCGCAAACAGAGCGGTCTATTTACTCGAGAGTGGTTTCCTTTTTCTTGGCAGTCCGCTTGCGCGGCTTCCGCGCCGGCGCCGGCGCCGGGGCAGGCGCTGCCTCGGCTACCACTTCCGGCTGCGCCGGCACTTCAGGCTCCGCCTCCACCGTCGCCGTCAACACCGTCGCCCCCGGCGCGGCAAACACCGACTGGTCGATCGGCCATGGCGTCTCGCTCAGCGTCACCTCCGGACGGCTCGCGGGGCGCTTGCGGCTGCGCGGCTTGGGCTCTGCGTCGGCCCCGGGCTCGGGATCCGGCTGTGGCGCGGCTTCCAGCGGCGGCACTAGTTCCGGCTCCGGCTGTACCGCGTCGGCCGCGACGAAGGGCGGCTCTTCCACTGCCTGGGGTTCCAGCTGGACAGCGACAGGTTCCGGTGCCGATTCGGGGATTTCAACCACCGCCGGGGCGGGGTTGCGGCGCGCCGGCTCGGGCTGAGGAGCGGGTTGTTGCTGCGACGGCCGCTGTTGCTGCTCGCCGCCGCCCTTGCTCCGCTTCTTCAGGCGTACCCAGATAGTCTTGTTGTTGCCGCCGTTGCGGGTCTCGACCTCGAACAGCCCCGTAGCCGCCACCAGTTCCGAGAGCTTGCCGTAGCCATAGTTGCGCGAGTCGAATTCCGGCGCCTGCTTGGCGATGTGGTTGCCCATGCTGCCCAGCGTCAGCCAGCCGTCCTCGTCGGACACGGCCTGCGCCGCGCTCTGCAGCAGGCGCACCAGGCGCGAGTCCTGGCGCAGTTCGCCGGCGCTGCGCTTGCGCGTGGGCGCGGCGGCCCCATCGATGCCTTCAGCGCCTTCGGTGTCGGCCTCGGCGCGCAGCACGTCGGAATAAATGAACTTGTCGCAGGCGGTGACGAAGGGCTTGGGCGTCTTGCGCTCGCCGAAGCCGTAGACGATCAGCCCCTGCTCGCGGATGCGCGAGGCCAGCCGGGTGAAGTCGCTGTCGCTGGAGACGATGCAGAAGCCGTCGAAGCGCCCGGTGTACAGCAGGTCCATGGCGTCGATGATCATGGCGCTGTCAGTGGCGTTCTTGCCGACGGTGTAGCGGAACTGCTGGATGGGCTGGATCGAATGCGACAGCAGCCGCTCCTTCCAGCCGGCCAGGTTGGGCCGGGTCCAGTCGCCGTAGATGCGCTTGACGGCCGCGACGCCGTACTTGGCGACTTCGGCCAGCAGGCCTTCGACAATGGCGGGCGCCGCGTTGTCGGCGTCGATCAGCACGGCCAGGGTCGCGGTGCCCTGGCGGGGGGAATTGGTCATGTTCGGGTATTCGCTGGACTGCCCGTGCTAGCGACGGGCAATCGGAAATCAGGTTGCACCAGGCTGGCGCGGCAGATGTGGTGCATCGAAGACCGCGGGGCGGCAGCGCCGGCGTTCTCGATGCAACGCAGTGTACACGTGAACCCCCGTCCATATGGGAAATCACCGTTGCCAAGGGTACGTTTCGTGCTGCGCTGCAAGGTACCGCCGACCGCACGGCGGTGCTACCATGCCGCGCAGAGACACAGCCGCCCAACGCCTCCACAAGAGGCTGCGAGGCGGTTGCCCACAACTGCAGGTGTCGGTGATCCCGACCACACGCCCCATAGAGGAAGGAGCACCTATGAATGCCCCCCTGACCACCCCGGTCAGCGACGCCATCCGCCGCGCGCTCGCCAATGTTTCCCTCGACGACAAATACACGCTGGAGCGTGGCCGCATCTACATCAGCGGCACGCAGGCGCTGGTACGCCTGCCCATGCTGCAGCAGGAGCGCGATCGCGTCGCCGGGCTGAACACCGCCGGTTTTATCTCCGGCTACCGGGGGTCGCCGCTGGGCGCGCTGGACCAGTCGCTGTGGAAGGCCAAGAAGCACCTGGCCGCGCACAACATCGTGTTCCAGGCCGGGCTGAACGAGGATCTCGCCGCGACCTCGGTATGGGGCTCGCAGCAGGTCAACATGTACCCCGATGCCAAATTCGATGGCGTGTTTGGCATGTGGTACGGCAAGGGGCCGGGCGTGGACCGCACCGGCGACGTGTTCAAGCACGCCAACTCGGCCGGCTCGTCGCGGCATGGCGGCGTGCTCGTGCTGGCCGGCGACGACCACTCGGCCAAGTCGTCGACGCTGGCGCACCAGTCGGAGCACATCTTCAAGGCCTGCGGCCTGCCGGTGCTGTATCCGTCGAACGTGCAGGAGTATCTGGACTACGGCCTGCACGGCTGGGCCATGAGCCGCTATTCCGGCCTGTGGGTGGCGATGAAGTGCGTGACCGACGTGGTGGAATCGTCGGCATCGGTGGAGCTGGACCCGCACCGCGTGCAGATCGCGCTGCCGGAGGATTTCATCATGCCGCCGGGCGGCCTGAATATCCGCTGGCCCGACCCGCCGCTGGAACAGGAAGCGCGCCTGCTCGACTTCAAGTGGTACGCGGGCCTGGCCTATGTACGCGCCAACAGGCTGGACCGCATCGAGATCGATTCGCCGCACGCGCGCTTCGGCATCATGACCGGCGGCAAGGCCTACCTTGATACGCGCCAGGCCCTGGCCGACCTGGGCCTGGACGATGCCACCTGCGCGCAGATCGGCATCCGCCTGTACAAGGTCGGCTGCGTGTGGCCGCTGGAAGCGCATGGCGCGCGCGCGTTTGCCGAGGGCCTGCAGGAAATCCTGGTGGTCGAAGAGAAGCGCCAGATCATGGAGTACGCGCTCAAGGAAGAGCTGTACAACTGGCGCGACGATGTCCGTCCCAAGGTCTACGGCAAGTTCGACGAGAAGGACAACGCCGGCGGCGAATGGTCGATCCCGCAGAGCAACTGGCTGCTGCCAGCGCACTATGAGCTGTCGCCAGCGATCATCGCCAAGGCCATCGCCACGCGGCTAGACAAGTTCGAGCTGCCGATGGACGTGCGCGCGCGCATCACCGCGCGGCTGGCCATCATCGAGGCCAAGGAAAAGGCGCTGGCCACGCCGCGCGTGACCGCCGAGCGCAAGCCGTGGTTCTGCTCGGGCTGCCCGCACAACACCTCCACCAACGTGCCCGAGGGCTCGCGCGCGCTGGCCGGCATCGGCTGCCACTACATGACGGTGTGGATGGACCGCAATACCAGCACCTTCAGCCAGATGGGCGGCGAAGGCGTGGCGTGGATCGGCCAGGCGCCGTTCGCGGGCGACAAGCATGTGTTCGCCAACCTGGGCGATGGTACGTACTTCCATTCGGGTCTGCTGGCGATCCGCGCGTCGATCGCCGCGGGCGTCAACATCACCTACAAGATCCTGTACAACGATGCGGTGGCGATGACCGGCGGCCAGCCGGTGGACGGCCAGCTGTCGGTGCAGGACATCGCCTGGCAGGTGCATAGCGAGGGCGCGAAGAAGATCGTCATCGTCACCGACCAGCCGGAGAAGTACAACGCGGCGATCAAGCTGCCCCAGGGCATCGACATCCATCACCGCGACCAGCTCGACAGCGTGCAGCGCGAGCTGCGCGAAGTGCCGGGCTGCACCATCCTGATCTACGACCAGACCTGCGCCACCGAAAAGCGCCGCCGCCGCAAGCGCGGCACGATGGAAGACCCGGCGCGCCGCGTCTTCATCAACGATGCGGTGTGCGAAGGCTGCGGCGATTGCTCGGTCAAGTCGAACTGTTTGTCGGTGGAACCGCTGGAGACCGATTTCGGCACCAAGCGCCAGATCAACCAGTCGTCGTGCAACAAGGACTTCTCGTGCCTGAACGGCTTCTGCCCGAGCTTTGTCTCGGCCGAAGGCGCGCAGGTGCGCAAGCCCGAGCAGCATGGCGTGTCGATGGACAGCCTGCCCGCGCTGCCGGCGGCCGAGCTGCCGCCGATCCGCCGTGCCTACGGCATCCTGGTGACCGGCGTGGGCGGTACCGGCGTGGTGACCATCGGCGGCCTGCTGGGCATGGCAGCGCACCTGGAGAACAAGGGCGTGACCGTGCTCGACATGGCGGGCCTGGCGCAGAAAGGCGGCGCGGTGCTGTCGCACGTGCAACTGGCCGCGCGTCCCGAGGACCTGCACGCAACCCGCATCGCGATGGGAGAAGCCGACCTGGTGATCGGCTGCGATGCAATCGTGTCCGCCACCGACGAAGTCATCTCCAAGACCCAGGCGGGCCGCACCCGCGCCGTGGTCAACACCGCGCAGACGCCGACCGCCGAATTCATCAAGAACCCGAAGTGGCAGTTCCCGGGCGTGTCGGCCGAGCAGGACGTGCGCAACGCCGTCGGCGAGAAGTGCGACTTCATCAACGCCAGCGGCCTCGCCGTGGCGCTGCTGGGCGATGCCATCTACACCAACCCGCTGGTACTCGGCTATGCGTGGCAAAAGGGCTGGATCCCGCTGACGCTGCAGGCACTGGAACGCGCCATCGAACTCAACGGCGTGGCCGTCGAGAAGAACAAGGCCGCGTTCGACTGGGGCCGCCACATGGCGCACGACCCGGAGCACGTGCTGTCGCTGACCGGCAAACTGCAGACCACCGCCGAAGGCGCGGAAGTGGTCAAGCTGCCCACCTCGACCGGCGCGATGCTGGAGAAGCTGATCGCCCGCCGCATGGAGCACCTGACGGCTTACCAGGACGCCGCTTACGCGCGCACCTACCGCGAAGCCATCGACCGCGTGCGCGCGGCCGAAAGCGCGCTGGCTGGCAGCGGCAAGCCGCTGCCGCTGACCGAGGCCGCGGCGCGCAACCTGGCCAAGCTGATGGCGTACAAGGACGAGTACGAGGTGGCGCGGCTCTATACCGATCCCGTCTTCCTCGACAAGCTGCGCGCGCAGTTCGAAGGCGAACCGGGCAAGGACTACCAGCTCAACTTCTGGCTGGCTCCGCCGACAACGGCCAAGCGCGACGGCAAGGGTCATCTGGTCAAGCGCAGGTTCGGTCCGTCGACGATGACGCTGTTCCGCATGCTGGCGAAGATGAAGGGCCTGCGCGGCGGCATGTTCGATGTCTTTGGCAAGACCGGGGAACGCCGCACCGAGCGCGCGCTGATCGGCGAATACCGTGCCCTGCTCGATGAGCTGGTGGCGGGCCTGAGTGCCGCCAACTACGACACCGCCGTGGCGCTGGCCAACCTGCCCGACGATATCCGGGGCTTCGGGCACGTGAAGGAGAACAACCTGAAGGCGGTACGCGGGCGCTGGCAAAAACTGCTGGAGCAGTTCAGGCATCCGGAAACGGCGCAGCGGGCCGCGTAAGGCGCTGCCCTCTCCCGCTTGCGGGAGAGGGCCTGGGAGAGAGCGGACACAATCGGTCCGCTCGCGCCGTTGCACTACGGCTGCGCCAGCTCCTTTTCCCCCGGCTTCACATACATCGAATTTTTCGGCTGCGACAATACCCGGCGCACCATCGGTTCGAAGAACGACAACGGCAGCGTGTCGTAGTCCGTCATGAACGCCGCCGCATCGTACTTGCGGCAGAACTCGGCCGTGCGCTCGAACAGCTCCGGCTGATTGCGATACTGCTCGCGCAGGTTGCGATCGAGCCCGAGGTGATGGAAGAAATAGTAGCCCTGGAACACGCCATGCTTTTCCACCATCCACAGGTTCTCGGCACTGACAAACGGCTTCAGGATCGCTGCCGCGATATCGGGATGGTTGAAGCTGCCGAGCGTATCGCCAATATCGTGCAGCAGCGCGCAGACCACGTATTCCTCATCCTGCCCGTCCCGGTGCGCCAGCGTCGCGGTCTGCAGCGAATGGGTGAGCCGGTCCACCGGGAAACCCCCGCAATCGCCATCGAGCAGCCGCAGGTGCGCCAGCACGCGGTCGGGCAGCGCCCGCGCATACGGCATGAACTCGGCGGAAATCGCCGCCCAGTCCTCGCGGGTACCCTGTTCCATATGGCTGAAGCTTGCGCGCGCGGGCGCGTGGGTGTCGCTCATGCTGGTCTCCTTTTGTGGGAGGGTGCGCGAGGGCCGCACATCCGCTCGTCATGTTGTGCTGGCATTGTGGCACCCGCAGCGGCGCTACACTGTCAAAAAGCTAACAATGTGCCGGCATATTGCGGCGCACCACCGGTTCACAGCAGCCACAGACTGACGAACAAGGAGACGACATGACGTTCCACGGAAGCTGCCACTGCGGCAACATTGCCTTCGAGGTCGAGGCCGAAAGCATCCCGAGCGTGATCCGCTGCAATTGCTCGATCTGCCGCCGGCGCGGCCACCTGCTGTGGTTCGTGCCGCGCGCGACGTTCAAGCTGGAAACCCCAGACAGCAATGCATCGACGTACCGCTTCAACACCATGAAGATCGCGCATCGCTTCTGCCCGGTGTGCGGCTGCGGCCCTTACGCCGATGGCCAGGACAAGGACGGCAAGCCGATGGCGGCGGTGAACGTACGCTGCCTGGACAATGTCGACCTGGACAGCCTGAAGGTCATCGACTACGACGGCCTGCACCACTGACGCCCGCCATGTTCCGCATCCTCGATCTCGACCACCTGGTGCTGCGCACAGCCGATGTCGAAGCGCTGCGACGGTTCTATGTCGACGTGCTGGGCTGCAGCGTCGAGCGCGAACAGCCCGACTTCGGCCTGACGCAGCTGCGCGCGGGCAGCGCGCTGATCGACCTGGTCTCGCTGGACGGCCCGCTGGGCCGCGCCGGTGGCGCGGGGCCCGGCGCCGAGGGGCGCAACCTCGACCATTTCTGCCAGCGCATCGAACCGTTCGACGAGCCCGCGCTGCGCGCCTGGCTGTCCCGGCACGGCGTACAGGCCAGCGAGGTGGCGCAGCGCTTCGGCGCCGAAGGCAAGGGCCCGTCGCTCTACGTCAGCGACCCGGACGGCAACGTGGTGGAACTGAAGGGTCCGCCGCTCGGGTGACCACGCCGATTGCCGCGCCGGTGACCGAACAGTAACGCGCTGCCGCAGCCGTGCGGTTGCACGGCGTGCGCGCCGGATCGCTACAATTTCCCACTGGTCCCGCGCGCCGCCAGCCATGGCGCCACTCCTCGCCGGGACCCGCCATGACATCGCTAGAAGCCAGCTCCGACACGGACGCCGCCAGTACCGATTCTTCCGCAGACGCCAGTCCGGCACGCGCCGGCCCCGCGCAGCCGGCCACGCCGCCACGCCGGCTGGTCTGGATCCTCGGCCTGACCGAGACCATCTCCTGGGGCACGCTGTTTTTCGCCTTCACCGTCTTCATCGAGCCGATGATCCGCAGCACTGGCTGGTCCAGGCCATTCCTCGCGGGCGGCTATTCGCTGGGGCTGCTGGTGTGGGCGATGTGCTCGTTCGCTGTGGGCCGGCTGCTCGACCGAGCGCCGGCGCGCAAAGTGATGGGCGCCGGTTCGGTGCTGGCCGGTATCGGGCTGCTGCTATGGGCATGGTCGCCCTCCCCCGCCATGTTCCTGCTGATGTGGGTGCCGATCGGGCTGGCCATGTCCACCACGCTGTACGAGCCCGCCTTCGTAGTGCTGCGCCAGGCCTATGGCGACCAGTACCAGAAGCCGATCATGATCGTCACGCTGATGGCCGGCTTTGCCAGCACGATCTTCGTGCCGCTGGCGCAATGGCTGGTGCTGCATGTCGGCTGGCGGCCCACGCTGGTCGGCTTTGCCGCGCTGAACCTGCTGGTCTGCGCGCCGCTGCACGCACGCATGCGCTACGCCATGCATCCCACCTACAGCGGCACGCCGACCGCCGGCGCCGACGCGGGCAGCGCCGGCATCGCGCGCACCACGCTGCGCCAGCCGGTGTTCTGGGCCGTGGTGCTGGCCTTCACCGCGACCGCGGTGGTGGCTTCGCTGCTGGGCGCGCACCTGATCCCGATGCTGACCGAAAAAGGCCTGCCGGTGTCGCAGCAGCTGGCGGTGGCCGCGCTGATCGGCCCGGCGCAGGTGGCGGGCCGCATGCTGATGATGCGCGCGGCAGTGCGCCACCCGGTGCGGCTGTCGCTGCCGGTCTACCTGCTGATGAGCGCGGGACTGCTCTGCTTCGCGCTGGGCCACGGCGCCTGGCTGATGGTGGCCGCGGTGCTGTATGGCTGCGCCAACGGCGTCAACACGATGCTGCGCGCGATGGCCATGCCCGAACTGATCTCGCGCCACCACTACGCCACGCTGAACGGCCTGATGATGACGCCGGTGCTGCTGATGCAGGCCGCCGCGCCGTGGCTGGGCGCGCTGCTGTGGCGGGCCGCGGGCGGCTACTGGCTGATGCTGTGGGTCATGCTGGCGCTGGCCCTGGCCGCGCTGCTGGCTTTCGGCTACGCGCTGCACCGGCGCGGGCTGCTGCGCCTCGCGGGTACCGCGCCGTAGCGCTGCCCTTGTCGCCCGGATGCACGACAATAAGGGCTTTTGCGGCCGGGCCAACGGCGCCGGCCGTGCTGCTGCATCACGATGTCCGATTCCAACCCGCCACCCGGCACCGCCCCGCTCGCCATCGCTTCGTCCTCGCCGGGCGCGCTCGCGCGCGCCACGCGCGGCACCATGGCACTGTTCTTCGTCAACGGCGCCACCTTTGCCACCTGGGGCGTGCATATCCCGACCATCAAGGCACGTTTCGAACTGTCCGACGCGATGCTGTCGCTGGCGATGCTCGCCGTCGCCGGAGGCGCCCTCCTGGCGATGGGGCCGGTCGGGCGCTGGGTCGCGCGCGTCGGCAGCGCACGCGCGGCCACGGCCAGCGGGCTGGTTTTCGCGCTGGCCACGGTGGCCATCCTCGCCATGCCATCGTTCTGGTGGCTGCTGCCCGCGCTGGTGGCGTTCGGCATGGCCAATGCCGGCTTCGACGTGGCCATGAACGCGCAGGCCGCCACGGTGGAGGCGAGCCGCCCGCGTCCGGTGATGTCGGCGCTGCATGGCATGTTCAGCCTGGGCGGCATGGCCGGCGCGGCCTTCGGCGGACTGATGCTGGCGCTGGGGGTGGCGCCGCTCGCGCACGCGGCGATGATGGCGGGGGTGACCGCGCTGGCCGCGCTCGCGGCCATGCCCGGCCTGCTGCCTGACCACCCGGTGATGCCTGGCGCCGCGCACCATCGCGACCATGCGGTGCGCGCGCTGTGGCTGCTCGGCCTGCTGGCCTTCCTGGGTCTGATCGGCGAAGGCGCGATGTATGACTGGACCAGCGTCTACATGCGCGATGTGACCGGGGCGCCGACCGGCTGGATCAGCCTGGGCTACGCGGCCTTCTCCGGCGGCATGGCTTGCGGGCGCTTCGGCGGCGATCGCCTGCGCGCGCGCCTGGGCGATGGCGCAACCCTGGCCGGCAGCGCCTGGCTGGGCTTTGCTGGCATCGTGCTGGCGCTGGTGGCGCCGCTGCCGCTCGCGGCGTTGGCGGGCTTCACGCTGATGGGACTGGGCGCGGCCAACATGGTGCCGATCTTCTTCGTGGCCGCCTCACGGCTGCCCGGGGTGGCGCCGGCCGAGGCGATCTCGCGCGTGGCGCGCTTCGCGTACCTGGGGCTGCTGCTGGGGCCGGTGCTGATCGGTGGCGTAGCACACCTGGCCGACCTGCGCTTGGGACTGGCCGTGGTGGCGCTCACCATGGGCTGGATCGCGCTGGCCGGCGCACGCTCGGCGCGGCGCTACCTGCCGCCGCGCAAGGAGAGCCGCTGAGGTGCGGCTGAGGTGCGGCTGAGGTGCGGCTGAGGTGCGGCTGAAGCCAGCTCAGGCGGCCGCGCGCAGCGGCGTGCCGGCGCCTGTCCCCTCGAACACGAAGCTGTCCATCGCCAGTACGCCGTAGGTGACCTCATCTGCCACCCGGACAACGCTGGCCGGCGGCGTACCCACACCCGCGCTCCGTGGCCCCAGCGCTGCGCCCAGCGCCACGTAGAACGGCAGCAGGTGCTCGTCGGTCGGGTGCGCGCGGCGGGCGTAAGGGGCCTGGGCTCGGTAGTCGGCAATGCGACCAATATCGCCGGTGGCCAGTGCCTCGTCCAGCGCGTCGCGCATCCAGCCGCGGAAGGCCTCGACGTACGGCTCGGCCCGTGGCCCATGCTGGTCGCGGCGGCTGCCGCTGCCGAACACTTCCTGCAGGTTGTGCGTGAAGCTGCCCGAAGCCAGCACCAGCACACCTTCCTCGCGCAGCGGCGCCAGGGCGCGGCCGATCTCGACCTGGATGGCGGGCGACAGGTAAGGATTCAGCGCCAGTTGCACCACCGGCACGTCGGCTTCCGGAAAGAAATGGCGCATCGGCATCCAGGCGCCGTGGTCGAGCGGCCGTTCGTCGTCCTCGCCGACAAACCCGGCGCCGGGAATGGCGGCGGCCTCGACCAGCGCCTTGACGCGCGCGGCCAACGCCGGCGAGCCCGGGGCGTCGTAGCGCAGCGCGTACAGCTCGCGCGGGAAGCCGCCGAAATCGTGCCAGGCTTCCTGGCGTTCGCGGCTGCTCACCGCCAGCGTGCTGTAGATCCAGTGCGCCGATACCACCAGCACCGCGCGTGGCGGCTGCGTGCGCAGGCGCTCGCCAAGTGCGTCGAAGGCCACGCCGGTGGGACCGGGGTCGATAGCGAGCATGGGCGAACCGTGCGAGATAAACAGTGCGGGAAGCATGGCGTCGTGTCTCATTGATCTGCTCATTGGATTGGTGTGCTTGCCATTGAGTTTGGCAAAGATCAGTCCCCGGAACGCCCCGCTTTTGCGCATCTTTCGTGCAAAAAAACTGAACCGGCATGCGCCGCGTGGGCTGGGCCACACATCGTCGCAGCCATGCCGGGACCTTGGCGGGCACCGCGCCCTATGATGCAGCCGAGGGGCAAGTGCCTTACCCGGCAAGCCCCTGGGCCAATGCATGACACCGCCAGCACGCCCCGTGTGCCGGATAGCCGGAGAGTTCGTGGTACCAAACCCGCTGCGCCGCCCCGGGCGGCGCTTCCCCCTTCCCGCCCACTGGTGGCAGCCGGGTGTCTATGGCAGCGCGCCGGCGGTCGCGCTGTGGATCGCGGCCAGGCTGCCGGCGCAGTGGCTGTGGTTGCTCGCCGGCCAGCCGGATGCCGGCGAATGGCTGAACCAGGCGGGCGATACGGTGTTTGTTGCCGGCTGGGCCGGCAGCGCGCTGATGCTGTGGCTGGGCCGTCACAGGCCTGCGCCGGCTGCCGGATCCGCAGGGGCTGAAAAATGCGGCACGGTCGATATCAGCGATGTTGGCGATGCGGGCGCGCAGCGGACACCAAGCCGCCATCCGGCAGCCTGATACTGGAGCCTTGCCGCCGCTTCCGCGCGATTCAAAGCCTCGGCAAACCGATCTGAAAACTTTTGCGCTCCGTTCGCACGCTTGCCCACATGGCTAGAATGCGTCGGATGGCTGCCGCCTCACGGCGCCGCGTGAGCCGTGTGCAAGGGGAACACCCATGTCCGTACGCCTGCCGACTGACCGACTTCGCGCCAGCCGGCGCCGCGCTGGCCGCTGGCGCGCCGCAGCGGCTGCGCTCGGCTTGCTGGCCGCGGGGACAGCGCACGGCCAGGCCGCCGGCAACGGGCTGCAACTGGTGGGTGCCAACGTGCAGCGGCACGCCAACGCGGTGCTGTCGCTGATGGCATATTCCGTGGTGCCCGACCTGACTTCCAGCTCGCTGTCGATCAACAATGCCACCACCGACGATCCCGGCGTCGTCATGTCGCAACTCGGCGGCGGCTTCACCATCAGCAAGTCGTTCCCGCTCTATCTGGAAGGCGCGATCGCCTACAGCCGCTACGATCCCACCTTTGTTGCCAGCAACGGCACCGAATCGCGCTCCATCCCGACCCGGTGGAACACCTTCTCCGGCACCATCGGCATCGGCTGGGATTTCCCCATCACCGCCAACAAGGAACTGGTGATCCGGCCGATCTTCAATTTTTCGCTGGGCAACGTCTCGAGCGACCTGTCGATCGGCAAGTTCGCGGTGGAGCAGACCACCGACCGGCAGATCGAATTCCTCGATGGCGGCAGCCTGAACGCGTACGGCCTGGGCGGCTCGCTGATGCTGGACTGGGAGCACTACCGCGAGAACTACGAAGTCGACGTCGAACTGCGCTACACCAGCATCCATTTGCAGAGCTTCGGCGGCTCCTCCAGCGCGGTGACCGGTTCGGCGACGGCGCAGACCGCCAACCTGTGGGCACGCTGGCGGGCACCCACGGGCCTGCGCGCGCTCGACCGGCCGGTGCGCTATGTGCTGGAGCTGTCGCATTCGCACTATTTCGGCAGCCAGGCCGGCATTCTCGGCTTCAACTACCTGACCACGCTCGGCACCGGGCTGGAGCTGGATACCAGTGCGCACGAGGTGTTCGTCACGCGGATACGGGCAGTGGTGCGCTATGTGTTCGGCAACAATGTGTCGGGGGTATCGCTGGGACTCGCGGCGAGCTTCTGACGCCCGCTGCGGTGCGGGCCGCTCAGTTCTCCTCGTCCCCTTCCCTGTAGATATGGATCACATGCCGCGCCTCGAAGCACAGCGGCATGCCGGGCGCCATCTCATCGGTGCAATACGGCTGGTTGTCCAGTTCGCCGGTATAGAGGCCGCCCTCGCGCCCGTTCACGATCACCCACATCCGCTCGACGTGGACCTCCTCGCTGCCGTCTTCGTCGGCAACCAGGATGCGGAAGATCAGCTTGACCTGCTGGCCGGGGACCAGCGCGTCGCGTTCTTCGCGGGGGGGAATCCAGAAAGTGTCGGGATGGGCGGCGGCGATGGGCTCGCCGTCATCCAGCTCCCAGCCGTCTTCATCCAGGGTCGTCAATCGCATGTCCATTTTCAGCCTTCCGCAATGTCTCGGGTGCGGGCATGATCGCAGCAAATGCGGCGCGCCGCGAGCCGCTTGAGCGACTACTTGAACGACCACTTGAGCGGCCGCCGCACCGGATCCATCGAAAACGGGAGAAAGGTTACGCATGACAAGCAACAAGGAAGCGCAGGCAGCCCCGGCGGCGCCGGTGCGCTGCGGATGGTGCGGCACGCTGGAAGACTATTGCCATTATCACGACCACGAGTGGGGCTTCCCGGTCGCGGATGACCGCCGCCTGTTCGAGAAGCTGTGCCTGGAGGGCTTCCAGTCGGGCCTGAGCTGGCTGACCATCCTGCGCAAGCGCGAGGCCTTCCGCAAGGCCTTTGCCAACTTTGACATCGACAAGGTGGCGCGCTTCGGCGAGCGCGATATCCAGCGCCTGCTCGGCGATGCCGGCATCGTGCGCCACCGTGGCAAGATCGAGGCCGCCATCAACAATGCCCAGCGGGCGCGCGAGTTGCTCGAAACCGAATCGTCGCTGGCCGCCTATTTCTGGCGCTTCGAGCCCGATCTGGCCAGCCGGCCCGAGGTGCTGACGCCCGAGGTGCTGCGCACCATGGCGATCTCGCCAGAATCCACGGCGCTGTCCAGGGACCTGAAGAAGCGCGGCTGGCGCTTTGTCGGACCGACCACCATGTACGCGCTGATGCAGGCAATGGGCCTGGTCAACGACCATCAGGAGGGCTGCGCGACGCGGGCCGAGGTGATACGGGCGCGCAAGGCATTCAAGGTGCCGCGTTAACGGTCGTCGCCCGCGGTATACGCCCACCCCGGCGACCCGCTTGCGATCGGCGCCTTGTTCAGCGCCTGAGCGCTGCGATCAGTGCAACGGTCTTGATGTTGGTTCTTACATTGTTTACGTATGTAAACATAGTAGTAGTAGGTAAACCAGCCGCCGCGCCGTGGATAAGTCACCTTTCCTCTTTCGCCTCAAGGACTTGCGAGAAAGATAACTGCGGTGCCAGCACAGCCGTATACGTGAACAGCCCGGCCCCTGCGTATACATGAGCGGCAACGGCATGGCGGTTATTCGTATACGTCCCACAGCGCGCCCCCAGGCGGGGCACAGCTTGTCCGGCGAGTTATCCCCAGGCGCGGGCGCAGATGTCCACAGCCGCCTAGCCGGCGGCGGTCATCCTGGCCACGTATACGGGGTCGACATGCGTCATCACGTTGAGCACGTGATGGTGCTCGAGCGCGCGGCGCCGTGCCTCGACGGCGATCGCATGGCCCTGCGCCACGGTCAGGGAGCCATCGATCTCCAGGTGCACATCGACCAGCACCTGGTCGCCCATCTTGCGCGTGCGCAGGTCATGCAGGCCCTGCACGCCCGGCGTGCCGAGCAGGGTCGCCTCGATCGCCGCGACGGTTTCCTCGTCCGCGGCGCGGTCCATCAGGTCATTGAGCGCATCCCAGCCAAAGCGCAGGCCCATGCGCGCCACCATCAGCCCGACCACGATCGCGGCCACCGGGTCCAGCATGTGGTAACCGAGCAGGTTGCCGCCGATGCCCAGCGCCACCACCAGCGACGAGGCCGCGTCGGAACGCGCATGCCAGGCATTGGCGACCAGCATGCCGGAACGCACGCGCCGCGCCGCCGCCAGCAAGTAGCGGAACAGCAGTTCCTTGGAAACCAGCGTGGCCAGCGCCACCCACAGCGCCAGCGCCTGAACCGGCTGGGCGCCACCCGGGTGCTGCAGCTTGCCCACCGCGGCCCACAGCATGCCGGCGCCGACCGCCAGCAGCAGTCCGCCCAGCGCCAGCGACGCAGCGGTTTCAAAGCGCAGGTGCCCGTACTGGTGGTCCGCGTCGGGATCCTTGCGGCTTTGCCATGCGGCCAGCAGCACCACGAAGTCGGAGAGCAGGTCGGACAGCGAGTGTGCCGCGTCGGCCAGCAGCGCCTGCGAGCCGGCGACCACGCCCGCGACGCCCTGCGCCGTGGTCAGCCCGATATTGACCGCCACGCTGACCAGCGTGCTGCGCCGGCCGGCGCGGTGGCGCGCGTCGGCTTCGCCCGCGGTTGCCGCGGTGGCGTCGTCCGGCAGGCCGGGGCCGAAGCCAAAGCGTTTTTCGGATTCCGATTCCATCGCGCGACTATAGCCCAGGATACGCCGGCGCCCCATCGCATTGCCCGACGTGCATGCGTTGCCTGGATCGTGGCGATTTCGTAACAGCGCTGGCGAAGTTCTTGCGCCGCCCTTACCGTAGTCATTGACCGGCATGCCGGTCAATGCAAGGAGGGCCCCAACGATGGCGATTCGGTCACTTGCCTCGCACAGCACGTCACAACTGCGCCGCCTGGTCGGCCAGATGCAGGCGGAAGTCGACGCACTGGAACAACTGTCCACTCCCGATGCCGATGCGCAAAGCCGGCTCGGCTACGCCACCGCGCGGCTGCGCGACGGCATCGAGGCCGTGGAAGACGCGCTGCAATCGCTGCGCGTGCTGCAACAGGTACGGCCTTCGGCAATGAAGGCCCGGCGCCCGACGCGGGTGGCGTAGGACGGCGGGCGCTGCGGGCGCCGGCTTCAGCCCGGCACGATTGACCTGGAGGCGCCCCGATTGCGTCCAGCCGTGCGGCGCATCATCATCAAACGATTCAATCGGCTTCAGAAAAGATTGAATTCTGCCGGCCAGTCCGCGCTGCTAGAGTGCCCTTTGCCGCCCCGGGGCCAGAAGCCAGGCCATCAACGCGGGCCGGCTATTCCAAGACACAAGCGAGGAGACTTTGATGACGAAACGCGTACTGGTGACCGGCGCCCTGTTGGCTGCCATCTTCGTCGCCGGGCAGGCCGCCGCCCAGCAACAGCCGCAGGCACAGCCGGTGCAACCGGCACAACCGGCACAACCGGCACAACCACAGAAGCCGATGACTGCCCAGGAGATGAAGGCGGCGTTCGCAGAAAAATTCAAGTCTGCCGATACCGACAGCGACGGCAAGCTGACCCGCCAGGAAGCCGAAGCCGGCATGCCCGAGGTGGCGAAGAACTTCGACAAGATCGACCGCAAGAAGACCGGCTATGTCACGCAGAAGCAGGTGGGCTCTTACGCTGTCGCCAAGGCCAAACAGCGCAAGACGGCCCAGGATCCCAGTTCGCTGAACTGAAGCCAGCCGACCCGGCTTCCTTGAGGGAGGACCCCAGAAACGAAAACGCACGGCATGAGATGCCGTGCGTTTTTTAGAAAATCCTGGTGGACCGAAGGAGGATCGAACTCCCGACCTCTGCATTGCGAACGCAGCGCTCTCCCAGCTGAGCTATCGGCCCGTCGCGGACGATTGTAGCCTACTTCGGCAGCGGCCTTCAATCCTCCCCGGCTGGCATGAGGACACCGCACAACATCAGGCGGCGATGCCTGGGTTGCCGTTCATCCCACGCACTCTGGGCTCGTTCAGCGGCCGCGCCGTGACCTCCTTGGTGCTGCGCAGCCACTGCGCCATCACGTCCCAGACCGGTGCCCCGCCAGCTTCCCGCGCTTCTTCTGCCACCGGCGCCCAGCCCGCCACCTTGTAGGTCTTGCCAGCCTCCAGCGGCTTGCCCGCGAGGTGCATGTCGGTGATGCGCTTGCCCATGCCGGCGGTGGGATCGATGGTGTACTGCAGGCCGCCGACGCGCACCATGTCGCCGCCCTGCTGGTAGTACGGGTCGGGATTGAACAGGTTGTCTGCCACGTCTTCGAGGATGGTCTTGATGGTCTCGCCGGTCATTGCCGTCACGGTCGTGTACGGGTAGGTGATGGCAGTCTGGTCCATCAGGTGTTCCATGGTGATGGCCTGCCCCGGCAGCAGCGTGGTGCCCCAGCGGAAACCCGGCGAGAACGCGATCTGCGCGCCCTGCACCTGCATCAGGCCGTCCAGGATCAGCTGGTCGAAGGTGCCGTTGAAATTGCCGCGGCGGTACAGCATGCCGCGGTTGAGGGCAAGGACTTCGGCGAGCTTCTGTTCGTACGGTGCCCGAACCTTCCTGATGAGCGCGTCCATGGCCGGGTCGGCCGGCAGGTAATTGGCGAACACCGGCAGCAGCCGGTAGCGGAAATCGGCGACCTTGCCGCCTTTCATGTCGAAGTCCAGCACGCCGAGGAACTTGCCGTTGGAGCCGGCATTGGTCACCAGCGTGGTGCCGCCAGCGTTCTTCACTGCCACCGGCGCGGGCACGCCGTCATGGGTGTGGCCGCCGAGGATGGCATCGAGCCCGCGCACGCGCGAGGCCAGCTTCAGGTCGACGTCCATGCCGTTGTGCGACAGCAGCACCACCGCCTGCGCACCCTTGCCGCGCGCCGCATCGATGACCTGCTGCAGGTTTTCTTCCTGGATGCCGAAGGTCCAGTCCGGCACGAAATAGCGCGGATTGGCAATCGGCGTGTACGGGAAGGCCTGGCCGATGATGGCCACCGGCACGCCATTGATCTCGCGGATCACGTACGGATCGAACACCGGGTCGCCGAAATCGTTGGTCTTGATGTTCTGCGCCAGGAAGGCGACCTTGCCCTTGAAGTCCTTGTCGACGATTTCCTTGACGCGGTCCGCGCCGAGCGTCATTTCCCAGTGCGGCGTCATCACGTCGACGCCGAGCGCCAGCGCCGCATCGACCATGTCCTGCCCCTTGGTCCAGAGCGCCGTGGCCGAGCCCTGCCAGGTATCGCCGCCGTCGAGCAGCAGCGCGCCCGGCCTGCCTGCCTTGAGCCGCTTGACCAGCGTGGCGAGGTGCGCAAACCCGCCGACCTTGCCGTAGCGGCGCGCGGCCTCGTTGAAATCGAGGTAGGTGAAGGCATGCGCCTGCGGCGTGCCGGCGCGGATACCATAGTGGCGCAGCAGCGTCTCGCCGACCAGGTGCGGCGGCTTGCCGGCGTAGTCGCCGATGCCGAGGTTGACGCTGGGTTCGCGGAAATGCACCGGCCGCAGCTGCGCGTGGCAGTCGGTGAAATGCAGCAGGTGGACGTTGCCGAAGCGCGGCAGGTCATACATCGACTCGGCGACCTGCGCGGCGTGCGCGTCCTGGTGGGGGAAAGTCATGCCGCCGGCGCCGGCGATGGCCAGCACCTGCAGGAACTCGCGTCGGTTCATGTCTCGTCCTGTGGATAAGTGCGTGCCGGTGGGCGCGTGGCGTCCGGCATCGCATCGCTATGGCTTTGCGTAACGCTCCAGCGCGGCCACGTCGTCTTCGAGCATCTCGCCCACTTCCTTCTGCACCACGCGCCCGCGCGCGTCGATCACGTACAGCTCGGGCAGGCCCTTGCGCTTGCCGAACACCGCCTGCAGCGCAGCGGAATCCATCGTCGCCGGGAAGGTGTAGCCGCGCTTCTTCATGTAATCGGCGGCTTCGCGCGGATCCTTGTCGATGCTGATGGCCAGCACCTGCAGCGGCGTGCCGCGCGTGCGCTCGTACAGCTTCTGCAGGCGCGGGTTCTGCATCGCGCAGAACGGGCACCACGAGGCCCAGTATTCGACCACCAGCGGCTTGCCGGCCAGGGCGGCGGCGCGCAGCGTGCGGCCGTCGAGCGTCTGCACGTCGGGCAGGCGCACGGTGTCGCCCACTTCCAGCGCGGCGCCGCCGCCGGCTGCGCAGGCCAGGCCCGCGGCCAGCAGCCAGCGCAGCAGGACGGCACGCGCGCCCGCACGCATGGGGCTTACTGGTTGACCGGCGAGGCCGGGTCGAGCAGCAGCGCCATCACGTCGCGGATCTGGGCCTCGGTCAGGATGCCCTTGTGGCCGAACCGCGGCATGTTGGAGCAGGCCGAATAGGCGTTCGAATCCCAGATCTTGCCCCAGGTGTACTTGATGACTTCCTGCGAGTTGCCGCGCAGCTTGCCGTACTGGTACAGCGACGGGCCGATATTGCCGAACGAGATCTCGGCCTTGGTCATCTGGTGGCAGGCGTAGCAGTTGCCGCCGTTGGTGCCGCCGACCTGGTCGGTGAACTGCATGCCGCGGCCGTTCTGCGCGACCTTCTCGCCTTCCTTCCAGTCGCCGAGCCAGTTGCTGTCGGCGGGATATTTCACCTGCTTGAGCTCGGCGGCCTCGATCTTCTTCGCCAGCTTGTCCGGCACCTTGCTGCGGTCCGGGTACTGGCTGCAGGCCTGCTGCATGGTGTCCTGGTTCAGCACCCCTTCCACGGTGGCCGGACCCCTTGACGAAAACGAGTCCTCGATCAGGTGCTTCATGTCGGCGTTGCTGACAGCGGCAGGCTTGCCCTTGGCGGGGCGGGCTGCCTTGGCGTTGTCCTGTGCGTGCGCGCCGGTTGCCAGCAGGGTGGCCAGCGCCGCGAGCGCCAGTGCCTTGGTGTGTCGTTGCATGTTGTCTCTCCCGTACTGGTCAGCGCTTCATCGCCGGGCCGTCGTAGGTGCCGCCGTTGGCGTTCTTGGCCAGGAACATGGTCAGCGCGGTGATCACGTCCGAGCCATAGGCGGGTTCGGGAAAGCGTTGCTGGCGCAGGCAGTCGTACAAGCGGTGCTGCATCGAGCGGACTTCGCCCTGCGACACGCGGTACGCCGGCCAGGTGGTGTAGGCAGCCTGGGCGCCCTTGTCGGTCAGCAGGTTGGGCAGGTCCTGCAGGCGGATGCGCTGGCCGTCGACCGCGTGGCAGGTGGCGCAGGCAAAGTCATAGGCGCCGCCGCGGTAGAAGAACATCTTCTGGCCGAGGGCGTAGGTGCGCTTCTCTTCCGGATGGTTGAGCTGCACGTTCACCTTCACGCCGCGCGATTCGCCGGTCAGGTAGGCAACCAGGCGTTCGATATCGGACGGCTTGCCCGAGGCCGAGAACGGGTTCCTGGTCGCCTCTTCTTTCGTGAGGCCCTGCAGCGTCACGCGGCACCAGGCCAGACGCTGCTCCAGGTCCATCACCTTGTTGGCGTCCTTGAAGTAGCGCGGCAGCTCGGCGTAGGCGCCCTTGGTCACGCCCGGGCCCTTGCCCAGGTCGCATTGCTCGAGCGAGACGTTTTTGGGGCCGGCCGGCTTTTTCCACAGCTCTTCGCCGGCGGCTTCCCACAGTTCGGCGGGATTGCCTTCGGCCAGCATCTGGCGGTACTTGGCGATTTCGTCGGCGGTGCTGCCCTGCGCATGCACGGCGGCAGCGCCTGCGGCCGCGGCGGTGGCGGCCAGGGCCAGCGCGGCGCGCCGGGCCAGGCTTCGGATCGGTTTCATGGGGCTTCTCCTCGCGGCCGCGCCTTGCGGGACGGGCCGCTTTTTCTCGCTTCTTCTCTTGTCTTGCCGTCAGGCTGCGCCAGCCCGGCTCAGGGCTTGATATAGGCGTAGCCTTCCTCGGCCTGCAGGCGGGCGATCTCAACCACGCCGGCCTGTACCACTTTTGCTTCCATCAACAGCTGCGATTCGGTAATCCTGCGCGCGGTCAGCGTATTGCGGCAAACGCGGAACTCCACACCCTCGGCGGCCAGCGCGCCCACCGGGCTGTCGAAGCTGTTGCCGCGCGCATCCTTGGCGCCTTCGACCAGGAAATCGATACCATAGCCGAAAGCGACCACCACGATCTTGGTGCCGGGGGCGCCATTCAGGTGGTTGCGCAGGTTGCCCATCGCGCGCACCGCCTGGTCGATGCCTTCGGACAGCTGGTACACCACCTTCACGCGCCCGCCCTTGCCTGCACCCGCCGGCGCCGACTGGGCCGAGGCCTTGGCCGCCAGGCCGATGGCTGCCAGGGCCGCCGATGCTCGAATAAATGCTCGCCGCATAATGCTCCTTCCGCCCGGGTCCGTCCCGGCATTTCGCCCCGAACCTTAGCAGAGGACGGCGCGGCGTGCCGGCAACATGTCGGGCAACGGCCGGGATCGCGCGGCCTCAGGCGATGGTCGCTTCGTCGGTGCGCTTGTCGCCCTTGTTATCGACCCAGGTCACGGCGACCTTGTCGCCCTTGGCGCCGCCCTTGAACTTGAAGTTCAGGAACGGGTCCTTGGACACCGCCGGGCCGAACTGGGCGCGGAACACTTCCTTGCCCTTGCACTGGGCGGTCACGGTCTGGATATGCCAGGCCGGGATGACCTTGCCGGACGCATCCTTGCGCTGGCCCGTCTCCATGTCGTGCTTCATCAGGATTTTTACATCAACCACGCCGCCGTTCTCGGTGGCGCGTACGCGCATCGGGTCTGCCATGTGTTTCTCCGGTTGCAGTTAGCGGAAATCTCGGTAACGGGGGTGAGGGCGTGCCGGCGTCAGCCGCCGCAGCCGCCCAGCGTGACCTTGATTTCCTTCGATGCCACGTACCACTTGCCGCCGGCCTTGACCGCGGCGTGCACCACCGAGGTCTGGCCCATCTTCACGCGCGTGGAGACGAACGGTTCGGTGCCGGCCGGGATGATGAAGTCGGCGGCCAGGGTATTGGGGTTTTTTTCCACCAGGATCGCGATCTGCTCGGTATCCGGGATGGTGCTGGTCACGGCCACCGGCACCACGGCGCCGTTCTCGGCGATGTCGGGGGCGTTGAAGGTGATGGCGGTGCTTTTTTCGGTGCCGCTGCCGCCGAGCGCCTTGATCACGTCGGCAACGCTCTTGCCGTCAAAGGCGGTCTTGTTCCACTCGGCCGCCTGCGCTTCGCTGATCAGGCCGGTGGCGGCCATCAGCGACAGGACAGCGGTGACCCGCAGCACTTCTCGTCGTTTGGAATTCATGTCTTTGCTCTCCGGCTACTCCGTCCCAATCGGTTTGCGTGACCGCTTTGGCGGTACTCGTTGGTGTGTCTGTCCAGCTTGTGCCCTGCGTACTGCGTGTGTCCTGCTCGCGGCCGGTGCATTGCCGGCCGCTGGATCTGTCCAGGTCGGGTCGGCTTGCGCCGTCCGGCCCGTTGCATCGGTGGACTGCCCCTTCGGGCGGTCAGGCTTTACTTGGCGGGCGCGCCTGCGAGCACCCACTCGACCACGGTCTTCAGGTCGGCGTCGCTGATGGCGGCGTTGGCCGGCATCGGCACCGGGCCCCAGACGCCCGAACCACCGCTCTTGACCTTCTTGCTCAGGGTCGCCAGGGCGTTCTTGTCGCCCTTGTACTTGGTGGCGACTTCCTTGTAGGAAGGACCGACCAGCTTCTTGTCGACCTGGTGGCAACCCATGCAGGCGTTCTTGTTGGCGATCTCCTGTGCCTTGGCGGCATCGACCGCGTGAGCCGATGCGGCGGCGCCCAGCATCAGCGCTGCGATGACAAACTGCTTCATTGTTAAGCTCTCCAAGCTCTGTAAAGCCGTGGGGACGGCAAAGGCCGCTCGGCACGCCCGACACGTGCGGCAAGCTGCTTCGCGGCATACACCGGCCGCCGCCTCGGGGGCACTGCGACGGCCAGCCCGCTATTTTGCCTCAAGAATCCACCCCACCATGGCATGGACGTCCGAATCGGGGATCTGCGGCTGCGGCGGCATCGGTACGCTGCCCCAGGCGCCCTGTCCGCCTGCCTTGACCTTCCTGGCCAGCGCGCCGTGCGCGTCCTGGCCCTTGTACTTGCCGGCGATGTCCGCGAACGACGGGCCGACCAGCTTCCTGTCCATCGCGTGGCAGGCCACGCACTGGTACTGGCTGGCCAGCCTGGCGCCGGCCGGCGCGGGCACTGAAGCGCCGGATGCAGCACCCGCAGGCATCGCCGCGCTTGCTGCCACGCCACGTACCGGGCCAAAGGCGCGCTGCTGCTGCGCCAGGTCGCCGTGCGCGCCGCGGGCATGGTCAGGCATCGCCGAGGTAATCGAAACCTGCCCGGAGCAGTCCTTCATGCAGGCGGTATTGCGCGTGTCCGGGCGGCCGCGGCCGGGCCACAGGCCATGGTTTGTGGTCATGCCGTCGCG
This sequence comes from Cupriavidus consociatus, assembly GCF_017814975.1. GTDB lineage: Bacteria > Pseudomonadota > Gammaproteobacteria > Burkholderiales > Burkholderiaceae > Cupriavidus > Cupriavidus consociatus. Next base: position 51,235 of record NZ_JAGIQA010000019.1, read on the forward strand.
GTTGGGCATGTGCGCCTGCACGCTGGCGATATTGGCGTCCGACAGCGTGAAGTCGGCCGGCACGATCTCGCCCAGGTGCAGCATGTAGGCGGTGACGGCATAGACCTCGCCGACGGACAGGCTCTTGGGCGCATTCCACGGCATGGCGCGGTGGATGTAGTCCCACAGCGTGCTGACCGTGCTGACCTTCATCAGCGTGGTGCGATACGGCTGGTTGCCGGTCATGGCGGCGACGCGGCCGCGCCTGCTGTCCTCGGCCGTGGTGCCGCCTACGAGCGGCGTGAAGACCTCGTTGGACTCGCCGAAATCGCCGTGGCAGGACGCGCACTTGCCATCCCAGACCTTCTGCCCTTGCGCCACGGTGCCGCTGCCTTTGGGCAGGCCCTTGAAATCCGGGCGCACGTCGATATCCCAGGCGGCCACTTCGGCCGGGGTGGCGGTGCGGCCAATTGCCGCACGGGCGTCGGCCGTGCCGGCGGCCGAGCATGGCGCCACGCAGGCGGCGGCCAGCGCCAGCATGGCGGCGCAGCGTTCAGCCCACATGGACATTGGACACCTCCCCGCCCGCTGCCACCTGCCAGCTCTGGATCGCGTTGTTGTGATAGATCGAGCGCGTGCCGCGCACGGCGCGCAACTGCGCCATCTTCGGCTGCACGTAGCCGGTATCGTCGATGGCGCGGCTCTGCAGGATCGCGGGACCACCGTCCCAGACCCAGTCCAGGTTGAAGCGCGTCAGGCACTTGGACAGCACCGGCGATTCCAGCCGCGCGGTGCGCCAGTTGCGGCCGCCGTCGGCCGAGACATCGACCCGCGTAATGCGCCCGCGCCCCGACCATGCCAGCCCGCTGATGTTGTAGAACCCCTTGCCCACCAGTTGCTGGCCGCCCGACGGCGTGGTGATTACCGACTTGCACTCCTGGATCGAGGTGTACTGGCGCAGTTTGCCGTCCGGCATCATGTCCACGTAGTGGATGGTTTCGTCCTTGGCGTTCCACGGCTGGTCGCCCAGTTCCAGCCGGCGCAGCCACTTGACCCACGACACCCCCTGCACGCCCGGCACGACCAGGCGCAGCGGGTAGCCGTTCTCGGGGCGCAGCATCTCGCCGTTCATGGCCCAGGCGACGATGATCTCGTCGGCCAGTTCCATCGGGATGGTGCGGGTCATCGACGAGCCGTCGCCGCCCTCGGCCAGCAGGTAGCGGCCGCGGCGCAGGTCGGCTTTGGCGTCGTCCAGCAGCACGCGCAGCGGCACGCCGGTGAACTCGCAGCACGACAGCATGCCGTGCGTGTATTGCACCGTCGGCACGGCGACGTTGCCCCACTCCATGCCGGTGTTGGCCCCGCATTCGATGAAATGCATGCGCGACACCGCCGGCAGGCGCATCAGGTCGTCCATGGTGTAGACGCGCGGCGCGCGCACCAGGCCGTTGATCATCAGGCGGTGGCGGGCCGGGTCGATATCGTGCCAGCCCTGGTGGTGGCGCTCGAAATGCAGGCCGTTGGGGGTGATGATGCCGAAGAAACCCTGCAGCGGCGCGAACGCGACCGACGCCGCCGCCACGCGCGTCAGGCCCGGCGACTCGCGCCGGATCAGGTTTTTCTCATGGACCGAGGGCTGGCCATAGGGCCGGGCCGCGACCGGCTGGCCGAGCGAAGTGGCCCAGGGCTGGGGCTCGAGGATGGCGGGATCGCCGTCCGCCGCCAGCGCGTGCCGGCCGGCGGTGGCGGCGGCGAGGCCTGCCGCGGCGCCCAGGAAGCTCTTGCGCAGGAAGTTCCGCCGCGGCGCGTCCAGGCCGTGCCGGCCGATGTCCTGCTGCAGCGATGCGCTGACGAAGTGCTCGGGCGCGGGCACGATGCGCCCGGGCCGGTTCCGTTCCTGCAATGCCGTCTCCTCCGGCAGCTTGCGTCCGTGGGGCCGCGCCGCCTGTTATTCGTGCCGCCGCGCGCCTCGCGCGACAGCGATCGATGGGCCGGAAGAGCCGGATCGCGTTCAGCCTGCCGCCCGGCGCCTGCGCGCGGGCGCTGCCTCGGGCTGCGCCATGAAGCGGTCGACCGCGCCGGAGGGCAAGGCGTTGTCCTCCAGCCGGCTGGCCACCTGCACGCACACGGTGCGGCACAGCTCGATCACGCTTTCGTCAGCAATCGCGTAGAAGACCAGGTTGGCTTCCTTGCGGCGCGACAGCACGCCCGAGCGGTACATCGCGTTGAGATGCCGCGACACGTTGGTCTGCGACGAACCCACCGTCTCGACCACCGTGGTGACCGGCTTCTCGCCATCGCACAAGGCGTGCAGGATCTTCAGCCGCGTTGGCTCCGCCAGCAGGCTGAAGTAGCCCGACACCTTCTCGAATACGCGATCCAGCTCTTCCATGCCGTCCAATATATTCGTATATGCGTGAATGCGCATATAGTGTTTACCCAATGATGCAGAACAGCATGATTGTGCCCGGCACGCCTGCGCGGTACCAATCATGGTTTGCCAGCGGTGGCGCCCGGTGGTGCGTCGCGATGGCCTCGTGGTGACCTCGTGTTGAAGTTGGCCTATCGGCGCAGCAGCGCCCTGCCCGCCCACAGGCGCTGGCCGAATACATTGAGCAGCAGCCCCGCCATGACCACGGCCGCTCCAGTCCATTGCGCCGGCGACAGGTCTTCGCCCAGCAGCACATGTGCCGACACCAGCCCCACCACAGGTACCAGCAGCGTCAGCGGCGCCACCTGGCTGGCGGGATAGCGCGTCAGCAACCGGCCCCACATGGTGTAGCCGAACACGGTGGCGGCAAAGGCCAGGTACGCCACGGCGAACACGCCCGCCGCCGACACATGCGTGACGCTTTGCACGATGCGCGCCGGCCCCTCCACCCACAGCGACAGCAGCGCGAACGGCACGATCGGCACCAGCGCGCCCCAGATCACCAGGCCCAGCAGGTCGACCGGCCCGATCTTCTTGCTGACGATATTGCCGCTGGCCCAGCAGAACGCCGCGCACAGCGTCAGCACGAAGCCGGCCACGCTCATGCCGCCGGCGCTGGCGGCGGCACCCGCGCCGATCAGCGCCAGCCCGGCCGCGGCCACCGCCATGCCGGCGATGTTGTGCCAGCGCACCGGCTCGTCCAGCCACAGCGCGGCGATCGCCAGCGTGAAGAACGCCTGCGACTGGAGCACCAGCGAAGCCAGCCCGGCCGGCATGCCGACCGCCATCGCGTAGAACAGGAAGGCGAACTGGCCCAGGCTGATGGTCACGCCGTACGCCAGCAGCAGGCGCCACGGCACGCGCGGGCGCGGCACGAAGAAGATGGCGGGGAAGACCACCAGCAGGAAACGCAGCGCGCCGAGCAGCATCGGCGGCACGCCCGCCAGCCCTACCTTGATGACGACGAAGTTGACGCCCCAGACGCAGACGATGGCGAGGGCTAGGAGACGGTCTCTGGCTTGCATGGCGGTGGGCGGCCGGGATGGCGACTGGCGGTGTGATCAAACCCCCAGCCTACCAGCCGCCCCCCGCGCGGCATTGCAGGTTCTTGCGGTTTTGTCATGGGGCGCCCTGGCAGCGCCCCAAATTGCCAGTGCCTTATCCCAGCATTTCCGACCAGATTCCCTTGGCCCACGACAGCGCGTACACCCCCTCCAGCGTATTGGGCGCGTCCGACAGCCCACCCGAGCCCGGCACGGGCAGCATGGTCTTCTGCGCGGCATCGTATCGGTGCACGCTCGACACATGCACCGCCTCGCGGTCCGAGGTGAAGCTGTAGCAGGTGTTGTTATAGAGCGGCTGCGGGTCCGGAGCCTGGCCCGACAGCAACGCCACGATCGCGGCGGCCGCCACCTTGCCATGCTGGTTGGCCATATGCCCGGACTTCGGCATCAGCTGCGCAATCTGGATGGCGTCGCCGATCACATGGATATTGGGTGCCGCGCGCGATTCGAAGGTGACGAAATCGACATCGCACCACCTGGCGTTGGCCGTCGCCAGCCCCGTTGCCACCGCGATCGCGCCCGCGCGCTGCGGCGGCAGCACGTTGATCACGTCCGCGCGTACATCGTCCTGCACCTCGAACTTGAGTGTGCGCGTGGCCGGGTCGACATCGACGGTGTTGTACTGCGGCCGGTATTCGACCATGCCGGCATACTGCCCCGCCCATACCTTGCGGAACAGGCCGGCCTTGGAGGTGATGTCCGGGTTGGCGTCCAGGACCAGCACCTTGCTGCGCGGCTTGTGCTGCTTGAAATAGTGCGCCACCTGGCAAACCCGCTCGTATGGGCCGGGCGGGCAGCGGTACGGCGCGGTGGGGATGGTGATGGCGTAGGTGCCGCCGTCGGGCATCGCCTCCAGCTGGCGGCGCAGCGCCACGGTCTGCGGGCCGGCCTTCCAGGCGTGCAGCACCTGGTCGCCGCCGGGCCGCTTCAGGCCGGGCAGCGCATCGCTCATCAGCTCGATGCCGGGGGACAGCAGCAGACGGTCGTAGGGCAACGTGCGGCCGCCCGCCAGCCGCACCGTGCGCTTGCCGGGATCGATGGCGACGGCCGTGTCGCGCACCAGCTTCACGCCGTGGCGGCGCACCAGCTGGTCGTATGGCAGCGTGAGGTCGGACAACTGCCGGCTGCCGCCAATCACCAGGTTGGACAGCGGGCAGGAAATGAACGCAGGATTGGGTTCGACCAGCGTGACCTCGATGGCGTTGCCGCTCCACTCGCGCAGGTAGCGCGCGGCGGTGGCGCCGCCGTAGCCGCCGCCGACCACCACCACCCTGGCCGGCGCCGCGGCCCTCGCCGCGCGCATGCCCATCGAGCCCAGCACCGCGGCGCCGGCGGCGCCCAGGAAATGTCGTCGTTGCATGGCGCTCTCCCCTCAACGCACGTTGACGAACCAAGCCGCGATCGCGGCGAGCTGTTCGTCGGTGTAGCCCTTGGCGATCTGGTGCATCACCGTGGCCGGTCGGGCCCCGGAACGGAACGCCTGCATCTGCGCCAGCAGTTCGGCTTGCGGGCGCCCTGCCAGCGACGGGATGGTGCTGCCTTCAGGCGCGCGGCCCGACGGACCGTGGCAACTGGTGCAGGCCGCGGCATGGATGCGCACGTACTGTGCGGCAGGGGCGGCGGGTGCTGCGGCAGGGGCGGAGGCCGCAAGGTCCGCCGACAGCGCGGCGTGGGCGCCGCATAGCGCCGATGCCAGCAATGCCAGCCGCACGAACACAGCGGGCCGGGGGATGGTTGTCATGGTCTCGCTCCGTGTGGGGTGCCGGGCGCTGGCATCGGCAAGATGCCGGCGGGCGTGGCAACCGTATCACATCGGAAGCGGACGGTGTGCGGTGGAAACCGCAGAAAGAAAAACGGCGCCCGCATGTGCGGACGCCGCGGCGCAATGGCGAGCCAGCCAGCTCAGGGCAGGCTCCGGCCCGGCGGCAGCGCAACCGGCGAGGCCACCGGCGAACTCACCGGGGTGGTGGTCGCCTGGCTGGGCGTGCTGGCCGGCGCATCGGCCGGTCCGCCCACGCCGGGCACGGACTGCACCGGCGCCGGCGTGCCGACGTTGCCATCGTAAGACGGGTTCTGCGAGGTCGAGGCCGAATCCAGGCGCGCGCGCTCGGCGTCATTGACGTAGTCGAACGCCTTGACCACCTTGGTCACCCCGGAGGCATTGCGCGCCACGTCGGTGGCGCGGTCGCCTTCCTGCTGGGTCACCACGCCCAGCAGGTAGACCACGCTCTTCTCGGTGGTGATCTTGATCGAGTTCGACGGCACGCCCTCCGCGGTCATCAGCAGCGTCTTGACCTTGCTGGTCAGGTACGCGTCCTGGCTCTGCGTCATGAAGCCGGGCGAACTGACCACCTCGAGCTCGTTGATTACCACGCGCGCATTCTGCAGGCCGCGCACGTACTGCTCGACCTGCTGCTTGACGCTGTCGTTGCTGGCCTCGCCGGTGAGCAGCACCTTGCGGTTGAACACGGTCACGTTGACGCGGGCCTGGCCGCTGTAGCGCGAGTTGATGGTGCTCTCCGCTTCCATCTGCAGGCCGCGGTCGACGGTCTGCGTGGCGGTCGGGCGCCGGTCGGTGGCCATGGCCACGCCGGTGCCCATGGCGCCGGCGATCACGGGGAAGCAGCCGGCCAGCTGCGTGGCGGAAACCAGCACCGCCGCCGCGGTCAGCGTGGCGCGAAGGATGCGGCCGGCGCCGGCGGCGCTGGTCCGGGTTTCAGGCGTAGTGGGCAGGTTGGTCATGCGGTCCTTGCTGTGGCTGGATGTTGGAAATGGGGGCGTCAGTGAGGGAGAAGACGAGCGGGCTCAGGCTTCCCCGAGCAATGCCTCGTCAATGCCGTCGCACAGGCAATGCAGCGTGAGCAGGTGCACTTCCTGGATGCGCGCGGTGCGCTCGCTCGGCACGCACAGGTGGATGTCGAATTCGTCGAGCAGGCCGCCGATGACGCCGCCGCCCTTGCCGGTCAGCGCAATCACGGCCATCTCGCGCTGGCGCGCCGCCTCGATCGCGGCGATCACATTGGCAGAGTTGCCCGAAGTGGAAATCGCCAGCAGGATGTCGCCGGGCACGCCCAGGGCTTCGACCTGCTTGGAAAACACCTTGCTGAAGTCATAGTCGTTGCCGATCGCGGTCAGGATCGAGCTGTCGGTGGTCAGCGCGATCGCCGCCAGGCCCGGGCGCTCGCGCTCGAAGCGCCCCACCAGCTCGGCGGCGAAATGTTGCGCATCGGCGGCCGAGCCGCCATTGCCGCATGCCAGGATCTTGTTGCCGCTGGTCAGCGCGCCCACCATGCGTTCCACGGCGGCGTCGATATAGGGGGCCATTACCGCCGCGGCCTGTTGCTTGGTCTCGGCGCTGTCTAGGAATTGTTGCTGGATACTCTCGATACTCATGGCTCTGTGGCCTTTCATTGGCAGTTGCACGCTCGGTTGCGCGCCAGCGCGCATTATGAACCAGCCGCCGCGGCGTCCAGGTCAAAGGCGTGCTGCAGCCAGTCCAGACGCCCCGGCTCCAGCGCCACCACGTCGAAGCGGCACGGTGGCAGCTGCGCCAGCGTCGCGAGGTAGTGAGCCGCGGCCAGCAGCACGCGGCGCTGCTTGGCCGGCGTGACGCTGGCCGCGGCGCCGCCGAAGCCGCGTCCGCTGCGCTGGCGCACCTCCACGAACACCAGTGTGCCGTCCGGCGCGCGCATCACCAGGTCGATCTCGCCGCCTTTGCAGCGATAATTGCGGACCACGGGCTGCAGGCCCTGGCGCCGCAGGTGCGCCAGCGCCCGGTCCTCCGCGCGCAGCCCGCGCGCCTGCGCGCTGCTCGGCTGCGTGGTGGATTTGAATGATGGCATCGACGGAAGTTCTCAATGAGTGACTGGATCTCGCTGGCGGCCAGCCAGTCGTACCCGGGTGGCACGCTGTATGTCGTGGCCACGCCCATCGGCAATGTCGCGGACCTGTCTCTGCGGGCGCTGCATGTGCTCGGCCTGGCCGACGCGGTAGCCTGCGAAGACACCCGCAATACCGGCCAGCTGCTGACGCGCGTGGGCCTGCAGCGGCCGCTGGTGGCCGTGCACGAGCACAACGAGCGCGAGGCCGCCGGCCGCATCGCCGCGCGGCTGGCCGCTGGCGAGCGTATCGCCTATGTCTCGGACGCCGGCACGCCGGGCATTTCGGACCCGGGCGCGAGACTGGTCGAGGCAGTGCGCGCCGCCGGCCACCCGGTGGTGCCGCTGCCCGGTCCAAGCGCGGCGGTGGCCGCGCTGTCGGTGGCGGGCGACATGCTCGATACCGGCGAAGGCCGCTTCACCTTTGTCGGCTTCCTGCCGAGCAAGCCCAAGGCGCGCGGCGAGGCCATCGCGCGGCTCGCCGCGCTGGACCATGCCTGGGTCTGCTACGAGGCGCCGCACCGCATTGCCGACACGCTGGCCGCGCTTGCCGCCGGACTGCCGGGCGAGCGCCGGCTGCTGATCGGGCGCGAATTGACCAAGCTGTTCGAGGACATCGCGGTGGTGACGGCGGCGCAGGCACAGGCATGGCTGGCGGCCGACCCGAACCGGGCCAAGGGTGAATTCGTGCTGGTGGTGGAAGGCGCCGGCGGCGACGCGGCCGCGGATGGTGCGCCCGATGCCGAGGCGCAGCGCGTGCTCGGGCTGTTGCTGGCGGAACTGCCGGCCAAGCGCGCCGCCAAGCTGGCGGCCGCGATCACCGGCGCGAGCACCAACGCGCTCTACCAGCTGGCGCTGGCGCAACGATCCGGCGATAGCGGCGACTGAAATTGCTGCTGAGGCGCCCCCTGGGGCCGCCCGGGCGACGACGCCGACGGGCCGGTGCGGGGAAAGTAACGGAGAGGTGTCAGCGCGCGGTGGCATGCATCGGGCGCTGCCGGTCTCAGCGGCGCTTGCGCTTGACCGTCTTGCCGCTGGCCTTGGTTGCCCTGCGCGCCTTGGCGGGCGCCAGCGAGTTGGCGAGTTCGGGCACTGAGACGTCGTCGTCACCACTGCCATCGCCGGCCTCGGTGCCGCCGGCATCGAACTGCGGGCCCAGCGCCGCGACTTCGGTGCGCGTCAGCCGGCGGATCTCGACGTTGACGGCGCCACGCTCGACGAAGCCGAGCCTGCGCGCGGCGCCGTAGGACACGTCCAGCACGCGGTTGCCGTGGTACGGACCGCGATCGTTGATGCGCAGCACAGCGACCTTGTTGTTGCGCAGGTTGCGCACCAGCACCCAGCTGTCGAGCGGCAGCGACGGGTGTGCGGCGGTCATGGCGCGCATGTCGAAGCGCTCGCCATTGGCAGTCTTGCGGCCATGGAAGCCCTTGCCGTACCACGAAGCGACTCCGCGCTGCTCGAACGTGCCGATGTCCGCTCGCAAGCCGTCAAGCGAGCTGCCACTGCGGGCATCGTCCGGTTCATAGCCGAACAGGTTCCAGCTGCCGCCTTCCGACGATGCGCGGGTGCTCTTGTCCGCGTCGTTGCGGGACTTGCCTGCGTTCTTCGCACCACGCGTCGGCACTCCGTTCGACGTATCGGCGACGTCCGCATTGTCGCCCCCTGGGGGCGTGGCACAAGCGGCCAGCACCAGGGCACATGCAGTGCATGTCCCGAGCTTGGCCAGCCGTTGCCAGCGCTTGGTGAGGGCGGTCAAATTAAGCATGGGCGCGAGTCTAGCATTCACTATTGCTGACTATCTCTTTCATTTTGTTACGAAATCTGTTCGATCTCGCACGAACGAGGGCGATCTCGCCCGCGATCGCCGGTGTGACAAGGGATTGCGGGTAATCTGGCAATTTTGTAACAGAGAGTACAATTGATCACATATGGATATGCGCCGCAACAATTTACCGCCCGGCGCTACAATGCAAAGCATGAATGCCGGGCGGTTTTCCGACGCTGTCCCGGTGTGTACGGCGGCTGTTTAAAGCGCCGTATCGATCACAAATACCCACCCGATGAAAGTCCTCCTTATCCCGGTCACCCCTTTCCAGCAGAACTGTTCGCTGCTGATCGACGAAAGCACCGGCACAGCCGCCGTCTGCGACCCGGGCGGCGACCTCGAACGCATCCGCGAAGCGCTCCGGGAGCAAGGGGTCACGCTGCAGAAGATCTTCCTGACGCACGGCCATGTGGACCACTGCGCCGGCGCCGCGGCGCTGGCGCGCGAATTCGGCATTCCCATCGAAGGGCCGCAGCAGGATGAACGCTTCTGGATCGAGCAACTGCCCGAACAGACGCGGCGCTTCGGCTTCGGCCATGCCGAGAGCTTCGAGCCTGACCGTTGGCTTGAAAATGGCGACACCGTGCAGTTCGGCAATGAGACGCTGGAGGTCTACCATTGCCCGGGCCACACGCCGGGCCACGTGGTGTTCTTCTCGCGCGCCAGCAAGCTCGCGGTGGTGGGCGACGTGCTGTTCGCCGGCTCGATCGGCCGTACCGATTTCCCGCGCGGCAACCATGCCGACCTGATCCGCTCGATCCGCACGCGGCTGTGGCCGCTGGGCGAGGACGTAACCTTCATTCCCGGCCACGGTCCGGTTTCGACCTTCGGCGAGGAGCGCCGCAACAATCCCTTCGTGGCCGACCACCTGATCGACGTGGGCTGACGCCATGGCCAAGCGACAGCTGCCTGACACCCGGCCGGAAATCTACGTCAGCACCGACGTCGAGGCCGACGGCCCGATTCCGGGTCCGCATTCGATGCTGTCGTTCGCATCCGCGGCCATGCTGGCGGACAAGACTGTAGTCAGCACGTTTTCGGCGAACCTGGAGACGCTCCCCGGCGCGGCCGGTCACCCCGTGCAGATGCAGTGGTGGCAAACCCAGCCCGAGGCCTGGAGTGCCTGCCGGCGCGACCTGCAGCGCCCGGAGGACGCGATGGTGCGCTACGTGGAGTGGGTCGAGCGCCTGCCGGGCAAGCCGGTCTTCGTGGCGTTCCCGGCCGGCTTCGATTTCACGTGGATGTTCTGGTACATGATGCGCTTTGCCGGCCGCTCGCCGTTCGGCTGGGCCGCGCTGGACATCAAGACGCTGGGCTTTGCGCTGACGGGGCGGCCTTACCGCAAGACCGTGAAAGCGGCGTTCCCGGGGGAATGGATGGATCCGCTGCCTCACACCCATGTGGCACTTGACGATGCACTGGAACAGGGCGCGCTGTTCTGTAACATGCTTGCGACGCTGCGAGAACGGGAAGCGGCGCTGGCAGGCCCGGCGCCGGCCGAGGGCCTTGGCGCAAGCGAGCCCTCACAACCTCATCCGGAGTCCTGATCCACTGCTGCGGCGCAGCGTGAGCCGCGGCACGCCCCTTGCAGGCCGCATGCTCGCATCCGGCGCCAGCCCGCCTATAGTAGAAGTGGATGTGGCGCACCGGGCGAAACGAGCCAACTGACTATTCGGCGCACTTGCGCAAACCCGCCATCATCCGCCTGACCGATGTGCCCGGAGCCGCGCGGCGCCTGCCGAGGAGGTGTCGATCATGCGTTTTCCTACCGACCTGCACTTGAGGGACCTGGCCGGCCGGATTCACTGGCCGCATGGGTCGCACGCGAAGGGCGCGACGCCCATCACCCATCACCACACCTCGGATGAAGACGCCGAAGTTGCCAAGGCCACCCTGTACGTCAGTACGGTGACGCTGGTGGTACTGCTGGTCGTGCTCGCGGCCATTGCTTTCGGTCAGGAGGCCATGCACTGGCTGGGTGTTCATTAGACGACCCGCCTGAAGCTGTTTGTCTCGCAGACCGGCCGGCCCCCACAGTTCGTGGGGGCCGGTTTTATTCCGGTGTCCGATTCAGGCCAGCAGCGGCACCACGTTCTCGGGCGGACGGCCGATGGCGGCGCGGCGGTTTCGAACGACCACGGGGCGCTGCAGCAGGATCGGATTATCGGCCACGGCGGCCAGCAGTTCGGCATCGGTCAGGCCCGGATCGGCCAGGCCCAGTTCCGCGTACGGCGCCTCGTTGTCGCGGATCATCTCGCGCACCGGCACGCCCAGCATCGTGTTGAGCTGGCGCAGCGTCGCCACGGACGGCGGGTTCTTCAGGTACTCGACGATTTCCACCGGCTCGCCCAGGCGCCCGGCGGCTTCCTCGACCATGGCAAGCGTCTCGCGCGACTTGGAGCAGCGGGGGTTGTGGTAGATCGTGATCATGGCAGGTGGTCCTTTCTTGTTGATGTCGCCCCACCCTGGGGCGGTGGCACTAATCCGGTGCAAATCCAACGGCACTATATACAACACATCGGGCGGCGCGCAGGTACAAGGGAGCAAGTGTCGGGCACGCATCCTGCGTTGCCGCAAGTCCATGCATCCGGCCACTGGCCCGCGCTCCCGATGACTTCCGCCACCGCATCCCTCCGACCTGTCGCCGCGCGCAAGCCGTTCACGCTGCGCGACGCCACCACCTCTGACGTCCCGGCCATCCACGCCATCTATGCGCACCATGTCCTGCACGGCCGCGCTTCCTTCGAGGAAGTGCCGCCGACCGTTGACGACATGCAGCTGCGCTTCGCCGAGGTGCGCCGCAAGCACCTGCCCTACCTGGTCGCCGAGCGCGATGGCGCGGTGCTGGGCTACGCCTATGCGTCGGCCTACCGCACCCGCAGCGCCTACCGCTTCGCCATCGAGGACTCGATCTATATCGACCACCGCTGCGTTGGCGAGGGCCTGGGACAGGCGCTGCTCGCCGGGCTGGTGGCGCGGTGCGAAACCGGCCTGTGGCGCCAGATGGTCGCGGTGATCGCCTGTACCGCCAGCGGTGAAGGCGCCGGCTCGCTGGCGGTGCATGAGCGGCTGGGCTTTCGCACCGTGGGACGGCTGGAAGCGGTCGGCTTCAAGCATGGGCAGTGGATCGATACGGTATTGATGCAGCGGATGCTGGGGGCCGGGGCGGATACGCTGCCGGAGTAGGCGGCAGCCGCCGCCGCGATTCCATCCCTTTCGCTTATAAAAAAAGCCACGGCCAAAGCCGTGGCTTTTTCTGTCGCCGATCCGTCACCGGCGCAGAGATTCCTGTCCGCTTACTTCATCAGGTCCGACAAGGCCAGCGCCACCACCTTGGTCGCACGGTTCAGGTCGTTCAGGCGCAGGTTCTCGTCCGAGTTATGGCCGCGCGCTTCCATCAGCGTGCGCGGGCCGGCACCGTACAGCACGGTCGGGATGCCGCGCTTGGTGTAGTGGCGGGCGTCGGTGTAGAGCGGCACGCCCTGCACCGGGATTTCCACGCCGAACACCGACTCGGCACGGCTCTTCAGCGCGCCGATCAGCTTTTCCACGCCCGGCAGTTCGGACAGCGGCTCGGCCAGGATGATGCGCTCGACCTTCACTTCGATGCCCGGGCGGTCCTTGGCGGCCTTCTCGACCACAGCGCGGATCTCGCCTTCGGCGTCGAAGCCGATTTCCTCGGGGATCATGCGGCGGTCGACGCGGAAGGTCACCAGGTCCGGCACCACGTTGGTGTTGATGCCGCCCTTGATCAGGCCGACGTTCAGCGTGGCGGTGTCGATGCCCGGCACCTTCGACTTGCGCGTGGCCAGCTCGGCGCGCAGGCCGTAGATCGCCTGCAGGATATGGGTGGCGGCCTCGATCGCGTCCACGCCTGTGTGCGGCATGGCAGCGTGGCCCTGCTTGCCCTTGACCGTCACTTCGACGTGCAGGCAGCCGTTGTGCGACGAGGTGATGCCGTACGAGAAGCCGGCCGAGATGGCGTAGTCGGCCTTGCTCAGGTTGTTGTCGAGCAGGAACTTGGGACCGATGTCGCCACCGGTTTCCTCGTCATAGGTGAACTGCAGCTCGACCGCGCCGTTGATCTTCGCGCCCTGCTTCTCGGCTTCCATCAGCGCCAGCACGGCGTAGGTGTAGGTGGCGAAGTCCGACTTGGAGACTGCCACGCCGCGGCCGTACATGACCGGGCCGTGTTCGCTGTCGGCGACCTCGCCGCCGTATGGGTCCTTGGTCCAGCCCAGGCCCGGGGGCACCACGTCGCCGTGGGCGTTCATGGCGATGGTCGGGCCGCCCGTGCCGAACTGCTTGCGCACGATCAGGTTGGTGGCGCTGATCATGCCGGCGGCCTTCACCTGCGCGTCGGGCACCTTGTGCGCCTCCACCGTGAAGCCCAGGCCCTCCAGCAGTTCCGTGGCGCGCTTGCCGTGGGCATCGCAATCGCCGGCGGGGTTGTCCGAAGGCACCTTGACCAGCTCGGCCAGGAAAGCTTCCTGCTGCGGGCGGTGCTGGTCGATGAACTGCGTCAGCGTGGTTTCGATGGGGTTCATATTGTCTCGTGCGGTCATGACTTGTTCTCGTAACTTCTCAGGAGGGTTCGGGTGGGGTTCCGGGCGCGGGCTTACTGCTGCCGGAAGTGCTCGACGAAATCGCTGAACACCCGCGCGGACAGTGCTGCGTCCTCGGCGGTCATGGTTTCGGTGGGATGGTGGCTGATGCCGCCGTTGCCGCAGCGCACGAACAGCATGGCGACATCGGCGATGGCGGCAATGGCCATGGAGTCATGGCCGGCACCGGACGGCAGATGGCGCACCGGCACGCCCTGGCGGGCGATGGCGGCGGCCCATTGCTCTTGCAGCCATGGGGCGCACGGCACGCTGTTCGCCTCGTGGGTCTTGCGTACTTGCACGCGCACGTTGCGGCGTGCGCACACGCTTTCGATCTCGGCCAGCACGTCATTGACGGCGGCCTCGCGCTCGGCGTCGATGCCCGAGCGAATGTCAATGGAGAACACCGCATGGCCCGGCACCACGTTGGTGGCGCCATTGGGCACATTGAACTGGCCGACGGTACCGACCAGGCCCGGCTTGCCGCCGCAGCGCTTCTCGATGAACAGGCCGATTTCGGCACCGGCCATGGCGGCATCGCGGCGCATGTCCATCGGCACCGTGCCGGCGTGGCCGGCCAGGCCTTCCAGCTCGACGATAAAGCGCGTGGCGCCGGAGATTGCGGTGACCACGCCGACCGGCAGGCCCTCGTTCAGCAGCACCGGACCTTGCTCGATGTGCACCTCGATGAAGGCCGCGACCTTGGTGCGCTCATGCCTGGCGGCAGGCAGCTCGGCGGCGTCGAAGCCAGCCTCGCGCATCACTTCACGCATGGTCTTGCCGCTGTCGTCGACGTTGTCCAGCACCTTGTTGTCGAAGGTGCCGGCAATGGCGCGGCTGCCGAGCAGCGTGGCCTTGAAGCGCACGCCCTCTTCCTCGGCAAAGCCGACCACCTCGAGCGCGAACGGGAAGCGCTTGCCCTGGCGGTTCCACTCGGCCACGCACGCGATCGGCAGGATCACGCCCAGATTGCCGTCATAGCGGCCCGCGTCGCGTACGGTGTCGAAATGCGAGCCGGTGAGCAGGGCCGGCGCGTCGGGCGTGGTGCCCTCGTAGCGGCCGATCACGTTGCCGGCGGCATCGCGCCGCACGGTCATGCCGGCCTGCTGCATCCATTCGGTCAGCTGGGCGGCGGCGCCGTGATGGGCCTCGGTCAGGTAGGTGCGGGTGAGCATGCCGGGTTGCTCGGTGTGGACGGCCAGGGCATCGGCCCAGGCCATGATGCGCGTGCCTACCTCTGCGGCTGCCGGCGCGGCTGTCGGCATACTGGCCGACGACGGATTTGCTGCCATGCGTGTCTCCTGCTGCTGGATATGCGTGAAAGCCGCGGCGGCGTGGCTGGCGGGGTGCCAGTGCGGGCGGGGCGCCCATGGCCGAAGCTCTATTCTGTGCGATTCATGGTAGCACAGTGAATTCAAAAATTGCATACAAAAATGATATGCACTATATTCGGTTCCACGTTCAGACAATCCGCTGCGGACAATCCGGTCCGGACAACGGATTGCGTGGGTTCCGCCCCAACAGGGGGCTGTCCGCGCGGTGGCGTGCTCCAGACCCGGAGCGCTGCCCGAAAGAACGTTAGGCCGGCAGCCCACCCAGCCGTCAGAGCAGTACGGGGCCGCCGGTGATTCCTGGATCGAAATGGGCCAGCCAGCGCACCTGCGCAGGACCGGTCCGGCACGGAGACAACCATGCAGCACGCAGTTCCCTCGCAGCACCGCCCGGGCACACCACGCCTTCACACCCGCTTTACCCGCTCGCTGTTCGGCCAGGTGCTGATCGCCCTGGTGATCGGCACGGCACTCGGCCTTGCCTTCCCCGAGTTCGCCGCCAAGCTCAAGCCGCTCGGCGACGCCTTTATCAAGCTGATCAAGATGCTGATCGGCCCGATCGTGTTCTGCGTGGTGGTGGCCGGCATCTGCGGCGCCGGCGAGCTGAAGAAGGTTGGCCGCGTCGGCATCAAGGCGGTGGTGTATTTCGAGATCGTCACCACCATCGCGCTGGCGCTGGGCATCCTGCTGGCTTATGTGTTCCAGCCCGGCGTCGGCATGAACGTGGATCCGCGCTCGCTCGACGCGTCGGCCATTGCCGGCTTTATCGACAACGCCACCAAGGTCAAGGACCAGGGCACCGTCGACTTCCTGCTCAAGCTGATTCCCAATACCGTGTTCGGCGCCTTTGCCAACGGTGACGTGCTGCAGGTGCTGCTGGTGTCGATCTTGTTCGGTTGCGCGCTGTCGCTGGTGGGCGAGCCGGGCCGGCCGCTGGTCAGGCTGATCGACACCTTCTCGCACACGCTGTTCAAGATGATGGGCTTCATCATCAAGCTGGCGCCGCTGGGCGTGCTGGGGGCGGTGGCCTTTACCGTGGGCAAGTACGGCATCGGCTCGCTCAAGCAGCTGGGCTTCCTGGTGTTCCTGTTCTACGGCGCGGTCATTATCTTCGTGCTGGTGGTGCTGGGCACGATCATGCGCGTGTGCGGCTTCTCGGTGATCAAGCTGATCCGCTACCTGCGCGCCGAGCTGCTGGTGGTGCTGGGCACGGCCTCGTCCGACAGCGTGCTGCCGCAGGTGATGAAGAAGCTGGAGTTCATGGGTATCAAGAAGTCGGTGGTGGGCCTGGTGATCCCGACCGGCTACTCGTTCAACCTGGATGCGTTCTCGATCTACCTGACGCTGGCGGCGGTATTCATCGCGCAGGCGACCAACACGCCGCTGGCGTTGGGCGACCTGCTCGGCATCCTGGCGGTGGCGCTGGTCACCTCCAAGGGCGCGCACGGCATCCCGGGCTCGGCCATCGTGATCCTGGCGGCGACGCTGTCGGCGCATCCGGCAATCCCGGCGATCGGCCTGGTGCTGGTGCTGTCGGTGGACTGGTTCATCGGCATCGCGCGCGCGCTCGGCAACCTGATCGGCAACTGCGTGGCGACCGTGGTGGTGGCGGCATGGGAAAAGGATATCGACCGCGAACGGGCGCGCGGCGTGCTCAACGGCACGATCGAGGCGACCGACCTGGATGCCGGCCTCGCCGCCATGGCGGATGACACTGCTGTGGCCGGTTCGCCCGCCGCCGTGCCGGGGGCTGCCGCGGGACGCTAGAATCACGGCATCTCCCCCAACGCGCAGCCCCTGCGCAAGTGCGCTGCCATGCCCGAGCATATCGATCCCGACATGACCGCTGAAGCGATCGCTGACGACATCGTCGCGGCGATCGTCTCGCACCGCCTCCCGCCCGGCACCAAGCTGCGCGAGGAGGCGCTGGCCAGCGTCTACCGCGTCAGCCGCACCAAGGTGCGCGCGGCGCTGCTGATGCTGAGCAAGGACAAGGTCATCCAGATCGTGCCGGACAAGGGGGCGTTCGTCGCCAAGCCCAGCGCGGAGGAAGCGCGCGAGGTCTTCGCCGTGCGGCGCATCCTGGAAGCGGCGCTGGCGCGCGAGTTCGTCGCCAGGGCAACCGCGGCCGACTACAAGCGCATCGACAAACACCTGGCCGCCGAGCGCAAGTCGCTCGGCGGCAACGACGCGCAGATCCGCACCCGGCTGCTCGGCGATTTCCATATCGTGCTGGCCGAGGTGGTCGGCAACGGCGTGCTGACCGAGATGATGCGCGAACTGTCCGCGCGCAGCGCGGTCATCACCATGCTGTACCAGTCCCGGCGCGATGCGGCATGCTCGTCGGACGAGCATCGCGAATTCATCGAGGCGGCGCGCGCGGGCGATGCCGAGCGCGCCGTCACGCTGATGGTGGACCACCTCAGCCATGTCGAAAGCGCGCTGCATTTCGAGGAAACGGCGCCGGTGGCGCGAGGCAAGGACCTGGTCGCGGCGCTGCTGGCGTAGGACCAGGGCTGGCCGTTGGCCAGCGCTTGACGTGAGTCAAAGCGGCCTGTGCCGCGCCCGGGCACACTTGTCCTCGCCATGAAGACGCGGGGGCGCACTTCATGAGCACTCCGCCTTTCGCGCATCATCGCCGGAAGGCCGCCCGCACGCTGCAACGGTGTGCGGGCTTTCTTTTTTCTGAGGGCTGGCTTTTGCGGCGCCGAGCATCGTTGGCCCGCGGGTCCTCGCGACCAATGCCGCAGCGCGGCAAATTCCCTTTCCCGCCAATCACTTGCGCAAGCGCGCGCGGCTGCAATGCCGTGCGGGATCGCGCACATTGACGCACGACTTCCCTCTCATCGCTGACGAAACGCGGTCATAACCGAATGCATGCTTCGGGTTAGGATCGCGAGGGCCCAACACAGAGGCCGGCGCCGCGGCATCGCCGCGGACGCGCACCAGAACAACCGTCATGGAGACCCATCATGCGTGATCGCACTGCGCCCGCGCGGCCGTCCGGCCTGCGTTCGCACCCTCTCCCGGTTTTCGTTTCCTGAGCGGCACCTTCGCAGGCACCCTGCCTGCGGATGCAGACGCCCCTCGCATTGCCTGACCATCGATCAAAAGGACGACCCATGCCCAGTGCCTTCCGCGCAGACGCCTTTGCCGGCAAAACCGTTTTCATCGCCGGCGCTTCTTCCGGCATCAACCTCGGCATCGCGCACGGCTTCGCCCGCGCCGGCGCGAAGCTGGCGCTGATCAGCCGCACCGAGGACCGCATCCGGGCCGCCGCCGACGGCATCGCCGCCGCGGGCGGGACCGCGATCGGCATGGCGGCCGACGTGCGCGACTATGCCGCGCTGGAGGCGGCACTGGCGCGCACGCGCCAGGAGCTGGGTCCGATCGACGTGGTGATCTCTGGCGCCGCCGGCAACTTCCTCGCGCCGGTAGTTGGCATGTCGGCCAATGCGTTCAAGACCGTGGTCGACATCGACCTGCTCGGCACCTTCAACGTGTTCCGCGCCAGCTTCGATTACCTGAGCAAGCCGGGCGCATCGCTGATCGCCATCACCGCGCCGCAGGGCGTCAACGCCATGATGTTCCAGGCCCACGCCTGCGCCGCCAAGGCCGGCATCAACATGCTGATCAAGTGCCTGGCGATGGAATGGGGCCCGGCCGGCGTGCGCGTCAACGGCATCTCGCCCGGCCCGATCGCCGATACCGAAGGCATGGCGCGGCTGGCGCCGACGCCCGAAGTGGAGGCGCGCTACAAGGCCCGGCTGGCGCTGCGCGACTACGGCACCAAGGACGATATCGCAGATGCCGCCATGTACCTGAGCAGCGACAACGCGCACTTCGTCACCGGCACCATCCTCGACTGCGATGGCGGCAGCAAGCTGGGCGACGCGTCGGCCGATGCGCTCAAGCCCATGCGCTGAGACAAGACCCAAACCACAAAAGCATCCACAACGATTCATGGAGATCCGACAATGACAGCTTCCGTGCTCTACCAATCCAGCGCAGGCGTGGCGACGCTGACCCTGAACCGCCCGGACGTGCTCAACGCGATGAACGCCGACCTGATGCGCGAGCTGCGCGAAGGCGTGGACCGCGCCGCGGCGGATGCCGAAGTGCGCGCCGTGCTGATCACCGGCGCCGGACGCGGCTTCTGTGCCGGCGCCGACCTCGCGGCGCGCCAGTCTGGCGGCAACGGCCTGCAGGATTCCGGCCAGATGCTGCGCGAGCGCTATCACCCGATCATCCTGGCGCTGCGCCAGATGCCCAAGCCGGTCATCACCGCGGTCAACGGCGTGGCCGCCGGTGCCGGCATGAGCCTGGCGCTGGCCGGCGACGTGGTGCTGGCGGGCCGCTCGGCCAGCTTCCTGCAGGCGTTCTCCAAGATCGGCCTGATCCCCGATGCCGGCAGCACCTACTTCCTGCCGCGCTACGCCGGCGAAATGCGCGCCCGCGCGCTGGCCATCCTGGCCGAGAAGATCGACGCCGAGGAAGCGCACCGCATTGGCCTGGTGTGGAAGGTCCATGACGATGCCGCGCTGCAGGACGAAGCCGGCAAGCTCGCGCACCACCTCGCCAGCATGCCGACGCTGGCCTACGGCATGATCAAGGAAGCGCTGAACCAGAGCTTCGGCAACGACCTCGCCGCGCAGCTGGAAGTTGAAGCCACGCTGCAGTCGCGCGCCAGCCGCAGCGAAGACTGCAAGGAAGGCGTCGCCGCCTTCGTCGAGAAGCGCAAGCCGCAGTTCAAGGGCCGCTGAGCAGCGTCCTCGCCCTTTCCGGCACATTTGCAACACATTTGCAGCACCCCGGCGACGGCCGTCGCCGGGGCATGGGAAACAGCACCTGGAGACGCATCATGCTTGGCCTCATGCAAGACCGTCCGTTGTTGATTTCTTCGCTGATCGAATACGCCGCGGCGTACCACCCGAGACAGGAGATCGTCTCGCGCACGGTCGAGGGCGATACCGTGCGCAGCAACTATGAAACCGTGCACCGCCGCGCACGGCGCGCCGCCAATGCGCTGGCCGCGCTGGGCGTGCGGGCGGGCGATCGCGTCGGCACGCTGGCCTGGAACACGCACCGGCACCTGGAGCTGTACTTCGGTGTGTCGGGATCGGAGGCGGTGCTGCATACCATCAATCCGCGCCTGTTCCCCGAGCAGGTCGCCTACATCATCAACCACGCCGAAGACCGCGTGCTGTGCTTCGACACCACCTTCGCGCCGCTGGTCGCGCAGCTCGCACCGCAGCTCGCCGGCGTGCAGCACTACGTGGCGCTGACCAGCCGGGCGCAGATGCCGGCAGTGGCCGCCGCCGGACTGCCGCAGGCGCTGTGCTACGAAGACCTGCTCGATGCCGCCGGCGAGCACTACGCCTGGCCGCAGTTCGACGAGCGCACCGCGTCGTCGCTGTGCTACACCTCCGGCACCACCGGCAATCCCAAGGGCGTGCTGTACTCGCACCGCTCGACCGTGCTGCACAGCCTCAAGGCCTGCGCGGCCGATACCTTCGGCGTCGGTCCCGACAGCAGCATCCTGCTGATCGTGCCGCTGTTCCACGCCAATGCCTGGGGCCTGCCCTATGCCTGCGCCATGAACGGCGCCAAGATGGTCCTGCCGGCGCAACACCTCGATGGCGAGAGCGTCTACCGCCTGCTGCGCGACGAGCGCGTCAACTACTCCACCGCTGTGCCCACGGTGTGGCTGATGCTGTTCCAGTACCTCGATGCGCATCCGGAGATCGATCCTTCGCAACTCGCGCTCAAGGTTGCGGGCGTGGGTGGCTCGGCCGTGCCCGCCGCGATGATCGAGCGCTTCGACAGGCAGTTCGGCGCGCGCCTGATGCAGGGCTGGGGCATGACCGAGACCAGCCCGATCGGCGTCATCAATACCCTGCTGCCGCAGCATGCGGAACTGGACGACGCCGCGCGCCTGAAGGTGCAGCTAAAGCAGGGCCGCGCGCTGTGGGGCGTGGACCTGCGTATCGAGGACGATGCCGGCAATGTGCTGCCACATGACGGCGTTGCCTTTGGCCGGCTCAAGGTGCGTGGCCCGTGGATCGCCTCCGGCTACTTCAAGGCGGAGCGTGACGCGCTCGATGCCGGCGGCTGGTTCGATACCGGCGACGTCGCCACCATCGACGCCGACGGCTATGTGCAGCTGGTGGACCGCGCCAAGGACGTGATCAAATCCGGCGGCGAGTGGATCTCGTCGATCGACGTGGAGAACGCCACCATGGGCCACCCGGCCGTGGCCGAGGCAGCGGTGATCGGCGTGCCCCATCCCAAGTGGCAGGAGCGCCCGCTGCTGGTCGCGGTGAAACGCCCGGGCCACGAGGTCAGCGCGGCCGAGCTGCTCGACTACCTGGGCGGCAAGATGGTGCGCTGGTGGGTGCCCGACGACGTCGTCTTCGTCGACGCGCTGCCCCACACGGCCACCGGCAAGCTGCTCAAGGTAAAACTGCGCGACACCTATCGCGACTATGTGCTGCCGACCGTCGACACGGCCCGCAGCGCCTGAACCGACAACACCAACCCAGGGAGCCCGCGCATGAGCGCCAGCAGCAATGAACGGATCATCGTCACTATCGAAGGCGGCGTCGCCGATGTCCGCCTGAACCGTCCCGACAAGATGAATGCGCTCGACCAGGAGATGTTCGACGCGCTGATCGAAACCGGCGAGCAACTGGCCCGCACGCCGGACCTGCGCGCCGTGGTGCTGTCGGGCGAAGGCCGCGCGTTCTGCGCGGGCCTGGACATGGGCCGCATGGCCGGCATGCTGTCCGGCGATGGCGGCAGCAGCGAAAGCGACAGCATTGGCGGCGGGCGGCTCGGCAAGCGCATCCACGGCATTTCCAATCGCCCGCAATATGCCTGCATGGTGTGGCGCGAGCTGCCGGTGCCGGTGTTCGCGGCGGTGCACGGCGTGGCTTTCGGCGGCGGCCTGCAGGTGGCGCTGGGCGCGGATGTGCGCTACGTCGCGCCCGATACGAAGTTATCGGTGATGGAGATGAAGTGGGGCCTCGTTCCCGACATGGCCGGCATGGTGCTGACGCGCGGGCTGGTGCGCCCCGACGTGCTGCGCGAACTGGTCTATAGTGCGCGCGTGCTCAGCGGCACCGAAGCGTGCGAGCTGGGGCTCGCCACCTACGTCGCCGACGACCCGCGCGCCGCGGCGCTGGAAGCGGCGCGCCAGGTAGCGCAGAAGAACCCGGATGCGATCCGTGCGGCCAAGCGGCTGATGGCGGTGGTCGAGCGCGGCGACAATGCCGCCATCCTGCAGGCCGAGTCGGACGAGCAGGACCGCCTGGTCGGCTCGCCCAACCAGCGCGAGGCGGTGCTGGCCAACATGGAGAAACGCGCGCCGCGTTTTGACCCGCCTTCGGCTCAACGGTGGCGCCGTCGGCGCCACCACCTCGCATAGACCGCCGCATAGACCGTCACGTTGACCACCAGCACAATCAGGCCAAGCCAAAGCTGCACGGCAGGCGTCAGGCCCGCCGGATAGATCAGCGGCAACAGGTAGCGCTCGACAAAGCCCTCGCTGTAGCCCGCCTCCCCCGCGGCACGGCGCAGCGCATTCTCCAGCGGCGTCAGCGGGCAGATCCAGCCGGACCACTCGATCACCACGCCCCACGCCGCGGCCGGCAGGTGTACCCATGCCAGCCGGGGCCAGCGCAGCACCAGCAGGCCGCCGGCCACCGCGAACACGATAAACAGGCCGTGCACGATGACGACGAGGTCGGCCAGCCAGGCTGCCATGGCATCGCGCGCAAAGGCCCTCAGTCGCCGTTGCCGCCGGCCATCCAGTAGCCGGGACGCGCGAACTGCGCTTTCAGGTGCTCGATAAAGAAGCGGATCTTGGCCGGCACCGGGCGCTGCTGCGGGTACACCGCGAGGATGTCATAGTCGGGCAGCGCGTATTCGTCGAGCACGGTAATCAGCTCGCCGCTCTCCAGCTGCGGCAGGATTTCCCAGGTCGAACGCCACCCCAGCCCGAGTCCCTCGCCAGTCCAGCGGTGCAGCAGCTCGCCGTCGTTGCAGTCGAGGTTGCCGTTGACGCGCACCGTCACGGCCTTGCCGTTCTGGCTGAAATACCAGCCGCGCTGCTGGCCGCCCTGCAGGTTGAAAGCCAGGCAGTTGTGGTGCTCGAGATCGTCCAGCGTCTGCGGCACGCCGTATCTGGCAAAGTACGCGGGTGTGCCACACACCACGCGCTTGTTCTGCGCCAGCTTGATCGCGACGAAGTTGGGGTCGATCGCGCCGCCGATGCGGATGCCCACGTCATAGCCCTCGCGCACCAGGTCGACCACGCGGTCGGTCAGGTTGAACGAGATCTGCACTTCCGGGTTCGCGGCCAGGAAG
This sequence comes from Cupriavidus consociatus, assembly GCF_017814975.1. GTDB lineage: Bacteria > Pseudomonadota > Gammaproteobacteria > Burkholderiales > Burkholderiaceae > Cupriavidus > Cupriavidus consociatus. The sequence goes on from NZ_JAGIQA010000019.1 coordinate 74,717, forward strand.
GCCGGCGCGTGCGGCGCCACGTGCTTGCGGCCGAACGCGGCCGGCGCCGACACGATCAGGTGGCCGGTGGCCTTGTGCTTGCCTTCGGCGATCAGCATCTCGGCGCGGTCCAGATCGGCGAGCGCCTTCTTGCATTGCTCCATGAACACCGCGCCCTGCTCGGTCACGGCGATGCGGCGCGTGGAGCGGTGCAGCAGCTTGACGCCGATGCGCGCTTCCAGCGCGTTGATGCGGCGGCCGATCATCACCGGCGTGACGTTCTGCGTCAGCGCCGCGGCCGCCATGCTGCCGTGCTCCACCACGGCGATAAAGGCTTCGATTTGCTTGAGTTTGTCCATCGGATATCAGTCTCCCGGGCGCCATTGTGCGGCATCGGCGCCGCCGTGGCATCCCGGCTGCGCTTATGAAGCGGATCGGGCCCGGCGCATGGCGGGCGGCGCATCGCGGCGCTTGCGGGCACAATGCCGCACTTCACGGCTGAATTCTGCACACGCGTGCGTCATCAGGTCGACCGAGCGATAGACCAGGAATACGCGGAAATCCGGCAGCTCGTCCTGGATCGGCAGCGGCACCAGCTGGTCGCTGGCCAGTTGCAGCGGGCCGCCGGTGCCGTGGAAGACAAAGTCCGACCACATGCTGATCAGGTCGGTGCGCGTGGCCAGCTGCAGGCCGAGCAGGTTCGATGCGCTCTGCACCACCCGGCGCGGCATCTCCATCCGGTGCAGCCGCATCAGGCTGGCGAGCGGGCTGCCGGCATCGTCGACCGGGTCCAGCACCAGCCAGTCGGCGTCCAGCAGCGGCCGCAGCCGGCGCGTGCGGCGCAGCGGGTGGCCGGCGCGCACGGCCAGCTTCATGCCGACCGAGAACAGCGGCTCCCATTGCAGCGAGGCCGAGCCGGGGCCGCTGTTGGTCGAGATCAGGCCGAGGTCGAGCCGCCCTTCGCGCAGGCCTTCCTGGATCTGCTGGGGGCGCAGCTCGAAGCCGCGCAGCGCGACATTCGGGAAGCGCTGCCGGAACGCCGCGATGGCCGCCGGCAGCGGGCCGCTGGAGGCCACCGCGGTGAAACCGATGTTCAGCTCGGCCTCTGCATGGCCGCGAATCGATTCGATGTCTTCCAGTGCGTGCCGCAGCTCCTGCTCGACCACGCTGGCGCGCTTGACCAGCGCCAGGCCGTAGGCGGTCAGGCTGACGCCGCGCACCGAGCGCGACAGCAGCGTCACGCCGAGCTCGCGCTCCAGCTCGGCGATGGCCTTGGACAGCGCCGGCTGCGAGATATGCAGCGCGCGCGCCGCTTCATGGATGCTGCCGTGCTCGGCCACGGCCAGCAGGACCCGCAGTTGGTGCAGCTTCATCGTATCCGTTTCCTGTTCCAGCATGCTGTGCGCAATGCCCCGGCGCGGGGCGATACGCCCCATCCGCGGGCGCAAACCCGACGCGCGTCGCAGCCCGCACTTCCTGCCCTTCCCCGCTGCGGCCAAGGCTATACCGGCATCCTTCAGTAGTTTTACCGATACCCGAACGACACCGGTTATGACGGTGATTCGATCTGGTTATCAGGATGAAAATATATGATTTTTTGTCCCGGTCCGTTTGCCTGAATACTCAGCGCCACAGGTTGCCAACCTGACTGCCGCGCGAGCCGCTCCTGCTCACCGGGCCCCGAAAACACCGGTCCGCCGTGCGTGCAGCCCCCCACCAGTTCGTGGAGACCTTGCATGAACGACGCCACCTTCGCGACGCCTGCCAGCGTCACGGCCGCCCCCGCCAGCACACCTCGCAACCAGAGCCAGTTCCGCCTGATCGCGGCCTGCTCGCTGGGCAATGCGCTGGAGATGTTCGATTTCACCGTCTACAGCTTCTTCTCGCTGCTGATCGGCAAGCTGTTCTTTCCCTCCGACAGTCCTTACGGCTCGCTGCTGCTGGCCGTGGCCACCTTCGGCATCGGCTTCGTGATGCGCCCGCTCGGCGGCGTGGTGATCGGCAGCTACGCCGACCGGCGCGGCCGCAAGGCGGCGATGACGCTGACCATCGGCCTGATGGTGCTGGGCACGCTGTGCATCGCGCTGGCGCCGCCATATGCGTCGGCCGGCATCGCCGGCTCGCTGATGATCGTCGCGGGCCGCTTGCTGCAAGGTTTTTCGCTCGGCGGCGAGATCGGTGCCTCGACCGCGATGCTGATGGAGGCGGGCGGGGTCAAGGGCCGCGGCTGGCGCGTCAGCTGGCAGCTCGGCAGCCAGGGGATCTCGGCGCTGCTGGGCGCGTTGACGGGCGCCACGCTGTATGCCGTGCTGCCGACCGCGTCACTGGAAAGCTGGGGCTGGCGCCTGCCCTTCCTGGTCGGCCTGCTGATCGCGCCGGTGGGGCTGTATATCCGCGCGCACCTCGACGAAACCCACCAGGCCGACGCCCACGCGCCGAGCCCGCTCGGCGAGCTGTTCCGCAACCACTGGGCCACCGTGCTCAAGGGCATTTTTGCAACCACGGCCGGCACCGCGACGATGTATCTGGTGGTGTTCTTCATGCCGACCTACATGATCCGCGTGCTGCATATGCCGGCGTCGCTGTCGTTCCTGTCGGGCTGTGTCACCGGACTGACGCTGACGGTGGTGTCGCTGCTCGCCGGCCGCCTTGCTGACCGCCTGGTCGCGCGCAAGCCGCTGGTGGTGGCATCGCTGGTGCTCAGCATGCTGGCGGTATACCCGGCGTTCTGGCTGATCAATGCCTATCCGAGCGTGCCGCTGGTGCTGTGCGTGTCGGCGCTGCTAACCGCACTGGTCAACCTTGGCACCACGCCGATGTTCCTGATGATGCTGGAGATGCTGCCCGCCGGCGTGCGCGCCAGCGGCCTGTCAGTGATCTACAGCGTGGGCGTGACCGTGTTCGGCGGCTCGTCGCAATTCATTGTCACGTGGATGCTGGCCCGCACCGGCAACCCGATGTCGCCGGCCCTTTACATGCTGGCCTGCGGCGTGATCACGCTTCTCGCCGTGCTGCGCATCCGCGAGATGCGCGCCCACTGAGCCGCGCCCACTGAACCCCTTCATTTTCGGAGACCGATCCCATGACCCGCGCACCGACACTCCAGCCATTCCAGTACCTGCCGCACCTGCTGCCGGCCATCGGCATCGACGCCGAGACTTTCGTCGGCATCCGCCGCCAGATCCATGCGCAGCCTGAGCTGGGTTTCGAGGTCGGCGCGACCAGCAGGCTGGTGGCAACGCTGCTGGCCGAATGGGGCTACGAGGTCCACACCGGCATTGGAAAGAGCGGCGTGGTCGGGCAACTGAAGCGCGGCAGCGGCTCGCGCCGCCTCGGCATCCGCGCCGACATGGACGCGCTGCCGATCACCGAAGCGACCGGCCTGCCCTACGCCAGCAGGGTAGCCGGAAAAATGCATGCGTGCGGCCACGACGGCCATACCGCGATCCTGCTGGCGGCGGCCAGGGCAATTGCCGACAAGCCCGATTTCGACGGCACGCTCAACCTGATCTTCCAGCCCGATGAAGAGAACCTGTGCGGCGCGCGCGCGATGATCGAGGACGGGCTGTTCGAGCGCTTCCCCTGCGATGCAATCTTCGCGCTGCACAACATGCCGGGCGTGGCGGCGGGTTCGTTCCGCGTGCTGCCAGGGCCGGTGAGCCTGTCGTCGGACGTGGCCGACGTGACCGTGCGCGGCGTGGGCGGCCACGGCGCGATGCCGCACCGCGCGCGCGACCCGATCGCCGCGGCGGCGGCCATCGTCACCGCGCTGCAGACGGTGGTGGCGCGCAACGTCGCGCCGGACGATACCGCGGTGGTGTCGGTCGGCTTTATCCGCGGCGGCGCCACGCACAACGTGATTCCGGAAGCCGTGACGCTGGGCCTCAACGTGCGCGCCGCGCGGCCAGAGACGCGCGCGCTGGTCGAACAGCGCATCCGCGAGATCGTTGCGCTGACAGCACAGGCGCATGGCGTGGAAGCGGAGATCGACTACCGCCAGCTGACGCCGCCGATGGTCAACGCCGAAGCTGAAACGCTGCTGGCACAGCGCGTCTGCACCGAGCTGGTCGGCGCGGACAACGTGGTCACGCAGGCGCCGAAGGGACTCAACGGCAGCGAGGATTTCGCGTGGATGCTCAATGCAGTGCCGGGGTGCTACCTGATCCTTGGCAACGGCGAAGGCGAGTTCGGCGGCTGCATGGTGCACAACCCCGGCTACGACTTCAACGACGCGGTGCTGCCGCTGGGCGCGGCAGCCTGGGTGCGGCTGGTGCAGAGCTATCTCGCCGCGGCCTGATGACACGCGCCTGATCGCGCCCGCCTGGTCACGCTTCCTGCCGGGCGGCGGCGCGTTGGGCGCGCCGCGCATCCAGTTCGGCATTCATCCGCGCGGCTTCTCCCAGCACGTAGGCCAGCCGCCGCAGCGGCCGGCTGCACTGCACATGCAGGTACAGGTAGCTGGCGCCGCCGGCTACCAGCATCACGCCATAGCTCCACAGCAGCATCGGCACCATCTGCTCCGGACGCGGCAAGGTGCGCCACGCGCTGGCCAGCACCACCGCGGCGGGCGCCAGCGCCAGCAGCAGGCCCACGGTACGTGCCGCCCCTTCCCAAAGTCGCAACTGCAGGGCCACGCGCCGCTGGCGCGCTTGCAGCTGCGCCGGCGGAATGCGCGCCAGTTGCCGCAGCAGCGCGTCTTCGGCCGCGCGCTGGCGATCCATTTCCCGGGCTTGCCAGCGCAGCGGGTTGCGCAGCCTGGCCAGCAGCGGGCGCGTGCGTGCCAGCCCGGTGCCCACATAGCAAACTGCCGCCGCGGCCAGGAACGCCTCGAACGCGCGCAGCGACCACGGCGGCACCGGGTGCTTCAGCCATAGCCGCCACACGGCAAGCGCCCCGCCGCCGAGCAGGGTCGCCACCAGCGCGACGATAAAGCCGATCCACAGCAAGCGGGCCGGCCCGCCGGCCAAACCGCCCGTGCTTTCCGCTGGCGGCGCTGGCGCGCTGGAGGCGTCGAGCGCTTCAAGCAGTTCGTAGGTGGGCGGCAGCCTGGAATACATGGTCGGCGTGGGCAACGGGATGGCGCCATTTTCGCCGCTCCGGCACGTGCCGGATAGTCACCGCGACCGGCGGCGCCAGCGCGTACCCGCTGCTGCGCAGCGTGGCCGCTTCATCACACCGTATATCCAATTGCATACGCTGGCGTGCCATCGACGACCGTCTCATCAGGCTTCCAAGGCCACATTCCATACCCGAAGTATCGAATCAACTGATCGTCCTTCTGTTTATCCCGGCCGGGTTGGGGGAATAGGATCGACTCCAATGCGAATCCCACCACCATTGGAGACAAGATCATGGCAAAGATGAGAGCAATCGACGCGGCCATCGCGGTTCTGGAGAAGGAAGGCGTGACCACGGCGTTCGGCGTGCCGGGCGCGGCGATCAACCCGTTCTACTCGGCGATGCGCAAGTCGGGCAACATCAGCCACGTGCTGGCCCGCCACGTCGAAGGCGCCTCGCACATGGCCGAGGGCTACACCCGTGCCGAGCCGGGCAATATCGGCGTCTGCGTCGGCACCTCGGGCCCCGCCGGCACCGACATGATCACCGGCCTGTATTCGGCCTGGGCGGATTCGATCCCCATCCTCTGCATCACCGGCCAGGCCCCGCGCGCCCGCCTGTACAAGGAAGACTTCCAGGCCGTTGACATCGAATCGATCGCCAAGCCCGTGACCAAGTGGGCCGTCACCGTGCGCGAGCCGGCGCTGGTGCCGCAGGTGTTCCAGCAAGCCTTCCATATCATGCGCTCGGGCCGTCCGGGCCCCGTGCTGATCGACCTGCCGTTCGACGTGCAGGTTGCCGAGATCGAATTCGACGTCGACACCTACCAGCCGCTGCAGCCGTACAAGCCGGCCGCCTCGCGCGCCCAGATCGAGAAGGCCATCTCCATGCTCAACGCGGCCGAGCGCCCGCTGATCGTGTGCGGCGGCGGCGTCATCAACGCTGACGCTTCGGAACTGCTGGTCGAGTTCGCCGAGCTGGTCAACGTGCCGGTGGTGCCGACACTGATGGGCTGGGGCGTGCTGGCCGACGACCACCCGCTGCAAGCCGGCATGGTCGGCCTGCAGACCTCGCACCGCTACGGCAATGCCACGCTGCTGGCCTCGGACTTCGTGATGGGCATCGGCAACCGCTGGGCCAACCGCCACACCGGCAGCGTCGACGTCTACACCAAGGGTCGCAAGTTCGTGCACGTCGACATCGAACCGACCCAGATCGGCCGCGTGTTCGGCCCGGACCTGGGCATCGTCTCCGACGCCAAGGCCGCGCTGGAGCTGTTTGTCGAAGTCGCCCGCGAAATGAAGATGGCCGGCCGCCTGCCGTGCCGCAAGTCGTGGGTCGCCGACGTGCAGAAGCGCCGCCGCACCATGCAGCGCAAGAGCGACTTCGACAACGTGCCGGTCAAGCCGCAGCGCGTGTACCGCGAGATGAACCAGTACTTCCCGCGTGATGTGCGCTACGTCAGCACCATCGGCCTGTCGCAGATCGCCGCGGCGCAGTTCCTCTCGGTCAACGAGCCGCGCCACTGGATCAACTGCGGCCAGGCCGGCCCGCTGGGCTGGACCATCCCGGCTGCGATCGGCGTGAAGACGGCTTCGCCGAACTCGGACGTGGTGGCGATCTCGGGCGACTACGACTTCCAGTTCATGATCGAAGAGCTGGCCGTGGCCGCGCAGTTCAAGGTGCCGTATATCCACGTGGTGGTGAACAACTCCTACCTCGGCCTGATCCGCCAGGCCCAGCGCGGTTTCGAGATGGACTACTGCGTGCAGCTCGCCTTCGACAACGTCAATTCGCCTGAGCTGAACGGCTACGGCGTGGACCACGTCAAGGTTGTCGAAGGCCTGGGCTGCAAGGCGATCCGCGTGTTCAAGCCGGAAGACATCGCCCCCGCCTTCGCCGAGGCGCGCGACCTGATGGCCGAGTTCTCGGTGCCGGTGGTGGTCGAGGTGATCCTGGAGCGTGTGACCAATATCGCGATGGGCACCGAGATCGACAACATCAACGAGTTCGAGCCGATCGAAGACATCGAGGATGCCGACGAGGCCATCCTGACCGAAGAAGTGGAAACGGCGTAAGACCCTTCCGGCCCCCTGCAGGACCAGAACGCCATCCCCGCGCCAGCGGGGATGGCGCACAAAAACCAAGTCACAGGAGATGACAAATGACCAAACTTGCGGCCAACCTGACCATGCTGTTCAACGAAGTGGGCTTTCTCGACCGCTTCGAAGCCGCCGCGCGCGCGGGCTTCCGCGGCGTTGAGTTCCTCTTCCCGTATGCGTTCCACGCGGACCAGATCGCTGACCGCCTGAACCGCTTCCAGCTGGACCTGGTGCTGCACAACCTGCCCGCCGGCAAGTGGGACGCGGGCGAGCGCGGCATTGCCTGCCACCCGGACCGCGTCGGCGAGTTCCAGGACGGCGTGGGCGAGGCCATCAAGTACGCCGAGGTGCTGGGCGTGCGCCAGCTGAACTGCCTGGTCGGCATCCTGCCGCAGAACGTCAAGCGCGAGCAGGCGCAGGAAACGCTGGTGGAAAACCTGCGGTTCGCCGCCGGCGCGCTGGCCGCCGAGCATATCGACCTGCTGGTCGAGCCGATCAACACCTTCGACATCCCCGGCTTCTTCCTGTCGCGCACGCAGCAGGCGCTGGATCTGATCAACCAGGTCAACGCGCCCAACCTGTACGTGCAGTACGACATCTACCACATGCAGCGGATGGAGGGCGAGATCGCCAACACCATCAAGGCCAACCTGCCGAAGATCAAGCACATCCAGCTGGCCGACAACCCGGGCCGCAACGAGCCGGGCACGGGCGAGCTGAACTACCAGTACCTGTTCAAGTTCCTGGACGATATCGGCTACACCGGCTGGATCGGCTGCGAGTACAAGCCGAAGACCACCACCGAAGCCGGCCTGGGCTGGCGCGCCGCGCACGGCGTGCAGTAACCGCTACGGTATTCCCGGTGGTAACCCGTTACCACCTACGCGAACCAAGACAGACTTACTCTCAAGCAAGGAGACATCAATATGGCAAACCAACGCAACGTCGGCTTCATCGGCCTGGGCATCATGGGCGCGCCGATGGCGGGCCACCTGCGCGCCGCCGGCCACACGCTGTTCGTGCATGACGTCAACCCGGCCCCGCAAGCGCTGGTCGATGCAGGCGTGACCGTCTGCACCAGCGCCGAGGAAGTCGCCAAGCGCGCCGACATCATCGTCATCATGGTGCCGGACACGCCGCACGTCGAAGCCGTGCTGTTTGCCGACAAGGGCGTTGCCGCCGCGCTGAAGGCCGCCGGCAAGGAGGCCAGCTACAGCAAGATCGTGGTCGACATGAGCTCGATCTCGCCGATCGCCACCAAGGACTTTGCCGCGCGCATCAACAAGCTGGGCGCTTCGTACCTGGACGCGCCGGTGTCGGGCGGTGAAGTCGGCGCCAAGGCTGCGTCGCTGACGATCATGGTCGGCGGCCCGCAAGAGGCCTTCGACCAGGTCAAGCCGCTGTTCGAGCTGATGGGCAAGAACATCACGCTGGTGGGCGGCAACGGCGACGGCCAGACCACCAAGGTGGCCAACCAGATCATCGTCGCGCTGAACATCCAGGCCGTGTCCGAAGCGCTGCTGTTCGCCTCCAAGGCAGGCGCCGATCCGGCCAAGGTGCGCGAGGCGCTGATGGGCGGCTTTGCGGCCTCGCGCATCCTGGAGGTGCATGGCGATCGCATGGTCAAGCGCACCTTCGATCCGGGCTTCCGCATCGAACTGCACCAGAAGGACCTGAACCTGGCGCTGCAGGGTGCCAAGGCGCTGGGCGTGGCACTGCCCAACACCGCCACCGCGCAGGAGCTGTTCAACACCTGTTCGGCCAACGGCCTGGGCAAGCAGGACCACTCGGCCCTGTGCCGCGCCATCGAGATCATGTCTAACCACCAGATCGCGAACGCCAAGTAAGCAGCAGCTCCCGTCGTCCCCGCCTAGCGGGGACGAATCGCTTTCCCCGTCAGTACCAGGATTCTTCATGCTTGCCACCGAACCACAAGCCGCCCTGCTGTCGCCTCAGCCCGCAGCAGCCACTCCGGGACAGCTCGCGCCGCGCGCCCTGCTGCGCGACCTGTTTGACACCGCGGTCGCTTCCGTCAGCGCCAGCCACTGCCTGCCGCCGCACCTGCCCGCGCCGCCCAGGGGCCGCACCGTGGTGATCGGCGCCGGCAAGGCCGCCGCCGCGATGGCGCAGGCGGTGGAAGCGAACTGGCAAGGCGAGCTGTCGGGACTGGTGGTAACGCGCTACGGCCACGGCGCCGAGTGCAAGCGGATCGAAGTGGTTGAAGCCGCCCACCCAGTTCCCGACGAAGCTGGCGCACGCGCCGCGCAGCGCATGGTGGAACTGGTGCAGGGCCTGACCGCCGACGACCTCGTGCTGTGCCTGATTTCCGGCGGCGGCTCCGCGCTGCTGGCCGCGCCCGCGCCGGGCCTGACGCTGGCCGACAAGCAGTCCGTGAACAAGGCGCTGCTCAAGAGCGGCGCGAGCATCGGCGAGATGAACTGCGTGCGCAAGCACCTGTCCGCGCTCAAGGGCGGACGCCTGGCGCTGCACTGCGCACCGGCGCGTGTAGAGACGTTGCTGATTTCCGATATTCCCGGCGATGACCCGACCCTCATCGCCAGCGGTCCGACGCTGCCCGATGCGACCACCTGCGCCGATGCGCTGGCCGTGATCGCCAAGTACGGCATCGACGTGCCCGCCAACGTGCGCGCGCACCTGGAGAGCGGTGCCGGCGAAACGCCCAAGCCCGGCGATGCGCGCTTCAACGGCCACCGCAGCGTGACGCTGGCGACCGCGCAGCAATCGCTGGAAGCCGCCGCGGCGCGCGCGCGCGAACTGGGCTTCGAGGCACACATCCTGTCCGACTGCATCGAAGGCGAAGCACGCGAAGTGGCCGAAGTCCACGCCGCCATCGCGCGCCAGGTCGCCCAACGCGGCCAGCCCTTCAGCAAGCCGTGCGTGCTGCTGTCCGGCGGCGAAACCACCGTGACCGTGCGTGGCAAGGGCCGCGGCGGGCGCAACGCGGAGTTCCTGCTGTCGCTGGCGGTGGCGCTCGACGGCCTGGCCGGCGTGCATGCGATTGCCGGCGATACCGATGGCATCGACGGCTCCGAAGACAACGCCGGGGCGCTGCTGTCTCCCGACACGCTGACCCGCGCCGCCGCGCGTGGACTGAACGCGCGCGCGCACCTTGAGAACAACGACGGCTACGGCTTCTTCGCCGGCGTGGACGACCTGATCGTCACCGGCCCGACCCGTACCAACGTGAACGACTTCCGCGCGATCCTGATCGTCTGACGATCGCCGCCCACGTAGTACCGACTGATTCGCGGCGCCGACGCGCCGCTACCGAGAATGGAAGAGGAGACATCATGAGACGCCAGCGCAAAGCGAAGATCGTGGCCACGCTCGGCCCCGCCAGCACCGACATCGCGTTGATCCGCGCGCTGTTCGAGGCCGGCGCGGACGTGTTCCGCCTGAACTTCAGCCACGGCACGCACGACGACCACCGCGCGCGCTACGACGCGGTGCGCCAGGTCGAGGCCGAGACCGGCCGCCCCATCGCCGTGCTGGCCGACCTGCAGGGTCCCAAGCTGCGCATCGGCACCTTCGCCGCGGGCAAGGTCGCGGTGCGCACCGGCGACGTGTTCGTGCTCGACAGCGATCCCACGCCGGGCGACGGCACCCGCGTCCATCTGCCGCACCCCGAGCTGTTTGAAGCCGCGCAGCCGGGACAGTCGCTGCTGATCGATGACGGCAAGGTGCGCCTGGCGATCGAGTCGGTCACCACCGGCACCATCACCACGCGCGTGGCCAACAACGGCACGCTGTCCGACCGCAAGGGCGTGAACGTGCCCGACGCGGTGATCCCCATCCCCGCGCTGACGGCGAAGGACCGCAAGGACCTGGACTTCGCGCTGTCGCTGGGCGCGGACTGGATCGGCCTGTCGTTCGTGCAGCGTCCGTCCGATATCGTCGAGGCGCGCGAGATCGTCGGCACCCGTGCCGGCATCCTGTCCAAGATCGAGAAGCCGGCCGCGCTGCAGCAGCTGGAAGAGATCGTGCGCGTGTCCGATTCGGTGATGGTGGCGCGCGGCGACCTGGGCGTGGAACTGCCGCCCGAGCGCGTGCCCGGCGTGCAGAAGCGCATCCTGCGTGTGTGCCGCCAGCTGGGCAAGCCGGTGGTGATCGCCACGCAGATGCTGGAATCGATGATCGACTCGCCGGTGCCGACGCGTGCCGAAGCGTCGGACGTGGCCAGCGCGATCTACGAAGGCGCCGATGCGGTGATGCTGTCGGCCGAGTCGGCCAACGGCCGCTACCCGGTGCAGGCAGTGTCGATGATGAACCGCATCGTCACCGAGGTCGAACGCGACCCGCTGTACCGCAACCTGCTCGACGCGCAGCACGAGATCCCGCTGAACACGCGCCAGGACGCGATCTGCGCCGCGCTGCGCGAAGTCACGCAGATCATCGGCGCGGCGGCGACGGTGACCTATACCTCGTCGGGCGCCACCGCGCTGCGCGCCGCCCGCGAGCGGCCGTGCGCGCCGATCGTCAGCATCACGCCGAACCTGGACATCGCGCGCCGGCTGGCAATCGCGTGGGGTATCCACTCCACCGTGAGCCCGGACGTGCAAAGCGTCGACGAGATGGTCGAAGCCGCGACGCGCGCGGCGCTGGTGGAAGGCTACGCTGCACCCGGCGACCAGATCACCATCGCGGCCGGCATGCCGTTCGGCCAGGGTGGGACGACCAACCTGCTGCGCGTGGCGGAAGTCGGTACCAGCGCGGTGGCCACGGCTTCCTCCACGCGGGAAGCCGCATTGGCCTAGCCTACGCACCAGCGTCCCTTCCCGGGACGTTCACGCAGTGACCGGACCGGGCGCAAGCCCGGTTTCTTATGTTTGCCGCACACCGCCCGCGTTGCCCGTCTCCAGGGCGATCGGGTGGTGTTTTTTTGTGGCGCAGGAGAGTACAAAAAGGGGGAGCGGTTTTGGGCGCACCCGGGCCGCCCGAGCCCATTGCTATACTGACTTTCAACCCGGTAACTCCCGGATCCCCCTCACATTGCCCCCAGGAGCCTGCAACATGCGCCTCGATGACGAAGCCGAAAGCCAGCACGTAGAAGACCGCCGCGGCGGATTCGGCGGGCTGGGCGGCAAGTCGATCGGCATTGGCACGGTCATCGTCGCACTGGCCGCGTCGTATTTCTTCGGCATCGACCCGATGCTGATCATGCAGGGCGCATCGGTGCTGCAAGGCTCCGGGCAGCAACAACAGCAACAGCAGGCCAACCGCCCGCCCGCCACCGACCAGATGACGGTCTTCACGCGCAAGGTGCTGGGCAATACCGAGCGCACCTGGCAACACATCTTCGAGACCGAGCTGAACCGCCGCTACGCGCCGCCGACGCTGGTGCTGTTCTCGGGCGCCACGCCTACCGCGTGCGGCACCGGCCAGTCCGCGATGGGTCCGTTCTACTGCCCCGGCGACCAGAAGGTCTATATCGACCTGGCCTTCTATGACGAACTGCGCAGGCGCTTCGGCGCCAGCGGCGACTTTGCCCAGGCGTATGTGATCGCGCACGAGATCGGCCACCATGTGCAGAACCTGCTGGGCGTGTCCGAAAAGGTCGACGCCGCGCGCCGCCGCATGGGCGAGGCGCAGGCCAACCAGCTGTCGGTGCGCATGGAACTGCAGGCCGATTGCCTGGCCGGCGTGTGGGCCGCCACCGCGCAGCGCGCCAACCAGCAACTGCTGGAACCGGGCGATATCGAGGAAGGCCTGAAGGCCGCCGCCGCGATCGGCGATGACCGGCTGCAACGCCAGTCGCAAGGCTATGTCGTGCCGGAAGCCTTTACCCACGGCTCCAGCGAGCAGCGCGTGCGCTGGCTGCGCCGCGGCATCGACTCGGGCGACATCCGCAAGTGCGATACCTTCGCCGCGCGCGAGCCCTGAAGCCTCGGCCCACGGGGGCACCGAACGTAGGAGGGGTGCAGCGATGCGACGCTTGCGTTGTCCCGCGCCCGCTTCCGTGTCTGCCCATGCTGTCGCTGGCGGCCTTTGCCTCGATCGATTGGGGACATGGCGAGGTCACGCTGGAGCGCTTCGACGGCTTCAGCTCGGTGCGCACCGATGCCGAGGTCGCGCCGGGCCACACCACCGGCGCTGCGATGGCACGGCTGACGGAACTGGTGCGCGGGCTCGGGCCGAAGTATGACGTGCGACATGAGACGCGCGCAGGCTATCGCAGCCGTGGGCGTGCAATCAGCGCAGTCGGGTAATCGGGTAAGGGGAGAAAAACGCCTGCCAGGCTAAGAGAGAAGGAGGAGGAGGTCGGCCGGGCAGGCGGGAGAGAAAACGTGCGGCCACCGTGGTGGCCGCTTCAGGTCGGGTGAAGACCGGAAAGGTCAGGCGTTCGGCTGCGCAGCTCAGACGCGATAGCCGTACAGCGAGCCGTCACCGGTGCGCGAGTTGTCGAGCGCACGGTCAGCGATATCGCCGCTGAAGGTGTGCGTCCCTTCGCTGAAGGTATCGAACTTGCCTTGCTTGGAGATCTCGCCGCTGAAGCTATGCGTGCCTTCGGTGAAGGTGTCGAACTTGCCACCCTGGCGCGAGCCTTCCGAATACACATCGAAGCGGCCGGTGCGGGCGCCATCGGTGTATGTATCGAACTTGCCTTGCTTGGCGCCGTCCGTGTACACGTCGTACTTGCCGGCGCGCAGCGCATCGGCATACACATCAAACTTGCCGACCTTGCTGGTGGCGGGGGCAGCCAACGCCGCAGCGGACGCGGCCACTGCCGCGAACACAAGCGCGCCGCCAAGGATACGTCTGGCGATCATTTCGGGACTCCTTCAACTGATTTCGTCTGTCTTATTTTTTGGCCGGGGTGAAACTCCGACCGCCCGGCAATCTATGTTGCGATGCGAGCACGGACTGAAGATTAGTCACAGTGTGCGCAAGCAGAAATGCCGCTGCGACGAATGGTGCGTTGCGAGTCGTGAAACGACTCGCTTGCCGATGAACGGTGTCCACGGATCGCCAGTTGCACGCGCGCGGCGCGGCGTGCGAGTAGCCCGTGCTGCACGCCCTGCCAGGCCAGCTCGGGCGCGCCGGCGCTCAGAGCGTGTACTGGCCGCTGGCTTCCGGCTGGAAAGCGATCTCCCCGATCGTCACCTGCTGCTCGCGGCCGTCCGGCAGGCGGTAGCCCACGGTCTGTCCGGCACGTGCGCCCAGCAACGCCTGGCCCACCGGCGACAGCACCGACAGCAGCCCGGCGTCGAAATCGGCCGCATCCGGGTAGACCAGGGTCCAATTGCGCGGCGACGGATCGCCCGGCAGCGTGCACACCAGCCGGGAGTTCATGGTGACCACATCGGTCGGGATTTCGTCCGGCGCGACGATGGTGGCACGCGCCAGCAGGCTGTCGAGCATGTCCTCGAGCTGCGCCGAGCCGGCGCGGCTGGCGATGCGCTCCAGGCGCGTGATGTCGAGTTCGGTCAGGTACAGCGACGGCGTCGCCACCTGGGTGGATTGCGTGGATTTGGCGGATTGCTTCTTGGTGGGCTTCATGGCGGATCCTCCGGCAGTCATGGATTGGCGCGGCCCGGCCGCATGACAAGTGGCAGGCGGCAGCGCGGTCGGGTCTTGGCTTTGCGCAGCAGCGCAGATATCAACGGTTGCTGCGACGGCGTGTCAGCCGGCGGCAACCATGGAGAGGCTGGCTCGGGCCCGGTTCGGCCCGGGCCCCGTGTGGGGGAGAGTCAGGCTGGGAACCGGGCGGATGCAGGCGGTGCGCTGATCCGGCGGGGAGACATGGCGAACGCGCGCGCGCGCGGGCGGCCGGTCCGCTGCAGGCGGACAGGCGCGTCGGTCATCGGCGTCAAGCGTTCGTTCACGATCATGCGGAAAAGATTGATGTGTGGCGGCGATCTGGTCACAAGGCCGGCAAGGTAAGTCGTCGCTTACTATGCAAGGCGCCGCCGGGGCTCGTGCACCGCTGTGGTGCGATCACGGTGACAGCCATCGTAGCACAGCGGTGCGGGCGCGTACCTCACCCATTGGCGGCATGCCCGGCATCGTGCGTGCCAGCATGGCATTCGCAGGCGGCCCCGGCGGCGGCCTGCTGCAGGTTCTGCAGGATGCCGCATTCGCTGGCGGGCTGGTGGTGGTGATGGTGGCAGGTCTCGCGCAGTGCGCGCAGCTGCCCTTCCAGCACTTCAAGCGCCACCCGCTGCGCATGGATCTGCGCGATCTGGCGGTCCAGCAGCGAGTTGATATCGTCGCAGTCCTGCGACGGGTTGCGCTCGAACTCGCGCAGCCTGCGCACGTCCGACAGGCTCATGCCGAGCGAGCGGCAATGGCGCACGAAGTTCAGCTGCACCAGATGGCCGTCGTCATAGCGCCGGTAGCCATTGGCCTCGCGCCGCGGGGCGTCGAGCAGCCCCTCGCGTTCGTAATAGCGGATGGTCTCGATATCGCAGCCGCTGGTACGGGAAAGTTCGCCGATACGCATGGTGGAAATCCTGTCATGGATGGCCAAATCCCTGTAGTCGCTCCAGGGTTTTGCTTAGTGTAGGGCAGTCTGGGCAACCTTGCAGCGGCGTGCGCCAGCCGGCGCCGTCGTCATGGCGCATCCTGTAGAATCCCTCAACACCTACCGATAAGTCGTCCCCCAATTGCGTTCGCTCCGGCTTTTCCTGCTGGTCATGATGCTGGCCTTCCTGCCCCTTCCGGGCTGGGCGGGCGCGCTCGCGCATGCCGCGGGTACGATCGGCGACGGGCTGGCGGCGTCCGCCACCGCACCGGCGGCAAGCGCGTCCGAAGACATGGCCGGCGATGCCGTGCAAGCTGAGCAGCCCGCCCTCGCGGAATCTGCGCCTGCCCCCGAATCCCCCGAGCCGCAACCGCAGCCCGGCGGCGACCTTGCCGAGCAGCTGCTGCCGGCATCTCCGCTGCGCCTCGCAGCGTGGGCGGGCCGCACCGGCCCGCCGCGCTACGCCGGCGACCCGCTGCCCGAACCCGACCTGCCGCTGCTGCCCCGCCCGCCGCGCGCCTGAGCGTGCGTGGCCGCGGTTGTCCGCGTCCGCCGTTTTTTGCGCGCCGTGCCGTGGGTGCGGTGCGCGCTTGCGGCTTGTCCGCATCCCTGCTGTAGTTGCCCCACCGTTGCTCGACTTCGATTGCACTCGACTGCATTCCACACACACATGAAACGCGTACTGCTTTTCCTGGCGACCAACATCGCCGTCATGATCGTCCTCAGCATCACCGCCAGCGTGCTCGGCGTGAACCGGTTCCTGACCGCCAACGGCCTGAACCTGGGCATGCTGCTGGCTTTTGCGGCGCTGATGGGCTTTGGCGGCTCCTTTATCTCGCTGCTGATGTCCAAGACCATCGCCAAGTGGTCCACCGGCGCGCAGGTCATCACCCACCCGAGCACCAGCACCGAGCTGTGGCTGGTGCAGACGGTAGAAAAGCTGGCGCAGCGCGCCGGCCTGCCCATGCCCGAAGTGGCCATCTACGACGGCGAGCCCAACGCCTTCGCCACCGGCGCGACCAAGAACAGCTCGCTGGTGGCGGTGTCCACCGGTTTGCTGCAATCGATGTCGCACGAGGAAGTGGAGGCGGTGCTGGCGCACGAGGTCGCCCACGTGGCCAACGGTGACATGGTCACGCTGACGCTGATCCAGGGCGTGGTCAACACCTTCGTCATCTTCCTCGCGCGCGTGGTCGGCTACTTCGTCGATTCGATGCTGCGCAAGAACGACGAGGAATCGAGCGGCCCGGGCATCGGCTACATGGTGACCGTGATCGTCTGCGAGATCGTGTTTGGCATCCTGGCCAGCATCATCGTGGCGTGGTTCTCGCGCCAGCGCGAATTCCGCGCCGATGCCGGCGCCTCGGGCCTGATGGGGTCGCCCACGCCGATGGTCTCGGCGTTGCGCCGCCTGGGCGGCCTGGAGCCGGACGGACTGCCGCAGAACATGCAGGCCATGGGCATTGCCGGCGGCAAGTCGTGGATGGCGCTGTTCTCGAGCCATCCGCCGATCGAGGAACGCATTGCCGCGCTGCAGTCGGCGCGCTGACCTGAGGCTGGCCTCGCAAGCGGGGCTAGTCGAACACCCTGCCGCGCAGTGCCTTGACCTGGCTGCGCTGGCTCTTGCCTTCCAGCCTGCGCTGGCGCGATGCCAGCGTCGGCCGCGTGGCACGCCGCACGCGCGGCGGCGCGGCCACGCTGCGCACCAGCTCATGCAGGCGCCGCACCGCTTCGTCGCGGTTCTGCTCGAGGCTGCGGAATTGCTGCGCCTTGATCACCACCACGCCGTCGCGCGTGATGCGGTGATCGTGCAAGGCCAGAAGTCGTTCCTTGTGGTCAGGCTGCAGCGACGATGCCCGCACGTCGTAGCGCAGGTGCACGGCGTTCGATACCTTGTTGATGTTTTGCCCGCCCGCGCCTTGCGCGCGGATCGCGGTGATCAGGTATTCGTGGTGGGGAATGACTAACTCATCGACCATGGCTGCATCATAACAAGCCGGCCACGCACCGTGCCCGCGCTAGTGCCATGCATAAGCCAGGCCGATGCCTGCGCGTCCCGCGCTGCGTGACGATGGTCACGCGCAGGCTTATGTACGTCTCCAGCAACGGTTTCTTCGTCGCCCATCCGCCCGTGCCGCCGGCACGCGCGACGTCAGGAGTGACGAGAAATTTGCCGCGGTCGTCCCACCCGCCTGGCGCGAAGCGACGCCCCAGGAGATGTTCAGTCGCGGTTCCGGCACGCTGCGCGACGTCTCTACGCTGCCAAGAACGCGGGCCGAAACCGGGTAGTCAGCGACGGCCGCGTGCCTCAGCCGATGAGCGATAGCGGGCCCACCCTGCGCCGACGGCCTGAGTGCCGCGAGAACGTGGCTGTTCTGTTCGTTCAGCAGTTCATTCGCGGAAAAGCGGGAATCCGGATGGGATTGGCGCGCCCGGCTGGGATCGAACCAGCAACCCCTGCCTTCGGAGGGCAGTACTCTATCCATTGAGCTACGGGCGCACAGAGACGGTTTTTCAACCGGTATTGCGGGTACAGCGGTGCAGCGCGCGAATGCCGCCGCAGGAAAGTCGCATAGGATACCGCGTTTGCCCCGCGCCGTCCATGCGGGGCACTCCGGAGGATCCGCAATACGTCTCGCAACCGCCGCTTTTGGCACTGGCGCAGGGTGGAATGGGGCTATAATCGCCAGCTATTTGCGTCAAACCGTGCCCCTCACGCAGTCGACCAGGATCAAGGCTTTGCGGCCTGGATTCGGCGACAATCCGGGGCCCGGCCCGGGAGACAGTCCGAAGTGCGCAAATGGCGACAGACCCAAGTCAGGCAATGGCCACGAGGCAGCAGCATGGGGCGGACTTCTGTCGGGCCCCTTGCGGGCCAGCTAGTGGTCAGACGAGGGCCAGATAAAGCAAGCCGAGGGTGAGCGGCAAGAAGGTTTCCTGCAAAACTGAGAGTTCTGTATGAGCGACGTCCACAACGAACACCACGAACACGAGTCTCCCATCAAGACACCGAAGCAGCTGATCGCTGTGGTGATCGCGGCTTTCCTGGTACCGATCATCGTGATCGCCCTGCTGGTCAACTTTGTGGGACACGGCTCCACTGAAAGTGCCGGCGCTGTCACCACCGCGGAAGCCGTCAACGACCGCATCAAGCCGGTCGCGTTGCTCGAAATCAAGGATCCCAACGCACCGCGCGTGTTCAAGACCGGCGAACAGGTCTACAAGGAAATCTGCGCCGCCTGCCACGCCACCGGCGCGGCGGGGGCGCCCAAGTACGGTACTGCCGGCGACTGGAGCGCGCGTATCGGCCAGGGCTTCGACGGCCTGATGAAGTCGGTGCTGGCCGGCAAGGGCGCAATGCCGCCGCGCGCCGGCAGCACACCTGACGACTACACCGATTACGAACTGGCCCGCGCCGTGGTCTACATGGCTGACGCCGGTGGCGCCAAGTTCCCCGAGCCGCCCGCACCGGCTGCCGCGGCACCGGCCACCGCCGCGGCGCCCGAGGCCGGTGCCGCGCCGGCTGCTGCCGCTGCGCCGGCACCGGCCGCACTGGCTGCTGCTCCGGCTGCTCCGGCGGCCGCGGCACCGGCTGCTGCGTCGGCCGACGTTGGCAAGAAGGTCTATGACCAGGTCTGTGCCGCCTGCCACGCCGCCGGCGTGGCCGGTGCGCCCAAGTTCGGCGACAAGGCCGCCTGGGCGCCGCGCCTGAAGGAAGGCATGGACACGGTCCACAACTACGCGCTGAAGGGCAAGGGCGTGATGCCGCCCAAGGGTGGCTACGCCGGCCCGGACGCCGACGTGATCGCCGCGTCGGACTACATGGCGAACGCTGCCAAGTAAGACACGACTGCGCCGCAGACAACAACGCCCGCGAAATTCGCGGGCGTTTTTTATGCCTGGCGTCGGTTACACGACGCGCGAGTAGCGCGCCCGCGGCACGAAGCGGATCGGTTGCGTGCCGTCGTTGGCGGCCTGGGGCGTGTCCTGGCTTTCGGGCCCCGCCACTGCGGCGCGGGCGGCATCGTCGCGCAGGTAGCGGTCGAACACCATCGCCACGCGCCGCACCAGCAGGCGTCCCAGCGGCGTGACCGTGATGCGGGCGGGCTCGACCTGCACCAGGCCATCTGCCGCGAGCGCCCCAAGGTCAGCCAGTTCGGCCGCGAAGCCGGTGGCGAAATCGATGCCGTGGCGCCGCTCCAGCGCGGGGATATCCAGCACGCCGTTGCACATCAGCGCGCCGATCAGTTCTCGGCGCAGATGATCGTCGGCAGTCATCGCCACCCCGCGCGCCAGCGGCAGGCGGCCGTGGTCGAGCGCGCCGTAGTACTCGTCCAGCGTGCGCGCGTTCTGCACGTAGCGGCCCGCCACCGCGCCGATCGCCGAGATGCCGAGGCCGAGCTGGTCGTAGCCGGCGTGCGTGGAATAGCCCTGGAAGTTTCGCTGCAGCCGGCCTTCGCGCTGCGCCACGGCGAGGTCGTCGTCGGGCAGCGCGAAGTGGTCCATGCCGATATAGACGTAGCCCTCGGCGGTCAGCCGTTCGATGGTGGAGACCAGAATATCGAGCTTCTCGCCGGCCGGCGGCAACGCGCTTTCGTCGATGCGCCGCTGCGGCTTGAACACATGCGGCAGGTGCGCATAGCTGTAGACCGAAAGGCGGTCGGGCCGCAGCGCCAGCACCTGATCGATGGTGCGGCCAAAGCGTGCGGCAGTCTGGTGCGGCAGGCCGTAGATCAGGTCGAGGCTGACCGAGCGGAAGCCCAGCAGGCGCGCGGCGTCGACCACGGCACGAGTCTCTTCGTACGGCTGGATCCGGTGGATGGCCTGCTGCACCTCGGGATCGAAATCCTGCACGCCCAGGCTGACGCGGTTGAAGCCCAGTTCTGCCAGCAGCGCCATGCGCGCGTCATCGACGCGGCGCGGATCGATCTCGATCGAATGCTCGCCATCTGGCGCCAGTTCGAAGTGCTCGTGCAGCAGCGCCATCACGCGGCGCATTTCGTCGGGGTCCAGGAAGGTCGGCGTACCGCCACCCCAGTGCGACTGGAGCACGCGCCGCCGCGTGCCGAGCTGTGCGGCCAGCAGCGCCATCTCGCGGCCCAGATACGTGACGTAGCGAGCACTGCGGCCGTGGTCGCGCGTGATGATCTTGTTGCAGCCGCAGTAGTAGCAGATGTTCTCGCAGAACGGGATATGCAGGTACAGCGACAACGGCGCGGGCGCATCGGCACGGCAGGCGGCCAGCGCGTCGTGGTACAGCGACAAATCCGGGCCGTTCCTGAAGCGGTCGGCGGTGGGGTAGGAGGTGTAGCGCGGGCCGTTGCCGTCGATGCGGCCGGCGAGAGCGCGAAAGTCCGACAGCGCGCGGCGGTCGGGCGCAGGGGTAGTCATGGCAAGCGGGTTCATGGGGGCGCGGGGGAACGGTATTTGACAGCTCATGCTAGGACCGCACGGCGCGCGTTGCGTTGATCGCCGTCAAGCGCAACGTCGTTGCGGCACGGACGCGCGGGCGCCCCGCGTCACACGGCTGTCATACGTGGCGCATACGCTGCGCGCCAGCGCGAGTTGCGCGCCTTTTCTATTGCACGATGCCGATGCCGGACACCCTGCCCCCGACTTCCCTGCCGTACCTGACGCTGCCCGCTGCACCGCTGCTGGCCCAGTCCTCGGTGCGTCGCACCGTGGTGGTGGGCCACCTGATCGACCGCGGCAGTGCGCAGGCGGACCTGGCGCGCGACTACCTGGCCGGCGCCAAGGTGCTGTTCGACGCGGTCAATGCCGCCAATGGCCCGGTACGGATCTCCCACGTGGTGCGCGACGCCGACCCCGATCCGCGCCGTGCGCTGGCACAGGCGGTGACATTGGCGGACAGCGAGCGTGCCGAGCTGCTGTTCGGCGCCGGCGACCGCATCCTGCCGGCGCTGGCGTCATCGACAGAGCTGGCCCGGCGCGGCGTGCAGATTGTCGCGCCGCTGTCCGGCCTGGCATTGGCTGGGGACAACATCTGGTTCACCCGCGCCGACTACCAGGCCGAGCTTGACGCTGCGGTGCGGCAGTTGCGCAGCTATGGCCTGAGCGCGATCGCGCTGGCGGTGGCGCCGGACTTCGCTACGCCGTCGCTGGCCCGGCTGGAGGCCCAGACCGGCACGCGCGCGGTGCCGCTCGATCCCAAAACCGATCCGGGTGCCGATGCCGCGGCACGCCGCATTGCAGCCGCCCGCCCCGGCGCAGTGATCGTGGCGGGCGATACGCTCGCCTATGCCGGACTGGGCCGAGCGCTCGCGGCGCAGGGCTGGTATGGCTTCCTGGTCGGCCTGTCGTCGGTCAGTGCCACGGCCGCGCGCGAGATCCTGGGCCCCGGCTATGCCGGCGGCATGGTGCTGACGCAGATAGCGCCAGGTCCGCAGCAGGCCACGCTGCGCGTGGTCAGGGAGCACGTGGCGCGCATGAAGCGATACCTGGATGAGCCGCCGTCGTCGGCGACGCTGGCCGGCTATATCGGCGCCGCTTGGCTGGCGCGGGCGCTGGCCGGTGTGCGTGCCGGCGGTGCCGCCGAACTGCGCCGCGCGCTGCAAGGCCGTGTCGACGTGGGAGACTTCACCCTCGACTTCAGCCACGGCCAGCGCGGCTCGCAATACGTCACGCTGGCGGTATCAGGCGAGCGGTAGCCGCGGTAGCGACAGGCGCGCGCGCAGGCCACCTTCGGCACGGTTGGACAAAATCAGCTCGCCGCCATGCCGTGCGGCAATGTCGGCGGCGATCGACAGGCCCATGCCGACCCCGCCGGTGGCGCGGCTGCGCGACGATTCGAGCCGGTAGAACGGCTCCATCACGCGCGCCAGCTGATCTTCCGGAATGCCGGGTCCGTCGTCGCAGATATCGATCAGCACCCGCGCCGGGCTGTCGGTCAGCACGATGCTGGCCGCGCCGCCGTAGCGCCGCGCATTCTCGACCAGGTTGACCACCGCGCGCCGCAGCTCAGACGGCCACGCCAGCAGCGGCTGCGCCTGGCCGCTGAGGGCGACCTCGTGGCCGGTGTCGGCGGCGTCGTCGACCACCGCCTGCAGCAGGGCGAGCACGTCCACGCGCTGGCGCGGGCCGCTGGCTTCGTCGCGGTCGCGCAGGTAATAGAGCGTGGCGTCGATCAGGCCGTTCATTTCGGCGAGATCCTGGCGCAGGCGATAGCGCACCTCGCCGGCATCGATGCGTTCGATGCGCAGGCTCATGCGCGTCAGCGGTGTGCGCAGGTCGTGCGAGACTGCGGCCAGGAAGCGCGATTGCTGGGCGAGCTGCGTGCGGATGCGCTGCTGCATCAGGTTCAGCGCCTGCGCGGCGGCACGCGCTTCGGCAGGGCCGCCGGTCTCGTCCAGCGGCGGCGCATGCACGTCCTGCGCCAGCCGGCCGGCGCCGCTGGCGAGCTGCTGCACCGGGCGCGCCAGCAACCGTGCGCCGACCCATGCTGCCGCCACCATCGCCGCCACCTGGATCACCATGCCAAGGTGCGGTGGCCACGGCCAGCGCGGTGGCGGGCGGTGCGTCGCAGCGCCCTGCTCTCCGGGCGCTCCCCGCTCCGCCGGCCGGCCGGGAGCGCTGTCGGGCCGTGGCCCGCCGTGCCAGGCTTCGGGCGGCGGCGGCCCCCCGGGACCATCACGCAGCACGCGTTCCATGCCGGGCCGCGGGAACAGGCTTTCGATTACCGTCATGCCGAGCAGGTGGACTACCAGCATGATCGCGGCCATCGCCACGAACAGCCGCAGGAACATCGAGTCGTAGCGCGCCAGGCGCATCGGGCTCACCCTTCAAGCGTCGCGGTGAAGACGTAGCCTTCGCCGCGCACGGTGCGGATCAGCGCCGGATCGCGCGGGTCATCGCGCAGTTTCTGGCGTAGCCGCGAGACCAGCAGGTCGATGCTGCGGTCGAACACGTCGAGCCCGCGCCCGCGTGCCTGGTTGATCAGCAGCTCGCGGTCGAGCACGCGGTTGGGCTGCTCGACAAAGGCCAGCAACAAACGGAATTCGGCATTGGACAGCGGCACCACCACCTCCTCGCGGTCGACCAGCTGGCGCAGCGTGGTGTTCAGGCGCCAGTGGCCAAAGCGCAGTTCGTGGCCCGAAGGCGAAGCGGCGCGGCGGCCATCGACACCCGGTCCACCGCTGCCGGCATGGACACGGCTGCGGCGCAGCACGGTGTGGATGCGCGCCACCAGCTCGCGCATCTCGAACGGCTTGGTGACGTAGTCGTCGGCGCCAACCTCAAGCCCGACCACGCGGTCTGCCAGTTCGGCGCGCGCGGTCAGCATGATGACGGCAACATTGGTTCGCGCGCGCAGTTCGCGGCACAGCGCCAGGCCGTTCTCGCCGGGCAGCGACAGGTCGAGGATGACGAGGTCATAGGCCGTGGCGGCCATCGCCTGGCGCATCGCGGTGCCGTCCTCGACCCCGTCGGCATGCATGCCGAAAGTGGAGAGGTACTCGGCCAGCATGGCGCGGATCTGCGGATCGTCGTCGACGATCAGCAGGCGGATGGGAAGCGGGGGGGTGAATTCCATAAGCGAAGAGAACGGCATCTGGCGAGGCGGTCGGGGCGGACCCAGGCGACGATGTGTCGATGCCGGAGGCGTGCGGTGCCCCACTTTACCAGCGGCGGGTGGCGGCACTATGCCGGCTTTGTATCCGGCCTGATACGCAGTGTTGCCGAAGGGGCCGCCATGTACGCCATTGCAATAGGGCGCAGACCAAGTGCTCAAGCAATGCAACGCGGCCTTCCCTAGCATGGACCGGCTTCGATATCACTACAGGAGAACTCCATGTCCATCATGTTTTCACGGCTGCGGACCAGCCTGTCCGGGCTGGCGCTGTGCGGCGCCGCGCTGGTGGCCACGCCGGCCAGCGCCCTGCAAGCCGGCCCCGGGCCGCATGGCGCCATGCCGCCGCCCATCCCTGCCCCGGCAACGGCCGAGTCGCTCGGACTTAACGCGGCCCAGGCCAGGCTGTGGCGGGCCGCGCGCGGCGCCGCGGCAGAGGCGGAAGCGCATGCGCTGGAACTGCGCGCCCGCTTCCTGCGCGAGACCGCCGACATGGCGGCGGATGGCCCGCTGCGGCCGCGCGCCGAGGCCATGGACCGCCTGCACCAGGCGCTCGAGCAGGACCGGCACGCCGTGCGCGAACGGTGGCTGGCGCTCGACGACAGCCTGGACGCGACCCAGCGCCAGCGCCTGCATGGTGCGCCCGGTGCCGCGCGCTGGCTCGGCCTGCCGCCAGGACCGATGGTGGCGCCGCCGCCGCAGGGACGCTGAGCGCCGCGCCAAAAAAATTGCCCCCGCACGCTGGCGCGGCGGGGGCCAATTACAGGGAAAAACCAGACGTGATGTCTGGAGCGGCACGACCCGGGCAGGCCGTGCCGCCGCAACAGCCGCACAGCGGTGAAAGGCGCAGGCGGCACAACCGTCATGCTAAGGACCGCCGCGTGCGCGGTCTTGTCGGCCTGGTAGGGTTTTGTATCGGCCTTGTACCGAACGTCAGCCTGCCGCCGCCTTGCCGGGGCCGCCGAGCAGCGCCTTGAGCGCGCCGAGCCGGTCCTTGGGGCTCATTGCCGGGGTTTCGTCCTTGGGCGCCGGCGCTTCTTCCAGCTTCATCTCGCCGATAAAGCGCGACGGCTGGCACGAGTAGGTCTCGCGCGCACGCTTGCGCTTCTTGCACCAGCTGATCTGCAGGCTGCGCTGCGCGCGGGTGATGCCGACGTACATCAGCCGGCGCTCTTCCTCGATCTTCTCGTCGGTCATGTCGTCGTCTTCGCGGCAGTGGGGCAGGATGCCCTCTTCCACGCCGACCAGGAATACGTGCGGATATTCCAGCCCCTTGGACGCATGCAGCGTGGACAGCCGCACCGCGTCCGGGTCTTCCTCGCGCCCCTCGAGCATGCTCATCAGCGCCACGGTCTGCGTCAGCTCGAGCAAATTCTTGCCTTCGCTGCCGAAACCGTCGGCGTTGTCATAGCCGGTGGCTTCCTCGCCCTCGGCCGCTTCCGGCTTGGTGCCCTTGCGCTTGAGCCACTCCAGGAATTCAAGCGTATTGGTCCAGCGCGACTGCGCCTGGCGCTCGTCGAAACTGTCGTACAGGTAGGCCTCGTAGTGGATGCCGGCCATCAGGTCGTCAAGCACTTCGGTAGCCGGATCCTTGGCCGCGCGGTCGGCCAGCCGCACCATCGATTCGCAGAACACACGCAGCGGCTCCAGCTGGCGCGGCTGCAGCTTGCCCTCGATGCCGCCCATCATCGCCGCTTCGAACAGCGACACCTTGGCCTGCCCGGCGAAGGTGCCCAGCACTTCTAGCGTGGTGTTGCCGACGCCGCGGCGCGGCGTGGTGATCGCGCGGATGAAGGCGGGATCGTCGTCGGGATTGGCGATCAGGCGCAGGTAGGCGCAGATGTCCTTGATCTCGGCCTTGTCGAAGAAGCTCTGGCCGCCCGACAGCACGTAGGGGATGCGCTCGCGCCGCAGGATCTGCTCGAACAGCCGTGCCTGGTGGTTGCCGCGGTACAGGATGGCGTAGTCGCGGAACTGCGCGCGGCGCTCGAACTTGTGCGCCGACAGGCGGAACACCACCGACTCGGCCTCATGCTCCTCATCGTTCATCGGATGGATGGCGATGGGATCGCCCATGCCGTGCTCGCTCCACAGCTTCTTGTCGAACAGCTTGGGATTGTTGGCGATGACCGCGTTGGCCGCTTCCAGGATGCGCACGGTGGAGCGGTAGTTCTGCTCCAGCTTGATCACCTTGAGGCCGGGGAAGTCGGTCTGCAGCCCGCGCAGGTTGTCGAGCGTGGCGCCGCGCCAGCCGTAGATGGCCTGGTCATCGTCGCCCACCGCGGTGAAGGCTGGTGCTCGCAGGTGCGAGCCGCCCGCCAGCAGCTTGAGCAGCTGGTACTGGCAGGCGTTGGTGTCCTGGTATTCGTCGACGAGGAAGTAGCGCAACCGGTTCTGCCACTTGAGCTGTACCGCTTCATTGCGCGCGAATAGTTCCGCAGGCAGGCGGATCAGGTCGTCGAAATCCACCGCCTGGTATGCATTCAGCGTGGCGACGTAGTTGCGGTAGACCAGCGCGGCCTGGTGCTCGTCGGCATTGGCTGCCTGCGCGATCGCGGCCTCGGGATCGACCATGCCGTTTTTCCACAGCGAGATCGTGCTCTGCACGCCGCGGATCAGCTTCTTGTCGGTGGTGCCGAGCTGCTCCTGGATCAGGCCGAAGCAGTCATCCGAATCCATGATCGAGAACTGCGGCTTCAGGCCGACGTGCTCCGCCTCCATGCGCAGGATCTGCACGCCCAGCGAGTGGAACGTACAGACCGTCAGCTGCTTGAGCGGAATACGCTTGCCCTCGCGCGTGGTCTTGCCTTCCATCAGCTTGCCGATGCGTTCCTGCATCTCCTTGGCAGCCTTGTTGGTGAAGGTGACGGCGGCGATATGGCGCGGCTCGAAGCCCTTGTCTTCGATCAGGTGCGCAATCTTCTGCGTGATCACGCGGGTCTTGCCCGAACCCGCTCCGGCCAGCACCAGGCAGGGTCCGTCCAGGTAGCGGACAGCTTCGGATTGGGCGGAATTCAGGCCGTGGGTCATGCGCGTGGGTGAGCCGTGGGTGTGCGTTCGGGGACAGTTGTTTCCGCGGAAGGCGGAAATGCGGGCGCGGACGGCAAGGCATAGGTGCCAGTCCGGCATAACCAACCATGCTAACACGCTGGCCACCCGGGGGTCAGTCAGCGCCAGCCGCATTTTCGGGACTGCCAATGTCACTGGCGTAACACTTAGTAAAGACCGGAGCGGACAGCTCCCGCCCCGCTCTAACAAGTACGGGCCAGGCGACAGGCCGGGCCGCCAATTCATCACATCGGAGCCGATAATGAAAACCCTGCAAGCCCTTACCAAGGTGACCTTGATTGGTGTAACGGTCGCGGCATTTGCCGGTTGTGCCGACATGACTCCCAAGCAACGCAATACGGCGATTGGCGCGGGCGCCGGTGCGGTGGGCGGTGCGGCGCTCACACACGGTAGCGCGCTCGGCACGCTAGGCGGCGCGGCGGTCGGCGGCGTGATCGGTAACGTCGTGACCGACGACCACCACAAGTAAATTGCAACGCCCGAGCCCGCGGTCGCGGTCGCGGTCGCGGTCGCGGTCCACTGTGCGGCTTCCCGGCCAGGTTTGACAAAGGCCGGGGCCTCCCGTACATTGCGCGCATCCGACCGGGAGAGCGCGCAGATCTGCGCCGCCGAAGGGGTATCACCCGAAAACTCTCAGGCACCACGGACCGGTCGGATCGGCATGCAACATGCACACGATGCATGCCGCACTCTGGAGAGCGGCACCCGCCATTCGTGGCGAGCGTGCCCACCGAAGGGGCGCGCGAGGACGGGGTCCACCGGATCCGCTTCGTAATCTCTCAGGTATCGAGGACAGAGGGGTCATCCGCTGCAGCGGATTGCTCGCCTATTGGCGTAGCGATCGCTGCGGCGGATGACCCTTTTTTGTTTTTGCAACCCGATATTGCCCCCGAGGATTCCATGACGCTCCAGGCCACGCCCCTCAACGCCATCCACCGCGCCCTCGGCGCCCGCATGGTCGATTTCGGCGGCTGGGACATGCCGGTCAACTACGGCTCCCAGATCGAAGAACACAACGCCGTGCGCACCGACGCCGGCATGTTCGACGTGTCGCACATGTGCGTGGTCGATCTCGGCGGCCCCAATACCCGCACCTTCCTGCGCGGCCTGCTGGCCAACAACGTCGACAAGCTGCAGACGCCGGGCAAGGCGCTGTATTCGTGCATGCTCGACGAAAAAGGCGGCGTGATCGACGACCTGATCGTCTATTTCTTTGCCGAGGACCGTTTCCGCCTGGTGGTCAACGCCAGCACCGCGGTCGGCGATATCGACTGGATCCGCGCGCGCAACGATGCCACCGGCAGCGGCGTGACCATCACCCCGCGCCGTGAAGATGTTGCGCCCCCCGGCACGGAGCCGCTTGCCATCGTGGCGGTGCAGGGGCCCAACGCCCGTGCTAGGGTGTGGAGCACCTTCCCGTCGACCCAACCTTCTGATGCGCTCAAGCCGTTCAACGCTGTCGTGGTGCAGGATCCCGCACTCGGCGAGGTCATGGTCGCGCGCACCGGCTACACCGGCGAAGACGGTTTCGAGCTGGTCGTGCCGGCCGCCAGCGTTGCCGGCCTGTGGGAAAAACTGAATGCCGCGGGCGTGCGCCCGGCCGGCCTGGGCGCGCGCGACACGCTGCGCCTGGAAGCCGGCATGAACCTGTACGGCCAGGACATGGACATCAAGACCTCGCCGCTCGACGCGGGCCTGGCCTGGACCGTCGACCTGCAGAGCGAGCGCGACTTCACCGGCAAGGCGGCGCTGGCCGCTGCCGGTTCGCGCCAGCAGTTCCTCGGCCTGATCCTGCGTGACAAGGGGGGCGTGCTGCGCGCCCACCAGAAGGTCATCACCCCCGCGGGTGACGGCGAAATCACCAGCGGCACCTTCAGCCCATCGTTGTCGCAATCGATCGCGTTCGCGCGCCTGCCGCAGGGCGTGAACGTCGGCGACACCGTGCAGGTGGAGATCCGCGACCGCAAACTCAACGCGACTGTGGTTAAACTGCCGTTTGTGCGTAATGGCAAGGCACTCGTGAGCTGAGGGAAACACTCGCTTACCCAACGGTCGCCCTCGCCTGCCGGCAGCGTTGCCGGGCAGGCATCACCCAACAAGAAACAGATCTGAATCCGGAGAACCTTCATGAATTTCCCCGCCGACCTCAAATACACCGAGTCGCATGAGTGGGTGCGCGTCGAAGCCGACGGCACGCTCACCATTGGCATCACCGACCACGCGCAAGATGCGCTGGGCGACATCGTCTTCCTGGAACTGCCCGAAGTGGGCAAGTCGGTCGGTGCCGGCGACGCGCTGGCAGTGGTGGAATCGGTGAAGGCCGCTTCCGACATCTATGCACCGGTGGCCGGCGAAGTGATCGCAGTGAACGAGGCCGCCACGGCCGAGCCGGAAAGCGTCAATGCCAATGCCTTCGACGCCTGGCTGTTCAAGCTCAAGCCGGCCAACAGCGACGACGTCAACGGCCTGATGTCGGCCGACGCGTACAAGGCCAGCGTCGGCGCCTGATCGCCCCGTCGATCCCGCACGCGGGATCGACACACAGCATTTGCAGCGCCGCGGCACGGCTGACCACCTGCCGCAGCGCTCCCCACGAGGTTCTTGCCAATGAACGCCCCGCTTCCCATGAACGCCGCCCAAGGTAACCGGCCCACGCTGGCCGAACTGGAGGCGCGCGACGCCTTCGCCGCCCGCCATATCGGCCCCGATACCCCCGAACAGCAGCACATGCTGAAGGTGCTCGGCTATGACAGCCGCGCAGCGCTGATCGATGCCGTCATCCCCGCCGCCATCCGCCGCCGCGACGGCATGCCGATGGGCGAATTTACCGAGCCGCTGAGCGAGGAAGCCGCACTCGCCAGGCTGCGCAGCCTGGCGCGCAAGAACCGCGTGCTGAAGAGCTTTATCGGCCAGGGCTACTACAACACCGTCACGCCCGCGGTCGTGCTGCGCAACATCTTCGAGAACCCCGCCTGGTACACCGC
Organism: Cupriavidus consociatus; assembly: GCF_017814975.1. Classification (GTDB taxonomy): domain Bacteria; phylum Pseudomonadota; class Gammaproteobacteria; order Burkholderiales; family Burkholderiaceae; genus Cupriavidus; species Cupriavidus consociatus. The sequence goes on from NZ_JAGIQA010000019.1 coordinate 104,975, forward strand.
CTACACGCCCTACCAGCCGGAAATCTCGCAAGGCCGCCTCGAAGCGATGCTGAACTTCCAGCAGATGGTCACCGACCTGACCGGGCTGGATATCGCCAATGCGTCGATGCTCGACGAAGGCACCGCCGCCGCGGAAGCGATGACGCTGCTGCAGCGCGTGAACAAGCACGACTCGAACATCTTCTTCGTCGCCGACGACGTGCTGCCGCAGACGCTGGAAGTGGTACGCACGCGCGCGCTGCCGCTGGGTATCGAAGTCAAGGTCGGCCCCGCCGCCGACGCCGCTGCGGCAAGCGCCTTCGGCGTTCTGCTGCAGTACCCGGGCGTCAATGGCGACGTCAATGACTACCGCGCCATCGCCGACGCCGTGCACGCCGCCGGCGGCCTGGTGGTAGCCGCCGCCGACCTGCTGGCGCTGACGCTGATCGCCGCACCGGGCGAATGGGGTGCCGACGTGGCCGTGGGCAACTCGCAGCGTTTTGGCGTGCCGCTGGGCTTTGGCGGCCCGCACGCCGGCTACATGGCGGTGAAGGACGCGTTCAAGCGCTCGATGCCGGGCCGCCTGGTGGGCGTGACTGTCGATGCGCAAGGCAACAAGGCTTACCGCCTGGCGCTGCAGACGCGCGAGCAGCATATCCGCCGCGAAAAGGCCACCTCGAACATCTGTACCGCGCAGGTGCTGCTGGCCGTGATGGCGTCGATGTACGCCGTGTACCACGGCCCGCAGGGCCTGAAGCGCATCGCGCAGCGCGTCCATCGGCTGGCCGCGACGCTGGCCGCCGGCCTGGAGCAACTCGGCTTCGCGCGCACCAACGCCACCTTCTTCGACACGCTGACGCTGGAAACCGGCTTCAACACCGAAGCCATCCACGCCGCTGCCACCGCGCGCGGTATCAACCTGCGCCATGCCGGCGCCACGCGCGTCGGCATCTCGCTGGACGAGACCGCTACCCGCGACGACGTGGTTGCGCTGTGGGAAATCTTCACGCAAGGCAAGCCGCTGCCGGCGGGCCTCGATTTCGACAAGCTCGAAGCAGCCACCAATGATGCCTTCCCGGCCGAACTGGCGCGCGCCAGCGAATACCTGACGCACCCGGTGTTCAACACGCACCACGCCGAGCACGAGATGCTGCGCTACCTGCGCATGCTGGCCGACAAGGACCTGGCGCTGGACCGCACCATGATCCCGCTGGGCTCGTGCACGATGAAGCTGAACGCCACCAGCGAGATGATCCCGGTGACCTGGCCCGAGTTCAGCCAGATCCACCCGTTCGCGCCGCTGGACCAGACCGTGGGCTACCGCGAGATGATCGACCAGCTCGAGGCCATGCTGTGCGCCGCCACCGGCTACGCCGCGGTCAGCCTGCAGCCCAATGCCGGCTCACAAGGCGAGTATGCCGGCCTCCTGATCATTCATGCGTATCACGCCAGCCGCGGCGAAAGCCATCGCGACATCTGCCTGATCCCGTCGTCCGCACACGGCACCAACCCGGCGTCGGCGCAAATGGCCGGCATGAAGGTGGTGGTGGTGGCCTGCGATGAAAACGGCAACGTCGACCTGGAAGACCTGGCGAAGAAGGCCGAGCAGCACAGCAAGAGCCTGGCTGCGATCATGATCACCTACCCGTCCACGCACGGCGTGTTCGAGCAGGGCGTGCAGCAAATCTGCGAAATCGTGCACAAGCACGGCGGCCAGGTCTATGTCGACGGCGCCAACATGAATGCGATGGTCGGCACCGCCGCGCCGGGGCAGTTCGGCGGCGACGTGTCGCACCTGAATCTGCACAAGACCTTCTGCATCCCGCACGGCGGCGGCGGCCCGGGCGTCGGCCCGGTTGCGGTCGGCGCGCACCTGGCGGACTTCCTGCCCAACCAGGACAGCGTCGGCTATCGCCGCGACGACCGCGGCATCGGCGGCGTGTCGGCGGCACCGTTCGGCTCGGCCAGCATCCTGCCGATCTCCTGGATGTATATCGCGATGATGGGTTCGGCCGGCCTGACCGCCGCCACCGAGAACGCCATCCTGGCCGCCAACTACGTGGCCAAGCGCCTGGCGCCGTACTACCCGGTGCTGTACACCGGCCAGCACGACCTGGTCGCGCACGAGTGCATCCTGGACGTGCGTCCGCTGCAGAAGGAAACCGGCATCAGCAATGAAGACGTGGCCAAGCGCCTGATGGACTACGGCTTCCACGCGCCGACCATGAGCTTCCCGGTGCCGGGCACGCTGATGATCGAGCCGACCGAGTCCGAAGCACTGCATGAGCTGGACCGCTTCATCGACGCGATGATCGCGATCCGCCAGGAAATCGGCCGCGTCGCCGACGGTACTTTCGATCGCGAGGACAACCCGCTCAGGCACGCGCCGCACACCGCCGCGGTGGTGACCGCCAACGAGTGGACCCACAAGTACACGCGCGAGGAAGCCGCTTACCCGGTGGCATCGCTGCGCACGCAGAAGTACTGGCCGCCGGTCGGCCGTGCCGACAACGTGTACGGCGACCGCAACCTGTTCTGCAGCTGCGTGCCGGTCAGCGACTACGTGGTCGACTGATAATGCACACAGGCCGGTGCCGCCGCGTCCGCGGAGGCCCGGCCGTCGCACTATCCTCAGGATGACGGGCCAGCCAGCGGCGTGCCCGTTGCCGTACTTCGACCGCCTAACAAGAGCCTCTGCGGGCCACCCCATTGCTGGAGACATTCCGTGGCAGTCAGCGTCTTTGATCTGTTCAAGGTGGGCATCGGCCCGTCGAGCTCGCATACCGTGGGCCCGATGCGCGCGGCCCTGATGTTCGCGCAGGGGCTGGAGCGCGACGGCCTGCTGCCGCAGGTGGCAAGCGTGCGGGTCGAGCTGTACGGCTCGCTCGGCGCCACCGGCAAGGGCCACGGCACCGACAAGGGCGTGATCCTCGGCCTGATGGGCGAGTCGCCCGACACCATCGATCCCGATTCCATCGACAAGCGGCTCGCGGCGTTGCGCAAGAGCCGCGAGCTGTCGCTGCTGGGACACCATCTCGTACCCTTCGTCGAGAAGGAGCATATCGCGTTCTATCGCCGCGAGGCACTGGCCGAGCATCCCAATGGCATGAAGTTCCATGCCTTCGACAACAGCGGCGCGAGCCTGCGCGAGGCGCGCTACCTGTCGGTGGGCGGCGGCTTCGTGGTCACGGCGGGCGCGCCCAACACCCAGGTGCTCAACGCCGCGCAGCAGCTGCCGCACCCGTTCCGCAGCGGCAAGGACATGCTGCAGATGGCACAGGCCAGCGGCAAGAGCATTGCGCGGCTGATGCTGGAAAACGAACTGACCTGGCGCAGCGAGCAGGAAGTCAACGACGGCCTGCTGCATATCTGGAACGTGATGCAGGCCTGCGTCGCGCGCGGCTGCCGCACCGATGGCGAACTGCCGGGGCCGTTCAAGGTGAAGCGGCGCGCGCCCGAGCTGTACCGCAGCCTGACCGAGCGCGCCGAGCGCGCCTTGTCGGATCCGCTGTCGGTGATGGACTGGGTCAACCTGTACGCCATCGCCGTCAATGAAGAAAACGCGGCGGGCGGGCGCGTGGTGACAGCGCCGACCAATGGCGCCGCCGGCATCATCCCCGCCGTGCTGCATTACTACGACCGCTTCGTGCCTGGCGCGAACAAGCAGGGCGTGGTCGACTTCCTGCTGACCGCGGGCGCGATCGGGCTGCTGTACAAGCTCAACGCGTCGATCTCCGGGGCCGAAGTCGGCTGCCAGGGCGAAGTCGGCGTGGCCTGCTCGATGGCGGCCGGCGCGCTTGCCGCGGTACTCGGCGGCAGCCCGGCGCAGGTGGAGAACGCGGCCGAGATCGGCATGGAGCACAACCTCGGCCTGACCTGCGACCCGGTCGGCGGGCTGGTGCAGATTCCGTGCATCGAGCGCAATGCGATGGCGTCGGTCAAGGCGGTCAACGCGGCACGCATGGCGCTGCGCGGCGACGGCACGCATTATGTATCGCTCGATTCGGTGATCAAGACCATGCGCGAGACCGGCGCCGACATGAAGACGAAGTACAAGGAAACGGCGCGCGGCGGACTGGCGGTGAATATCGTGGAGTGCTGAGCTCCCATAAACAAGCGAGAGGTGCCGGAGGGCACCGATTGCGGACCCAACGCACCCAATGGGCCTCCATTGCGGCGTATCATGGCGGCGTTCCCCGACTGCAGAACAAGAGGGCCCGCCATGCAGACCTTCCACCAGCTCTTTGACGATTCCTCGTCGACCTTCACTTATCTGCTGATCGATGCGGAAACGAAGGACGCGCTGCTGATCGACCCGGTCGACCACCAGCTCGAACGCGACCTGGCGCTGGTCGAGGATACCGGCGCACACCTGGCCTGGGTCATCGAGACACACGCCCACGCCGACCACATCACCTCCGCCGGCCATCTCGCCATGCAGACCGGCGCGCACACCGCGGCGCCATCGGGCTGCGATATCAAGCCGGCACAGAAGCAGCTGATCGACGGCGACACTGTCGCATTCGGCAAGCAGGTGCTGCGCGCCATCCATACGCCCGGCCATACCGCCGGCAGCATGAGCTACCTGTGGGAAGAGCCCACGGCTGACGGCATCGTGCGTCGCGTCTTTACCGGCGATGCGCTGCTGATCGACGGCTGCGGCCGCACCGATTTCCAGTCGGGCGACGCCGGCACGCTTTACGACAGCCTGACCCGCAAGCTCTTTGCGCTGCCCGACGATACCCGGGTCTACCCCGCGCACGACTACAGGGGCCAGACCTCGTCGACCATCGGCCATGAGCGCGCGCACAACAGCCGCGTATCCGGCCGCACGCGCGAGGAGTTCATCGACATGATGCGCAACCTGAACCTGCCCCGGCCCAGGCTGATCGATATTGCGGTGCCGGCCAACCAGCGCCTGGGCCTGCGCGACGGCGAGAGCGTGCCGCACGGCGCCTGAAGCATTCCAATCTTAGGAGTCACCGCATGTCCGTATATACCGCCGAAGTCCTGTGGCAGCGCGACGGGCAGGATTTCACCGGCAACCGCTACAGCCGCAGGCACCTGCTGCGCTTCGACGGCGGCGCCGAAGTCCAGGGCTCGTCGTCGCCCCATGTGGTGCCACTGCCGATGTCGGACGCCAGCGCGATCGATCCGGAAGAGATGTTCATCGCCTCGCTGTCGAGCTGCCACATGCTGTGGTTCTTGTCGCTGGCGGCGAAACAGCGCTTTGTGGTCGACCGCTATGTCGATGCCGCCACCGGCGTGATGGAAAAGAACCGTGAGGGCCAGACGGCGATGACGGTGGTGACCTTGCGTCCCCAGGTCACTTTCTCCGCCGGGCGCGAGCCCACCCGCGACGAGCTGGAGCGCCTGCACCATGCCGCGCACGATGCCTGCTTTATCGCCAACTCGGTCCGGACCGAGGTGCGGTGCGAACCGCTGGTCGCCGGCGCCTAGCCGCCCCCCCATGCCGGTACCTGCGCTGCCCGCGGCACGGCCCGCGTCGGCGCGGCGCCTGCTGCGCTGGCTGCTGGCTGGCGTGGTCCTGCTTGGGTCCGTCCTGATGCTGCAGGATCGCTTCCTCTACTTTCCCGACAAGGCCTCGGTCGACGACATGGTCGCGCCCGGATTGCGCGCATGGCCGGGCCCGGATGATTTTCGCGGCCTGCTGGCCGAGCCGCACGGCCCCGTCCGCGCTACCGCCATCGTCTTCCACGGCAATGCCGGACACGCCGGCCATCGCGGCTACTACGCCAGCGTGCTGACGCGCCTGGGCATCCGCGTGATCCTGGCCGAATACCCGGGCTATGGCCCGCGCGGCGGCACGCTTGGCGAGCGCAGCTTCGTCGACGATGCCGGACAGGCGATTGATCTGGCCCGGCGCCAATTCGACGGCCCGCTGCTGCTGGTCGGCGAATCGCTCGGCGCCGGTGTTGCGGCGGCCGCCGCCGCGCGCCAGCGCGAGCACGTCGATGCCGTGCTGCTGATTACGCCGTGGGACAAGCTCGCCCACGTCGCCGCACACCACTATTCATGGCTGCCGACCGGATGGCTGCTGCGCGACCGTTACGACAGCGTGACCCACCTGGCCACTTTTGGCCGCCCGGTCATGGTGGTTGTGGCCGAACGCGACAGCATCGTTCCGCCCCGGCTAGGCAAGGCGCTCTATGAAGCGCTGGACGAACCGCGCCGCCTGGCGGTGATCGACCACGCGGGGCACAATGACTGGACCGGCTACGTCGACGAGGCATGGTGGCGCAACGCGCTCGCGTTCCTGCTGTCGCCGCCGGCGTCCCGCTGATTTGCGCGTGCTCGGCCTCATGTTACGCGGCCCAGCGCTCGCACGCCTTGCGCACCGTCTCGCGCTGGCTGCGCGCGTCGGCATCGGTCTGGCGCAGCCATTCGGCATCGCCGTCGCGACGTTCGGCGAGCGCACGGATATTGGCCAGCGCCGGTAGCGAACCGAGCGCCTCGGCATGCGGCACCAGCGCATCGCAGATCGACAGGATATGGTCGGCGATCGGCATCCGGGTCAGCTCGTTGGGATGCACGTACTCGCCATCCAGGCCGAAGCGGCACGCCTGGAAGCGGTTGAAGGTGTACACCAGGTAATCGTCTTCCTGCGGCATGAACGGGCGCGACAGGAGCAAGTAGCGCGCCAGCATCTGGATATAGGCGGCGATATCGCAAGCGCGCTGCACCGTCAGCGGCGTGTCCATCACGCGGACCTCGATGGTGCCGAATTCCGGCTTCGGCCGGATATCCCAGTAGAAGTCCTTCATGCTCTCGATCACGCCGGTATTGCGCATCTTCTCGAAGTACGCCGTGAAGGCGTCCCACGTCAGCAGGAAGGGCGCGCGCCCGCTCATCGGGAATGCAGCGACCGAATTCAGGCGCGCCGAGGCAAAGCCGGTATCGACACCCTGCACATACGGTGACGACGCCGCCAGCGCAACGAAGTGCGGCACGTAGCGGCCGATGGCGTGCAACAGGAACAGCGACTCGTCCGCTGTCGGGCAGCCGATATGCACGTGCTGGCCGAACACGGTGAACTGCTTGGCCAGGTAGCCGTACAGCTCGGAGATGTACTGGTAGCGCGGCGAGTCCGAAATGGTGCGGTCGGACCACTGCATGAACGGGTGGGTGCCGCCGCCGGAAATGCCGAGGTTGAGCGAGTGCGACGCCGCCACCATCAGGTCGCGCATGGTGGTCAGCTCGTCCAGCGCCTGCTGGTAGCTGTGGCAGATGCCCGTGCTGATCTCGATCATCGACGGGCTGATCTCCGGCTTGATGTCGCCGGCATGCTCGGCGCCCTTGAGCGCGCGCAGCAGGTCGGGCGCGAACGGCGCCAGGTCATAGTCGTGGCGGTTGACCAGCTGCAGCTCCAGCTCCACGCCGAAGGTCAGCGCCTCGGATTGCTTGAACGATTCGAGCGACATCAGCGCCCTCCTCCATTGGCCCGGGATTCGCCGGCGAAGCGCAGCGCCCACGCTGCCAACACCGGACCCAGCAGTTGTTCGATCGCCAGCGCGCACAGGATGATGGCGGCCAGTGGCTGTCCGGTACCGGGGTAGATGCGCGCCACGTCGCTCATCAGCAGGTAGGCCAGCCCCGACATCGGCGCCAGCGCCAGCCCCAGTGCCATGCACTGGCGCATGCTCAGGCCCGAGAACGATCCCAGCGACACCACCCCGGCGAACTTGGCGAGGTGGCGCAGCAGCACCAGCACGACGGCATAGACGCCGCCCACGGCCCAGTCATGCGCGGTCAGCGGCAAGCCCAGTGACACCACCATCACAATGATCAGCAGGCTGCCGGCACTGCCAAAGTGCGGCGGCCACACATGCGGCTGGCTGTCCTGATGCTTGAACACCACGCCGGCCAGCAGCAGCGTCAGCGGCATCGACAATTTTAGTACCCGGGTCAGCGCCAGCGTGAACAGGACCAGGCCCACCAGCACCAGGAAGCTGTAGTGGTCATCAGCCGACATGCGCTCATAGATCACGTGGCCCACCTTGCCCACCACCCATGCCAGCAGGCACGAGCCCAGCAGGAGGTAGAGGGGATGCAGCAGCGCGGCGCCCAGGTTGCCGTATTCGGAATGCAGCCACCCGGTGGTCACCTGTACGATCGCGGCGGCGTAGATGCTGTTCAGCGCCGCCATTGCCATCAGCCGCTCCGTGACCTGGCCCTCGGCGCGCAGTTCGTTCTTGAGCTGCAGCACGATGGTGGGCGAGGTGCTGACGGCAATGCCGCCGGCCAGGATCGCCACGCCGGGCGAGGCGCCTATCCATTGCAGCACCGCCGCGACCAGGCCCCAGGTCAGCAGGCTCTCGAAGGCGCTGGTCAGCAGCAGCCAGCGATTGGCGCGCAGCCAGGTCAGCGACAGCCGGTGCCCGAGTTCGAACAGGGCCAGGGCCAGCGCCATATCGATCAGGATACGGGTCTGGTTGACCATGTTCTCGTCGACGATGCCGCGCCCCAGCATGCCGGCGAAGAGGCCCGCCACGGCATAGCCCACGATGCGCGGGCAGCGCAGCCAGCGGCGGCTGACTTCCCCCGCCAGGCCCGCGCCCACCAGCGCGAGTCCGACCCAGAACAAGCCGCCTGGGGCGAGGGGGAGTGTAGGAAATAGTTGGCTCAGTCCGTTCATGGTCGACATGGTAATGTAAGCACATCACAATCCATGTCAGTGATTGTCCGACACCGCACCAAACGCATCACGAACTTCTGTCAACTTCTCGTAAAAAACGCCATCTTCGAGATGGCGTTTTTTACATTTTGTGGGGAACTCAGCGCGCCCCGATCGCCGTGCGGCGCTTCAGACGCCCCAGACTTTCCAGCGCGGGCGCGTGGACTTCAGCGCCGTCTCCATCTGCGCATACAAAGTGCGCGTGGCGCCCTGCGCGGCGCCGCGTGTCCGCGCCTTGTCGAAGTAAGCCAGCGCGGTCTCGCGCTGCTGCACGCCGAGTGCCGACTCGACCACGCGCAGGCATACCTCGGCATCCCAGTCGTCGCGCACGGCAAAGGCGGCGGCGAAGTCCGCCATGGCCGCCTCATGGCGCCGCGCGGCGTTGTGGACCAGGCCGCGCTGGAGGCGCGGACCGGCCTGGTCGTCGGGATCGCCCTCGGTCAGCGCGACCGCCTGCTCGAACATCGGCAGCGCGCGCTCCGGATCGCCCAGCTCGCGCCAAAGCAGCCCGAAGCGGTTGTACAGCCAGGCGTCCTCGACCAGAAGCGCGCGGCGCTGCTGGGCCTCGATCTCGGCCAGCGCGTCGGCACGGTCATGTTCGTCCATGCGGGCCATCTGCGCCTGCAGCAGCACGGCGAAGTGTGCGCGCGCATGCGCCATGGGGTGCGCGGCTTCGCTGCGGGCCTCTACCGGCAGCGCATCCAGGCGCGCGTCCATATGCGCCATCGCGGCGCGCGCGGCCTCGGTCGGTTCGGCGCCACCCATGGCCTTCCAGGCCGCGATCAGGCGGCTGAAGGCCCAGGTGACATCGGCCGGGTTGCGCTCGAGCGGGTAGCGGTTGAGCACTTCGCCGGCCAGCTCGACCACCTTGCTGTGCTGGCCCGCGCCGGCATGGCAGTCGAGCAGGTCGATCCAGTGGTCGATGAACTCGCTGGCGGCCATCCCCTGGCGATGCAGCGCGATGCGCTCTTCCAGGTGAGCGGCATCGGCGGGCAGGCTGCGCGCCAGCAGGCGGCACAACAAGGAATACACGTGCGGATCGGCATTGCCGCCGTGCCCCGCGGCATCGCCCTGGCCGGTGGCGAAATACTGGTCGTAGCACGTCACGCCGCGGCGGCACGCGGCCACCAGCGCGGGGCGCAGCGCTGCCTCGGCAGCTGGAACTTCGTCGATGAACTCGCCCAGCGCCATGGCGGCGCGGTAGTAGGCGGCGCCGTCATCGGACTTGTCGGTGATGGCAAAGCGCAGCCAGGGCTCCCGTTCGGCATCCTGCGCGCCGGCCTTGGCCAGTTGATGGCGCCAGGCCAGTTCGCGTACCTGGGCCTGCGGGTCAGGCACCTGGCGCAGGTAGACGGCCAGATCGTCGAGCGCGCCCTGCGTGTCGCCAACGCCCCAGCGCAGCGGCGCGCGCAGCCGGCGCGCCTCGGGATGGTCAGGATGCTCGGCCAGCACCCGGGCGGCCTGGTCGGCGGCGAGCGCGTCGCCGGCGTCAGCGTCGAGCTGCAGCAGCTGCGGGTTGTCCAGCGCCACGCGGCCCAGGCAGACGCGCATCAGCGGCTCCACCGGCACGCCGGCGGCCTTGGCACGGGCAATGTAGTCCTGCGCCAGCGGCGCGATGTCTTCCGCGCCCAGGTCGGGATTGCGGAACATCAGATCGTGCCAGTAGCGTGCCGCGCCAGCCATATCGTTCATGCGCAGCGCGGCCAGGCCGGCGTGGAAATGCGCCGGCCATTCGCCCGACAGCAAGCCGCTGCGCTGCGCGGCCTCGTGCAGCCACGGGCGCGCCTCGGCGTCGCGGCCCACGCTCATCAGCATGGCGCCGTAGCGGTGCGCGATCACGCCGCGCGAGGCCCAGCGGTGCGGCGGCTGCAGAGGCAGGCTGTCCACGCGCCCAAGTGCCTCGTCCAGCACGGCGAATGCCGCGGCGGCATCGCCGTTGTCGAAGTGCAGCCGCGCGCGCAGCGTGACGAAATCGACCACCTCGGGCCGGGCCTGCGCGAGCTGGTCGGCGATCTGCAGGGCTTCGGCAAAGCGGCCCAGGTTGGCAAGCTCGATGGCGTGGTCGTAGCTGACTTCCGGCACGGACACGTACTGCTCCTTCTGCATTTTGGTAAGCGAGTGCGGGATTATGCGCCATGAGGGCGATCCGCATCCGGACAACCATCGGCACAGTGGCCGCTTTTTTTAGCCTGCGCACCAAAAACAAAACGCCACCCGAGGGTGGCGTCCTGCCTGGCGGGCATGGATGGCTTACTTGCCGCCAACCGTTTCCAGCACGGTCCACTTGCCGCCCACCACCTTGTAGACGGTGATGCCGCCGTCCTTCAGGTCGCCGCGGGCGTCATAGGCCAGCGTCCTGGTGGTCACGCCCTGCATGCTGGTCGCGGCCAGCACCGGCAGGTAGCGCGCCGGATCGGCCGAACCGGCCTTGACCATCGCGGTCATCATCGCGGTGGCGCCGTCATACGAATACGGCGAGTAGGTCTGCACCTTGGAGCCGAAGCGCTTCTCGTACTTCTTCTCATAGGCGGCGCCGCCCGGCATCTGCTCCAGCGGCAGGCCTGCCAGCGACACCACGGTGCCTTCGGCGGCAGGGCCGGCCAGCTTCAGGAAGTTGTCGGTCTTGGACATTTCGCCCGACACCAGCGGAGCCTTGATGCCCAGTTCCTTGACCTGCTTGGCCATCGGCGCGGACTGGGTTTCGGCGCCGCCGTAGAAGATGATGTCCGGGTTGCTGCGCTTGATGTTGGTCAGCACGGCCTTGAAGTCCACCGCCTTGTCGTTGGTGAACTCGCGGCGAACGATCTTGCCGCCGGCGGCCTTGGCGGCCTTCTCGAACTCGTCGGCCAGGCCCTGGCCGTACGCGGTGCGGTCATCGACGATGGCGATGTTCTTCGCGCCCAGCTTCTTCACCACAAAGGCGCCGATCACCGAACCCTGCTGGGTGTCGGAGGTCATCATGCGGAAGGTGGTCTTGAAACCCTGCTTGGTGTATTCGGGCGCGGTCGCCATGGCGATCTGCGGAATGCCGGCACGGTTGTAGACCATCGACGCCGGAATGGTGGTGCCCGAGTTGAAGTGGCCGAGCATGCCCTGGATACCGCCGTCGACCAGCTTCTGCGCGACCACCGAACCGGTCTTGGGGTCGGCCTGGTCGTCTTCGGAGACCAGCACGAACTTGACTTCCTTGCCGCCGATCTTGGGCTTGGTGGCGTTCATGTCCTCGATCGCGAGGACGATGCCGTTCTGCATGTCCTTGCCGTACTGGGCCTGGCCGCCGGTCATCGGGCCGGCATAGCCCAGCTTGATTTCCTGTGCCTGCGCGAAGGCGGCGGAGGCGGCGGTCAGGCCGGCCAGGGTCAGGGCAACGGTCAGTGCCGTCTTGTGGAATGTCGAGCTCATCAGATCTCCTTGGGTCCCAATTGGTGCCACGCTGTGCCGCGGGGGTGCCGGTATGGCTCCCTGAGCGGCGTATTTTTCGAGGTGCGGCCTGGCAGTGCCGCGCCCTCCTTGGTATGCGCGCCGGGGGCAGGATCGCCGCCACCGGTGCGCGCTTCGACAAGACGCGCGTCCGAGAGTGCCTCAGCCGATCGTCATCAAACTTGCATTGCCGCCCGCGGCGGCGGTGTTGACCGACAGCGAGCGCTCGATCAGCAGGCGGTCGAGCGCGACGGTCGGCTCGCCTTGCGCCAGCCCCTGCACGCCGATGATCGGCCCCGGGCGCGCCGCCACCTGCTCGCACACCGTGCGCAGCTGGTCTGAGTCGCCGTGGTGCAGCACCGCATCGATGGCGATGTCCGCGGCGGTCCAGTCAGCCACCATGCGGACGCGCGATTGTACGCCCTTAGGCAGGCGCGCAAACAGCCCCCGCGCAACAGGGTTTTCCGGCCATACGGCGCGCGCGCCGACGGTCAGCACGGCGGCCAGCTGCACCGCCAGGTCGGCTTCCTGCGCGGCCAGGCACAGCACGTGAGCGCGCGGCAGCAGCGTGTAGGTGTTGCGCTCGCCGGTGGGGCCGGGCAGCGTCACCGCCAGGCCCGACGGCGATGCCTCGGCAAAGCGCGCGCAGGCGTCGGCGACCGCGGGCAGCTCGGTGGCGGCCCAGTTGCGGAAGGCTTCGGCGGCGCGCGCTGCTTCATCGTCCGGGCCGACCATCTCGGCGTGGCTCGTCACATCTGCCGCGCGCACGCTGCGTGCCACCGCGTCCTGCGGACACACCGACAGCAGCCGGTGCAGGTAGAGCGGGCCGCCCGCCTTGGGTCCGGTGCCCGACAGTGCCTCGCCACCGAACGGCTGCACGCCCACCACCGCGCCGACGATGTTGCGGTTCACGTACAGGTTGCCCACATGGGCGCGGCTGACGATAAACGAGATGGTTTCGTCGATGCGGGTATGAATGCCCAGCGTCAGGCCGTAGTTGGTGCCGTTGATCTGGCTGACCATGGTGTCGAGCGCGGCGCGCGGGAAGCGCACCACGTGCAGCACCGGGCCGAACACTTCGCGCTTCAGTTCCTCGATGCTGTCCAGCTCGATCAGCGTCGGCGGCACGAAGGTGCCATTGCGGCAGCTGGCGCCCTGCGCGGCGTTGGGGTCGGCCTGATGGACGCGGCGGCCCTTGGCACGCATGGCGTCGATATGGCGCACGATGTTGGCGCGCGCCTCTTCGTCGATCACCGGGCCGACGTCGGTGGACAGGCGATCCGGGTTGGCCATGGTCAGTTCCTGCATCGCGCCCTTGAGCATCTCCAGCACGCGGTCAGCCACGTCCTCCTGCAGGCACAGCACGCGCAGCGCCGAACAGCGCTGGCCGGCCGAGTCGAAGGCGGAGTTGACCACGTCGCCGACCACCTGCTCGGCCAGCGCCGAGGAGTCGACGATCATCGCGTTCTGGCCGCCGGTCTCGGCGATCAGCGGGATCGGACGGCCGGCGGCGTCAAGACGGCCGGCGACATTGCGTTGCAGGATGCGCGCGACCTCGGTCGAGCCGGTGAACATCACGCCCTTGATGCGGGCATCGCCCACCAGCGCGGCACCGACGGTCTCGCCGCGGCCCGGCAGCAGCTGCACCGCGCCGGCCGGAACGCCGGCGTCGCGCAGCAGCTTCACCGCGGCGGCGGCGATCAGCGGGGTCTGCTCGGCGGGCTTGGCCAGCACCGGGTTGCCGGCGGCCAGCGCCGCGGCGACCTGCCCGGTGAAGATCGCCAGCGGGAAATTCCACGGGCTGATGCACACCACCGGGCCCAGCGGGCGATGGGTCTCGTTGTCGAAGCCGCGGCGAATCTCGGCGGCGTAGTAGCGCAGGAAGTCCACCGCCTCGCGCACTTCGGCGATGGCGTTGGAGAAGGTCTTGCCGGCCTCGCGCATGATGATGCCCATCAGCGACTGCATCTGGGCTTCCATCAGGTCCGCGGCGCGCTCGAGCGCGGCGGCGCGCACGTCCGGGGGCGTGGCTTGCCAGATCGGTGCGGCATTGACGGCGGCCTGCAGCGCGGCGTCGACGTCGGCCTGGCTGGCTTCGGTGACCTGGCCGACCACGTCACGGTGGTCGGCGGGGTTCAGCACCGGCGTGGTGATGGCGTCGGCCGAGCGCGGCGAATCGGCGACCAGCGCGGCGCCCAGCATCGGCTCGGCAACCTGGCGCTCGCTGGTGCCCGCCAGCAAGGCCGACGACAGCGACGCCAGCCGGTGTTCATTGGCCAGGTCGATGCCGGCGGAATTGGGACGGCTCTTGCCGTACAGCGTGCGTGGCGACGGGATGCGCGGATGCGGCAGGCCCAGCGTGCCTTCGTCGCGGTGCATGGCCTCGACCACGGCAACGGGGTCGGCAACCAGCTCGTCCAGCGAGATGGTGTCGTCGGCGATGCGGTTCACGAACGAGGTGTTGGCGCCGTTCTCCAGCAGGCGGCGCACCAGGTAGGCCAGCAGCGTCTCATGTGTGCCGACCGGCGCGTAGATGCGGCACGGGCGGTTGAACTTGCCGTCGGCGGTGGGGCCGACCACCTGGTCGTACAGCGGCTCGCCCATGCCGTGCAGGCACTGGAACTCGTACTGGCCTGGATAGTAGCTGTGGCCGGCGATCTGATAGATGGCCGACAGGGTATGCGCGTTGTGCGTCGCGAACTGCGGATAGATCGCGTCCGGCACCGACAGCAGCTTGCGCGCGCAGGCCACGTACGACACATCGGTGTAGACCTTGCGCGTGTAGACCGGATAGCCTTCCAGGCCTTCCACCTGGCCGCGCTTGATCTCGCTGTCCCAATAGGCGCCCTTGACCAGCCGGATCATCAGGCGGTGGCGGCTGCGGCGGGCCAGGTCGATCAGGTAGTCGATCACGAACGGGCAGCGCTTCTGGTAGCCCTGCACCACGAAGCCGATGCCATTCCAGCCGGCCAGCTCGGGCTCGAAGCACAGGCGCTCCAGCAGGTCGAGCGAGATCTCCAGGCGGTCGGCTTCCTCGGCATCGATATTGATGCCGATGTCGTACTGGCGCGCCAGCAGCGTCAGCGACTTCAGGCGCTCGTACAGTTCGCCGATCACGCGCTCGTGCTGGGCACGGCTGTAGCGCGGATGCAGCGCCGACAGCTTGATCGAGATGCCCGGGCCTTCATAGATGCCACGGCCGCGCGAGGCCTGGCCGATAGCGTGGATGGCCTGCTCGTACGACGCCAGGTAGCGCACGGCGTCAGCCTCGGTCATGGCCGCTTCGCCCAGCATGTCGTAGGAGTAGCGGAAGCCCTGCGCCTCGTACTTGCGCGCGTTGGCGAGCGCCTCGGAAATGGTCTCGCCGGTCACGAACTGCTCGCCCATCAGGCGCATCGCCATGTCCACGCCCTTGCGGATCAGCGGCTCGCCGCCCTTGCCGATAATGCGCGTGAGCGCCTTGGTCAGGCCCGATTCGGTATGCGTGGCGACCAGCTTGCCGGTCAGCAGCAAGCCCCAGGTGGCGGCGTTGACGAACAGCGACGGGCTCTGGCCCAGGTGCGACTGCCAGTTGGCGCCGCTGATCTTGTCGCGGATCAGCGCGTCACGCGTGGCCTTGTCGGGAATGCGCAGCAGCGCCTCGGCCAGGCACATCAGCGCCACGCCTTCCTGCGACGACAGCGAGAATTCCTGGATCAGGCCCTGCACCAGGCCTTCGCGGCCCGTGCCGACCTTCTGCTCGCGCAGCCGCATGGCCAGCGTCTTGGCCATCTTGATGGCGGCCTCGGCCTGCTGCTGCGGCAGGCGCGCCTGTTCCAGCAGCACCGGCACGCAGTCGGTCTCGGGACGGCGGTAGGCGGAGGTAATGGCGGCTCGCAGCACGGATTGGGGCTGGATGCTCTGGGCGAATTCCAGGAACGGCTGCGGCGCGCCGTCGGCAGGGACCAGGTCCGAGGCGTCGGCACCATCGGTGTCGGCCGAGCCGGCGGCGCTGGTCTCGTGCGGCAGGTGCCCGCGCTCGACTTGCTCCAGGTAAGTGAAGATGGCCTGCTTGATCAGCCAGTGCGGGGTGCGGTCGATGGATTGGGCGACTCGCTTGAGGCGTTCGCGCGAGGCGTCGTCGAGCTTGACGCCGAGAGTGGTGGTGGCCATGCGGGCAGTTCTCCGAAAAAACTGGGGCGCCGCCGGTATTGCCGCGCCGATGCCGCGGGCATGGACGCACGACCGGCCGCAGCCTGTGAGCTGGCGCGATCTTACTCCCGAAAAACCTAAGGGTGCAACCCAGTGCAACCCTAACGTTAACCCTGACAAATGGGTTGCACCTGCGCAGCTCGCCGCCGCCGGCTCATATCCGGAGGGGGTCGATTTCCAGCTGCCAGCGCACCCCTTTCACCTCGGTTCCCACCTCTGCGAAAGTCTGCACCCACTCAGCCATAAACCGTTGCAGCGCCGGCCTGGAAGTCGCCTCGACCAGCATCTGGGCGCGCTCGCGGTAGGCGATGCGCACCATCGACATCGGCACCGGGTCGTGCAGTTGCACCTCGGCCGCCAGCTGGCACGAATCGGCGTGCCGCCGCGCTGCCTGCAGGAACTGCAGGGCCCGCTCCAACTCGCCGTGCTCCGCGGTGACCAGCACCTGGAAGCAGAACGGGGGCAACCCGGCCTGGCGCCGCTCCCGCAACTGGCTGGCTGCGAATCCATCATAGTCATGGCGCGTCAGCGCCTGCAATGCCGGGGTGTCCGGGTAACGGGTCTGGATCAGCACCTCGCCCGGCAGCCCGGCGCGTCCGGCGCGCCCCGCCACCTGCATCAGCGATGCGAACAGGTGTTCGGCGGCGCGGAAATCGTGGCTGAACATGGCGGCGTCCGGGTGCACGATGCCGACCAGCGTCACGCGCTGGAAGTCATGGCCCTTCGCGACCATCTGGGTGCCTACCAGGATATCGACTTCACCCGCATGGACTTCGTCGAACATTGCCTGTGCGCTGCCTTTGCGCCGGGTGGAGTCGGCGTCGATGCGCGCGATGCGCGCCTGCGGGAAGCGTGATGCCAGCGCTTCCTCAATGCGCTGGGTGCCGCGGCCGAGCGGCGCGACATCGACATTGCCGCAGTCCGGGCAGTGGTGCGGCACCGGCGCCTCCAGCCCGCAGTGGTGGCAGCGCAGGCGCCGCTCGGGCCGGTGCAGTACCAGGTATGCCGAGCAGCGTGGGCAACCGGACAGCCAGCCGCAGCTGTCGCAGGCAATGACCGGCGCGTAGCCACGGCGATTCAGGAACAGCAGGCTCTGCTCGCCGCGTGACAGCCGGGCATCTATCGCTTCGAGCAGCGGCATCGACAGGCCTTCGAACAGTGCACGCTGGCGTTGGCGCTCATGGTTCAGGTCGACCAGGCGCACGGTGGGCAGCGCTGCATCGGCCTGGGCGCGCTCGCGCAGCACCAGCTTGCGGTAGGTGCCCTGCCCTGCCCGCCACCACGTTTCCATCGACGGCGTGGCCGAACCCAGCACGACCGCGATGCCGCGCTGCTTGGCGCGCCACACCGCCAGGTCGCGGGCCGAGTAGCGCAGCCCTTCCTGCTGCTTGTAGGAGGTATCGTGCTCCTCGTCGACCACGATCAGTGCCAGCGCCGGCAGCGACGCCATCACGGCCATGCGCGTGCCCAGCACGATACGAGCCTCGCCGCGGTGCGCGGCCAGCCACTGCAGGCTGCGCTCCTGGTCAGCCAGGCCGCTGTGCAGCACCGCCAGCGGCAGGTGCGGGAAGCGCGCGGCAATGCGCGTCTGCAACTGGGGCGTCAGGTTGATTTCGGGTACCAGCATCAGCACCTGGGAGTGCGGGTCGCGCTCCAGCACGGCCTGCATCGCGTGCAGGTAGACCTCGGTCTTTCCGCTGCCGGTAACGCCGTGCAACAGGAACGGAGCGAAACCCTGTGCTTCGGCGATCGCCTGCACCGCGGCGCGCTGCTCGTCGTGCAAGGCGGGGGCCGCGGACGGCGCCTGCATCGGCGCGGTCGCCAGCAACCGCCGGGCGGTGCGATCGGCGCCGACCCAGCCGGCGGCCTGCCATTCGGCCAGCCGGACCGGTGCCGCCGCGCACAGCGCGCGCGCATCGGCCAGCGCCAGTGGCGTGCCAGCGGCCGCGCGTTCGGCGAGCGCCTGCGCCAGCGCCCGCACGCTGCGGGCCCGCGGCGGCACGGCGGCGAGCAAGTTATCCACATGCACGGGCAATACGCGGTATTCGTCGGTGCGGGCACGCTGTGCCAGGCCTGGCCAGCTGTCGGCTTCGCGCAACGCCGGCGGCAGCGCCGGCAGCATGACTTCGCCCAGGCGGCGCTGGTAGTAGCGCGCCGCAAACGCGGCCAGCGCGATCCAGTCGGGCGACAACGGCGACATCCAGTCCAGGCGCTGCGCTATCGGGCGCAGCCGGTCGGGCGGCACATCGGAGGCGGCAGCGCGCTCTACGGCTACGCCAACCAGGCTGCGGCGGCCAAAAGGCACCACCACCAGATCGCCGGGGGCGACCTCCGGCGTCGCCAGGTAGTCGAAACAATCGTCGGCGGGGGTGTCCAGCGCCACGCGCACAATCGGCAGAGCGATGGCGGGGTCGCCACTCGATATGGCGGTGGCGCCGCTATCGTCCGCCATCGGACCAGACCTGGTGCACCCCGATTGCGCACTCGCTGTGCACGAGGCGGCAGCACGGCAGGCGCAGGCGTTTTTGGGTGCGGCGCAACATCAACTTAAAGTAAAACTTCAAATGTGGCCCTAAGTCGATGATAGATGACTGGTTTTCCACTAATTACATTGCCCCTGTGGATAACTTTGTTGAAAAGTCGCTCGCGATAGCCCGGAAGGCCCGGGGATCAAGGGATCCACCGGCATCGGTCCGCGCTTTGCAATTCTTCCAAATCCTTAAAAATCAAGAACTTGCAAAATCCCCCGGATAGGTTAAGGCGTTACCCTCTCTTGCACTGCGGCAAACCTATCGGTGTGCATAAGTCAAGCCCCGAGAATCAACTCCGGGCACCTTTTTGGCGAATGGTGGCAAAAAAGTTAACTTGACAGGCGTAACGGCGCGGCTCCCGCATCACCGGGTGTGTGCAGGCGCGTTTCGCTGCAGCGCGGGGCGCCGCGAGCCGCGCCGCGCCGCCGTATATCACCCGGGTCACTTCTGCGCGGTGCGCAGCTTGCGGCTGTATGCGTGTACTTCGTCGACCAGCACGGTGACATGCTCGGGCGGGGTGAACTGCGAGATGCCGTGGCCAAGGTTGAACACGTGGCCATCGCTGCCGCCGCCCGCCGCGTAGCTGTCCAGCACACCACGCACCTGCTCGCGGATCGCCGCCTCGGGCGCGAACAGCACGGTGGGGTCGATATTTCCCTGCAGGGCCACGCGAGCGCCGGTACGGCGGCGCGCCTCGGCCAGGTTGACGGTCCAGTCCAGCCCGATCGCGTCGGCGCCGGTATCGGCCAGCGCCTCGAGCCACAGTCCGCCGCCCTTGGTAAAGAGGATCGCCGGCACCTGCTCGCCGGCGTGCTCGCGCTTCAGTCCCGCAAGCACGCGGCGCATATAGGCCAGCGAGAACGCCTGGTACATGCCGTCGGCGAGCGCACCGCCCCAGGTGTCGAAGATCATCACTGCCTGCGCGCCCGCCTCGATCTGGGCGTTCAGATATGCCGAGACGGCCTGCGCGTTGAGGTCGAGGATGCGGTGCATCAGGTCCGGGCGGCCATACATCATCGCCTTGACCTTGCGGAAGTCGTCCGAGCCGCCGCCTTCGACCATATAGCACGCCAGCGTCCACGGGCTGCCCGAAAAGCCGATCAGCGGGACGCGCTGGCGGCCGTCCTGCACCAGCGCCCGGCGAATCTCGCTGACCGCGTCGAACACGTACTGCAGCGTGGACATGTCCGGCACCGCCAGCTTCTGCACGTCGGCTTCGGTGCGCAGCGGATGCGCGAAGCGCGGACCTTCGCCCTGGGCAAACGAGAGGCCGAGGCCCATTGCATCGGGCACGGTCAGGATGTCGGAGAACAGGATGGCCGCGTCCAGCGGATAGCGGTCCAGCGGCTGCAGGGTCACCTCGGTGGCGTAGGCCGGATTTTTGGCCAGCCCGAGAAAGCTACCGGCGCGCGCCCGCGTGGCGTTGTATTCGGGCAGGTAACGGCCTGCCTGGCGCATCAGCCACAGCGGCGTGTATTCGGTGGGCTGGCGGCGCAGCGCGCGCAGGAAGGTATCGTTCTGCAGTGCGGTCATGGTCATCCTCGTAAGACCGCCATTCTAAGGGATGGGCGGCGCGCGCCGGCGCTTCAGGGTACGGTCCGAATGTACTCTGGGTGCACGCCTGATGCGCCGTGACCACGCTCAGGACTCGTCGAGCAGGTCGCGGAAGACGCCGGCAGCACGCCGCATCCATTCGCGCGCACGCTGGGCTTCAGGCTGCAGCCGCGCAAAGCCATGGACCATGCCGCTGGCCTCGATGGTAATCACCGGGGCATCGTGGCGCACCAGGAAGTCGGCATAGGCCAGTCCGTCGTCGCGCAGCACGTCATGGGCCGCGACCAGGATCACCGTCGCGGGCGGCCGAACTGGCGCTGCGGCCATCAGGTGCACGCGCGGGTCGGGATGCGCCGCCCCTTGTGCGAGCGCCTCGGCGCCGATGAACTGGGTCCAGAACCAGGTCATTTCGTCGCGCGTCAGGCCGGGACCGTCGGCAAAGGCACGGTAGCTTTCCGTGGCCAGTACCGGCGCCGCGACCGGGTAGATCAGCAGTTGTGCGTCGACCCGCACCGCGTTGCCGCCGTTGAGCTGCTGTGCGGCCTGCGCCGCCAGATGGCCACCCGCGCTGTCGCCGGCAAGCGCCAGGAAGCCTGGTGCCAGGCCTAGCGCCTGCCGCTGGCCCGCCAGCCACGCCACCGCGTCCACTGCGTCTTCGCAAGGCGCCGGGAATGGATGCTCGGGCGCCAGCCGGTAGTCGACGCTGACCACCGCGCAACCGGTATCCGCGGCAAGCAATGCCGCCACGATGTGGTGGGTCTGCGGTGAGCCGATGACCCAGCCACCTCCATGGAAGTACACGATCAGCCGCTGCCTGACCTCGCCCTGCGGCCGGAACAGCCGCGCGCCAAGGGTGCGCCCCGGCAACGGAATCTGCAGCTCCTGCACGGCGACGCCCTCGGGGTCCGGCAGCCTCGAAGTCGCGGCGATCTCAGCGAAGCGAGCGCGGCGCGCGCCGGCGTCGGCAGGCGCGGGCACGCCGGCATAGCGCTCGGCCAAGCGGCGATAGTAGGCAGTCAGTTCGGGATCGATGGCCATGGTTGCGAGGGCTTGTAAGAATGAAAACGGGCCAATGCCGGCGCGGGTTGGCGCAACTTAGCGCGGCGCCAATGCGCGCGTCAGCTCGATCTTGCTGCAGCAGTCCTGGACCGCTAGGAGTCCCGCGGCAGCGGCGCGGCGCACCGCTTCGTCATTGACGATGCCAAGCTGCAGCCAGACCCCGCGCGCACCGATTGCGATGGCGTCATTGACCACCCCGGGCGTGTCCTCGGCACGGCGGAAGATGTCGACCCACTCAATGCGCGCGCCCTCGGCGCTCATCGCCTCGGCGGCTTGCTGCAGACTGGGGTGACAGGTTTCGCCCAGGATGCGCTCGCCAGCGTGGCGTGGATTCACCGGCACGATACGAAAGCCGTGGCACTGCAGGAACTCCGCCACCTCATGGCTGGCCCGCTCCGGCCGGTCGGACAGGCCGACCACGGCCACGGTCTTCATCGCCAGCATGGCATGTATCGCTGGCTGCATCTCTGGGTGCATTACGGCTCCGGCTGTGAATAACTGCGGGATAAGTCTTGGGATAACGGCTGCACAACTGCAGGATAACCAGGGACAAGCGTGCCGCTTCGGTCGGCCGGAGGCTGGCCAGCACGGCGAACGTAGCCAATCGTAACCGCGAATCGCCACATGGACATGGTGCGAGAGCGAACACGGAAAACGAACCGGAAATGATACGCTACAGGCACGTTATAGCGGCGAACGTGATCGTAACTTGCATAAAAGTGGCGCACACGTCGGCCATTTGCGCCCGCGGCTTTCATCTTCTTGCAAAACGATACATTTTGTTACTGCCATGCCGGGGAGTTTCCCCCACAATGCATTGACACACCCGCTGTCTGGGGTGCGGCGCCCCAGCAAAGAATGCTGTGCAGACCTAAAGGGGCGTGGAGAAGAAAGCCTTTTTGTAGCGTTTCTTGCAGCAACCCGATTTTCCGATCCAGCAAAATTGCCGCTGGACCGGAACACCAGGAAGACCGTTTTAGCGCGTGGCCTTTGCAGCCTGTAGCGGATATCAGGTATCCGATGCGCATTGATTGTCACCTGGACCGAACCCGTTCCTTCGAATTGACCCCTCGAAGGGATTTTCCCGTCCGCGCGGAGCCTCCCCGGCCCGCGCGCTTTTTTTTGTCCAGGCAGGACGAAAGCATATCGCTCTGCCCACAAAAAAGGCAGCCTCGCGGCTGCCTTTTTTAAATGTCGCATCGAAAAAACAACAACGCGACAGTACTACCAAAGTAGTTACTTCTTACGACGCAGGCGGGCAATGGCAGCCAGCTGCGCAGCCGCCACGGCGAGTTCGCTCTGGGCACGTGCCAGGTCGAGGTCGCTGCTCTGGTTCTGCATCAGCTCTTCTGCCGCGCGCTTGGCTTCCTGGGCCTTGGCTTCGTCCAGGTCGCCACCGCGGATAGCGGTGTCGGCCAGCACGGTAACGTGCTTGGGCTGCACTTCAAGAATGCCGCCGGCAACGAACACGAACTCTTCGCTGCCGTCTTCCTTCTCGATGCGCACCGCACCCGGCTGGATGCGCGTGATCAGCGGCGTGTGGCCCGGCAGGATGCCCAGCTCACCCGACTCGCCCGGCAGCGCCACGAACTTCGCCTGGCCGGAGAAGATTGACGCTTCCGCGCTGACGACGTCTACAAGAATGGTTGCCATATCTGATCCTTTCTCCAATCGCTTCGCTTCTGGCGGCTGCACCGCTTGGCGCGATGCACCGCCGCCCCCGCAGACGCGGGGGCATCGAAACAAGGCTTACTGGATCTTCTTGGCCTTCTCGAAGGCTTCGTCGATCGAGCCGACCATGTAGAACGCCTGCTCGGGCAGGTGATCGCACTCGCCGTCGACCAGCATCTTGAAGCCGCGGATGGTTTCCTTCAGCGGCACGTACTTGCCCGGCGAACCCGTGAACACTTCGGCCACGTGGAACGGCTGCGACAGGAAACGCTGGATCTTACGCGCGCGGTTCACTGCCATCTTGTCTTCCGGCGACAGTTCGTCCATGCCCAGAATCGCGATGATGTCGCGCAGTTCCTTGTAGCGCTGCAGCGTCTGCTGCACGGCGCGCGCGACGCTGTAGTGCTCCTGGCCCACAACCTGCGGGTCCATCTGGCGCGAGGTCGAGTCGAGCGGGTCCACTGCGGGGTAGATACCGAGAGCGGCGATGTCACGCGACAGCACCAGGGTCGAGTCCAGGTGCAGGAAGGTGGTTGCCGGCGACGGGTCGGTCAAGTCATCGGCGGGCACGTACACGGCCTGGATCGAGGTGATCGAGCCAGTCTTGGTCGAGGTGATGCGCTCCTGCAGCTTGCCCATTTCTTCAGCCAGCGTCGGCTGGTAGCCCACGGCGGAAGGCATACGGCCCAGCAGTGCCGACACTTCGGTACCAGCCAGCGTGTAGCGGTAGATGTTGTCGACGAAGAACAGGATGTCGCGGCCCTCGTCGCGGAACTTCTCGGCCATGGTCAGGCCGGAAAGTGCCACGCGCAGACGGTTGCCCGGCGGCTCGTTCATCTGGCCGAACACCATGGCCACCTTGTCGAGCACGTTGGATTCCTTCATTTCGTGGTAGAAGTCGTTCCCTTCACGGGTACGCTCGCCCACGCCGGCGAACACCGACAGACCGCTGTGCTGCTT
Organism: Cupriavidus consociatus; assembly: GCF_017814975.1. Classification (GTDB taxonomy): domain Bacteria; phylum Pseudomonadota; class Gammaproteobacteria; order Burkholderiales; family Burkholderiaceae; genus Cupriavidus; species Cupriavidus consociatus. The sequence continues at coordinate 129,035 of NZ_JAGIQA010000019.1, forward strand.
GGCGATGTTGTTGATGAGCTCCATCATGTTGACGGTCTTGCCCACGCCAGCGCCACCGAACAGGCCCACCTTGCCGCCCTTGGCGAACGGGCAAATCAGGTCGATCACCTTGATGCCGGTTTCGAGCAGGTCGGTCGAAGGCGACAGTTCGTCGAACTTCGGCGCCTTCTGGTGAATCGCGCGACGCTCTTCGGAAGCGATCGGGCCAGCTTCGTCAATGGGGCGACCCAGCACATCCATGATGCGGCCCAGCGTGCCCTGACCCACCGGCACCGAGATCGGCGCTTCGGTGTTCTTCACGGGCATGCCGCGGCGCAGGCCGTCCGACGAACCGAGGGCAATGGTACGCACCACGCCGTCACCCAGCTGCTGCTGGACTTCGAAGGTCAGGCCCTTTTCGGCGAACGACGATTCGCTGCTGTCTTCCAGCACCAGCGCGTCGTACACCTTCGGCATCGCGTCGCGCGGGAACTCGATGTCCACCACGGCGCCGATGCACTGCACAATATTTCCGATACTCATTTCGTATCTCCGATAGCTTGAATTCTTGACGCCTCAGACCGCTGCCGCGCCGCTGACGATCTCCGACAGTTCCTTGGTGATCGCTGCCTGCCGGGTCTTGTTGTAGTCCAGCTGCAGTTCGCCGATCACGTTCTTGGCGTTGTCGGATGCTGCCTTCATGGCCACCATGCGCGCCGACTGCTCGGACGCCATGTTCTCGGCCACGGCCTGGTACACCAGCGCCTCGACGTAGCGGACCAACAGCTCTTCCACCACGGTCTGCGCGTCAGGCTCGTAGATGTAGTCCCACGAGTAGGCGCGCTTCTCTTCTTCGGTCTGCGACAGCTTGTCGGCGGCGAGCGGCAGGAGCTGCTCAACCATCGGTTCCTGCTTCATCGTGTTGATGAACTTGGTGTACGCCAGGTACACCGCGTCGACTTCACCGTTGGTGAATGCGTCGAGCTGGACCTTGATCGCGCCGATCAGCTTTTCAAGGTGCGGGGTGTCGCCGAGCTGCACCACATTCGAGGCAACCTTGGCACCGATGCGGCTCAGGAACTGCAGGCCCTTGCTGCCAATGGCAGTGGCGCGCACATCCACGCCGCGGCCTTGCAGGCTCTTCAGCTCGTTGGTCACCGCACGCAGCACGTTCGTGTTCAGACCGCCGCACAGCCCCTTGTCGGTCGTGACCACGATCATGCCGATGCGCTTGACTTCACGCTCCTGCATGAACGGGTGCTTGAACTCGGGGTTGGCCGAAGCCAGGTGCGCTGCGATGTTGCGCACTTTCTCGGCATAGGGACGGGCATTGCGCATCCGTTCCTGCGCCTTGCGCATCTTGGATGCGGCGACCATTTCCATCGCCTTGGTGATCTTGCGCGTGTTTTGCACGCTCTTGATCTTGGTTCGAATTTCTTTCGTTCCGGCCATATCTTCCTCTCCGTCCGAACCAGCGCCGCGCCGGCGTCAGCCAGGCGCGGCGGCGGTGTCGGGGAATTGCGCAGTTAGAACGCGGCGGACTTCCTGAAATCCTCGATCGCGGCACGCAGGGCGGGCTCGTCTTCCTTCGACAGCACCTTGGTGTCTTCGATACGGTTGACGAGGTCGGCGTACTTGGTCTTCAGATGGTCGTGCAGGCCCTTCTCGAACGGCAGAATGTCCTTCACTTCCACGTTGTCGAGGAAGCCGTTGTTGGCCGCGAACAGCGACGCTGCCAGCTGCCACACCTGCTGCGGCTGGTACTGCGCCTGCTTGAGCAGTTCGGTCACGCGGCGGCCGCGCTCGAGCTGCTTGCGGGTGGCGTCGTCCAGGTCCGAAGCAAACTGCGCGAAGGCAGCCAGTTCACGATACTGGGCCAGGTCGGTACGGATACCGCCGGACAGGTTCTTCACCACCTTGGTCTGTGCTGCACCACCCACGCGCGACACCGAGATACCGGCGTTGATGGCGGGGCGGATGCCGGCGTTGAACAGGTCGGTTTCCAGGAAGATCTGGCCGTCGGTGATCGAGATCACGTTGGTCGGCACGAACGCGGACACGTCGCCGGCCTGCGTTTCGATGATCGGCAGCGCGGTCAGCGAGCCGGTCTTGCCCTTGACGGCGCCGTTGGTGAACTTCTCGACGTAGTCTTCGTTCACGCGGGCAGCACGCTCCAGCAGGCGCGAGTGCAGGTAGAACACGTCGCCCGGGTAGGCTTCGCGGCCCGGCGGGCGGCGCAGCAGCAGCGACACCTGGCGATAGGCCCAGGCTTGCTTGGTCAGGTCGTCATAAACGATCAGCGCGTCTTCACCGCGGTCGCGGAAGTACTCGCCCATCGTGCAGCCGGCGTAGGCAGCCAGGTACTGCATGGCGGCCGAGTCCGAAGCGGCGGCGGCCACGACGACGGTGTATTCCATCGCGCCGTGCTCTTCCAGCTTGCGCACCACGTTGGCGATCGTCGAAGCCTTCTGGCCAATGGCGACGTACACGCAGTACATGCCCTTGCCCTTCTGGTTGATGATCGCGTCGACGGCCACGGCGGTCTTGCCGGTCTGGCGGTCGCCGATGATCAGCTCGCGCTGGCCACGGCCGATCGGCACCATCGAGTCGATCGACTTCAGGCCGGTCTGCACCGGCTGGCTCACCGACTGACGCGCGATCACGCCCGGCGCGACCTTCTCGATCACGTCGGTTTCCTTCGCGTTGATCGGGCCCTTGCCGTCGATCGGCTGGCCCAGCGTGTTCACCACGCGGCCCAGCAGTTCCTTGCCAACGGGCACTTCCAGAATGCGGCCGGTGCACTTAACCGTGTCGCCTTCGGAAATGTGTTCGTAGTCGCCCAGCACCACGGCGCCGACCGAGTCGCGCTCGAGGTTCAGCGCGAGGCCGAAGGTGTTGCCGGGGAATTCCAGCATCTCGCCCTGCATCACGCCAGACAGGCCATGCACGCGGCAGATACCGTCGGTCACGGAAATCACCGTGCCGGTGTTGCGCACTTCAGCTTCGGCGCCAAGACCCGAGATGCGGGTCTTGATCAGCTCGCTGATTTCTGAGGGGTTCAGTTGCATCACAATGCTCCTAATTCTTCAATCCGTCGGACGGCCGCTCAGGCGGCGGTCAGCGCGGTTTGCATGGCTGCCAGGCGCGCACGCACGGAGGTGTCGAGCACTTCGTCGCCAACCTTGACGCTGACGCCGCCGATCAGGGACGGGTCCACCGCCACCTGCGCGTACAGCTTGCGGCCGAACTTGCGTTCGAGTGCGGCGACCAGGTCGTTCAGCTGACCATCTTCCAGCGGGAAAGCACTGGTGATCTCAACGTCGGACGACCCTTCGCGGGCGTTCTTGAGCGCATGGAACTGTTCGGCGATGTCAGGCATCACCGTCAGGCGGCCGTTCTCCACCAGCAGCTTGACGAAGCGGCGTGCCTCGTCGCTGACCGGGGACTTCAGCACCGACAGGAACAGTTCGGCCAGCTTGTCGCCGGGAACGTTCGGATCGTCGGCGACCGCCTTCATGTCGGCATTGGCGGCAACTTGCCCCATTTCCGACACCAGCTCGGACCATGCACCCAGGTTGCCTGCGCTCGATTCACTGGCGACGCGGAACAGCGCCTCAGCGTAGGGACGGGCAATGGTTGCAGTTTCAGCCATGATTAGAGCTCAGCCTTGAGTTGATTGAGCAGATCGCTGTGGACCTGCGCGTTCACTTCACGCTTGAGGATCTGCTCGGCACCCTTGACGGCCAGCACGGCGACCTGGTCGCGCAGTTCTTCGCGAGCACGGGTAACCTGCTGTTCGGCATCGGCCTTGGCCTGGGCAATGATGCGTGCGGCTTCTGCCTGGGCGTTCTGCTTGATCTCGTCGGCCGTCAGCTGGGCGCGCTTCTCGGCGTCAGCGACGCGTTGAGCGCCCTCGGTGCGGGCTTCGGCCATGGCCTGGTCCACACGCTTGTTGGCGAGTTCAAGCTCGGCCTTGCCCTTCTCGGCAGCGGCGAGGCCATCGGCGATCTTCGTTGCGCGTTCGTCGAGCGCCTTCACCAGCGGCGGCCAAATGAATTTGGCAACAACCCACCACAGGATGAAGAACACGACCATCTGCGCAAAAAACGTTGCGTTCAGATTCATGGTGTGTTCCTTTCGGTAATCAAACTACAGATAAATGCACAAAAGGCGGCCAGGCTGGTGGCCCGCGCCGCCCGTCAGCATCATGCAGACCGAAAAGAATTACTTGATGACAGCCAGCAGCGGGTTGGCGAAGGCAAACAGCATTGCAACACCCACGCCGATCAGGAATGCCGCGTCGATCAGGCCAGCCAGCAGGAACATCTTGGTTTGCAGCGGGTTCATCAGTTCAGGCTGACGTGCGCAGGCTTCGATGTACTTGCCACCCATCAGGGCGATACCCAGGCAGGCGCCGATAGCGCCCAGGCCGATGATGATGCCGATACCGATGGCGGTCAGACCCTGGATGTTGGCGAGAAATTCTTGCATGACGACTCCTTTAATTTAGAGAGACTTAGAACCAAAAAATCAAAAAACCAAAAACCTAAAACTTGAAACCTGCGGCGATCAGTGGTGATCGTGAGCCTGGCCGATGTACACCAGCGTCAGCATCATGAAAATGAAGGCCTGGAGCAGGACGATCAGGATGTGGAAGATCGCCCAGACCGCGCCGGCCAGGACGTGGCCGACAAAGCCCAGCGCCGACAGGTCGGCACTGAACGTCCAGATGGAGCCCAGCAGTGCGATCAGCAGGAACACGAGTTCGCCGGCGTACATGTTGCCGAACAACCGCATGCCGAGCGAAACGGCCTTGGCCAGGAATTCGATGATGTTCAGGATCAGGTTGAACGGGGCCAGGTACCACTTGGCGCCGAACGGGGCCGAGAACAGTTCGTGCATGAAGCCGCCCGCGCCCTTGATCTTGAAGCTGTAGTAGATCATCAGCACCAGCACGGCGCAGGACATGCCCAGCGTGCCGTTCAGGTCAGCCGTGGCCACCGCGCGGTGGTGGGGCAGATGGATGTGGAAGATGCCCAGGACATGATTCAGGCCGGTGACCCAGTCCACCGGGATCAAGTCGATCGCGTTCATCATGGTGATCCAGCAGAACACCATCAGTGCCAGCGGAGCGATCCACGAACGATCGCCGTGAATAATGCCCTTGGCCTGGTCGTCGACCATCTCGACGATCATTTCAACGAAAGCCTGGAAGCGGCCCGGCACGCCCGAGGTAACACGGCGCGCGGCGGCATACAGGAACAGCACGGCGATGGCGCCGCACAGGACCGACCAGAACACCGTGTCGTAGTTGATCACGGAGAAATCGACCACCGACGACTGCTTGCCGCCGACCGAGTTCAAGTTCTGCAAGTGTTCGGCGATATAGCCGGAGGGTGTCAGCACGTGTTCCGCGCTTTGGGTAGCTTCTGCCATTGTCGAGTCGAACGGTATATTGCGAAATCTTCGGGCCGTGCGCCGCTACTCCTGTGCAGCGCCCGGTACGCGTCTTGCATTGCCTTCGGCGGATTCGCCGGTCACCGCGATGCAAGCGGGCTTCCAACCTTGACCGTGTCCGGTGTCACCGCTGTGAAACCACAGTGAAACCGCCACGGAAACACCTTGATATTCCGTTTCGGTGCCCCACCTCCGGATGAAGCACCTGTTTTGTGCAGCGGCCTAGCGCATCGCAAGGGCCACCACCCAGTAAGTCTTGAGCGCCAGCAGGAACGTGACGAGCATCGGTACCCAACGCAGATCCCGGTACAGCACCACCACTAGCACCAGCATGGCCACGGTGGCGAACACCTTGATCGCCTCGCCGAGGACCAGCCCGCCGACCGATGCACGATCCCGCGCCACCCACAGCCGGAATGCGAAGAATCCGCTCGGCACGAAGCACACCATGCCGCCGAACAACGCTGACCAGCCGTACGGCCCTGCCTCTTTCCCGAACAACGCCCAGCACAATGCCGACAGCAGGGAAACGATCACCTGCGCCAGGACAACCTTGCCCGGGGTCATGCGCGAAGGACGCAGCGCGCGTTCGCCAAACAGCTTCACCGCATCGGCGTGCGACAGCGGATCGACAGCTTCCTCTTCACGGTCTGCGCCTTCTTTCCAGTCTTCCCAGTCATCTTCCTGACGGGAACCGGCGCTGCGCTGCTGACGGTCTCGAACCACTACCTGCCTGCCTCATTCCAGGCCGGAACTTATCGGCCCGACCAGAATTCAAACCGCACGATTTTAAGGGGAACTACTGATTCGCGTCAATCTGCTTACAGTTAGCTTGCAGTGCGTTGCGCACAACGGTTGCCATCACGATTGCATGATGGCTTCACAAAAATTGCGCCGCAATGATGTTGGACGTAATTGGATTGCGCAGCGGACCCTGCGCATGATGATGGATTGGCGGGTACGCCTCACGTATACCGATAATCGCACCGGCCACTGCTGCATCGATGCAACAGTTACCCCTGCAATGGCCGGTTATCGCCCGCTATTTCAGGCGGCTTGCTGCCCTTCGCTCGATTCGCGCAGCCGCGCGAGCACGCCATCGAGCGCTTCGTTGTCGCTGAAGTGGATGGTGAGCTGGCCCTTGCCGCGCGCACCCAGCTTGATCTGCACCGCCAGCCCCAATGCATCCGACAGTTCTTCTTCCAGCCGCGCCACATCGCGGATATTGTTCACGCCCTTCTGCTTGAGCGACTTCAGGTCGAACGGCTTGAGCGTGGACGCCACCAGCTTTTCTGTCTCGCGCACCGATAGCCGCTTGTTGACGATCTGGTTCGCCAGCGTGATCTGGTTCGCGCCGTCGACAGCGAGCAGCGCGCGCGCGTGCCCCATGTCGAGATCGCCCGCCATCAACATGGTCTGCACCGGCGCCGCCAGGTTCAGCAAGCGCAGCAGGTTCGACACCGCGCTGCGCGAGCGGCCCACCGACTCGGCGGCCTGCTCGTGCGTAAACTTGAACTCGCGGATCAGGCGCATGATGCCCTGCGCTTCTTCCAGCGGGTTCAGGTCTTCACGCTGGATGTTCTCGATCAGCGCCATCGCGGCCGCGGCTTCGTCAGCCACATCCTTGACCAGCACCGGAACCTTGTCCAGGCCCGCGAGCTTCGACGCGCGATAACGGCGTTCGCCCGCGATGATCTCGTAGCGATCCGGCTCGGCCACGCGCCGCACCAGGATTGGCTGCATCAGGCCCTGCGCGCGGATGCTTGCGGCAAGCTCCTGCAGCGCACCTTCATCCATGCGCGTACGCGGCTGGTACTTGCCCGGCTGCAACTGGTCCACGTGCAACACGCTGGGCGCGCCCTCCTGCTTCGCGGTCTCGACGATCTCGGCGGGACCGCCCAGCAACGCTTCCAGGCCCCGGCCCAGGCCCTTCTTCTTGGCCGGCGTCTTTGCGGTACTCATGGTCGATGCCTCCTTCAGCTTCAGCCCAGCTGCCTGACGCGCGCGATCATCTCGGCGCCAAAGTCCAGGTACGCCTTGGCGCCCTTGGATGACGGATCGAATGCGACGCCCGGCATGCCATAGGACGGTGCCTCGGCCAGGCGCACGTTGCGCGGGATCAAGGTCTTGAACACCTTGTCACCGAAGTGCGATTCGAGCTGCGCCGACACCTGCTGCTGCAGCGTGACGCGCGGGTCGAACATCACGCGCAGCAGGCCGATCACCTTGAGCTCGCGGTTCAGATTGGTGTGCACCTGCTTGATGGTGTTGACGAGATCGGACAGGCCTTCGAGCGCGAAATATTCGCACTGCATCGGCACGATCACCCCATGCGCTGCGCACAACCCGTTCAACGTCAGCAGCGACAGCGACGGCGGGCAGTCGATCAGCACGAAGTCGTACTCGTCGTCGACTTCGTCGATGGCCTGCTTGAGCCGGCGCTCGCGCTGATCGAGTTCGACCAGTTCGACTTCGGCACCGGCGAGCTCGCGGTTGGCCGGCAGTACGTCGTACCTGCCGGTCTCGGATTTCTGGCGCGCCTGCGGGACGCTGGCCAGGCCAACCAGCACCTGGTACACGCTGTGTTCCAGCGCCTGCTTGTCGATGCCCGAACCCATCGAGGCATTGCCCTGCGGGTCCAGGTCGACCAGCAGCACGCGCTGGTCCTGCGCGGCCAGGCCGGCGGCGAGGTTCACCGTGGTGGTGGTCTTGCCCACCCCGCCCTTCTGGTTTGCGATCACGAATACCTTGGCCATATGCTCCTGAGGCTCCTGCTTCAAATCATCCGGCCAGCCTCGTGGCCGGCAGTTCGCGACGCTGTGCAGCGCCGCGGCGTAAGTCATGCGTGCGCGCCCGCGCGCCGCGACAGCACCACCAGGTGGCGCTCAGCGTCCAGTCCCGGCACCGTGAGGCGCGGTACATCATCGACTTGCCAGTGGGCCATCAGCCCGGCGGCTTCCATCCGGTCCAGCTCCGCCTGTGGATAAACGCCTTTCATGGCGATCAGCTTGCCTTGCGGCGCGAGCAGCTGGCCCGAGAGGTTCACGAAGTCGGTCAGCTCGGCAAAGGCGCGCGAAGTGATCACGGCAAAGCCATCTGTGTCGTCCAGTTTTTCCACCGGCCCCCAGTGTGCCGCGGCGTTGGCCAGGCCAAGTTGGGCGCGGCACTGCGTCAGGAACGCGGTCTTCTTCTGCACGATGTCGACCATCAGCACGGACACGTCGGGACACGCAATCGCCAACGGCAACCCGGGCATGCCGCCGCCCGAGCCGACGTCCAGCACCCTGCCCCGCGCGGGCGTACCTGCGTCTGCAGAACGCGCGGCGGCAGCCAGCGCAGGCACTGCCGCGAGTGAATCGAGCATGTGATGCGTAAGCATCTCATCAGGATGGCGGATCGCGGTCAGGTTATAGACGCCGTTCCATTTGCGCAGTAGCGCGAGATAGTCGAACAGCTTGTCGATCTGTGCCGGTGCCAGGTCCAGTCCGATCTCCGCGAGACCGGCCTCGAGGCGACGACGCTGCGTGGCGTCGTCCGTGATGGTGTGTCGAGCGCCCGCCACTCAGGCCGCCTCTTCCGAGTTGTCGCCAGCGACAGCCGACTCGGCGCGCGTGCGGCCGAGCCCCTTCTTCTTCAGGTGTACCAGCAGCAGCGAGATTGCCGCCGGCGTCACACCCGAGATGCGCGATGCCTGGCCCAGCGTTTCCGGGCGATGCTGGTTCAGCTTCTGGCTGACCTCGAAACCCAGCCCGCGTACCTCGGTGTAGTCCAGATTTTCGGGCAGACGGGTCGATTCATTGGCTTCCAACTTGTCGACCTCGGCTGCCTGACGGGCAATATAGCCGTGGTACTTGATGCCGATCTCGATCTGCTCACGGATCTGTTCGGCCAGCATGGCATCGGAGTCGAGCGGTGCGTCGGGCGCATGGCGGCCGCCTTGCAGCGCCATCAGCGACTCATAGCGGACTTCTGGCCGGCGCAGCAAGTCGGCCAGGCTGTACTCGCGCTCGATCGGCTTCCCGAGCAGCGGCAGGGCGTCTTCCGGCGGCAGCATTGCCGGGTTCACCCATGTGCTCTTCAGGCGCTCTGTTTCACGTGAAACACTGTCGCGCTTGCGGTTGAAGGCATCCCAGCGCGCATCGTCAACGACACCCAGTTCCCGGCCGATTTCCGTCAGCCGCATGTCGGCGTTGTCCTCGCGCAGGCTCAGGCGGAACTCGGCACGGCTGGTGAACATGCGGTACGGCTCGGTCACCCCACGCGTGATCAGGTCGTCGACCAGCACGCCCAGGTAGGCCTGGTCTCGGCGCGGCGTCCAGGCATCGCGCTCGCGCACGTAGCAACCGGCATTGATGCCGGCCAGCAAGCCCTGCGCGGCGGCCTCTTCATAGCCGGTGGTGCCATTGATCTGGCCGGCAAAGAACAGCCCGCGGATCGCCTTGCTCTCCAGGGATGCCTTCAGGCCGCGCGGATCAAAGTAGTCGTACTCGATGGCATAACCGGGGCGCAGGATGTGCGCGTTCTCCAGGCCGCGGATCGAATGCACCAGTTCCAGCTGCACGTCGAACGGCAGGCTGGTCGAGATCCCGTTCGGGTAGAACTCGTTGGTGGTCAGCCCTTCCGGTTCCAGGAAGATCTGGTGGCTTTCCTTGCTGGCAAAGCGATGGATCTTGTCCTCGATGCTCGGGCAGTAGCGCGGCCCTACCCCTTCGATCACGCCGGTGTACATCGGCGAACGGTCGAGACCGCCGCGGATGATGTCGTGCGTACGGCTGTTGGTATGGGTGATCCAGCAAGGCAGTTGCTGGGGATGCTGCTCCGGACGGCCCAGGAAGGAGAACACCGGTACCGGATCCAGGTCACCGGGTTGCTCTTCCATGACCGAGAAGTCGATGGTGCGGCCGTCGATGCGCGGCGGCGTGCCGGTCTTCAGGCGGCCCTGGGGTAGCTTCAACTCCTTCAGGCGCGCCGACAACGACACTGCAGCGGGATCGCCGGCACGGCCGCCGGTGTAGTTGTCCAAGCCGACGTGGATCTTGCCGTCCAGGAAAGTGCCAGCGGTCAACACCACGGCCCGCCCGCGAAAGGCGATGCCGACCTGCGTCATGGCGCCGACGACCCGGTCGCCCTCCACCATCAGGTCATCCACTGCCTGCTGGAACAGCATCAGGTTGGGCTGGTTTTCCAGGCGGGTACGGATCGCCTTGCGATACAGCACACGGTCCGCCTGCGCGCGCGTGGCGCGCACCGCCGGCCCCTTGCTGGAATTGAGGATGCGGAATTGGATGCCGGACTCGTCCGTGGCGGCTGCCATGGCGCCGCCCATCGCATCCACTTCCTTGACCAGGTGCCCCTTGCCGATGCCGCCGATGGACGGATTGCAGCTCATCTGGCCCAGCGTCTCGATGTTGTGGGTCAGAAGCAGGGTCTGGCAGCCCATGCGCGCGGCCGCGAGTGCTGCTTCAGTGCCGGCGTGACCACCACCGACGACGATGACATCGAATTCTTTTGGGTAAAGCATGGGACACCTCCTCCGGGAGGCTGGCGGGAAAATGCGGGAATGCGAAATTATAGCGGCATTCGACTGACGGCTTTTCGGGCGTCACCATGTTTCACGTGAAACATGGCGTGGACGATACCTGCGCGTGGCCGGCAAGCGACGTCGGAGATGCCGAGATGTTCCACGTGAAACAAAAAGGCCGGGCATAAGGCCCGGCCAATGTTTCACGTGGAACAAGCTGCTCAGAGACTGGCGCGGATATACGCTGCCACCTGCGCCGTCAGCTTGCCAAGATCACGCTGCAGGGTATCGAACCCGGCATTCCGTTCCCGCGTCGCCTCGTCCATATAGAGCGGCCGGCGGATCTCGATCTGCAGGCTGCTGCGCCGCTCGGCCGGCCGCCCGATCTGGGCGATCAGCTGCACGCCCTTATAGGGGTCATTAAGCGCCACCGTGTAGCCCATGCCGCGCAACTCGCGTTCCACCAGATCGACCAGTCCCGGCTCGCAGGTGGTCCCGTCCCGGTCTCCCAGCACAAAGTCCGCAAGCGGATGCGGGCTGTCGATCTTCAGGCGCTCGTAGGCATTGTTCGGCATCGAGTGCAGGTTCAGGTGCCAGACCGCCCCAAAGCGCCGGTATGCGCCCTCCACCGCCTCTGCGAGTGCCGCATGGTACGGGCGGTAATAGCGATCCAGACGCCCCTGCACTTCGGCCACGGTCAGCCGGCGGTCGTAGATCGGCGTGTTCGCATCGATTCGGCTCCAGACCAGGCCGTATCCCAGGCCGGTCTTCGGTCCCGGCGCCAGCGCCGTGGGCCATGTCCCGTCAAGCTGGTCGGGGTCGATATCGTCGGCCATCCGGTTCGGGTCGATATAGACCCGTGGGAAGGTCGCCGCCAGCAACGTGCCGCCGGCGGCGGGCACCGCTGCCCACAGCGCATCAACGTGCGTGTCTTCACCACCGCGCAGCCGTGCCGCCGGGATCGCTGCGCCGAAATCCGCCGGGTATACGGTGCCACTATGCGGCGAGTCACACACCAGCGGCAGAACCTCCCCTTCCGGCAGACGCATGATGACCGGCGGCAACATGCCCTGGTTATTTGCTTCAGCCATAACTCAGTCCAGCTTGATCTCGGCCGCCTTGGCCACACGGGCATAGCGCGCCATCGCCTGCTGGATCTGCGCCTTGAACTGATCCGGCGTGGTCGGCACCAGCGTGCCGCCCGACTCTTCCACCTTGCGCTTGAACTCGGGGTTCTGCATCGCCTTGTGGATGGCCTGGTTCAGCCTGGTAACGATCGCCGGCGGCGTGCCGGCCGGGGCGACGATGCCGAACCAGCCGCCCTCGCCCATGTCCTTGAAGCCCAGTTCGGCATACGTAGGCACGTTCGGCAACTGGGCCGAACGCGTCGCCCCGAGCACCGCCAGCGCGCGCAGCTTGCCCGATTTCACGTGGGGCAGCGTCGACGACAGGTTGTCGGTGATGGCATTTACCTGCCCCGCCACCGCGTCATTCAGCGCCAGGCCGGCGCCCTTGTACGGCACGTGCAGCAGGTCGATCTTGGCCAGCATCATGAAGTTCTCGATGTTGACGTGGCCCAGCGAGCCGGCACCCGGCGAGGCAAAGCTGTACTTGCCCGGGTTGGCCCTGGCCAGCGCGATGAACTCCTGCATGGTCTTGGCTGGCACGCTCGGGTGCACGGCAAACACGCTGGGAATGGCGACCACATTGGTCACCGGCGCGAAGTCCTTGATCGGGTCGTACTTCAGCCTCGGGTACACAGCCGGGTTGGAGCCATGCGTGCTGACCGTGGCCATGCCGATGGTGTAGCCGTCCGGTGCCGAGCCGGCCACCTGCTCCATGCCAAGCGAACCGCCGGCGCCGCCCTTGTTCTCGACCACGATGGACTGGCCCAGCTCGCGGCCAGCGAACTCGGCCACCAGGCGCGCCGACAGGTCGGTCGATCCGCCTGCGGCAAACGGCACGATCAGACGGATCGGGCGAGTCGGATAGCTGGCCTGTGCGAAGGCGCTGCCGGCAAACACCAGCGTGGCAGCGGCTGCGATGCCCGACAGCATCAGCTGGCGGCGCGTCATCGTGGCTCGGTTCATGAGTGCTTTCTCCTGTTGTTGTATGCGAAGGGAACCGAGCGAGTGTCCGGCGTTTACCGGCTGCGCACAAACGACTATATTGCACGTTTGCATTACCAAAGATCATCCTGCCCACGTCCCGGCTAAATACTGTGGCGCATCGCAGGTTCTGCCCTCCACTCTCCTGCGCTGTACCCTGCGCCATGCGGCTGCGTTCCCCGTCGATGTCCGAGTTGCATGCCTTTGCCGCCGCAGCAAAGCTGGGCAGTTTCACCCGTGCCGCAGACACGCTGTGCGTTACCCAAGGCGCGATCAGCCGGGCAATCGCGCGGCTCGAAGAACACTTCGGCCAACCGCTGCTCCAGCGCAATGCACATCGGCTGGTGTTGACCGATGCCGGCCGGCAACTGCTCGATGCCGTGGCCGAACCGCTGGCCGCGATCGAGAACGCCAGTGCGGCCCTGCTCGCTGGCGACCGGCGCCACCGCCTGACGCTGTCGGTCGTACCGACGCTGGCCAGCGTATGGCTGGTGCCGCGCCTGCCGGACTTTCATCGGCGCCATCCGGACATCCATCTCGACTTCGTTCCCTACCAGCGCGATGAAGATCTCTCAGGCGCCACACCCGACGCCGCCATCCTGGCGGGCGAAGCGGGCAAGTGGCCGGGCTTGCAGGCCGACTACGTAATCGGGCGTGAGATGGTGCCGGTCTGCCATCCGGACCGCGCTCGCGCTCGCCGCGAGGCCGGCCGCTGGCAGACGCCGGCGGAGTTGTTGCAAGAGCCCCTGCTCTATCACACGTCAGCGCCGGCCAACTGGCAAAACTGGCTGCGAGCTGCCGGCGTACCCACCGCTGCGCCGATGTTATCCACAGCGTTCGACCAGGTGTCGATCCTGATCCAGGCTGTTCGCGCCGACATGGGGGTCGCGGTGTTACAGCGATGCCTCGTGAGAGACGAAATTGCTGCAGAACGTGTTCTTGCGCCGTTTGATTTGCCGATTTCGCTGCAGCGGGGCTATTTCTTGTGCGCTCCGCGGGAGCGCCGTGATCATCCGGCGTTAAACGGGTTTCGCGATTGGTTGCTGGAGACCGCGCATCAAGAAGCTATGCAAGACACGCAAAAACATTCTCACGAAAACTAAGCTGCACTGAAAATTAGAAAAATAAATTCGTGCACTGAATAATTTCGCCGAGACAATCGAAACGATAGATAGCTTAAGCGACATTTACGGCAGCTTAATTCTTCAAGCGAATCAAAGTGTACCCAACCCTGCGCCATGCCCCTGGACGTCAAAAAACAAGCCTCCAAAACCACTTATTCCCAAAGTTATTCACACGAGAAATGAAAAAGGGCTCGCCTAGGCGAGCCCTCATTCATCTGGCTATCATCCTTATGGATTAAGCGGCCCTTTTTGCCAGTCCAAGATACGTTTCAATCACCTTTGGGTTGGCCGCCAAGTCGCCTGCCGGCCCCTCCATCGACATATCCCCGGTCTCGATTACGTAGCCATAGTCCGCCACCTGCAGCGCCGCGCGGGCGTTCTGCTCGATCAGCAGCGTGGCCACACCGGTCTGGCGCAGGTTGCTGATGATGTGGAAGATCTCCCTGACGATCAGCGGCGCCAGCCCGAGACTGGGCTCGTCCAGCATCAGCAGTTGCGGCTTGGCCATCAACGCCCGGCCCACCGCCAGCATCTGGCGCTCGCCTCCCGACAGCGTCCCGGCATCCTGGCGCGCACGCTCGCGCAGGCGCGGGAACAAGTCGTAGACCACATCCATCTGGTCCAGGTAGTTCTTCTCGCCGGCACGCTTGCGGCGGAACGCGCCGAGCAACAGGTTGTCCTCCACCGTCATCGATGCGAACAGCTCGCGCTTCTCCGGCACCAGGCACATGCCTCGCGCGACGCGGCCCTCCACGGGGATGCCCGCCATGTCGTGGCCAAGATAGCTGACCGCGCCGCTCGCCGAGCCATTGACCGGCAGCGCCCCCATGATCGCGTTGAGCATCGTGGACTTGCCGGCTCCGTTCGGGCCGATCACCGTCACGATCTTGCCGGCTTCCACCTTCAGGTTGGCGCCGTGCACCGCTTCCACCTTGCCATAGCGGACGTGGAGGTCCTTCACTTCCAGAATCAGGCTCATATCGGCTCCTTACTCCACGCCACCGAGGTAGGCTTCCAGCACCGCCGGGTTCTTCTGCACGTCCTCAGGCACACCCTCGGCGATGCGCGTGCCGAATTCCATCACCACCAGCCGGTCGGTCAGGTTCATCACGAAGTCCATGTCGTGCTCGACCAGCAGCACGCTCATGCCCTCGCCCTTGAGCTTGCGCAGCAGGTCGGCCAGCGCCTGCTTCTCCTTGTAGCGCAGGCCCGCGGCCGGTTCGTCGAGCAGCAGCAGCGCGGGGTCGCAACACAGGGCACGCGCTATCTCCAGGATGCGCTGCTGGCCCAGTGCCAGGCTGCCCGCTTCCATGTACATGCAGTCGGCCAGGCCTACGCGTTCGAGTTGCCGCTTCGCTTCGAACAGCAGCTTCTCTTCCTCGACCTTGTTCATGCGCAGGATCGCCGCCGAGACACCGCCTTGCGCGCGGAAGTCGCCGCGCAGGTGCGCGCCGATGGCAACGTTCTCCAGCACCGTCATGGTCGGCAGCAGGTGCACATGCTGGAAGGTGCGGCCAATGCCGCGCTTGACGATCTCGCGCGACGGCAGGCCGGAAATCACCTCGCCCCGATAGTGCACCTCGCCACGCGTGACCGGCAGCACGCCCGTCACCAGGTTAAAGGTGGTGGACTTGCCGGCACCGTTGGGGCCGATCAGGCCGATGATCTCGCCCGCACGCACCTGGAAACTGACATCGTTGACCGCGACCAGCCCGCCGAACTCCTTGCGCGCGGCGCGCACGTCGAGGATCAGCTCGCCCGCCTCGGGCTTGCGCCGCACCGCCAGCGCCTCGGCTTGCGCCGGCGCCAGCACCGCGGGGCCCGACGGGAACAGCCGGCGCAGGAACGGCCAGATGCCATCGCGCGCATACTGCAGCAACAGCACCAGCAGCACGCCGAACACGATGATCTCGAAGTTGCCGTTGGCGCCCAGCAGCTTCGGCAGCACGCCCTGCAGCACATCCTTCAGGATGGTCAGGATGCCCGCACCCAATACTGCGCCCCACACATGGCCAACGCCGCCGACCACCGCCATGAACAGGTACTCGATGCCGTAGTTCAGTCCGAACGGCGTCGGATTCACCGCGCGCTGCAGGTGCGCGTAGAGAAAGCCCGACACGCACGCCAGGATCGCCGCCACGACGAAGATCACCACTTTCATCCAAGCGGTATTGACGCCCATCGCCTCGGCCATCACGCCGCCGCCCTTGAGCGCGCGGATGGCGCGGCCCGGGCGCGAGTTCAGCAGGTTCTGCATCGCCAGCACGGCCAGCAGCACCACTGCCCAGATCAGGTAGAACATCGAGCGGCCCGACTGCAGTTCGATGCCGAAGAACGACAGCACGGGGATGCCGTTGATGCCGTCGTACTTGCCCAGGAACTCCAGGTTGCCGAACAGGAAGAACAGCGACAGGCCCCACGCGATGGTCGCCAGCGGCAGGTAGTGGCCCGACATGCGCATGGTGATCAGCCCGATCACATAGGCGGAGGCCACCGTGATCACCAGGCCCACCAGCAGCCCGAACCACGGCGACAGCCCGAACTGCGTAGTCAGGTACGCGGTGCTGTACGCGCCCAGCCCCACGAACGCGGCCTGTCCGAACGATGTCATGCCGCCCACGCCGGTCAGCAGCACCAGCCCGATCGCGACGATGCTGTACAGGCCGATGTAGTTGCCCAGCGTGATCCAGAATTCAGGCGTCGGCAGCACCGGCAGCAACGCCAGCACGACGATAAAGGCGAGCACCAGCAGCCGGTTGCGGTTCAGCCGCGCGCGGCTGCCGGCCTCGGCGCCGGTCACGGCCGCCGCTTGCTTGTCGGTCAGCATGGTCATGGCTTATTCCTCCTCCTCGACATGCTTGCTCGTCAGCGAGCGCCACAGCAGCACCGGGATGATCAGTGTGAAGACGATGACCTCCTTGAACGCACTGGCCCAGAAGGACGAATAGGATTCGAGCAGGCCCACCAGCAGCGCACCCAGTGCTGCGACCGGATAGCTCACCAGCCCACCGACGATCGCGCCGACAAAGCCCTTCAGGCCTACCAGGAAGCCCGACTCGTAGTACACCGTGGTCAGCGGCGCGATCAGGACACCGCACAGCGCGCCCATTGCCGCGGCCAGCGTGAACGACAGCCGCCCCGCCTGCGTGGTGCCGATCCCGACCAGGCGCGCGCCCAGCCGGTTCACCGCGGTCGCGCGCAGCGCCTTGCCCTGCAGCGTGCGCTCGAAGTAGAAGTACAGCGCGCCGATCAGCAGCGCCGACACGCCCACCACCCAAAGGCTCTGGCCCGAGACGCTGAGCGCGCCAACTTCGAAGCGCGCATCCGAGAACGCCGTGGTGCGCGAGCCCTCGGCGCCGAACATCACCAGCCCCAGTCCCACCAGCGCAAAGTGCACCCCGACCGATACGATCAGCAGCACCAGCGTGCTGGCCTCGGCCAGCGGCTGGTAAGCGAGGCGGTACAGCATCGGCCCGAGGGGAATGATGACCAGCAGCGTCAGCGCGATCTGTGCCAGCATCGGCAGCGGCTGCGCGCCGTATTGCTGGACCACCCAGTGCACCGCCAGCGGGAACACCAGGTACTTGCCGGCCAGCACCGCCAGCCGCTGTCCCAGCATGCGCCGCAGCTCGGCGCTGCGCAGCACGGTCACGGTTTCATAGACGAACGTCAGCGCGCCCATGGCCAGCAGCAGCCAGCTGGTCTGCGGCGCATGCCCGGCCTGCATCGCGGCCAGCGTCAGCGCGCCGTAGGCAACGAACTCCCCTTGCGGGATGAAGATGACGCGCGTCACCGAGAACACCAGCACCAGGGCCAGTGCCAGCAGCGCGTAGATCGCGCCCGAGGTGATGCCGTCCTGCGCCAGGATGGCGGCGATAGATAGGTCCATTGTCTCCCCGTATCGTTGAAATACCTGCCTGCTTCGAAGGGGGCCGACAGGGTGCTGCGCGCGGTGGGATTTACGAAATGGTAAACAGGTTGCCCATTGCGGAAATACTCGGCAACCCTAGGTATGGCGGTGCGGCAAAAAAAAGGCGCATGGCATCACCCATGCGCCCTGCTTCACCCCAGCTTCGCTGTCACTCGGGAAGTTAGTGTGGCGGCTTATTTCAGCAGCTTCCACTTGCCGTCGACGATCTGCACCATCACGCGTGCGCGCTGGTCAAAGCCGAGGTGGTCGGTGGTGCTCATGTTCATGATGCCGTGCGACACCGGCAGGTTCCTGGTCTGCTCCATGGCGTCGCGCAGCGCCTTGCGGAATTCCTTGGTGCCGGGCTGGCCCTTCTTGAGCGCCTCGGGGATGGCGTGCTGCAGGATCAGGCCCGCATCCCAGGCATGCCCGCCGAAGGTCGAGACCTGGCCGCCGAAGGCCTTCTCGTAGGCGGTCTTGTAGGCCATGGCCGGCTTCTTGACCGGGTTGCTGTCGGGCAACTGCTCGGCCACCAGCAACGGGCCGGCCGGCAGGAACGTGCCTTCGCAATCCTTGCCGCACACGCGCAGGAAGTCGGCATTGGCAACGCCGTGAGTCTGGTAGACCTTGCCCTTGTAGCCGCGCTCCTTCAGCGTCTTGGCCGGCAGCGCCGCGGGCGTACCCGAGCCTGCGATCAGCACCGCATCGGCGTTGGCGCTCATCATCTTCAGCACCTGGCCGGTCACCGAAGTATCGGTGCGTGCAAAACGCTCGTTGGCGACCACCTTGATCTTGCGCATCTCCGCTACCTTGGCGAACTCCTGCGCCCAGCTGTCGCCATAGGCATCCGCGAAGCCGATGAAGGCCACCGTCTTCACGTTGTTGTTGCCCATGTGCTCGGCAATCGCGGTGGCCATGTGCGAGTCGTTCTGCGGCGTCTTGAAGATCCAGGCGCGCTTGGCATCCATCGGCTCGATGATGCGGGCCGAGGCAGCCATGGTGATCATCGGCGTATCGTTCTCGGCGACCACGTCGACCATGGCCAGCGAATTTGGCGTCACGGTGGAACCGACCACCACGTCGACCTTGTCTTCGCTGATCAGCTTGCGGGTGTTCTTGACCGCGGTGGTGGTGTCGGAAGCGTCGTCCAGGACGATGTACTCGATCTTCTTGCCCGCGACTTCCTTCGGCATCAGCGTGAAGGTGTTCTTCTCCGGAATACCCAGCGAAGCCGCCGGCCCCGTTGCCGACACCGTGACCCCGACCTTGACCTGTGCCTGGGCGGCGCCGGCAGCCAGGCAGGCCGCCGCGATTGCCAGCAGGCTGGCGCGCTTGAAATCCATCTTGTCTCCTTCGGTTCCTGAAACGGAAAGGCATCCGTCCGGCGTCCACCGGCGGATGCCCGGGTTCACTGAACCGGATGAATCGCGCCCGAGGCGCTGCGCAGCAAGGTCGTAGACTAGGCGCAAAGCGCAGCAATAGCAAAGCTATTGCGAGCATTTGCAACGACGCATACGGCCTTGAGGCGCAGCCCAGCGGGTGCGTATCTCATCCGGTTCAGTGGACCTGTGCCGACCCCTCGGGTCTGCGCAGGCACATCGCCGGCACCTGCGCTACTGCCAGGAACGATGACACACCGTTCCCCATTTCCCGTCCACGCCGAGAACCCGCTCGCCCTGGCGAACCGGCCCATTTCCCCCGGAATTGGCGCTTCTGTCATTCGCCGACCGTGCGGTCGGGAATGCGAATCGAGTCTATCACAGCGACTTGACGCGAAAAGCAGGATTAACCCGCATCAAGGTCCGCGCTCGGCCGCTCAGCGTGCAAACGCATCCCATGCCGTCTTCAGGATCAACGCGCTCACCACCACGATAAACACCTTGCGCACGAATGCGCTGCCATGCCGCAACGCCAGCCGGCTGCCCACCTGGCTGCCGGCAACATTGGCCACCGCCATCACCAGCCCCAGCTGCCACCAGATATGGCCCTTGCTGGCGAGCAGCAGTAACGCCGCCAGGTTGGTGGCGAGGTTGACCAGCTTGGTCGATGCCGCGGCGTGCAGGAAGTCATAGCCGAATACGCGCACGAACGCGATCATCAGGAAGCTGCCGGTGCCCGGGCCGAACACGCCATCGTAGAAGCCGAGCACCGCGCCGGCAAGCAACGCCGCGAACCGTTCACGGCCGCCTTTCAGCGTCGGCGCATGCTCCGCACCCAGGTCCTTCCTGGCCAGCGTATACACCAGCAGTGTCACCAGGATGAACGGCAGCGCCTTGCGCATCGGCTCGGCCGGGATCATGGTCAGCGCCCACGCGCCGGCCATCGAGAAGACAAAGGCCGCCACCACCGCCGGCGCGGTCGCGCCCCAGTAGATGCGCACGCTGCGGCCATAGCGCAGCGCCGCGTTGGCGGTGCCGGCGATCGAGCCAACCTTGTTGGTTCCCAGCAGCGTTGCCGGCGCCATGCCGGGGTAGGCGGAGAACAGCGCCGGGATCTGGACCAGGCCGCCGCCGCCGGCGACCGCGTCGATCATGCCGGCAAGAAAGGCGGCAACCGCCAGGAATGCGAACTCCATCATTACAGGAACGGGGAAAGAAAAACGGGAGGAGGAAAAACGGCGTGCCGGGGCGTGTCAGTGCCGGCTCAGCCAAGCACCTTGGCTGCCGGCACAAGATTGCGCAGCCACATGCCGCTCGCATGCGGGGCAAAGCCGGGCGGCGCGCCGCCGTGCGCGCCGGCCAGCGCCGGGGCGAGCAGCGCATGGCGGATGCCATGGGCGCGCCCCCAGTCGGCCAGCGTGTCGCAGCTGGCGTCCAGGCAGGCGCGCACCATGCCGCCACCGAGGCCGGGGCGCACCCACCATTCCGTGACCAGGGCGGCCAGGCCGGCCAGTTCCAGGCTCGGCACCAGCGCCACCGGCAGGCAAGCCAGCACATCGTCCGGCGTGGCGCCATGGGCCAGCAGGCAGATCCCGCGCCCCGACTGCGCCAGCAGCTCGTCCAGCATCAGCCGCCGTGCCCTGGCCGCCGGGACCGGCAACGGCTGCACGGCTGCCAGCCAGGCCTCCAGCATGGCGCCATCGGTACTTTGGCCCGCGCGTACCCACCACTGCGGTGGGAGCAGTTGCGGCATGGCGTCGGGACAACCCAAGGCGTCCGGATGCGGCGGATCTTGGAAATCGGGGGGATAGGCAGGCATGGCGGGCAACGGAAAGCGCCCGCATTGTCGCATGCGGCGGAGACCGGGGTGATGCCGATCCGGCATGGATGCCTAGCAATGCGACTGATAACGCACGGCTTGGTAATCCAGGGCTCGCGGCCCTGGGGCGAAGCCCAATGAAAAAAGCGTTGCCGAGGATCACCCGGCAACGCCCTTTATTTTATAACGCTGCTACCCGACACCGGGTGCGCGCCTGTCGTCTCCTCGCTTCCGCCTCCATTTAACCTGCGAAAACCGTATATGGAATGTAACGAAGCGGTGCACCGAGGACAAGCTAGAAAAAACCCTAGCCCCAGAATCGGGAATGTCGCCCCACGATCACTCGTGCTTGCGGCCGAACCGGGCCAGCAGTTCGCCCATGATGCCACGGCGGAAGGTCAGCACGCAGATCACGAAGATCACGCCGGTCACCATCGTCACCGACTCGCCCAGGGTGTTGAACCACTGCAGGCCGGTGGCCGAGGCCAGGAAGCTGCCGATGTCGCCAAGCTTGTTCTCCAGCGCCACGATGACAAAGGCGCCGACGATCGGGCCTGACAAGGTGCCCAGGCCGCCCACCAGCGTCATCAGGATCACCGAGCCCGACATCGACCAGTGCACGTCGGTCAGCGTCTCGAAGCCCAGCACCAGCGCCTTGATCGAGCCGGCCAGCCCCGACAGCGCCGCCGACAGCACGAAGGCGGTCAGCTTGAAGCGGTCGACATCGTAGCCCAGCGAGATCGCCCGCGGCTCGTTCTCCTTGATCGCCTTCAGGATCTGGCCGAACGGCGAGTGCACCGTGCGCACGATCAGCGCGAAGGCCGCGACGATGATCACCAGTGCCACGTAGTACAGCGTCAGGTCATCCGACAGCGGCAGCACGCCGAACAGCTTGCCGCGCGGAATGCCCTGCAGCCCGTCCTCGCCGCCGGTAAAGGGCGCCTGCAGGCAGATAAAGAACAGCATCTGCGCCAGCGCCAGCGTGATCATCGAGAAGTAGATGCCCTGGCGGCGGATCGCCAGCGAGCCGACCACGTAGCCGATCAGTGCGCCGGTGGCCGTTCCCAGGATCAGCCCGATCTCGGGCGTCACGCCCCAGACCTTCATGGCATGGCCGGCCGCGTAGCCGGCACCGCCGAAGAAGGCCGCATGGCCGAACGACAGCAGCCCGGTATAGCCGATCAGCAGGTTGAACGCGCACGCGAACAGCGCGAAGCACAGAACCTTGAGAACGAATACCGGATAGGCACCCGCCAGCGGCGCGGCGATCAGCGCCAGCAGCAGCAATCCGTACAACAGTTTCTTCTGCACGCCCTGTCCCTTTCCTGCCTGGCCCGCGTTGGCAGCCACCGAGGGCTGCGTCGATGATGTGGTTGGTGCGCTCATCACTTCTCCTTCCCGAACAGCCCGGCCGGGCGCAGCAGCAGCACGATCACCATGATGAAGAACACCACGGTCGACGATGCTTCAGGATAGAACACCTTGGTCAGTCCCTCGATCACGCCCAGCCCCAGGCCGGTCAGGATCGCCCCCATGATCGAGCCCATGCCGCCGATCACCACCACCGCGAACACGATGATGATCAGGTTCTGGCCCATCAGCGGCGAGATCTGGATCACCGGCGCGGCCAGCACCCCGGCAAACGCAGCCAGCGCCACACCGAAGCCGTAGGTCAGCGTCACCATCAGCGGCACGTTGACGCCGAAGGCCTCGACCATCTTGGGATTTTCGGTGCCAGCGCGCAGGTAGGCGCCCAGCTTGGTCTTCTCGATCACGTACCAGGTGGCAAAGCACACCACCAGCGACGCCACCACGACCCAGGCGCGGTAGTTCGGCAGGATCATGAAGCCGAGGTCGGTCGCCCCTTGCAGCGCGTCGGGCGTCTGGTACGGCAGGCCCGAAACGCCGTAGACCGAGCGGAAGATGCCCTCGATCACCAGCGTGATGCCCAGCGTCAGCAGCAGGCCGTAGATGTGGTCGAGCTTGTAGATCCAGCGCAGCATGGTCTTCTCGATCACCACCCCGATGGCGGCGACGACCAGCGGCGACAGCAGCAGCATGATCCAGTAGTTGAGCCCGGCGTACTCCATGCCCATCCAGGCCAGCACCGCACCCAGCATGAAGAGCGCGCCGTGCGCGAAATTGATGACGTTGAGCAGGCCGAAGATGACCGCCAGGCCCAGGCTCAGCATCGCATAGAAGGCGCCGTTCACCAGCCCCAGCAACAGCTGGGAAAGCATGGCAGGCAGGGGAATTCCGAAGATGTCCATCGCGGTGGCAATTTGTCGCTGTGGTGAGCTCCCCTCTCCCGCTTGCGGGAGAGGGGTTGGGGGTGAGGGCGGGCGTTGCCAGGAACTCTATCGATTCATCGCCGCTGCCTTGCGTTGCATTGCACGGCCATTGCGTCCGTGCCGCCGCGATCCTGTGGGCGCCTGCCCTCACTCACCCCCGGCCCCTCTCCCGCAAGCGGGAGAGGGGAGCAAACCGGCCGGCTTGCCAACTTCTCAAGCCAGCCTGCCGTCTTACTTCTTGATCAACGCACACTTCGACTCGGCCACCGTCGTGAACGCCTGATCGCCCGGGATGGTCGCCACCACCTTCAGGTAATCCCACGGCTTCTTCGACTCGGCCGCGGTCTTCACCTGCATCAGGTACATGTCGTGGATGCCACGGCCGTCCTGGCGGATATAGCCCTTGGTGTAGAAGTCGTTGATCTTCATCTTCTTCAGCTCGGCCATGACCTTGTCCGGATCGTCGGTCTTGGCCGCTTCCACCGCCTTCAGGTAGGTGCTGACTGCGGAGTAATCCGCCCCCTGCAAGCTGCTTGGCATCTTCTTGTTTCGGATGAAGAAACGGCTGGCGAACTTGCGGGTGTCGTCGTTCATGTCCCAGTACCAGCTGTCGGTCATCAGCAGGCCTTCGGTGTTCTTCAGACCCAGGCTGTGGATGTCATTGATGAACATCAGCAGGCCGGCGATCTTCATCGTCTTGGTGATGCCGAATTCCTTGGCCGCCTTGATCGAGTTGATGGTGTCGCCGCCGGCGTTGGCCAGGCCCAGGATCTGCGCCTTGGACGACTGCGCCTGCAGCAGGAACGACGAGAAGTCAGACGCCGACAGCGGATGGCGCACCTGGCCCGCGACCGTGCCGCCACTGGCCTTCACCACCGCGGCGGTGTCGCTCTCCAGCGAGTGGCCGAAGGCGTAGTCAGCGGTCAGGAAGAACCACGACTTGCCGCCCTGCTTGACCACCGCGCTGCCAGTGCCCTTGGCCAGCGCCACCGTGTCATAGGCGTAGTGCACCGTGTACGGCGAGCACTCTTCGTTGGTCAGGCGCGCGGTGCCGGCACCGATGTTGATGTAGACGCGCTTCTTCTCCGAAGCGACCTTGTTCATGGCCAGCGCGGTGCCCGAGTTGGTGCCGCCCAGCAGCATGTCGAGGCCCTGCTGGTCCATCCATTCGCGCGCCTTGGAGGCGGCGATGTCGGCCTTGTTCTGGTGGTCGGCGGAAACGATCTCGATGGGCTTGCCCAGCACCTTGCCGCCGTGGTCCGCGATCGCCATCTTGATGGCTTCCAGGCCGCCGGGGCCGTCGATGTCGGCGTACAGGCCCGACATGTCGGTGATATAGCCGATCTTCACGGTGTCGCCGGATACCTGCGCGGCAGCGCCGAACGAAACCGCACCCATGGCAATAGCCGCCATCGCGGCCGCGAGCCGAGTCTTTTTCATCTCTTTGTCTCCTGATATGCGGCGGCGATGCGCCACCCGTTCCTGCCAAACAGCAATCAACGATCCGGGTATCGGTCAGATCCCGGAATCAGACCCCGAGCAGTTCATGCAGCACCGGCATCTTTGCCTGCAGTTCGCCGGCATCGAAGCGTTCGACGATGCTGCCGTGCTCCATCACGTAGAAGCGGTCGGCCAGCGGCGCGGCGAAGCGGAAGTTCTGCTCCACCATCACCACCGTGTACCCCTTCTGCTTGAGCATCCGGATCATGCGCGCCAGCGCCTGCACGATCACCGGCGCCAGCCCTTCCGAGATTTCATCGAGCAGCAGCAGGTTGGCGCCGGTGCGCAGGATGCGCGCCACCGCCAGCATCTGCTGCTCGCCGCCCGACAGGCGCGTGCCCTGGCTCTGGCGGCGCTCCTTCAGGTTGGGGAACATGTCGTAGATCTCGGCCTCGCTCATGCCCGCGCTTTCGCCCGACTTGCCCTTGAGCTGCGGCGGCAGCAGCAGGTTCTCCTCGCATGACAGGCTGGAGAAGATGGCGCGCTCTTCGGGGCAATAGCCGATGCCGTAGTGCGCAATCTTG
The DNA here is from genome assembly GCF_017814975.1 of Cupriavidus consociatus. Taxonomy (GTDB): domain Bacteria; phylum Pseudomonadota; class Gammaproteobacteria; order Burkholderiales; family Burkholderiaceae; genus Cupriavidus; species Cupriavidus consociatus. Next base: position 154,647 of record NZ_JAGIQA010000019.1, read on the forward strand.
TGCGTGGGCAAGCCGATGGTCTCGTTGCCGTTGACCTTGATCGAGCCCTTGCGCGCGCCGGTCAGGCCCATGATCGCGCGCAGCGTGGTGGTGCGGCCGGCGCCGTTGCGGCCCAGCAGCGTCACCACTTCGCCGCGGTTCACGGTGAGGTCGACGCCGTGCAGGATGTGCGATTCGCCGTACCAGGCCTGCAGGCCCTTGATTTCGAGTGCGGGAGTGTTGTTCGTGCTCATCGTATCGTCCCCCGCTTCAGTGCGCGCCCTGCAGCTCGGCTTCGGCCGTGCCCATGTAGGCCTCCATCACGCGCGGGTCCTTCGACACCTCGGCGTAAGGCCCCTCGGCCAGGATCGCGCCCCGCTGCAGCACGGTGATCTTGTCGGCGATCGACGAGACCACGCTCATGTTGTGCTCGACCATCAGGATGGTGCGGCCGGCGGAGACCTTCTTGATCAGCTGCGTGACGCGGTCGACATCCTCGTGGCCCATGCCCTGCGTGGGCTCGTCGAGCAGCATCAGTTCGGGCTCCATCGCCAGCGTGGTGGCGATCTCCAGCGCGCGCTTGCGCCCGTACGGCAGGTTCACCGTCAGCGTCTGCGCGAACTCGGTCAGCCCTACCTGCTCGAGCAGCTCCATGGCGCGGTCGTTGAGCACATCGAGCGAGCGCTCGCTGCGCCAGAACTGGTAAGCGGTGCCGAGCTGGCGCTGCAACCCGATGCGCACGTTCTCCATCACCGTCAGGTGCGGGAACACCGCCGAGATCTGGAACGAGCGGATCACGCCGCGGCGCGCGATCTGCGCGGGCTTCTCGCGGGTGATGTCGATGCCGTTGAATACGATGGTGCCGGTGGTCGGCTCCAGGAACTTGGTGAGCAGGTTGAAGCAAGTGGTCTTGCCCGCGCCGTTGGGCCCGATCAATGCATGGATCGAGCCGCGGCGCACCTGTAGGTTGACGTCGCTCACCGCGGTGAACCCCTTGAACTCCTTGGTGAGGTTCCGCGTTTCCAGGATGGTTTCCTGCTGGTTCATGTCTCCTGCCCGCCCTTCGTTGTACGCCGGGTGATGCCCGGCACTGACTGATGGTCCGAACCGGCCTGTAGGCCCTGTGCCGCGTCCGTCAGGCACGTCCGTGGTGGCGGCATGCTGCGGTGTCTTTGTTATGGCTGTGCGGGGCGGCTCCCGCCGGAGAACGAGACCAGCACAATGTGCTGCCCCCACCCTCCGAGGCGTCTATTGTGTGCGCCTGTTGCATCGCAAAACATCGGGGTTTGCACTATGAAACATGAACCAAGTGTCAGTTTTTTTGCAGACGCACATGATCAGCAAACGCCACCTGGCGCCCGCGCGCTTTCGCGCCCCCGATTTCCCATGCTGCGCCGCCTGCTGGCCGCTAGCGTCAGCCGCTTTCCGCCGCGGCCAGTGGCGCCGGTGCCATCACGCCCGCCGCCCCCGCGCCGCGCCGGCGGTCTTCGCGGATCATGTCGCTGGCGCGCTCGGCAATCATGATGGTGGGCGAGTTCGTATTGCCCGAGGTGATCAGCGGCATCACCGAGGCATCGACCACGCGCAGTCCCTCGATGCCGAACACCCGCAGCCGATTGTCGACCACCGCCATGCCGTCGTCGCCACGTCCCATCTTGCAGGTGCCGACGGGATGGAAAATCGTGGTGCCGATGCTGCCGGCGGCTTCGGCCAGTTCCTCGTCGGTCTGGAATGCGGGGCCCGGCAGGTACTCCTCGGGTTGGTACGGCGCCAGTGCCGGCGATGCCACGATGCGGCGCGTCAGCCGCAGCGAATCGGCCGCGACACGCCGGTCTTCGTCGGTCGACAGATAGTTGGGCGCGATCACCGGCGCGTCGCGGAAGTCGGCGCTGCGCGCATGCACGCTGCCGCGCGACGTCGGCCGCAGGTTGCAGGCACTGGCGGTGAAGGCATTGAACGCGTGCAGCGGATCGCCGAACTTGTCCAGCGACAGCGGCTGCACGTGGTACTCCACGTTCGGCCGCGCCTGCGACGGATCCGAGCGCGCGAAGGCCCCCAGCTGCGACGGCGCCATGCTCATCGGCCCGCTCTGGTTGAAGGCGTACTCGACGCCAATGCACAGCTTGCCCCACAGGCTGGCGGCGCGCGTATTGAGCGTACGCACGCCGTTGACCTTGACCACGGTACGCAGCTGCAGGTGGTCCTGCAGGTTTTCGCCCACGCCGGGCAAGGCATGGCGTACGTCGATGCCCAGTGCGCGCAGCCGTTCGGGCTGGCCGATGCCGGACAGCTCCAGCAGTTGCGGCGTATTGACCGCGCCGGCGGAGAGGATGACTTCGTGCCGCGCTGCCGCAGCATGCGGCTGCCCGCCGCCGATGTATTGCACGCCGGTGCAGCGGCGCCCGTCGAAGGTGAGCGCGCTGACTTGCGCGCCGGTGACGATGGTCAGGTTCGGGCGCTCCGACGCGCGGCGCAGGAAGGCCTTGGCGGTGTTCCAGCGGATGCCGCGGCGCTGGTTGACTTCGAAATAGCCGACGCCAAAGTTATCGCCCCGGTTGAAGTCGTCGGTACGCGGGATGCCGGCTTGTTCCGCCGCATCCGCAAAGCGCTCGAGAATGTCCCAGCGCAGCCGCTGCCCTTCGACGCGCCACTCGCCGTGGGCCCCATGGAATTCGCTTGGGCCGCGGTGGTGGTCTTCGCAGCGTTTGAACAGCGGGAGCACGTTGTCCCATTTCCAGCCGTCGTCGCCGGACAGGCGGGCCCAGTCATCGTAGTCTTCGCGCTGGCCGCGCATGTAGATCATGCCGTTGATGGAAGAGCATCCGCCCAGCACGCGGCCGCGGGGATAGCCAAGGGAGCGGCCATTCAGGCCGGCCTCTGCTTCGGTGCGGTAGAGCCAGTCCGTGCGAGGGTTGCCGATGCAATACAGGTAGCCTACCGGGATGTGGATCCAGTGGTAGTCGTCCTTGCCGCCGGCTTCCAGCAGGAGGACGTTGATGTCAGGGTCCTGGGTCAGGCGGTTTGCCAGGACACAGCCGGCCGAGCCGGCGCCAACGATGATGTAGTCGAATGTCTCCATGGCGGATTTGGTTTGCATTTTTATCTTCTGTGTCTGACGGCTTGGCAGCTGGTGGTGTTGGATGCGCCCTGTTCCGCCCTTCAGGGCGGAACCGGAAATATCAAATATCTACCAGATGTCAGCCGCAGCAAAGAACCCACAAACCAATCCCACTACTTAGCCACCGGCATCGTAAATTCCGCCCC